>JASGCM010000006.1 GCA_030054175.1 Alphaproteobacteria bacterium | reverse complement strand
TCCATCCAAAACCAATTCACCCAACCGCCTCACACACAGAAATACTGACAGTCCCTGACCCCCAGGTTCGCATGGCGCGGTTAATGAATTGAGGCTCTGAATTCAGCGCCTTGTTCCGTTTAAAAAATGCCATCTGAAATGCTCCGAATCTATCGCAGATTGATCTTCAAATGACACACATCATCCCTGTCATTTTGTGCGGCGGCTCTGGCAGTCGCCTGTGGCCTTTGTCCCGTTCGGGCTTTCCCAAACAGTTTCTGTGCCTGACTGGCTCGCAAAGCCTGTTCCAGCAGACCTGCCAGCGGATGTCTGATTTGACGGATGAAGAACTGACGGTCAGCCAGACACTGGTGGTGACCAGCGAAGAACACCGGTTTTTGGCCTCGGAGCAGTGGCGCGAAACCCAGTCGGGTGCGCTCCGCCTGCTGCTCGAGCCCTCTGCTCACAACACGGCGCCAGCCCTCACGCTGGCAGCTTTGGCGGCCATGGCCCAGGGCGAAGACCCGGTGCTGATGGTCTCGCCCGCCGATCAGGTGGTCGAGCAGGTCGATGCCTTTGTAAGCGTCGCACGACAAGCGGTTGAGGTGGCGTTTCAGGGTTCGATCGTCATTTTCGGGGTGCCCCCGGATCGCCCCGAGACGGGCTACGGGTACATTCAGGCGCAGCCGCATGCCATGGGCAAGGGCGTGCACCAGGTGATGCGTTTTGTCGAAAAGCCCGACCTGGCCACGGCACAGACCTACCTGATTGATGGCGGTTACTTTTGGAACGCTGGCCTGTTTGTCTTGCGGGCATCGGTCTGGCTGAAGGCCCTGGGCCTATTGAGGTCCGACATCTTGCAGGCCACCCAAAAGGCCTGGGATCAACGGCAACAAGACCAAACCTTTGTGCGGCCCGACGCCAAGGCTTTTGACGCCGTGCCCTCCGAGTCGATTGACTATGCCGTCATGGAGCATTGCACCCGGCACGGGATCGATTTGCGCATGCTGGCGCTGGACGCCGGTTGGTCCGATCTGGGCGCCTGGGACGCGGTCTGGAACACCTTGCCCAAAGATGTCGATGGCAACGCCCGTGTTGGCGACACCCTGGCCATCGGCAGCCAAAATAACCTGATTCATGCCAACCATCGGCTGGTGTGTGCGGTGGGGGTGCGTGACCTGATGATCGTCGAGACGGCAGACGCCGTGTTGGTGACCACCAAACAAGACAGCCAGCGCGTCAAAGAATTGGTCAGCCAGTTGCAGGGCCAAGGCCGTGTCGAGGGGGAGCTGCACCGTCAGGTGCATCGCCCCTGGGGGGGGTTGGTACCTTGAGGTCGACGAGGGTGAGCGTTTTAAAGTCAAGCGCATCATGGTCAAGCCCGGAGCCAGCCTGAGCCTGCAAATGCACCACCACCGCGCCGAACACTGGGTGGTGGTCAAAGGCACAGCGCAGATCGTCAATGGCGAACAGACCCTGACCCTGACCGAAAACCAGTCAACCTTCATTCCCCTGGGCGAAAAACACCGTTTGAGCAACCCGGGTAAAGTGCCCTTGGAGATCATCGAAATTCAATCGGGCAGCTATTTGGGCGAAGATGACATCGTGCGATTAGATGACCAGTATGGTCGCCAGAAGTCCTAGGAAGCTCAATATGGCTGATCACCGCTTCATTCTTTACGACCTCATCATCCAATCAAGCGCGTGCAGCGTCAACCCACTTCACCTATTGGGATCAGAGCGCTGTACGGCCAAATTCCGGATTTAGCTCAAATTTGTCGTCTTTTTTGACCTGACAATTGTTTGTATGAATATTTTCATATAAATTACCAAGAAAAAATATCCATTTTAATAGCTATTTAAATTTGCATAACATATACTTTAGAATGATCTTTTCGGACGCTTGCGTGGGACTTGAGAAAATTTCGGCCGGTCACCAGACCGTCAATGGTGCCGCACACGACTTGCTAAGCGGCCCATGGGGTCAATCTGGTACGGAGCGACATCACGCTAAGCCAGAACGGATGCGCCGTGCAGTCACGAGCCCTGACACCCAACTGAAACTCACGCTTCATGCCCATGATCTCCATCTTTCTTTTGCGCTGGCACAGGTTCTGGCGCAACGGTGCCACCCCATGGCTGCTTTTACTCTGTTTGACTGGTTGTGCTTACGCCCCCGGCTGGAAGCTGGCCCCCAACGCCAAAGCAACCCCTGACGCCAGCAACACTGCCCCACGGCCAGACGTTGATCTGATCCAGATTTCCCTGCCCTGGCTGGACCAACAAAACAGCCTGACGGCCAAGACCGATCCGGCGATCGAGCCCCTGTTGATGAAAAAGCAAGCCGAGTGGCGCTACCTGATCAGCCCGGGCGATGTGCTGGCCGTGATCGTGTGGAACGTGCCCGCGCTGAACCTATCGTCTATCCCGGGGGGCTCCACACCGGACGCGAACAGCGTCCCGTCGGGCTACACGGTGGATGCCGAGGGCATGATCCAGTTTCCGTATGTGGGGTTGATCGCCCTGGCGGGGCTGACCGAAGCGCAAGCCCAGGCCCGGCTGACACAGGCGCTGTCGCGCCACTATGTAAACCCCAAGCTGACGGTGCGGGTGCAAGCCTATCGGGGCAACAAGGTATACATGGAGGGCGAGGTTCGCACCCAGGGCATGCTGGTCATGAACGACAGCCCCCTGACTCTGGCCGAGGCCTTGTCGCGCGCCGGAGGCATCACCCCGTTGGGCGACAGCAGTGCGGTGGTTTTGGTGCGCGACCACCAACGCACCGAATTGAACTTGCCCGGCCTGCAGCGCTCGGGCATCAGCGCCGGTCACATTTTGTTGCGCCCGGGTGACATGGTGCGGGTGACCCCGAGAGAAGAAACCAAGGTGTCGGTGTTTGGCGAAGTGGTCAAACCCGGCATGGTGCCCACCCGCAACGGGCGCCTGACCCTGAATGAAGCCTTGGCCGAGTCGGGTGGCCTGCTGAGCACCACATCTGACCCGCGACAAATCTATGTGGTGCGCAAACGACCGGGCGGGGTGCAGGCGTTTCACCTTGACGCTCACTCGCCGCTGCTCTTGCCCTTGGCCGATGGCTTTGAATTGCAGGCACGCGACATCGTGTACGTCGACGCCGCGCCGTTGGCCCTTTGGAATCGCGTGATCAACCTGTTGATCCCCAGCCTGGGGGCAGGCCAAACCGGCAAGAACATCTTCAATTGATGCGCCAACCCCCAAGAAACCGCTCTGACATGTCTGATGTGTTGCTGATGATTTGCGAGGCCAATGTCTGCCGCAGCCCGGTGGTCGCCGTGCTGGGGCAACGCATGTTTGCGTCTTGCAAGGTGCTGTCGGCAGGCAGGCGTGCTTTGCCGGGGCTGTCGGCGCATACAGAGGTGGTGCGACTGATGGCGGCGCGGGGGCTGGACCTGAGCCAGCACCGCTCGCAACCCTTGCACCCCGTGCTGTGCGACCGGGCGAGCCTGATTTTTGTGATGGACCGGCTGCAACAAGACAACCTGCGAAACCGACACCCCGCCATGAGCGACAAGATCGTCAGGTTGGGGCATTTTGAAGGCGTTGATATCCCGGACCCGATTGGCCAAGCCCCTGCCTTTTTTGCCGAAGTCGTTCGCCAAATCGAAATGGGCTTGCAGTCCTGGCGGGCTCATCTGGCCCCCAACCCCACCGACCCGTTGCAATCAACATGAACCCACCCAATTCCTCCTCAGCGCAGACCGGCTTTCACCTGTCGTTGTTCACCCCGACCCGGTTGGCCAACCTGGCGCTGGCCAATCTGAAGACCGTGAGCGCCATCACCGGCCTGATGGTGGTGCTGGCCGTGCTGTATGGCCTGTTGGCCGAACCGGTCTTCGAGGCCAATGCGCTGATCCAGATCGAGGGTGTCACGTCGTCGGACGTGCAATCGTTGCTGAGCCTCAGCGGCTTAAATTTGCCCGATAGCAGGCCCAACACCAGCGCCGAAATCGAGTTGATCCGTTCGCGCCGGGTGGTGGGCGAGGTGGTCAGCCGCCTGGGCCTTCAGATCGAGGCCCAACCCGTCAGGGTGCCGGTGTTGGGTGCCGCCTGGGCGCGCTGGGGGGGTGCCCTGAAAGACAAACCTGAACCCTCTTATCGCTTGCTGTGGGGCTATGCCTGGGGCGATGAGCATATACGGGTCAGGCAGCTTGAAGTGCCGCCAGACTTGATTGAGACCCGCTTGCGGCTGACCGCCCTGGGTGAAGGCCGCTACAGTTTTCAATTGCCCCATGAGCCCCAGGTGCATCAGGGCGTGGTGGGCAAGCCCAGCGTCATCAGCACCCCCACAGGGCGGGTGGTGTTGGAGGTCGGTGAACTGATGGGTTTGCCCGGCACGCAGTACGTCGTGAAGCAGTGGTCTGTGCTGGAAACGACCGAAGATTTGCAAAAAGCCCTGACCCTGAGCGAAGTCGGCAGACAGTCGGGCGTGATGGGTGTGGCTCTGGAAGGCAACGACCCCCGCACCACCGCCCGGATTTTGACCGAGGTCGTCAACAGTTACCTGCAACAGAACAGCGACCGCCGGTCAGAAGCATCCGAGAGGCTGCTGCAGTTTGGCGACCGGCGATTGCCCCAGATCCTGACCGAACTGGAGCAAGCCGAACAAAACTTGAGCGAGTTCAAGTCGAAACACGGGGCCATTGATTTTGCCGAGTCGGGCAAGACTCTGTTGACCCAAATGGTCGCGGCCTGGGTGAAACTGAATGAATTGCAGCAAAGAAAAATCGAGGTGGCGGGCACCCTGGCGCCACAACACCCGCAAATGCGGGTGATCGATGACCTCATCAAAGACGCACAAAAAACAGTGAACGAGCTCGAAGGGCAACTTAAAGGCTTGCCCAAGCTGGAACCACAAGCCTTGACCCTGAGCCGCAATGTCAAGGTATTGTCCGAGCTGTATGCCCTGGTGCTGGGCAACTCGCAGCAAATGCGGATGGTCAAAGAAAGCAAAGTGGGCAAAGTGTGGCTGATCGATGCCCCGCGCGTGCCCGAAGAGCCTGTGAAACCCAAACACCTTGTTGTTCTGCCGATATCGCTGCTGGTGGGGCTTTTGCTGAGCCTGTTTTACCTGATGATGCGCATCATCATTCGCAACAACGTGCAGTCGGCCGAAGAAATTGAACAGGTGCTGGGTTTGACGGTGTGCGCATATCTGCCGCACAACCGCACCCAATCCAAACTCAACCGCGCCCCAGCCGCGCGAGGCTCAGGCCTGTTGGCCAAGGCTGACCCGATGTGCCCGACCATTGAGGGCATACGAAGCCTGCTGACGCCGCTGCAAATGCTGAAAACATCTGGCAAACCTTCGTGGATCATGGTCACCGGCCCCACGCCCGAGGTGGGCAAGTCGTTTGTGTCGGCCAATCTGGCCAGCATGGTGGCGGCGGCCGGGCATGGGCGTGTGCTGCTGGTCGACGCCGATTTGCGACTGGGCAGCCAGCACAAGATTTTTGGTTTGGCCTCGGGCGCAGGGCTGTCGACCGCGCTTGAACAATCACGGCCCTGCATCGACTTTGTGCAACGCAATGTGATCGACGGGCTCGATGTGTTGCCCGCCGGCCCCGCCCTGAAGAACTCGGGCGATTTGTTGCGTAACCCGCGCGCCCAACAACTGTTTAGCGAACTGCAAGACCACTACGACTACATCGTGGTCGACACCCCGCCGGTGTTGCTGCTGGCCGACGCCGAAAGCATGGTGTCGCGCATGGACACGGTGCTCATGGTGGTGCGCGACATGCAAACCACCCTGATGGAAATCGAGCGCGCGACCAAGCGGCTGCTGCAAAGCGGTAGCCCGCGGGTCGAAGTGGTGTTCAACGATGTCCACGCACAAATGCGATTGGGCTCGGCTTATGGCGGTGTGTCTCAATACACCCGCTATGAGCGCTATGGCCAGACCGCCAAATTGGACACAGGTGCATGAAGCCAGGCGTGGTCCACGGTAGCCAGCGGCCAGGCCCTGAGGGGTGGGCATGATCCACATCGTCTACCCGCATCTGGATCGCCCCACGCCGCCCCACGTGATCGGGGTGCGGCTGGCGCAGGCTTTGCAGGCCCTGGGGCCGGTGCGCCTGTATGACCACCAAAAGCCGATTTGCATCCGGCCCCGGCCGGGTGATGTGCTGATCGGCCATGCCGACCCGTGCCCCTACAGTACGCTGCGCTGGTCGTGGCGACAGCCGGGGTGGCAGCAGCGCGTTTTGGTGCAGCCGTTCATCCTGGACGCCAACGAGCACGGGCACCTGGATGACCTGATCGTGAGTTGCGACTGGTTTTTGGCGATCAGCGGGGACCATTGGATGCGCCAGCTCGCGAACAGCCGCTATGCCGGGCTGACGCCCAAGATCAGGCAGCTGGATTTGGGCTTGGACCCAGGCGACTTCCCCCGGCTGAAACCCCGTTTGGCCCCGCCAGGGCAGCGCCGCTGGCTATACATCGGCAACGACCACCCCGGCAAGGGGGTTGATGTGCTCAACCGACTGGCGCAAGCCATGGGCCAGCAGATCAACTGGATCGGCCCGCACCGCCGTGGGGCCAAGCGGCGTTACCCGCATTTGAATGTGCTGGGCCCCATGAACTGGGCCGACCCTATGGCACAACGGGCGCTGGCCGAGCACGATTTTTTGTTGATGGCTGGCCCCTTTGACGCCTGCCCCACCGCCGTGCTGGAAGCCATGGCCTGGGGCCTGGTGCCGGTGTGTGCCCCCACCACAGGCTACGAGGGCACACCCGGTGTGCTGCCGGTGGACACCACCTCTGTGATTGAAGCCGTTCAAACCCTGCAACAGTACCAGCACACCCCGGATGCCGACCTGCAAGCCGTGCGGCAGGCCGGTTCAGATTTATTGCGTGAACGGTACACCTGGACACGCTTTGCCCAACAGGTAACGGCCACCGTGGCCCAGGGCCCGGCCCCCGCCCTGACCCCCGGGCCGCAAGAGCGGGGCATATCGCCCCGGCCACAGCGCTGGAACCGGGCCTGCCTGGCCACGATGGTGCGGGCGATGGTGCCCCTGCGGCTGCGGCCCTGGTTGCGAGGACTGAGGTCGTCATGAACAAGGTGTTGTATTGCGATTTCACGCAGGAGGATCCGCATGGCATCTACCCGGAGGTACGTCGGTTTCTGAACACCTTGCAGAGCCTGACCGAATGGGGCCTGCTTGAGGTGAAAAAGGGTCAAGTTTGGCTGAACGACCAGGCCCTGGGGCCGGCCCCTGAGCAAGGCAGTTGGCTGGACTGTCTGAATTGTGCCCTGGAGACTGCTCAACCCGACCTGGTCTTCATTTGGTTCAACGACCTGATCCCCACGCGCTGGTCGCCTGACAAAGTGATGCGGATGTTTGCCGAAGCCGAGCGTCTCATGTGCGATCAAGCGTTGGGCCCGCAATACATCCGACTTAACGCGTATCCACCAGCGTTAGGCATTGCGCATGGCATGCGATTGCGCTCTATCGAAAAGCAGGAGGCTTATCAATGCTCTCTCCCTGCATCGATCTGGCACAAAGACTACTTGAGCCAGATGCTTTTCGGACTAAGCAGCGTCTGGACTCTGGAGACTCAAATGCACCACGGTCGAGCCCTTTGCGTGCATAGTTCTCTTTTATCAGCACGCAACATGATGCTTCGTGGTCGACCCAATGTAGCCTTCTTTTGGTGGCTAAACCGGCCTTGCGCCTACACGACTCATGATTGTGTGTATTCACTTGCTTGGTGCTTGAAATTTTACATATCGAGATTCCTGCAAGTGGTGTCACCACACTTCTACCATTGGCTTTACAGAAAACATCTGCGATGAAAACAAATCTTTTTTTTGTCGGGCCAGGGCGCTCGGGCACCAGCTGGCTGTTCGACGTCATGGCGCAGACCCAACGGGTGCAGGTGCCCCGCATCAAAGAGCCGGCATTTTTTGACACCCATTACGACAAAGGCCTGGCCTGGTACGACCACCTGTATGCCCCTCTGGCCGATGCCGTGGCTTGCGCCCGGGTAGATTTCAGCAACCTGTACTACCTGGACCCCCAGGCGCTGGAGCGGATTGCGGCATACAACCCGCAGGCCAAGATCGTCATCATCGAGCGTAACCACGCCGATTTGTTTCGGTCGATGCTGTATTTTGAGTTGCGCAAAGGGCGCGACCTGGCCGAGATCAGGGCATTGGCCGACCGCAAGTACCACGCCAGCGACTGTAGCCTGCACATTGATCGGCTGCGCGAGTATTTTGCCGAGCGCCTGGTGGTGATCCCGTTTGAACTGATCGAGCAAAAGAACCTGCACCAGATTTATGACCTGCTGGGCTTGCCTGACTTGCCCGTGGTGAGCAGCAACTTCATTAACGCCAAGATGGTGCCACGTGCGCGGGTGCTGGCACGCTTGAGCAAGCTGTTGGCGCTCTGGCTGCGCGAGCACGAATGGTTTGGGCTGCTGCAACAGCTCAAGCGGTCGCAGCGTTTGCGGTCGATCTTGTTTCGCCAAGGTGCCGCCTTCCAGCCCGTGCCCGAGATCGAGGCGCTGGTGGACCAATACTTTGGATCCAAGCCATGAGCCAGCCCCCCCCTCCCCTGATTTCGATCGTGATGCCCGCGCACCACGCACACGCCACCCTGAGCGCGGCGATCGAGTCGGTGCGGGCACAAACCCACCCGCATTGGGAGCTGTGGGTGGTCGACGACGCCTCTGCCGACGGCACGCGCGAACTGATCCGCAGCTGGATGCGGCGCGACCCGCGCATCCGGGGTGTGTTCAGGCCCCGCAACGGCGGGCCGGCCGCGGCGCGCAACGATGGCCTGGCACGGGCGCGGGGCGAGTACATCGCCTTTTTGGACGCCGATGACCTTTGGCACCCCGACAAATTGCAAAGCCAATGGCAGGCCATGGCGCAGGGCCAATGGGCGATCAGTTATTGCGCCTCTGAGCGCTTTGAAGACCGCCCCCCCTACCGCACCCAGTTGGCCTGCCCAACCAAGCGCATTGGCCTGCCTGATCTGTTGGCCCGTAATTCGATCGTTTTGTCTGGCGCCATGGTGCGGCGCTCCATCTTAGGGCAATTGCGCTTTCCGGCGGTGCGCCACGAAGACTACGTGTATTGGTATCAGGCGCTGCGCCAGGTTGGCCAAGCGCATTTGGTGCCGTCTGGTGAACCCTTGGTGCGGTATCGCCTGGGCGCGCAATCGGTCAGCGGCAACAAGCTGCGGGCAGCCTGGTGGCACTGGCGCAATTTGCGCCACGATTTTGGCCTGCCACTGGCTCAGGCCAGTTGGTGCTTTGCACGCTACGCGTGGCAAAGCCTGGCGCGGGCGTGGCAGTTCAGGCGTCTGTCACCCGTTGCCACACCCAAGACATCGGCAGAGGTGCGCTGATGCCCCGGTACCTGTCGATTCTGGCCAACTTCATCACCATCAAGGCAATGCCCTACGACATCTTTCCGTGGTGGCTGTTTTTTTTGCGCTGGCGCTTGCTCCCCCGGGAGTTGGTCTATTTCGCCTTTGTGGCGTTGCTGTCCATTTGGGTGGGTTTGTTTGAGCCCCAACGCTGGACAGCTATTTTGGCCTCCAACTTTTTAGAAGTGTTGATTTTCAGCGGCTTTTTGCTGATGGGGCACAGCCTGTTTGAGCGCGCCACCCACAAGGGGTTTTTAAAGTTGGCGCTGGCCATCGCTGTGTTGACGGCTCTTGACTTTTATGTGCTCAACTTGAAAATCACCGCAAAGTTGACCAACGTAAAAAACTTGTTGAGTGTCGCCAGCGAAGGGGAGCGCGGGGCATTTGTATTGGCCACCGAGGCCAGCTATTGGGCCCTGACCCTGCTGGGGTTTTATGTGTTTGCCTTGGCCAAGCGCTGGTGGCTGGCGGCGTTTTCCTTTGGCTTGCTGCTGTTTTGGAACAAAGGGATTTATGCCATGTCATTGATGCTGTTGTGTACCCTGGCCATACTTCCTCTGCGGGCAGCTGTGCAGGCAACGATCGTGGGCGCCTTGGTCGTGCTGGCCGCTTTTTGGCTGGATGTGGTGCCCGCCAGGCCGTTGGCCCTGGTGCAGAAGTTGTTGGGGCAAGGATACAGCGCTGATGATTTGTTGGTGCTGGTTCAGCTGATCGAAAATGACCATGGATCAAGGCGCTATTCGGCGGTGATCAACTCGGTCTTGCACGCGCAAATCTGGTACGCCCAGCCCAGCTACGAGCCGTATTCATTGTTCAGCCAACTGTTGCTGAATTACGGCTGGATTCGGGGGGTGCTGGTCTGGCTGTGGCTGCTGGTTCTGGTTGCATTGCGGCACCCGCTGACATGGCGTGAAATGGCCCTGGTGGCGCTGCTGACGGTCATTGCCGGTCCCCTGTCGATTCCTTTTGTGTACAGCTTTGTTTTTGCCCGGTCACTGTCGGCTGAGTCGGGCTTGGAAAAGCCCCCCGACACCTGGATGACACGGGTGCCCGAAAGCACGCCGCGCAATATGCCGCTCACTTGAAGCGGGCCAACAGCCATTCGGGGTTACGTGCGCGCCCGCTTAGCCCGTCGAGCCACACAAGACCCGTGATGCGATAACTGTTGAGCGATTTGCGATGAATGATGCAATGGGCCAGCATGCGTAAGGCCCTCAGGTTCGTACGGATCCATCCGAACAGCCGACCCCCATGCCTGGCCTCTAACCAACATAGATTTCGATTAGAAAAATAATCTTTCCACGTCAGCTCATTGGAGGGAGACCATGACTTGAATGGCAACATGCGCCGCAGATGGGCCGCGCCGCACAAGCCGATGCGCCCGCCCCGGTGGCCCAACCTGAGGCTGTAATCCCAGTCGTCACCACAGATAAAGAATTCGGCTTGGGGCAAGTCCAGCTTGACCACATGGTGATGCCGGATGATCGCGCCCTCAAAGGTGGCGACCGCAATGTCCAGCACACGCTGATCAGACGCATCGTCGATCTGTACGATTCTTTGAATCAGTCGCTCCCAAGGAATACGGAAATTCATTTCGGCAACCTCGGTCATAAACCCCTGATCCGGTTGATAGCGATTCGCTTGCAGCATGTCATAGCGATCGCTGGCTGCGATCAGCTGTGCCAGGCAGTTTGGGGCGGGCTCGACATCGTCGTCCATGACCCACACCCAGTCTGTGGTGTATGTGCGGGCCAATTCAAGGCCACGTGCAAATCCGCCCGCACCGCCCATATTTCGGGCCATTTGCTCGACCACCACCGGCAGGCCCATGTCTTGGGCCTGTTGCAAGACATCGGCGGTGTGATCGGTGCAGTTGTTATTGATGACCCAGATACGCTCAATCGGGTGGGTTTGCCTCTGCAGTGCGGCCAGGCCAGTGCGCAAACAGTCGGCGCGGTTGTACGTCACGATCACAACCTGCACGCGCACGGTTGAAATTGGGAGGGTGTCTTGCATCATGGTCATGTTGAGGCCTAGGGCATATGCGTTTAGCGATAGGGGCCATAGCCTTGCCACGGAGGATCTAGAGGATCGGATTGACCCAAAATGCTGAGAACGGTCATTAACAGGTCATCGAGACTGTCTTTCACATCCACAAAGACGGTGAGTGAAGCTGACATCGTTGTTGTGAATTACGCGGAGCGCAAAAGTGCTTGGTGTTTTTGGTAGGCAGGACGAAACGGTTGCTACTATTTGTTTGCAAAGATTCGTTTGAATGCATTATTTTATATCTTTAATTCACTTTTCTGTTTGAAATAATTTATTTCGATTTATTTTTTTCTAAAGGGTTTTGTAATCACGGCTCAGGATTTGGGGCGTGAATGCCGTGCCTGCTTAAAGTGCCAAATCAGGGGGCGGATTAAAGCCTTGAACCAATCAATAGCGTGCCACCTGGCTCGCCACCCCTTTGACCAAGCCGACGGTGGCCGGTTGCTGGCCAGCCAAACATCGAGTTGGCTGTCTTGCCCCGCTTGGCGCAAAGCATGAACAGGCACACGCAGCACCGGGCTGTGTGGGTAGTAAAGCCCTTGGGTGAAAAAATCTTGATGCGGCAAAGTAGGCCAGCCTTGTTGCTTGACCAGGCAACTGAGCACCGACTGATCGTGGCGATGGTCCCACAGGTGGGGCGTTGGTTCAGCCCCCTGGGGGGCCAAAAGCCGACCATCGTCCAACAGACAAGCCTGCTGCCACTGTTGCACCCACAGCCGGTTGGTGGCTGTGTTGAGCAAGCCAAACCAGGTCGCCTGGATTTGCCCCCCCCCATCGTCTGGCGGCCTGTGAAAGTGGCGCAACACCATGGGGTGGGTCCAATTGCGCTCCAAAAACGGCATGTGAAAAAAAAGGCAACCGTGCCGCCAGAGGTGCTGGCGCAAAGCGGTGAACCAGGGCCCGCCCAAAGGAGAGATTTCGCATCCGGCGTCCATGTAGAACACCTCTGCCCCCTCGGGCAAAGTTTGCATGACGCACCCAAGCACCACGGGCTTCCAGGCCCAAAGCCCCCATCCGCGCGGGTGTCGGGCGGCCCACTGTTGTAAGGTGCCCGCCAAAGCGGTACTCAGGTTGGGCACCTGGGCCAAATCGGTGTAGACGCGGATGTCGGTGAAGGTGTTGAGGGCTTGGGCCTGCCTTGCCAAACGCTGTGCGGCTTCCTGATAGCGGACACCACCGAACCCGCAAGTGACCAGCACCACCGGATGGGTCGGGGCGACAGTATTGGGGTCGACTACAGGCGGCACTACTTGCCCGAGTCGATAGGCGTGGCCAGTGCGATAGAAGTCGATCATTCGACCTAGGCTTGTGCGAAAGGCCGATAAAGACCACTCGCGATCGGGTATCGGGCTCTCTTTTTTGCGCATTCACTTCAATCTATTTTTATTTAATTATCAGTATTTTTAGTATTATATGGTTTTAAAATGATCGGTATTTCTGCACATCTCTTTTTCACTTTGTGCTACTTGTTATGCCATTCCCAGAACCGAGCCCACCCATGACCCATGACCCCGCATTGCCTTGCCCGCCTCCGGTTCAGGCCGGCATGGTGGTGTGGCTTACCGGCCTGTCGGGGGCGGGCAAATCCACGCTGGCACAGGCCCTGGCCGACGGGCTCAGGGCGCATGCCCAAGGCTGTTGCGTGCTCGACGGCGATGCCTTGCGACAGGGCCTGAACCGGGACCTGGGGTTTAGCCCGGCGGATCGGGCCGAGAACATGCGCCGGGTGGCCGAGGTCGCCCGGTTGATGTCGCAGGCCGGCCTAGTGGTGCTGGTTGCCCTGATCAGCCCCTATCGCAAAGACCGGGCGCTGGCGCGCCACATCATCGGGCCAGAGCATTTTTTAGAGGTCTATGTGGACACGCCCCTGGCGGTGTGCGAATCGCGAGACCCCAAGGGCCTGTACCGCCGGGCTAGAGAGGGCCTGCTGCCCCAAATGAGCGGCATAGGCGACACCTATGAGCCCCCCGAACAGGCCGACGTGGTGTGGCGGCATGGCGATCACCCTGCGGGTGATGCCACGGCCCTGCTGGCGCTGGTGTTGTAACGCATGGGCCGAGGCCGCTGACCAGCGCCGCCTTTGCTCACCAAGCCCCGTGGCCCCGCACCACCGCCCAGGGGGTTTTGGCCAGAATTTTTAAGTCGAGCCACAGGCTGTGGTGCTGTACGTACCACACATCCCAGGCCACCCTTTGCTCGTAGCCGTTGAAACTGCGCCCACTGACCTGCCACAAACCCGTGATACCCGGCGGGCCACTGAACACCAGGCCGGCCTGCTCGCCGTAATGCACCAGTTCGGCCGCCGTGACCGGCCGCGGCCCCACCAGGCTCATGTCGCCTTTGAGCACGTTGATCAGCTGCGGCAATTCGTCCAGGCTGGTGCGGCGCAGGATCTTGCCCAAAGGCGTGACACGCGGGTCACTGAAGATCTTGCCGTAGGTCAGCATTTGATCGCGCGATTGCGCGCACTGGGCCATCAGGCCCTGCAAACGCAACTCGGCATCGGGGTACATGGTTCTGAATTTGTAACAACCAAAGGGCTTCAGGCCCCTGCCGACCCGACGATGGACATAAAACGCCTGGCCAGGATCTTGCCAATGGCACAAGACGATCACGATAAACAGCGGGGACACCAAAACCAGCAACACCAGCGCCAGCGTGATGTCGAGCAGGCGCTTTAACCACAAAGAATTCATTACCAGAGTCCTCTTTTATATTTAATGCAATAAATAATTATAAAAATATTTTTTAGCAAACCATATGACTAAAATCAATCAACTCTTCGTCACAGACGACCAGGGCGACGCCTCGCCCCCCCAGAACTGCCACCGGTGGCCCTGGCCGGGCGCAAGCCATAGCGCCCCGAATGGGTGGGCCACCCGCTGGCTGACTGAGACGTGCGCGGGCGCCGGGCGATGGCCGTGCCCTTGAGTGCCCCCATGTGGCTGCGTGTGATTTCAATGACAGGCTTGCCCAGGCGCGCACGCGCCCAAAGCAGGTTCAATGCCTTGGGGACGCCCTGGAAGTTCATCGATGGGGTCGATGTCAGGGGGTGGCCGCCTGAGGCGCTGGCGCAGGTTTGCGATCAAGAGGCCATTGCGCGACGGCTGGGGCGCCTGGCCTATGCGGGCGAAATCGGTTGCGCCTTGGCGCATCGGCAGGCCCTGGCCGATTTTTTGGCGTCCGATGAGCCCAGCACGGTCATTCTGGAAGAAGACGCCGTCCCTGGCCCTGCGTTTGAAAACCAGCTGCGATCATTGGCGACGTTGCCCGACAGGGGTATAGACATACTGCTGATGTACACCGGTTGCACGGTGGTGCATGCCGGGTCAAGCCTGGATTTGGGCACCTTCACCCTCAGCCGCTGCGCCGGTCGGGCGGATCACAACCTGGCCTATTGGGTGACGCGCAAAGCCGCACAGCAATTGCTGGCGGCCCAACCCCCCCGGATCTGTGCCTTGGCCGACTGGCCACTGCCCTTGACCACGTTGAATGCCCATGTGACCCATGAACCCTGGGTGACGCACGACCGCCAAGACTCGGTCATCGACCCCATGCGCCAGCGCCGTTGGCTGGGCTTTCGCTTCACGTGGCGCTGCCTGAAGCAATGTCTGGCCTGGAACACCGTTGGCATGCGCTACCACCTGCATGACCTGGCCTGGACCCGGTTGCTGAAATGGCGTGGCATGTTGGGCCTGCGGGTCATTTCGCAAAGTCAGTGTGACGTCAAGGGGTGATCGGCAAGGTCGATCTGCCCATGTCACACAGCCATATTCAGAATGGGAAAGTGATGAAATGAAAAAATATAAAGTTTATTCACTTTATTGGTCAAACATGTCTGCTGAAATCATAAAAAGTCAAAAGGATGTTTTTGACACATTAAAAATTGAAATCATTCAACAACATCTGGATAAAAAAGATCACGGGGAATGGATGACCGGGATACTTCAAGCATCAAAGGATGAAGACATCGTCTTCTTTTGCGACATAGATGCATTTCCGATGAAGTCTTCGGCTTTTGCAAAAGCGCTCGAAATTGTTGATGACAACAAAATTTTCGGATTGGCTCAACATTCAAATCGTGCCTCGTCGAGTGAGATATACGCAGGCCCTATGTTTCTTGGAGTAAAAAGAAAATTATGGGCTCAGTTGGGCATACCCTCGTTAAAAGCCGATGCTCGGGTCGACGCAGGTGAAATTTTGACCCTCAAAGCCAGGCAAGCAGGAATCCCGGTTGAAATGATTTATCCAACAGTGTGTATCAAGCCCAAGTGGGGGTTAGGCGATGCCGGCGTATTTGGCATTGGAACGTTTTACGGGAATTTGGATTTTTTCCATTTATTTGAATCCAGGCTAAGGACGTCAACTGAGCTCATGGCGGCTGTTGCGCATGACATCAAAGCCTCTTTGCCTTTGAATTTCGGAAAATACATGTCACTGGTGAATAAAGGAGGACTATGCTCAAAAATTGAAGAATTTTCAAGCAAGCTTTCAAGAAAATTACGGCAGATGGCATGAAAATTGATCTCATGAAATTGGCCGCATTAAGAATCATCAAACACTCAAAATGCGGCGATCACAGTCAAGCGCGGGATGTTGGGGCGATTAAATTTTTTACACTGACCAATGACAAGCCCGGATTTTTACGATTTAACCCTTCGCTGTTTTTTAATTTCAGATAAAAGTGATAAATCGGCGACATGAGCCTGTAGATCAGCAGTATTTTTTTCAGCTGTCGTTTGACGGCAGACTCGTTTTGTGGCTCTGTCAGATGGTGATTGTTTGATCCGTTCCACTCAAATTCATAGTCACTTTGCTGGACATGGTCGTGGCTGAACTCTGTGCCCACTCGCACAGTCCGTACCATCACATACAGTGGGTTAGAGGACATGACATTGACCCTGACCCCGTTTGCTGGTTTTTTGACTTGATACCACTGCCTTGTGTTATAGAGATCGGCCATGAACACTTGTGTGTCTGCATAACCATTGCCCTCTGAATACAAAGAGAAAAACAACTCTGGCGAAAACTGCCAGAAGCCATGTCCGCAAAAATTGTTGCCCGGGAGCACATGCGAAATTTGGCCCCCGGGTTTGCACAGCAGTGAACAATTTTTCAAAGCTTGTGGCGCGTTGTAGATGTGCTCTAAACAACCCCCATCAAATACGGTGTCAAATCTGCCCGCCAGATCAGAAGGCAAGGGTTGATTCATGTCGTGAACATGCGAGGCGCCTTCGAAGTTGCTGTGATCCACAGATTCAACGCCTGTTGCACCCATATATTTTGTTAACAGCTCTTCGCAATAGGTTTGGTTTTTGTAGCTGGCCCCTGTTTGAAATATCTCTTTCACGAGGGGTTCAATGACATGCAATCCCTGACGCCCAATGGTGATGACGGATCCCAATGGCTGTTTTGTTTTTGCATATCGCAAAAAATTCAATCCGTGAAGATCAACGCCCATGTCTTTACTCTTTTCTTTAATTGCAGCACCCAAATGGCATCGCTTTTGCGAAACCCTTCAGATGGTTGTCCGCCGCCGCCAGCGCACTGCTGATCGCCTGATGCATATCCAGATAGGCGTATAGGCCACAGCGCCCGATGAAGGTCATGTGAGCTGGCACCATGTCTCGGTATTGCTGGTAGCGTTGCAGGTTGATCCCCTGCAGGTCTTTGACCGGGTAATAGCGCTCCATGTGGTTGTCTTTGTAGTCGCAGGGCTCTTCAAAGGTCAGCGTGGTGTGTGACGGATGCTCACCATGGCCTGGCAGCTTTTTCCACTCGGTGACCCTGGTGTAGGGCTGGTCGTGGGTGAAGTTGACCGTGGCCGCCGGCAGGATTGATGGCATGGGCAGCGTGTGATGGTGAAATTTGACCGATCGGTACGGCAACTCGCCCAGGCAGTAATCAAAATATTGATCGATGGGCATTGAATTAAAGACATGGCTGTATTGCCCCTCCACGGCTTTGTCAAAGGCCTTGTTCAACTGCAGCTGGATGTTGGGGTGATCGAGCATGCGCTGGAACATGGCGGTGTAACCATCTTTGGGCATGGCCTGAAAGGTGTCGTTGGGGAAGTAAAACTCGTTGAGGTCGTCGCGCACCGGCACCCGCTGCAAGATGGCCGGGTCCAGTTGCTCCAACTCGACGCCCCACATCTTGCGGGTGTAGGGCCGGAAGAACACATCGATGATGCGATCGCAACCAACGATCTCGGCCGTCTCTTTGTTGACGGGCAGGGTCACATACCGGCCATCTGACAACAAGGCCTTGACCCGATGTTGGTAGGGCAACCAGTCGGTAAAAGCGGACAGCCACTGGACCACCTTGTCGTTGGAGGTGTGGAATAAATGGGGCCCGTATTGATGGACACGTATCCCGTGCTCATTGACGAAGTCATGGGCATTGCCGCCGATGTGGTTGCGCTGGTCAATGATGTGCACGACCCTGCCGTGCTCAGCCAGTGTGCGCGCAATGACCGCACCCGAAAAACCGCAACCCACGATCAATGTTTTGGATGACTGACTCATGACCCCAGTGGATGGATGATGGCTTTGAGTGCCAGGTGATGGACTGCGCGTTTTGGTGAAAAACGACCTCTTGGCGGGAGAGCTCTCAAGTAATTATTTATTATATACTTTTATGTAATAAATTACCTATTTAGAAATCATATTTGATGATGGTTGAAAAGATCAAAACCCTAACGCACGTCTTGTTGACCGGCAGAGCCGCCGTTTTGACGGCTGTGTTTTTATTTTTGATCAGTTTCACCTGCCTTTTTTTCGCCACACAGGACAGAATGCTCGCCTGGAGGTTAATGGGTGTCGCTGGCGTCAAGAACAGTTTCAATGATCTGCGGGCGATCACCCATTCGATCGCCTGTGTCGCCGACGGCGTCGACCCCTACCTGCCGGGTGCATGCAACGCATACTGGAGAAGCCATCCAGACCCATTGGTACCATTCCAAGGCTTGTTGCTCAACTATCCGCCCGTTTGGCTGCAGCTCAAGCACGTGGGCGCCTCTGCAGCCACAACCCCCTGGTTTGGGGTGGCCATCATCTGCATGGCATTCATCTCGTTGTGGCTCATCTTTCGGCCACAAACACGAACAGGGGGGGTGGTCACGATGGGGGCCGTGCTTTCGCCCTCGGTGTTGCTGGGCATGGAGCGGGGCAATATTGACCTGGTGATTTTTTCATTGTTGGTGATGACCATTGTCTTCACCGAACGCCTGGGGCACATTGCCAAACAAAGTGTCCGAGCAATTGGAATAGTCGCGCTGACGGTGCTGAAACTTTACCCGGTGGTTTGTATGGCGTTGCTTGTAAGACATCGACGCCATTGGGCCTTGGGCCTCGCCACAGCCGCGGTGGGCCTGGGCGCGGCATGGTGGGCAGCGGACGGAAGGTTTGTCACTGTATTGATGAACACGCCCAAGGACGACTGGACAACATTTGGCTCGCTGCCGGTGCTGATTGGGCTGAAACGATGGCTGACCGGTGACGACACGGTGACCACGGGCATGAGCATGTCAGGTTTTGCGCTGAGTTTGATGGCCTTTTTGTGCACGCTTGTGAGCGTGCTGGCCATGAAACTGCCCAGGCCTTTTCCGAATCATCTCCCTGCGTTGGAAGACGATTTGAACGGCAACCTCGCGCTGGCCGGGCTTTGCGTTTTCTGTGCGGCATTCGTGTTTGGGGCCAGCTACGACTATCGATTGATTTTCTTGTGCCTGGCCTTGCCGCTACTCATTTCTGCCTATGAACATGCTGCGCATGATGCGCACAGGTTTCTGGCTGCACCCGTGATGGTGGTGGCTTTTTTATGGCTGTCACGATTTACAAAAAAGATCGGATATGTGGACGAGATATTGGATTGGACACTGTTTTCAGTGGCCAGCACCTGGGTTTTTTGCACGCTGTTTTTCAGGGTCAATTCGCATGAAGTTAAGCCTGCCTGACGGTTGTTTGAATGCTTGGCCCATGGCACATGTCGCGACACATTGGAGATGATGAGGAACATTTGAGCACTCAAGCCAGCGTTGTGCTTGCCATCGATCTGGATGGCACGTTGACTGCCACCGATACATTGCATGAATCGGTCGTGGCACTGTTGCGTGCGCAGCCCTGGATGGCGTTCGCATTGCCGATTTGGCTTATTAAAGGCAAAGCTGCGCTGAAGGCCAAGATCGCAGATCGCGTTTCTTTAGATGCATCGCTGCTGCCCTACAACGCTGAGTTGATAGAGTGGCTCAAAGCGGAGAGGTCAGGTGGCAGAAAATTGGTGCTCTGCACGGCGGCAGACGTGCGGGTTGCCACTGCCGTGGCCAACCATGTTGGCCTGTTTGGTGAGGTGATGGCCAGTGACGGCATGAGCAACATGGCTGGCGCGAGCAAACGAGCGGCACTGGAGGCCAAGTTTGGCGCAAAGGGCTATGACTATGCGGGCAATTCAAAAGCAGATTTGGCGGTGTGGGCAGGTGCCCGTGAAGCCATTGTCGTGAATGCAGGCAATGGGCTCGCGCGGCAGGCCGAAAAAATTGCGACAGTGTCCAAAGTGATGCCACGCCAATCGATTGGGCTGTCGCATTGGGTTCGCCTGCTTCGTGTGCATCAATGGCTGAAGAACCTGCTGCTTTTTGTGCCCTTGCTGGCGTCGCATCAAATCGGCAATTTGCATTCGTTATCCGCGCTACTGTTGGCCTTTGTTTCATTCAGTTTGTGTGCCTCAGCGGTCTATATGACCAATGATTTGCTTGATTTGGACAGTGACCGCAGACACCCGCGCAAAAAGTCGCGGCCTTTTGCCTCGGCAGACATGCCCATCATGTATGGCGTGGTGCTGGCTCCGCTGTTTGCCATTTTGAGTCTGATATTGGGGTGTTGGGTGGGTGGCGCATTTGCCCCATGTCTGATCGTCTACTTTGTGGCAACCACAGCATATTCTTTGTGGCTGAAACGGATGGTATTGATCGATGGCCTGACATTGGCCGCGCTTTACACGCTGCGCATCGTGGCCGGGGCGGCTGCGGTGGCCATACCGCTGTCTTTTTGGTTGCTGGCATTCTCAGTTTTTATTTTCTTGTCGCTGGCCTTCGTCAAGCGCTATGTAGAGCTGCAGGCACAGGCACAGGCGGACAGCCAAGTGGCAAACGGCAGAGGCTATGCCGTGAATGACGCGCCACTGTTGCAAACCTTGGGGGTGGCTGCCGGGTATTCGGCGGTGGTGGTGCTGGCGCTCTACTTCCAGAGCGGGACGTTTGCCACACTGTATGCACAACCTGAGTTGATCGGGTTTGCCGTGCCCTTGATGCTGTTCTGGATCAGCTGGATGTGGCTGAAAGCGCACAGGGGCGAGATGCACGATGACCCCATCGTGTTTGCCGTCAAAGACAAAGCCAGCCTGGTCGTAGCGGCTCTGATGGCTGTTTCATTCATTCTGGCTTCAAAAGGCATTGGCAGGTAATGTCCAAGACTGTGGTCAGCATCGCCGTGCTTTATTCGCTTTTCGCAGCGTTATCCACGGCCATCAACATCGGTATGCAGATGGTTTCCATTTGGGCCTACACGGGGCCGTATGCTGTTGAGGTTTCTATTCTGGTGGGCACGATCGCGGGCTTGCCCTTGCGTTATGTACTGGAGAAGCGATACATCTTTTCTTTTACCAGCCAGAGCATTGCGCATGACGGCAGGCTTTTTGTGTTGTACAGCTTCATGGGCGTGTTGACGACCGCCATATTTTGGGGCGCGGAATATGCGCTTCACTTGATCTTTGACACGGATCTGATGCGGTATGTGGGCGGTGTGATCGGCTTGGCGATTGGCTTTTATGTCAAGTACCAGCTGGATAAAAAATATGTATTTGTCAGCAGTCGATCCAGGGTGGTGGTATGACCATGCCGGGGCAAACCATCAGCGGGTGGGGAGGGTATCCCAGGCTGGTGGATGCGACTGTTTTTAGCCCGCTGTCACAGTCAGGTTGCCGAGACATACTGAGCCAGGCAGCTTGTGTCATCCCGCGCGGCATGGGGCGAAGTTATGGCGACAGTGCCACAGCGGACCGGGTGCTGCAAACGACATGTTTGGATCACTTTGTTGAGTTTGACCCTCAGACGGGTCTGCTCACCGCAGAGGCTGGAATGACGCTTCGCGAGATTTTGAAGTTGATTGTGCCTCATGGGTGGTTTTTGCCGGTGACACCCGGCACCAGCCTGGTGACTGTGGGGGGTGCCATTGCCAGTGATGTGCATGGAAAGAACCATCATGTTTCGGGCACCTTCAGCCAGCATGTTGTGTCCATGACCATGATGTTGGGCTCGGGTGAAGTCGTGACCACCTCCAGCACACAGTTGCCCGATTTATTTCATGCCACGTGTGGGGGCATGGGTTTAACGGGGTTGATTCTCAGTGCCACCCTGAGGTTGATCCCCGTCACATCCGCGATGATCACGCAAACGACGATCAAGGCAGGCTCATTGGAAGAGGTCTGTGAGTCTTTTGAAGCGCACGCCCAGTCGACTTACAGCGTGGCGTGGATCGACTGTCTGGCCACAGGCCGGCGCATGGGGCGCAGTGTGTTGATGCTGGGCGAGCATTTTGATGGTGGCGGCCTGGAGCAGCCTGCCAGAGATCCGGTCAGGGTGCCCTTTCACACACCGGCCTGCTTGCTCAATCGCATGACCATGCGTGCGTTCAATGCGGCCTATTTTGCGAAAGCATCAGACAACACAACAAATGTTGAGTTGCTGTCTTATTTTTATCCCTTGGATGCGCTAGATGGCTGGAACAAGTTGTACGGAAAAGCAGGGTTTATGCAATACCAGTTTGTGCTGCCCAAAACAGATGGCGTCAAGAACATGCGGACCATATTGACCCTGATCGCCCAAAGTGGTTTGGGTTCTTTTTTGTCGGTGCTGAAGGCGTTTGGGCTCGCCAACCAGAACTTGCTGTCGTTTCCCATTGCGGGGTATACGCTGACCCTGGATTTCAAAATGTCGGCCAGCGCCATTGAATTGCTGCAACGGCTGGACGATGTGGTTGCAGGCATGGGTGGGCGCATTTATTTGACCAAAGATGCATTGATGCGCGAGAGCACGTTTAAAGCGACTTATCCGAATTGGGTTCAATTTGAAGAGCTGCGCCACAAGTATGGGGCGGTTGGCAGGTTTTGCTCCAAACAATCAAAGCGACTGGGGTTGGCATGAAAAAGATATTGATCATTGGCGCAACCTCTGCGATTGCCGAGCACTGCGCACGGCTGTGGGCAGCCAGGAAAGATGAGCTTTTTTTGGTGGGCCGAGATGGAGAGCGGCTTGGGGTCATGGCCGCCGACTTGAAAGTGCGGGGGGCTACTGCAGCGCATGTTCATGGCGCCGATTTGAGCCACTTGGGCGCTCATCCGTTCATCTTGGATGCTGCCGAGGCCCAAATGGGCGGGGTGGATGTGGTGCTGATTGCCCACGGTGTGCTGCCCGACCAAACAAGGTGTGAAGCGAATCTTGAGGAAATGCTCGATTCAGTGCACATCAATGCCATTTCTACTTTGAGTCTATTGACCCTGATCGCCAACCGATTTGAAGAACGCAAGGCTGGCACCATCGCCGTCATTTCATCGGTGGCTGGGGACAGGGGCAGAGCCAGCAATTATGTTTATGGCAGCAGCAAGGCGATGGTGACGGCCTTCACGTCGGGCTTAAGACAACGCCTGCACAAATCCAGTGTGGCGGTGGTAACGATCAAACCCGGCTTGGTGGATACGCCCATGGCGGCATCATTCAAAAAAGGTTTGCTGTGGGCCAAGCCTGATGACGTGGCGCAAAAGATGGTGACCGCCATCGACCGGCGTCAAGCAGAAGTTTATGTGCCGTCGTTTTGGTGGGCGGTGATGATGGTGATCAAGTTGATGCCCCATTCGATTTTTATTCGCTTGTCAAAAATTTAGGGCAACTGCTCTTGGCGATTTATCCATTGGGTCGATGACTTGTCTGCGATTTATTTGAATTTTTTAAAACTATTTAAATTTTATTAATTAGTTATAATATTTTCATTTTAAAACTTTGGCAGATTCTTCTGGCCTCACAAGTCGGTTCCAGTTCTGCCTCAAGGCTCGATGACCAGGATGCCAGACCGACTTTCGCTTGCAAACAGGTAGGTCAAGCCACCGCCACTTCAAAGTTTTTGCCATGACCTCTTTATGTGATCGTTTGGGTGTGTGGCCATGGGCATGAAGGTCTTGGTCACAGGCGGTTGTGGATACATCGGCTCGCACACCTCGGTGGCTTTGCTGCAAGCGGGCTTTGCGGTGGTGCTTTTTGACAATCTGTCCAACAGCACTTCGGCGGTGCTGGGGCCCATCGCACGACTGGGCGGACCCAAAGTGACGTTGGTGCAGGGGGATGTGCGCCAACCTGATGATTTGGCCCAGGTGTTTGCCGACCATCGCTTTGATGCGGTGATCCATTTTGCCGGCCTGAAAGCGGTGAGCGAATCGGTGCAGGTGCCGCTGAATTACTACGAACACAATGTGAGCGGCACATTGCAACTGCTCAGGGCCATGGATGTGGCGGGTGTGCGGCGGTTGGTCTTTAGCTCATCGGCCACGGTCTACGCTGAAGATGCCGCATGCCCCTTGAACGAGTCGGCCGCGCTGGATGCCACGAATCCCTACGGGCGCAGCAAGCTGATGTGTGAACAACTGTTGTGCGACGTGCAAGCCGCCGACCCGCGCTGGCAGGTGGCGGTTTTGCGTTATTTCAACCCGGTCGGAGCCCACCCCAGTGGTGAGATGGGGGAGTTGCCGATCGGCGTGCCGCAAAACTTGATGCCGATGATCACTCAGGCCACCAAGGGCTTGCGCCCCCACTTGAGCATTTTTGGCGACGATTACCCCACCCCCGATGGCACGGCGGTGCGCGATTACATCCATGTGCAAGACTTGGCCGCAGGGCATGTGGCGGCTCTGGCTTATATGGCCCATCAGGACAAGGGCCTGACGGTGAATCTGGGCACCGGGCGTGGGGTGAGCGTGAAAGAAATGATCGACACGTTTGAGCGTGTCAACGCAGTCCAAGTGCCCTATCGGTGGGCAGCTCGCCGGGCAGGCGATGTGGCGGTGCGGTTTGCCGATGTGGGCTTGGCACAGCAACTCATGGGCTGGCGAGCACAGTTGAGCCTGGACGAGATGTGTCGCGACGCGTGGCGTTGGCAAACGACCGGCGCTGGTGCGCCATGAACTAAATGCCCTGTTCGCAGTCTTCGGGCGGCACAAACCGGATCACCATATCGCTGTGAGGCGGGTTGGTTTGATTTTGATGCTTTCGCAGCACCAGTGGAATGACCAAGGCGTCGGTGACGGGCTCGGGGCTGGAGTTGACGGATATGGCCAAGTAACCACTCTGGCGCATGTCCGCGAGATCGATCCATGGCGATTTGGCCGGATCATTGTCTTCAAGGACAAGCAGGTGATGGCCCGAGTAAATGGAAATGATGCCCGCCATGGTGGTGTCACCCGACAAATAGCGCAGAGGGCAAGTGGTGTGCGCACGCCAATAGGCCTGTGCCTGTTGTGCAATGGCTTGGGCGGGCAGTTCGCGCATGGTGACTGTCTCATGGCTGTGTTCTACCCACCCCTGATTTTGAGCCACCCAAAACGTCAAGGCAACGAGTTGAATGCCCCACCATGCCCGCACGTGAAACAGGCTGAACGGACTGCACTTTTTTCATCACCCATGGGGCTATGAAAACAGGCAAGAATTGCAAGGCTTGCAGCCCCCAGGGGCTTTGAATTTGTACGCCAAAGACCAATGCCATGACAACCATCACTGACAAAGGTAAAGCCAGCAAGCCGATCATCCAGGCCTTTTGCGTTGGATCAAATGGCTTGACTGGCCTGAATGTTGGCAACCTTTGGCGGCTGAGTTGATAAACGACCGCCAAAGCCATGAAGACTATGAGCGGCAGGTAGTAGTGGAGTTGCCGGAGCACAAACTCCACCATCCGCATCCATCGGCTGGCTTGCGCCGGGTCGTCGCCCACATAACCCATGGCGTATTGCAACGGGGTGGCGGGAGCGTTCATGAGCCAAACAAAGTGCGGTGTCATCACACACAACGCAACAGCCACAGCGATCAACACACCAGCGACAAGTCTGCGCCTGTCGGGGCTGAGTGCGATGGCCAACACAATGCCCAACAGGGGGAATGCGGACTGGTACTTGGCCAGCATCGACAGCCCCGCCAGCAGGCCCACCAAGACCCACCACCCCAGGCGGCCACGTTGCACAGCCCACAGGGCGGCCCAGACGGTGAGCGCGATCGTGCTCAGCATGACGGTGTTGTGGTTGTAGAGTTGCGCGCCGCGTGTGAACCCCAGGTGCAGGCTGATGATCATGGCGACCACAGAAGCCGCATGGCGATCGAACAGGTGTTGGGCGATGCGGTATGTGGCCACCAGGGTCACGGTAAAGCATAAGCCGGCCAAGACATAGGTCCATCGTGCGTTGGGACCGAAGGCATGGTTGAGGCCGTAGACCAGCCAGGTGGGCAATGGCGGGTGCTTCCAGTAGCCCCACTGGAAGCTGTGTGACCAGATGAAATGCTCCAGGTTGTCGCTGAGTTGAGCCCCATTGTGCATGGCACCGATCAGCAACCAAACCCAAAGGGTGGCGATGGCACCGTACAGGCCCCAGGGTGTCGCAGATTGGATGGGTTTTGTGCTGTTCATTCAAGCTGGCATTCAGGAGTAGCCCGAAAATTGGGGCAGAGCCCAATTGATGAATACAATGGAGTTCATTAACCCCACCGAAGATCGCATCTTCGGCCCAACGCCTTTCATGTGAAGGCGTTTTCTTTTATTAGATTATAAAGTTCTAATTTACTTCCATTTTATGCTTTGATATGGATCAAAAATGGTGGGCGCACATCGTCTTTTCGGGGGCTCTTTTCGCACCATGCATTGGTACCTGATCTACACCAAGATCCGCCAGGAAGCGGTGGCGCTGACCCACTTGCAACGGCAGGGCTACCCCTGCTTTTTGCCCACGATGCGGGTGGAAAAAGTGCGCCAAAAGGCGGTGCATCCGGTCGATGTGTCGCTGTTTCCGCGCTATGTGTTTGTGCGTCTGGGCACGGCACTGGGGGACAAGGCCTGGGGGCCGATTCGCTCCACGCAAGGGGTGTTGCACATGGTGCGGTTTGGCACCCGACCGGCGCGGATCAGCGATGACCTGATCGAATGGTTCAAGCTGCAAGAGCAGGCCCGCCGGAGCGAGCCGCAGCGCCTCTTTGAGCCGGGGGAGCGGGTGGTGGTGACGCACGGCCCGTTTGCCGGGTTTGAGGGGGTGTATCAGATGCGCGACGGCCAGCAGCGGGTGATGGTGCTGATCGAGTGGATGAGTCGCACGGTGCAGCTGCCGGCCATGGCAGACCAGGTGCGGCGGGTGGGGTAGGTGTCATGACCAAGCCAACTTTGTGCCCCACAAAGCGGAAAGCCTCCACTGGGGAGGCCTTCACACTCTTTACGCCGGAGCGCCCTTGCGGGTGATGTCATCGACGCGTCAGCGATTAATTTATCTGATTTTTCTATTCGTTACAAGAAGAGGATATCAATGAGATACACCCAATGAGCGCGATGAGGCTAATGAGCAGCAAAGGTGGCTAAAATTATTTGTCGAGGGCGAAACGCTGAACGATGTCGACCTGCCCGAGTGGATGCAAACACCCGAAATGAGGAAAGCCATGTCGGTACTGCACGATTTTTCTGAGAAAGAAGAAAACTACCACATGTACGCTTCGCGCCTGGACTATCAGCGTGTCCAGTGGGCACTGGAGGAGAACGCGGCAAAGGCCCAGCAAGCACTGGAACTGGGCATGAAAAAAGCCGCGCAGGATGTTAAGCAAGCCAAGAGAAAAGCTGCCCAAGAAGTTAAGCAGGTCAAGCAGCAACTCATGCAACAGCTTCAGGCCGCTCAAGAAGAAATGGCCCGACTGAAGTCGGCACAACGCTAAAGTCACCGCAGACATCCACCGGCACCGCAAACGCTATGAGCGGCGTGCCACCCCCGACAAGCGACCTGACGTCCATCAACCCAAAGAAGACCCAACTTTCGATTGGTCCGCCCGTGATTTCCAACCGCTGGTTTGCATGGCCAGGGGGCTACCATCAATTTAGTTGATTCACGACAATTTTTGTTTTTATAAAGTTAAATAACGACAATCACGGCCAGCACCTGGATCAAAGAAAGCTTCTTCGCGACAGCCCTACGCCGAAGTCTTCTTTGCCAGGGACGACGCAACATTCGCTCGCCAGCTTCAACGGCGCGCAAAGGCCGGGAAGCTTGTGCGCATCGCCTCTGGTGTTTACGTGAGCGAAGGCACTGAGGAGGAGGTCCGCTCGCGCGTCCAGCGTCACTGGCAGTTAATCGCCGGGCATCTGGTGCCCGATGCGGTGGTCTCGCACGTCAGTGCGCTGACCCGTGGACTGACGCCCGAGAGCTATGTCACCTTGAGTCACCCCACCCGTTACAACCGTACCATCCACCTGCCAGGCGTCGACCTCGTGCTGCTGCAGGGTCCAGGTGCCCAACCTGGCGATCTGGCTCTGGGAAACACAGGGTTGTACTGGGCCTCTAGCGCACGTGCCCTGTTGGAGAACCTGGGCCGCGTGGTCGGCAAGCGGCCGGCACGCGTGGGACGGGTGGCCGTAGAAGAGCGCCTGGTGTCCATTCTCAACGCTTCAGGCGAGACAGCCCTGAACCAGGTTCGAGACGCAGCCAGCGCGCTTGTGCCTGCGATGCAAGCGCAAAGCGCCTTCGACACGCTCAACGAAATGGTTGGCCTGCTGCTTAAAACGCACAAAAGAGGCGCGCTGCGCACCCGGGCAGGTCAGCTGGTCGCCCAAGGCACCCCGGTGGACCCCGAACGGATGGCTCGCTTCGAGCGGCTCGCATCGGCATTGCGATCGGATGTGCTTCCTCGCATTCGGGACCAGACCCCTACAGGCAATGCCAAGCTGCATGCGGCGTTCATTGAGTCCTACTTCTCCAACTACGTTGAGGGCACGAAGTTTTCCATCGAGGAGGCGCAAGCCATTGTGCTTCGCAACGCCATCGTGCCAGGCCGTCCGAAAGACTCGCACGACGTTTTGGGCGTATTCCAGCAGGCCATGAATTCGGGGACGCGCGACAGCATCCCTCCACCCGGACTTGACTTCGTGGCCGGACTGCAAGAGCGCCACCGCGCGATGCTCGAACGACGCCCCGAGGCGCGGCCCGGGGAGCTGAAGACGCAAGCCAACTTTGCTGGCACAACTCAGTTTGTGCTGCCTGGCTTTGTGCGGGGCACACTGCAAGAAGGCTCGCAACTGGCCATGAGCGTACCTGAAGGTCTGGCGCGCGCCATCTTCTATGCATTCCTGGTTTCCGAGGCCCACCCCTTCGACGACGGCAATGGCCGACTGTCACGCCTGACCATGAATGCCGAGTTGTCCCGGCTGGGGCTATCCCGCATCATCATTCCAACGCTGTTTCATCCTCAGTACGTGGATTGCCAGCGAGCGCTGACGCAGAACAACGAGCCCGATGGCTTTATCAAAGCGCTCGCATTCGCGGCGCAGTGGTGCTCAGAGTTCGACTACACAGAACTGCCGCAGCTCATTGCCGCACTGCGCACCACCAACGACTTTGAAGAGTCGCCCACGCAGTTCAAGCTGAAGCGTGCGTCTGATGTAACTGATTCACAGAAGCAGTGATATTTACAACGATGGACGGCATTTCTACGATGCCTGTCCATGAAACATCGCATCGACCCCAAGGTGGATTGCGTGTTCAAAGCCATCTTGGGGGCCGAGGACAACCGCCATCTGCTGGTTCACTTTCTCAACGCCATCCTGGGGGAAGAGTTGCCTCGCCCATCACCTCGGTGGAGTTGCTCAACCCAGCCAGAGAGCGCGAGTTTGCCAACGACAAAATGCACATCGTTGATGTCAAGGCCCGTGACACCACGTCTCGGATGTTTCAGGTCGAGATCCAGATGCTGCGAAAGCGCGATCTGCGCTACCGCATGATCTACTGCTGGTCTGACTTGTATGCCAAGCAAGTCGTCAGCGGAGATCACTACGACAAGCTGCAACCCGCATACAGCATCTGGCTGGTCAACTCGGTGGTGACGCCGCACGACCCGCTCCCGATCCATCGCTACAAACTCAGAGACGAGTCCAACCAGACCCTGGTCGAACATGGTGGCATCTGGGTGATTGAACTGAATAAATGCAAAGTGGGCGATGTTGCTAATGAGCAGCAAAGGTGGCTAAAATTATTTGTCGAGGGCGATACGCTGAACGATGTCAACCTGCCCGAATGGATGCACACACCCGAAATGAGGAAAGCCATGACGGTACTGCACAATTTTTCTGAGAAAGAAGAAAACTATCACATCTACGCCTCGCGCCTGGACTATCAGCGTGTCCAGTGGACGTTAGAGAACGATGCACTGGAAAGCAAGGCTGATGCGGAAAAGGCCCGGCAAGAGGCAGAACTAGCCAAAAGGAAAGCAACACAGGCCCAAAGGAAAGCCGCGCTAGTTGTGCAACAACTTCAAGCCGCACAAGAAGAAATTGCGCGACTGAAGTCTGCACAGCGCTAAAGCCACTGCAATTGGGCGGGTCACCCGAACCGCCCAATTGCGCTACAAAATGGGCAAGTTGTCGACCTGGCGGGCGGGTTAAGTGCGGCGATAATTGCGCTTTTACGCACAAAACCCATGTCACTGACCCCACAAGACATAGACCGCATTGCGAACCTGGCCCGGCTGGCGTTGCAGCCCGACGAGGCGGCGCAGGCGCAAACCAAAATCAACGGCTTTTTGAAGCTGGTCGAGGCCATGCAGGGCGTGGACACGGCTGGCGTGGTGCCGCTGGCACACCCGATCGAGGTGGTGCAGCCGATGGCGCTGCGCCTGCGCGACGATGTGGCCACTGAGCCCAATGCGCGCGAGGCCAACCAGCGCAGCGCCCCGGCGGTGGAGCGCGGGTTGTTTTTGGTGCCCAAGGTGATCGAGTGAGGGCCGCCATGAACAAGTCTTTGCACGAATACAGCGTGGCCGAGTTGGCGCAGGGTTTGCGCAACAAGTCGTTTTCCGCGGTTGAGTTGGCACAACATTGTTTGGCCCGGATCGGGGGCGATGCGAGTGGCAGTTTTCTGGATGTGAATGGCGAGGCGGCGCTGGCGCAGGCGCGGCGTGCCGATGCGCGTCTGGCGGCGGGCACGGCCGGGCCGCTGGAGGGGGTGCCGCTGGCGCACAAGGACATTTTTGTCACGCGCGACTACGCCACCACGGCGGGGTCAAAGATGTTGGCGGGCTATCGCTCGCCTTTTGATGCCACGGTGGTGCGACGTCTGGGGGCCGAGGGTGCGCAAGACGACGCCAAGGCCACCGGCGGCGCAGGCATGGTGTGCCTGGGTAAGGTCAATTGCGATGAGTTTGCGATGGGCTCGGGCAACGAGAATTCGGCATTTGGCCCTGTGAAGAACCCCTGGGACCCGAGCCGTGTGCCGGGTGGCTCGTCGGGGGGCAGCGCAGCGGCGGTGGCCGCTGGCCTGGTGCCTGCGGCCACGGGCACCGACACCGGCGGGTCGATCAGGCAGCCGAGCGGGTTTTGCGGCATCACGGGAATCAAACCCACCTATGGGCGCATCAGCCGCTACGGCATGATCGCCTACGCGTCGAGCCTGGATCAGGCGGGGCCGATGGCGCGCAGCGCAGAAGATTGCGCGTTGCTGTTGGGGGCGATGTGCGGGCCTGATGCCGATCGCGATTCGACCTGCCTGGAGGTGCCCACCGAGGACTTTACCCGTTGGTTCAACGAGCCATTGAAGGGCTTGCGCATCGGGGTGCCGAAGCAGTTTTTTGGCCCGGGCCTGGCCGACGATGTGCGCACGGCGATCGAGTCGGCGCTGGCGGTGCTGGAGCGTCAGGGTGCGGTGCGGGTCGAGGTGGATCTGCCGCTGACCGAGTTGGCCATTCCGGCGTATTACATCATTGCCCCGGCCGAGGCGTCGTCGAACCTGAGCCGCTTTGATGGCGTGAAGTTTGGCCACCGCACGGCAGACCCGGATGATTTGATCGACATGTACAAGAAGAGCCGGGCCGAGGGCTTTGGGGCCGAGGTCAAGCGCCGCATCATGACCGGCACCTATGTGCTGTCGCACGGGTATTACGACGCCTACTATCTGCAAGCGCAAAAGATCCGGCGCATGATCGCCGATGATTTTCAGCGGGCGTTGTCGGTGTGCGATGTGATCGCGGGGCCGGTGGCACCGACGGTGGCCTGGCGCATCGGCCAAAACAGCGATGACCCGGTGGCCGACTATCTGGCCGATATTTTCACGCTGCCCGCGTCGCTGGCGGGGCTGCCCGGCATGAGCGTGCCGGCAGGCTTTGGCGCCCACGGGCTGCCGGTGGGCTTGCAGCTGATTGGCAACTATTTTGGCGAGGCGCGTTTGTTGCAAGTGGCGCACCAGTGGCAACAGCTCAGCGACCACCATGTGCAGCGCCCTGGCGCAGCGGCGGGTGCGGGTGCGGGTGCGGGGGCACGATGATGAATCAGACCAAATTGATCCAGGGCTATGAGGTGGTGATCGGGTTTGAGACCCACACCCAGTTGACGACGGCGTCGAAGATTTTTTCGCGCGCGTCGACCGCGTTCGGGGCCGAGCCCAACACGCAGGCGTGTGCGGTTGACCTGGCGCTGCCGGGCACGCTGCCGGTGATGAACAAAGGCGCGGTCGAGCGTGCCATCCGTTTCGGGCTGGCGATCGGCGCGCATGTGGCGCCACGCAGCGTCTTTGAGCGCAAGAATTATTTTTACCCCGACTTGCCCAAGGGCTACCAGATCAGCCAGTTTGAGATCCCGGTGGTGCAAGGCGGCGAGGTGTCGTTTTATTTGGGTGACGAGAAAAAGACTGTGCGCCTGGTGCGTGCGCACCTGGAAGAAGACGCGGGCAAGTCGCTGCACGAAGACTTTGTGGGCATGAGCGGCATTGACTTGAACCGCGCGGGCACGCCGCTCTTGGAGATCGTGACCGAGCCGGACATCAGGTCGAGCGATGAAGCGGTGGCGTATGCCAAAGAGTTGCACAAGATCGTGACCTGGATCGGGATTTGTGACGGCAACATGCAAGAGGGCTCGTTCAGGTGCGACGCCAACGTGTCGGTGCGCAAGCCGGGCCAGCCGCTGGGCACGCGGCGCGAGATCAAGAACCTGAACAGCTTCAAGTTCATGCAGCAGGCGATCGACTATGAGGTGCGCTGGCAGATTGAGCAAATTGAAGACGGCCACCCGATCGTGCAGGCCACGGTGCTGTTTGACCCCGACACCGGCGAGACGCGCGCGATGCGCACCAAGGAAGATTCGGCCGATTACCGCTACTTTCCTGACCCCGACCTGCCGCCGCTGGTGATCGCCCCCGAATGGGTCGAGCAGGTGCGCGCCCAGATGCCTGAGTTGCCGCGCGCCATGGCCGAGCGCTTTGTGCAAGAGCTGGGTTTGCCCGAGTACGACGCCACGACGCTGACGCAGAGCAAGGCGATGGCGGCGTATTTTGAGTCAGTGGTGGCGGTGGCGGGCGCAACGCTTGCCAAACCAGCGAGCAACTGGGTCATGGGCGAGATGTCACGCCGGGTGAACAACGGCGAAGGCTCGTTTGAGTCACCGGCGGTCAGCGCGGGGCAACTGGCGGCGCTGATCGGGCGCATTGCCGACGGCACCATCAGCAACAACGCGGGGCGTCAGGTGTTTGACGCGCTGTGGTCGGGCGAGGGTGCGTCGGTGGATGCGGTGATCGAGGCCAAGGGCCTGAAGCAGATGAACGACAGCGGTGCGCTGGAGAAGATCATCGACGAGGTGATCGCCGCCAACCCGGACAATGTGGCGCAGTTCAAGGCGGGCAAAGACAAGGCCTTTAACGCGCTGGTGGGTCAGGTGATGAAGGCCAGCAAGGGCAAGGCCAACCCGCAACAGGTCAACGAGTTGCTGCGCGCCAAGCTTTGATGCTTTGATTCAGGCGCTGCGCTGGCGCAGGGCCTCGTACAGGCAGATGCCGCTGGCGACCGAGACGTTCAGGCTCTCGACCGCGCCCATCATGGGGATGCTGATGAGTTCGTCGCAGGTCTTGCGGGTGAGTTGGCGCATGCCCGAGCCTTCGGCTCCCAGCACCAGGGCGCACGGGATGCTGAGGTCGGTCTGGTACAGGGTGCGCGGCGCGTCGTCGCTGGTGCCGATGATCCAGATCGAGCGTTCTTTGAGCTCATTGAGGGTGCGCGCCAGGTTGGTGACCATGAAGTAGGGCACGGTCTCGGCCGCGCCGCTGGCAACTTTGGCCACGGTGGCGTTGATGCCCACGGCATGGTCTTTGGGGGCGATCACGGCATGCGCCCCGGCGCCGTCGGCCACGCGCAGGCAGGCACCCAGGTTGTGCGGGTCGGTGACGCCATCGAGCACCAGCAGCAACGGGCGCGTGTCAGGTGCCAGCCCGTCGAGCCAGTCGTCGAGTGAATGGGTTTGGGTCAGGGGGTGGACTTTGGCGACCACGCCCTGGTGGCCTGCGTTGCCGGCCATGCGGGCCAGGCGAAGGCCGTCGGCCTCGATCAGGCGCACGCCGGCTTCGCGGGCGCGCTCCAGAAACTGGCGCATGCGGGCGTCGCGGCGGGTGGCCTCGATGTAGATTTCTTCAATCGATTGGGGCGCGGTCTTGAGTCGCACACCGACGGCATGAAATCCGAACAAAAACTTGGGGGTGGTGGCCATGGGGCCATTGTAGGCGCAGGGAACGACTTCAATGCAACAGACGCCCCGCTTCCATGCGCAGGGTACGCCCGCAGCGCAATGCCAGAGCAGGGTCGTGCGTGACCAAGATCAAAGTGGTGCCCTGCTCGGTATTGAGGCTCAGCATCAGGTCCATGACGCGCTCGCCGGTGGCCGGATCCAAACTGCCGGTGGGCTCGTCGGCCAACAGCAAGGGAGGCCGCATGACGAAGGCGCGCGCCAGCGCAACGCGCTGTTGCTCGCCACCGCTGAGCACTCTAGGGAAGTGACGCAGACGCTCACCCAGTCCGACGCGTTGCAACATCTCTGTGGCCTGCGCACGGGCGTGAGGTCGACCGGCAAGTTCCAGGGGCAACATGACGTTTTCCAGGGCATTGAGGTGGGTGAGCAACTGGAAACTTTGGAAGACAAAGCCCATATTGATGCCACGCAAACGGGCGCGTTGGTCTTCGTCGAGTTCAAACAGGTCTTGGCCCAGCAGTCTGATCTGGCCGCTGGTGGGGACATCGAGTCCTGCCATGAGCGAGAGCAGAGTGCTTTTGCCCGACCCCGAACTACCGACAATCGCCAAAGTTTCACCCGCTGCCACGGTGAAATCGATATCACGGAGAATATCAAGCGAGCCGGTGGCGTCGCTCACCGATTTGTGTAAATGCGAAACGACAAGTAAAGGGGTTGACATGGGGGCTATGGCTTTGAACAGACGCCACTTTACCCTGACTGTGATGGCCGGTGTGCCGACCGCATTATTGGCCTCATCGATCCAACGTCTGTTGGTGCTGGGCGATTCGCTGAGCGCCGAATACGGGCTATCCCGTGGCAGTGGCTGGGTGGCGCTGCTGGAGCAGCGCTTGGCCGCAGAAAACCGGGGCTGGCAAGTGGTCAATGCCAGCATCAGCGGAGAGACCACGGCCGGTGGCAAATCTCGCTTGGGTGCTTTGTTGAAAGCACACCAACCCGCTGTGGTGGTGATCGAACTAGGCGGCAACGACGCACTGCGAGGTCTTTCGCTGGACTCCACCCGACAAAATCTGCAAGCCATGATCAGCGCCAGCCAGCAGTCTGGTGCCCGGGTGTTGCTGTTGGGCATGCAAGTGCCCCCCAACTATGGCCCCGATTACAGTCGACAGTTCAGCGACATGTTCGCTCAGTTGGCGCAAAAGAACCAGGTGCGTCGGGTCCCATTCTTTTTACAAGGTCTGACCGAGGGCGCCGAGATTCACCAGTGGTTTCAAGCCGACCGCATCCACCCGAATGCCCAAGCTCAACCTCGTTTGTTGGACAATGTCTGGCCTGAACTGAAGAAATTGCTGTGAGCCTGACCACCATCCCTGCGGCCCAAGCCGCTCAACGTTTGTCCTTGCCCCCCGATCATCCGCAAGGCTTTTCCGCCGTGATCGATGCCCGAAGCGAGGGGGAATATGCGTTGGATTGCCTGCCCGGCGCGATCAACTGGCCGTCCTTGAACAACGAGGAAAGGGTGCTGGTAGGCACGCTGTACAAGCAACAAGGGGCATTTGAGGCGCAAAAGATCGGTGCTGCGCTGGTCGCCGCCAATGTCTCTATTCACATTCGCACCCATGTGCTGGGCCTGAGCAAGGCCTGGCGACCACTGGTGTATTGCTGGCGCGGGGGCAAACGCAGCGGTTCGCTGGCGCACATACTCAGCCAGATCGGATTTCAGGTGACGTTGATTGAGGGTGGCTACAAGGCTTTTCGCAAAACCCTGGTGGAGTCCTTGCCCCAAAGGGTGGCCCCGATTCGTTGGCGGGTCATTTGTGGTCCGACCGGCAGCGGTAAAACACGCTTGCTGCATGCCTTGCAAGAAGCCGGTGCGCAGGTACTCGACCTGGAGGGTTTGGCACGACACCGCAGTTCGGTGCTGGGCCTGATCCCGGGCGAGAGCCAGCCAAGCCAGAAAAAATTCGACTCTTTGCTGTGGGAAGCCCTGGGTCGTCTGGATCCACATCTCGAGGTCTTCGTTGAGAGCGAAAGTCGCAAGGTCGGCAATGTCAGCATCCCTGAACCGTTGATGCTGGCCATGCGCGCCAGCCCCTGCTTGCGGGTGGAAGTCAGCACTGAACTGCGCGTGGAATTGCTGATGCAAGACTATCCTTTCTTTGTGGAAGACTCAGAGTTTTTTTGCTCTCGCATGCAGACTTTGATCGACTTGCGCGGCCGCGACGTGGTTGATGGCTGGTGCGCTGCGGCGCGCGCAGGACAGACCCGCGAAGTGGTCCGGCAGTTGTTGGAGACCCACTACGACCCGGGCTACGCGCAGTCGACCCGACGCAATTACAGCCAATTCGAACAGGCCACGCCTGTACACATCCATGACATCAGTCCGACGGGGTTGCGCACAATGGCGCTTGGTTTGATTTCGACCTGATGGATCTGGGCTGGCGTCGCGCTGGGCTCAGGGCCGAGCCGACAAGAGCCTGAGTCGGCCAACGATGCCGTTGGGGAAATAGTAAACCGACAGCACGAACAACAATCCCAACCAAAGCAACCAACGATCGGGAGAAAACAAGGCTGCCAGCCAGGGCCAATCTTGAAAGCCCAGGTGTGCCACACGCAACAAATCTTGCAAATAGCTTTGTGCCAAGACGAACAACACCGAACCGATAACGGCACCGTACATGGAACCCATGCCACCGATGACGACGATGAGCAAAACGTCCATCATGATCTCGAAACTGAGCGATGTGTCCGGGCCGTTGTAGCGCAACCAAATGGCCAACATGGCCCCGGCGAGGCAGGCGAACAAGGCCGAGATGACACTGGCCAGCGTCCGGTACAGAACAACCCGATAGCCTATGGCCTCGGCGCGGAACTCGTTTTCGCGGATTGCTTGCAAGACGCTGCCAAAGGGTGAGTTGACCATCCTGAGCAGGGCCAGCCAGGCCAAGCAGGCGGCGGCGAACAAAAGGTAGTAACTGAGCAGCCTGCCATCTAGGCTGACACCCAAAAAGGGGTCGTCGCTGAACTCGGTCGATGGCATCAACAGGGCCGGCAATCGGAATGTCAGGCCGTCCTCTCCGCCAGTGTATTCGGACATTTGCGAGGCCAGGGTCTGAAAAGCTGCGGCAACGGCCAAGGTGATCATGGCAAAAAAAATGGCGCGCACGCGCAATGAAAACAACCCTATGGCCAAGGAAAGAACAAAGCTGAAGGCCAAGGCCAACAACAAACCAAGACCCATGGCACTCCAAGTCGGCCCCCAATGGTTGCATGCCATGGCGATGCCATAAGCCCCCATGCCAAAAAACAAGGTGTGGGCAAAGCTGACAATGCCGGCGTAACCCAACAACAGGTCAAAGCTGGCCACCAGAACGATGAAGATCAGCGCTTTGGCGGCCACAGACAGGGCTTTGACGCCGGGAAAAATGAACGGTGCAAAGGCCAATCCCAAGACGGTGAGGATCATCATGGCCGCGAGCCACCGGCTGGCGGGTAGATCGTGCGAGAGCAGTCGGCTGAGTGTCTTCATAGGGGCCAAAGTCTTAGCGATTGACGACCGGGTAGACCCCTTGTGGGCGCCACAGCAAAACCGCCACCATCAGGGCAATGTTGGAAAACAGCGCCAGCTTTGGCGCCAGGTAGCCGGTGTAGTTGGCCATGAGCCCCACCAACAAGGCGCCGATCAGTGCGCCACCGGTAGAGCCCAAGCCTCCCATGATGATGACGATGAAGATGAGCACATTGACTTGTGCGCCAATCTGCGGAATGACGCTTTGCTGGTACAGGCCCCACATCACGCCTCCCAAAGCGGCCAGCATGTTGCCCACCACGAAAACGCCAATGAAGAGGTGGCTGATTCGGTACCCCAAAGACTCAACCATTTCGCGATCATGGACACCAGCCCTAACCAGTAAGCCCACCTTGGTGCGAGTGAGCACCCACATTTGCGAAGCAACGACCAGCAGCCCCACCCCGACCGCCAATACCCGGTACTTTTCCAGTGCGGCATCCCCCAGGTTGACAACGCCACGCAACGCTTCGGGCAAAGGCAAAGCGATTTGCAAAGGTCCCCAAACCACCTTGATCAGCTCTTCTCCCATGATCATGCCCCCCATGGTGATGAGAATTTGCTTGAGGTGCTGACCATAAACCGGACGCACGATGACGCGCTCGAAAGCCCAACCCAATAAAGCGGCCAGTGTCATGGCCGCCAGCATGGCCAGCCCGATGGCAGCCAGGTTGGGACCCCACTGAGGCAGACTGGTCCAATCGGTCATGGCGCCAAGGACAGTAGTGGCAACAAAAGCACCCAGCGCGATGAACAGACCATGCCCAAAGTTCAGCACGTCCATCAGACCAAAGACCCAGGTCAAACCACTGGCCATGATGAAGATGATCATGCCCATGGCCAAGCCAGCCAAGGTGAGTGTGACCCAGGTGCTGCCAGAGCCCACCCAAGGCCAGGCGAACAGAGCCAGAGCAGGCACCAGCCACAAGGGTCTGGTGTCGAGGTCTTGCCACCAGGTGCTCTTCATAGGTTCAACCCCAACCATCGTTGTTGCAACTCAGGCCGCTCCAGCCACAAAGCCATGTCGCTGGCATGAACCACCCGCCCCTGATCCATGACTGCCACATGGTCGCCCAAGCGGCGGGCGAACCCCATGTTTTGCTCTACCAGCAAAATCGTCACCCCTGATTGCTTGAGGCGCGCGAAGGCTTCGATCATGTTGTCGATGATGGCCGGTGCCAAGCCCTTGCTGGGCTCATCGACGATGAGCAAATCGCGCGGCTCAACGATGGCGCGAGCCACTGCCACCATCTGTTTTTGCCCGCCAGAGAGCTTTCCAGCAGGATGCTTCCAAAACTGCTTGACGGCCGGAAACATCTGGAAAATATGTTCCAGCCGGTCCGGGTCGATGTGCTCTGACCGAGCCGCCGATCGTGCGGCCAGCAACATGTTTTCGCTCACGCTCAAATCAGGGAAGATGCCCATGTTTTCTGGCACGTAGGCGAGGTTCATACGCGCAATTTCGGGGGTGGGGGTCCGCGTGATGTCCTGACCCCGAAACTCGATGCGACCAGCCGAAGCGCGCCACAAACCCATGATGGTGCGCAAAGTGGTGGTTTTGCCGGCGCCATTTCGCCCCAGCAACAGGGTGAGTTGACCGCGTGGCACCTTTAAATCGACGCCATGCAAAATGTGATAAGCACCGATGTGGGTGTGCACGCCCTGCAAACACAACAATGAATCGCTCATGCGTCGCCCTTGCCCAAGTAGGCCTGCTGAACCACAGCAGAGGCAATCACGTCGCCGGGGTGACCATCGGCGACCAATTCACCGTTGTGCAAAACGATGATGCGGTCGGCCAATTCGCGCACGACGTCCATTTTGTGCTCGACCAATAAAACGATGGCCTGCGGATCTTGCTTGATCTGCCGAATCAGGTTGAGAATGACCGGCGCTTCGTCATGGCTCATGCCAGCAGTCGGTTCATCAAACATGTAGACGCGCGGTTCGAGCGCCATCAGCATGGCCACCTCGAGTTTGCGTTGATCGCCATGGGGCAAGCTGGCAACCCATGACATCGCCTGATTTGACATGCCGACCGATTCGAGCAGTTGCAAGGCACGATCGCGCAAATCGGGATGATCAGACCGGGTGCTGTGGGGATTCAGTCCGCGCCAATGCGCTCCGGATCGGGTCGCCTGAACCGCCAGTCGCACGTTCTCCAACACGCTCAGACGGGGGAACAATTGGGTCAATTGAAAAGCGCGCCCCAAACCGGCGCGAGTTCGGCGCGAAGCGGGCCACGCAGAAAGGTCTAGGCCATCGAGCAGCACACGGCCTTGAAGGGCCGGGATTTGTCCGGAGATGAGATTGAAGTAAGTTGTCTTGCCGGCGCCGTTGGGGCCGACAATGGCCGTCAGGGTACCCGGATGAAACCGACAACTGACGCAGTTGACAGCCACATGGCCGCCAAAACGCACCCCCAGGTCCTGGGTCTCGAGCATGGCTTGGGGTTCTCAGTGACGGAATGATGGCCTTCGATTCAGCGCTGGTTGCGAATCGGAACGTTCATTTCTTCGGGTTTGATTTCGCGCACCAACTCAGGTACGCCCCAGTTGAAAGCAGGATCGACCTTGATCTTGAAGTGGTACATGCTTTGCATGGCCTGATGGTCTTCCTTGCGGAAAGTCATTATGCCCTTGGGGGTATCGAAGCTCATGCCCTCCATGGCGCCGATCAGCTTGTTGGTGGTGGTATCACCATTGGTTTTTTTCAAGGCGGAGACCAAAGCCATGGCGGCCGAGAAACCACCGGCTGTGAAAAAGTCGGGCGGGGTCTTGTACTGGCGGTAGTGCATGGAGACCAGGGCTTCGTTGACCGGGTTCTTGGGGATGCCAAAGTAATAGTAGGCGGCTCCTTCCATGCCAGGGAACTGCTTGTAGGCAACCATCGCAGGAAGGATATTCCCCCCAGTCGCGATTTCGATGCCGTACCGCTTTAGATCCAAGTCGGCGATCTTGAAAGGATTGCCGCCGGCCCAAATGATGAAGATGACTTTGCGACCCGGTTGGTCTTTGAGCTTGTCGATCATGCGCTGTGCACCAGCGGTGAAATCGGTGGTGGCCGGGGGCAGGTATTCCTCGTGGACCAATCGGGCTTTTTTCAAGGCTTCGCGGAAGGCTTTGACACCATCACGCCCAAAGGCGGAGTCTTGCGCCATGGTCACGATGCTGATGCCTTCCTTGTCGAGTGCAACGGCATTGGAGATGGCGTCTTGGCTGCTGTTGCGCCCAGTGCGGAAGATGTACTTGTTCCACTTGTCACCCGTGATCGAGTCGGCCACGGCGGGCTCGACCAGCAAAATCTTTTTGTACTCTTCGGCAACGGGTAACATGGCCAAAGCCACCGGGGAGGCGGTTGGGCCCACCGCCAAGTCGACCTTGTCATCACCATAGGCAGCGGCCAAGAGGTTCTTGCCCACATCGGGCTTGCCCTGATCGTCTTTTTCCAGCACGACAATCTTGCGCCCGGCAATCTGCATGGTGCCACCGGTGGCATATTCAAGACCCATCAGCAAGCCGACCTGGGTTTGTTTGCCATAGGCCTCGAGCGGTCCTGTCTTGCTGTAAATGTGGGCGATTTTGATGTCTTTGCCCTGAGCTTGTGCAAAGCCAGCGGCAAGAATGATCAGGCTGGTGGCCAGCAGACGAAGGTTTGTTTTCATGCGTATCTCCTTGCCCAAAGGATAATCCAAATGCGATGAATTTTGCCAACCCCAAGAGGGCGCTGGGCGGATCAGACGCCGTAACGGTGGCGGTAGTCGCGCATCTGTTCCAGGTGTTGCTCCATGTCTGCGCCCTGGCGCTGCCCCAGGTAACTGAGCAGATCATCTAAACGGGCAATGGCACAGACCGACAAACCCAAAGTATTGCGCACATACTGAACAGCGCTGTAGGGCACATCGATCACTTGGCCGTCGGCCTGTTTTTCGGTCGCTTTTTCCTGCCGGTCAAGGGCAATAACCACCGCATGGGCTTGCGCGCCGGCGGACTCGATCAAGGCAATGGACTCGCGCACGGCGGTGCCGGCACTCATGACATCGTCCACGATCAGGACCCGCCCCTTGAGCGGTGCGCCAACCAAACTGCCCCCTTCGCCGTGGTCTTTGGCTTCTTTGCGGTTGTATGTAAAAGGCATATTCTTGCCACGACGGGCCAACTCTATGGCCACGGCCGCACCCAAAGGGATGCCCTTGTAGGCCGGTCCAAAAATCATGTCAAACTCGATGCCACTGGTCAACAAGGCGTCGGCATAAAACCCAGCCAAACGGCCCAAGGAAGCCCCTTGATCAAACAAACCGGCATTGAAGAAATATGGGCTGAGTCGACCGGCCTTGGTTTTGAATTGACCAAACTTCAGCACCCCGCAATCGAGAGAAAACTGAATGAAATCATGTGCCAATGCGTCGTTAGCGAGTGCCATGAAGCCGAATCCTTGTCGTGTTCAGAAATTGGGGTCACAGAAATTGGGGTCAGACCCCAATTATGAGCCCTGGGTCGCGCAACCCCTGGGGCATTGAAACCATAATTGGGGTCTGACCCCAATTTCTGTGACCCCAATTTCTGAGGAAGTGTTTGCTTTGTTGAAGTTAACCAGTTTGAATTTGAATGGCATCCGCTCGGCAACGCGCAAGGGCCTGGAGGCGTGGCTGGTGCAGCACGCACCCGATGTGCTTTGCGTGCAAGAGGTCAAGGCGCAGGCAGAGGATGTGGCCGGTCAGTTCGAAGAACTGGCGGGTTTGCGTGGGCATTTCCACTTTGCCATGAAAAAAGGCTATTCGGGGGTGGGGGTGTACACGCGACACGAACCCAGCGCAGTCCAAGTCGGCTTTGACGGGGGCGAGTTCGATGCCGAGGGCCGCTATGTCGAGTTGCGATTTGATACCCCCAAGCGGAAACTGTCGATCATCAGTTGTTATTTTCCAAGTGGCTCGTCAGGGCCCGAGCGGCAGGAGGCCAAGTACCGCTTTTTGGACTTGATCGAACCGCATTTGAAGTCTTTGAAGAAAAAACGCGCGTTCATTTTGTGCGGTGATGTGAACATCGCCCACCGCGAAGCCGATCTGAAAAATTGGAAAGGCAATCTGAAGAACAGTGGCTTTTTACCCGAGGAGCGAGCCTGGATGACAAAAATTACCACTGAGGGGGGGTTGGTCGATGTCTACCGGCGTTTGCAACCCGACGCGACAGATGCCTGCTACACCTGGTGGAGTAACCGAGGCCAAGCCTACGCCAACAATGTGGGTTGGCGCATTGATTACCATTTGGCCACTCCCGGGTTGGCCGAGCGGGCCCGAGACGAGTCGATTTACAAAGACGAAAAATTTTCAGACCATGCCCCCTTGACGGTGCATTACGATGAGGCTTGGTGAGCAAGGAGAGCACACGATGTTGAAGTACCTGACCATTCCGGTCACGCCGTTCCAGCAAAACTGTTCACTGGTGTGGGACGATGTCAGCCTGCAAGCAGCAGTGATTGACCCGGGCGGCGACACCGATCGCATTGAGGATGCGGTGCGAAAGATGGGTCTGAAATTGGAGCAAATTTGGATCACGCACGGGCATGTCGACCATGCGGCAGCCACGGCCGAATTGGCCCGGGCGCATCAACTGCCCATCCATGGGCCTCACCCGGAAGACCAGTTCTGGATCGACGGTTTGACTCAAGCCGCTGCGATGTACCAATTTCCACCCGCTCAGCCGTTTCAGCCTACGCGCTGGCTTCACGATGGCGATACAGTGACGATTGGTGCACACAACTTGCAGGTGCGCCATTGCCCGGGGCACACGCCGGGTCATGTGGTGTTTTATTCCCCCGAGATCGGGCGCGCTTTCGTCGGAGATGTGCTTTTCGCGGGCAGCATCGGCCGCACGGACTTCCCTCGCGGCGACTACGACACGCTGATCGCCAGCATCACCCAAAGGCTGTGGCCCTTGGGCGACGACACGGTGTTCATCCCAGGCCATGGCCCCGAGAGCACTTTCGGGCGCGAGCGCAAAACCAACCCGTTTGTCGGCGGCACCTGAGCGTTTTAATGTGGCCGAATTTTGGCCGCAAGGTGCACCAAGATCAAAACGGGCACACCCAGTAAGGCCGTGGCCGTGAAGAACGCCGGGTAGCCGTAGGCATCGACGAATACGCCTGAAAAGCCCGCCAGCCATTTGGGCGCCAGCAGCATCATGGAGCTGAAGAGTGCGTATTGGGTGGCCGAGTACTGCACCTGCGTCAGACTGGAGAGGTAGGCAATGAAAGCAGCCGAGGCGATGCCGCCCGACAGATTGTCGGCGCTGACGATCCAAACCAAGGCCTGTACGCTGGGTTCTTGCTGAGCCAGCCAGGCGAACAAGAGGTTGCTGACTGCACTGAGTACGGCGCCGAGCATGAGGATGCGCATGATGCCCAAGCGCATCGAGAGCACCCCCCCGATGAAGGCACCCAGCAAGGTCATGATGACGCCAAAGACCTTGCTGACTGCGGCCACCTGCTCTTTGGTGTAACCCATGTCGACATAAAAAGGGTTGGCCATGATGCCCATGACGACATCGCTGATGCGGTAGATGCCGATCAGCCCCAGGATCAGCAGGGCATGCCAACGATGGCGTTGGATGAATTCGGCGAAGGGGGCGACCAAGGCTTCGCGTAACCACTCGGGCAGTCCCTTGGTCGGTGGCAAGGGGACTGCCTTCGGCTCGGGCGAGACCAAAACCGTGAGGCAGCCCACGGCCATGGATGCGGCCATGGCCAAATAGGCCCAGCACCAAGCCTGGTGCTGGTAGCCACTGTCTGTTTGAGCCGTCGCTGCCAACCACAAAACACCAGCACCGGCCCAGATCATGGCCAAACGGTAACCGGTCTGATAGGTGGCGGCAAGGGCCGCCTGGTGTCGGACAGAGGCCGATTCGATGCGATACGCATCCAACGCGATGTCTTGGGTGGCCGAGCCAAAAGCCACCACCAAGGCCCAAAACACCAGTCCACTGAGGTCTTGCTGCGGGTCGGTGGTGGCCATGCCAAACAGGCCCGAAATGATACCGGCTTGGGCCAGCAGCAACCAGCTGCGACGCCGCCCCAGCCAGGCATGCAAGAGGGGCAGTCGCATGCGGTCTACCAATGGCGCCCAAGCCCATTTGAAGGCATAAGCCAAGCCGACCCAACTGAGAAAGCCAATGGTGGCACGATCGATACCCGCTTCGCGCAGGCGAAAACTGAGGGTTCCCAACACCAACAACAGGGGCAGACCAGCGCTGAAACCCAAAAAAAACAAGCGCAGTGCCGGCGGACTGAAATAAACTGTCACGGCGCCACGCCAACCCAGGCTTGCGTCTTCGGGCGGCAGAGGGGGCAGCGGTGGGCTTGAAGGAGCGGACATAAGCGCTATTTTCTGTCTTTTACGGGTAATCTGATCATGCAAGAGACCGATCGACGACGATTTATACACCGCTGCGCCTGGTGCGCCGCTGGCGCGGGTCTGTTTGGCAGCCAGACTTGGGCACGAGAGGGTGTCGAAGTGGGCGAGCAATCGAAGTTCGCCAAATTGGTTCCGGCGGAAGAATTGGAGCGCAACGCCCAACAACAGTACAAGCAAATGTTGGAGCAAGCGGCCAGCAAAAATGCCTTAGGGCCGGCCAATCACCCGCAAGTGATCCGACTGCGACACATCGCACAAAAAATCATTCCGTACAGCCACGAATGGAACCCCAGGGCCAAGCAATGGCAATGGGAGGTGAATCTGATCGGTTCGGCCCAAATCAACGCCTTTTGCATGCCCGGCGGCAAGATTGCCTTCTTTTATGGCATCTTGAAGCAACTGGAGTTGACCGACGATGAGGTTGCAATGGTCATGGGTCATGAAATTGCCCATGCCCTGCGCGAGCACGCCCGCGAGCGGATGGGAAAAAGCGCGGCCACTCAGGGCCTGACCCGACTGGGCGGAGCCATCGTGGCTGGGGTCTTTGGCATCAGCCCGCAAATCACCGACCTGGTGGCCCGCGAAGGGGCCAATTTGCTGACTCTGAAGTTCAGCCGAGAGGACGAAACCGAAGCCGACTTGGTGGGGATGGAGTTGGCCGCTCGTGCCGGCTACAACCCCCAGGCTGGGGTCACACTGTGGCAAAAAATGACTGCCGCCAACAAAAATGCCCCGCCGCAATGGATGAGCACCCACCCCTCGGGGGAGGCTCGCATCAAGGAGATCGAGGCGAATCTGCCGAAGGTTCTGCCTTTGTACCAGCGGGCTCAGTGATACTGGCGACCAAGCGCTCTTTTTGCACTTTGCCCAGTGCGGTTTTGGGCAAGCTGTTGAGGCGCAGCAATTGGCGTGGGTGCTTGTAGCGCGCCAGAGCCGATCGCACGGGATCGAGTAAATCGTCATCGCTGGGCTCCAATCCCGGGCGCAAAACCACGACCGCGACCACCCGCTCGCCCCAGCGCGGGTCGGGCAAACCCACAGCCGCACATTCGGCCACAGCCGGGTGACGCGCCAGGATGTTTTCGATTTCAGCCGGGTAAATGTTTTCCCCACCCGAGATGATCATGTCTTTCGCACGGCCCACGATACGCCAACTTAGATCTTGATCCTTTCGAGCCAAATCGCCAGTGTGGAACCAACCCTGATCATCCAAAGCCGGTCGTTCGGGCCAGTACCTGCGAACGATGGCTGGGCCGCGCAAACACACCTCGCCCACGGTCGCGTCGACCTGGGTGCCGGGCAGGGACTGAAGGCGGGCTTCGACCCCCAGTGCCGGCCAACCGCATGAGCCCAAATGGCTGGCGGCATGCTGCGGCCCCAAGGCAATAGAAAATGGCCCAGTCTCGGTGGCCCCATACACATTGCACACGGGAATCCCCCGGTGCAGCCAAATCTGTACCAATTCATCGGGCAAAACGCTGGAGCCGGCCCACAAAGCCCGAAGGTGGGTGAACTGGGCGTCACGGAAGTGGGGGTGCTCAACGACCGCCTTCATGACGGCGGGCACCATCAGGGTCAGGGTGATGCGCCGTCGCTCCAAATCGACCAAGGCTTGTTGCGGGTCAAAACGAGGATGCAACACGACACAAGCGCCAGCCAACAAGGCAGGCAGGGTCTGGATGCATAAACCTCCCACATGAAACAAAGGCAGCAGGGTCAACACCCGGTCCGAGGGGGCCAGATCTTGCGCGGCGATGGCAGCCCGGGCGTTGGCCAGCAAATTGCCCTGGGTGTGAACGGCCCCTTTGGGTCGCCCCGTGGTGCCTGAGGTGTAAACCAACAAAACCGGTGTGTCGATGCCGGCGTCGCGCGCAGCCGGGCCCCGAACTGGTTGGGGACTGACCGTTGGCCCCGACTTCCCCAATACCTCCAAGGGTTGGATGGGCAAACCAGAGTCGACCGCCAAGGCTTGGGCGGCCTCCCACCAGGCCGGGTCTGCCAACAGGCAACGGGGCTGGCAGTCGTCCAGAACCTGCCGCCATTCAGGCGTGGCCAAACGGAAATTCAGCGGTACCCAAATGGCCCCCAGTTCGGCCACCGCAAACAGGGCGGCCAGCTGCAAAGGGTGTCCCAGGCACAGGGCCGCCACGCGGTCACCCGGACGGATCCCCCAAGATTGCAGTCGACCCCGACAGGTTTGCACAAGAGAAACAAATTGAGCGTAACTTAACGCCTGATCCGAGAACTCGATGGCCAGGCGGTTCGGATCTGGGCGCGCTGACTCCAGCAAAGCAGCGACCAGGGTCGAGCTGGCTGACTGAGGCAAAATGGTCGGTGGTTGGGTCATCTCGACGTAGCATAGCCCATCATGTGCATCTGATTTTTTGGAGCAATGGGGATGGATTCTTTATTGATCATCGAAGACGATCACCGCTTGGCCGGCATGGTCAGTGAGTATCTGTCGCAGTCCGGCTTTGCGGTTTCACATGCGGCGACAGCCAATGAAGGCATGCACCGGTTAGGCCAGTCCTCGGCCACCGATTTGGTCATTTTGGACGTGATGCTGCCCGACTCAGACGGTTTGGAAGTGTGCCGACGCATTCGGGCCTTGGAGGGAACCAAAGGCCAGACCCCCATCTTGATGCTGACCGCCAAGGGCGATCCGATGGATCGGATTGTGGGTTTGGAAATTGGCGCCGATGATTATGTGGCAAAACCCTTCGAGCCCCGTGAATTGTTGGCTCGGGTGCGGGCGATTTTAAGGCGCCAAGCCTTGTTGTCTCGCCACGTGCCACCGGTATCCGAGCCGATGCGCTATGGATCGCTGGAAATTGACCGCGATAGCCGAACTGTGCGAGTCTCTGGACAGTTGGCCGATTTGACGTCGTACCAGTTTGACTTGCTGCTGGCCTTGGCCGAACGGGCTGGGCGCGTTCTTTCGCGAGAACAAATCATTGAGGTGGTGCGAGGCCGCGAGATGGAAGCCTTTGACCGCTCCATCGACGTGCACATCGGTCGCATACGCTCGGTCATCGAACATGACGTGAAGTCGCCCAAACGCATTTTGACGGTGCGTGGCGTGGGCTATGTGTTTTCCCGCGTGCAAGACTGAGCATCATGCCCGACCTTCCCAAACCTGTTCACCATCACCTCTGGTTGAAGATCTGGGTATCGGTGGTGGCGGTGGTGGTGGTCATCATGTTGCTGGCCTCTGTCGCTTCCAGGTTTTTGAGCGATCCGCCGATCCGCGAGGTAGTGGCACGCAACCCACTGGGATCCATCGTGGCGCACGGGCGTGCCCTGCTGCTGCCCCCGGACGGGCTTCCTGAGGGAAAACGCAAACCCAGCCCAGGCATGGAAGGCATGACGCCCGGGCTGTACGGCCCGGGGCCTGAATTCTTATTGACCATGGATGACGGGGAGTGGCTGCACGTACACATTCCAAGACCGCCGCGCACCTTTTGGTCGCTGCCCAACGGTCTGCTCTGGACCTTGCTTTTGGCGGCCGTGGCGGTGGCGATCGGCAGCTACCCCATCATCAGGCAGCTGACTCGCCGCCTGGAAAACCTGGAGCGGGCGGTGACGCGCTGGGGCGACGGGGACTTATCGGCGCGCATGCCCGTGCAAGGCCAAGATGAGGTGGCCTCGTTGACGCATCGATTCAACCAAGCGGCCGAAAAGATGCAAGGCTTGGTGCTGTCGCACAAAAACCTGCTGGCAAATGCTTCGCACGAATTCCGTACGCCGATCACGCGCATGCGGATGGCTTTGGAGCTGCAAGCACAGCGACCGGACCACCACTTACAAAAGGAAATTTTGCGCGATCTGGAAGAGCTCGATCAATTGGTGGAGGAGGTCTTGCTGGCCAGCCGACTCGATCAAGTCAGTCCTGGCCCGAACCTGGGCATGGATCGGGTCGACATGGCCGGCTTGGCAAGCGAGGAGTGCAGCCGCTGCGAGATCTCTCTGGAGATGAAGGACGCCTTGCAATTGCAGGTGCAAGGCGTGGATCGCTTGCTGCGCCGCATGCTGCGAAATTTGCTGGACAACGCTTTGCGTCACGGCAGTCCTGCGGCTGAGGTCGTCATGCAATTGACGCCAACTCATGATGGCTTGCTGCGCATCGAAGTGCTGGACCGGGGCCCTGGGGTACCTGAAATGTTGCGGGACAAGATCTTCGAGCCCTTTTTCCGGGTGCCCGACCAAAGCGAGTGGCAGGGGGGTACCGGCTTGGGGTTGACATTGGTGCGTTCCATCGCGCGCCACCATGGGGGAGAAGTAAGCTGCGAAGCCCGCCCAGGGGGCGGGGCTTGCTTTATGGTCGAACTGCCATTGGCAGCCTGAGTGCACCGCATGAGCCCGCATTGCGGGCACAATGATCGCATGAGCAACTGGATTGAAGCACTGGGGTTGAAAGCCCCGATATGGCAAGCCCCCATGGCCGGCTCGCAGCATCACAAGCTGGCCGCCGCGGTGAGCAAAGCCGGTGGCTTGGGCGCCTTGCCTGCGGCCATGCTGACACCGGATTTGTTGGCACAGCACATGGCTGCGGTGCGAGCCCAAACCGAGCGACCTTTTCAGGTGAATTTTTTCTGTCACCAACCCACCACGCCCACACCGGATGCTTTGTCGGACTGGGCCCAAACGCTAAGGCCCTACTACCGTGAGTTGGGCTTGGAAGGTACCGCCGTGCCGCAAGCCCCTGGCCGAACGCCCTTTGGCCCCGAGTTGGCCGAGGTGCTGGAGCAAGCACCACCGTCAGTGGTGAGTTTCCATTTTGGTCTGCCTGATCAAGCCCTGCTTGAGCGGGTCAAGGCGATGGGTAGCAAGGTGGTGTCTTCGGCCACCACGGTGCCCGAGGCACTGTGGTTAGAAGCCCGCGGGGTGGATGCGATCGTGGCGCAAGGGCTGGAAGCAGGTGGTCATCGCGGCATGTTCCTGAGCGATGAGCTGAGCAGCCAACAAGGCCTGATGACGCTGCTTCCCCAAGTGGTGGCCGCGGTCAAGGTGCCGGTGATTGCCGCCGGCGGCATCGCAACGCCGGCCGGCGTTCGGGCTGCTCGCGCTCTGGGCGCGTCGGGGGTGCAGGTGGGCACGGTATTTTTGTTGACCCCCGAGGCGACCACGTCTGAGGTGCACCGAGCCGCCTTGCGTCAAGCACAGGGGCATCAGACCGCATTGACACGCCTGTTCAGCGGTCGACCGGCGCGGGGCTTGATGAACCGGTTGATGCTTGAATTGGGCCCCATGCATGAATCTGCCCCCCCGTTTCCTTGGGCGACTGCGGGTTTGGCTCCATTGCGTAGTGCCGCCGAAGCCCAAGACCTGGGCGATTTCAGCCCTTTGTGGGCGGGGCAGCATGTGGCCGCTGCACGTGAGATCGGGGCAGCAGAGTTGACCTCTGAATTGGCGCGCGCCTGGCACTCGATGGGGGCATGATGGCCAAAGAAAAAACACTCTTCAGTTGCACCGAGTGCGGTGACACCAGCCCCAAATGGTTAGGCAAATGCCCGGGTTGCGGGGCTTGGAACACGCTGATCGAATCGACCTCCGTGGTTGGAGGACAAAACCGCTACAGCCAGCGGATGAGTCTGGCACCAGCCTCGGCGGTGGCCACACTGGCCGACATTGAGGCCCAGGATGTGGCAAGAACCCCCACCGGCCAAGAAGAGTTGGATCGGGTGTTGGGCGGCGGCCTGGTGACGGGCGGCGTGGTGTTGATCGGCGGCGATCCCGGCATCGGCAAGTCAACGCTGCTGTTGCAGGCCGTGGATGGTTTGCAACGCGGCGGCATGGCCACGCTGTATGTGACGGGCGAGGAGTCGGGTGCGCAAGTGGCTTTGCGGTCGCGCCGTCTTGGCTTGGATCACAGCCAGGTGCAGGTTCTGGCCGAGACGCAATTGGAAAAAATTCTGGCCACCATCGACAAACTGGCACCGGCGGTGGTGGTGATTGACTCGATTCAAACGGTGTACTCGGACGCGCTGACCAGCGCGCCGGGTTCGGTTGCACAGGTGCGCGAGTGTGCAGCGCACCTCACGCGCATGGCCAAAAGCAGCGGCGTAGCCACGGTGTTGGTCGGCCATGTGACCAAGGAAGGCGCTTTGGCGGGCCCCCGGGTCCTGGAGCATATGGTCGACACCGTGTTGTATTTCGAAGGGGATACCCACTCCAGTTACCGCCTGGTGCGGGCCATCAAAAATCGCTTTGGCGCTGTCAACGAGATTGGTGTCTTTGCAATGACCGAGCGTGGCCTGCGCGGGGTCAGTAATCCCAGCGCGATTTTTCTGAGCCAACACGAACAACCGGTGCCAGGCAGTTGCGTGCTGGTGACGCTTGAAGGCACCCGTCCGATGCTGGTCGAGATTCAAGCCTTGGTCGACAGCGCCGGTCCCAGTCCCAGGCGTTTGAGCGTGGGTTTGGATCGCGACCGTCTGGCCATGCTGCTGGCTGTGCTGCACCGGCACGCAGGCGTGGCCTGCATGGACCAAGACGTGTTCGTCAATGCGGTCGGTGGGGTGCGCATTGCCGAACCAGCGGCGGATTTGGCGGTGCTAATGGCGATTCAGAGCAGCCTGCGCGGGCGCCCCCTGCCCCAAGGTTTTCTGTCTTTTGGTGAAGTCGGTCTGGCCGGCGAAGTGCGCCCGGCTCCGCGCGGGCAGGAACGCCTGCGCGAGGCGGCCAAGCTGGGCTTTTCAGAGGCGCTGATTCCACGCGCCAATGCGCCGAAAAAACCCATCGAGGGCTTGCGGGTGCATGTGATCGACCGCATTGATCAGGCCCTGGAAGTGCTGCGCCAGTGGCAATGATGCACCCATACTGATCGGACTGGGTCTTAGACCAACCCAGCGTCTTGCGGGGTTGTGTCGCCCTGCGCCAGGCGGGTCAGTTCCCACAGCACAAGCCGTCCGCCACGAAACTCGCAGCGCACGGTCGATTGGGTGCCATCGGTCCAGCTGTAGATTTCCGGATCGATGTCCTTTTCGCTCTCCAACTTCCCCAAGCTGCGGGTCAATGCGATGACATGCATCAAAGGCACCTTGGGTTTGAGCTTGGCGTTGAGCATGACGGCACTGTCGACAAACCCGATGGGGCGGTTGGCCGCGCGCTTGAGGATGTTCACCAACCGGGTGAAATGCAGCAACACCCAGAGCACTCCACCAGATACCACGAATACCACCCCAGGCCAGCCATAGGCGTGGTAAGCCCAGCCCATCAGGAACAGGGTCAGAAGGGGAACGAAGAGGGTACGCCAGTTCATGCGGCGCATTGTATGTGGGGCTGGACAAGTGACCTTGGGAGATGGGCCGCAAAGCCCTACAATGAAGGGCTGTAGAAAGGAAAGTTGACATGAGTGCTCTAGCCCCCTCGATGGCCGATCGCGACGGCAAGATCTGGATGGATGGCCAGTTGGTTGATTGGCGCGACGCCAAGATCCATGTACTGACCCACACCCTGCACTATGGCTGTGGTGTTTTTGAAGGTGTTCGCGCCTACAACCCGCTCAAAGGCACGAGCATTTTCCGCTTGCAAGAACACACCCAGCGGTTTTTCAACAGTGCCAAGATCTTGCGCATGAAGATTCCTTTCACCCAAGAACAAGTCTCCGAGGCCCAACGCCTGGTGGTTCGCGAGAACAAGCTGGAAAGCTGCTACTTGCGCCCGCTGGCCTGGATTGGTTCACAAAAACTGGGCGTGAGCCCCAAAGGCAATACCATCCATGTGATGGTCGCCGCTTGGCCGTGGGGCGCCTATTTGGGCGAAGAGGGCCTGAAAATGGGCATTCGTGTGAAGACCTCCAGCTACACCCGCCACCATGTGAACATCACCATGACCCAGGCCAAGGCAGTCAGCAACTACACCAACTCCATCCTGGCCAATATGGAAGCGACCGACGAAGGCTATGACGAGGCGCTGCTGCTGGACTCTCAAGGCTTTGTGTCGGAAGGCGCCGGCGAGAACGTCTTCGTGGTCAAAGATGGTGTGATTTACACCCCCGACTTGTCGGCCGGCGCGCTCAATGGAATCACCCGCAACACCGTGTTCCACATTGCCAAAGACCTGGGCCTGGAAATCGTGCAAAAACGCATCACCCGCGATGAGATCTACATTGCCGACGAAATGTTCTTTACCGGCACAGCCGCTGAAGTGACACCGATCCGCGAACTTGATCGGATCGAAATCGGTGCCGGTTCGCGCGGCCCAATCACGGAAAAAATTCAAAATGCGTTTTTCGATATCGTCAATGGCCGCAACGCCAAGTACGACGGTTGGTTGACTGCGGTTTGATTCAGGGGTGTGTTCATGAGCCAGAACAAAGTCGAGTTGAAAGCCCAAGACCTGAACGGGCATGGCGGCGTGTTTTGCCCCAATCCGAAGGCTGGCATGGCGCTCTGGAGCGGACACCCCAAGGTGTTTTTGGATGTCGCCAAGACCGGTTCGGCCAAGTGCCCGTATTGCGGCACCGAGTACGCCTTGGCCGCCGGCGAGCACGCACACAGCCACCACTGAAGCCGGTCATGGCCGGCACGCGTAGCCTGGTCATCGCGCCGCAGTGGATTGGCGATGCGGTGATGTCCGAGCCGCTCATGCGTGCGCTGGCCGATCGCGGCGAGCGACTCAGCGTAGTGGCTTTGCCGTGGGTGGCGCCTGTTTACCAGGCCATGCCCCAGGTCAGCGAGGTCATCGAGGCCCCTTTTCGTCACGGCGGCCTGCAATGGCGTGAGCGATTCGCCATGGCAAAAATGCTCAAGGACCGATTCGACTGCGCCTATGTGTTGCCTAATTCCCTGAAAAGCGCCCTGCTGCCCTGGCTGACCGGCATTCCGATTCGCATCGGCCGTCTGGGGGAGTCACGCTGGGGTCTCTTGAACCGACGGTTGCCCAACCCACCTCGCGATGAACGACCTCCCATGGTGGAGTTTTATCTGGCTTTGGCCGGACCGCTCCCCAGTGGTACAGCGCCCGCGACGCCGCGCATGAACGTCGACACCGAAACGGCTGGGGTGGCTTTGCAAACGCATGGCCTGCGCGCGGGTGACTATGGGGTGTTTGCGCCGGGGGCCGAATTCGGTCCAGCCAAGCGATGGCCGGCACACCACTATGCGGCCTTGGCCCGTGAATTGGGTCAAACGGTGGTGCTGCTGGGCTCGGCCAAAGAGGCCAAAGTTGGTCAATCGATTGCGGATGCGGCGATTGGCAGCCCGGCACGGGTGCTGAATTTGACGGGCACAACCCGTTTGCCGGAAGCCTTCGAGTTGATTTCTCGTGCCCGTTGGCTGGTCAGCAACGACTCAGGGTTGATGCATGTGGCGGCCGCTTTGGGCGTACCACAAGTGGCGGTTTTTGGGTCGTCCAGTCCACTGCACACCCCGCCTCTGAACCCCAAGGCCCGGGTCTTGTGGCTGAAAAATGACCCGCAATACCACCCCGCCTTGGAATGCGCGCCTTGCTTTGAACGTTTATGCCCCTTGGGTCATATGCGTTGCCTCAACGACCTGGGGCCTGAGCGCGTGGCGCAGGCTTTGGCGTCGCTTGCGGGGCAGGCAAGGCCTGATCAGCCATGAGAGAATGATTTTCAAAATCGATTCCAAGGAGATGACATGCCGCACCTGGTGATTCTGTACACCGCCAATCTAGAAAACAAAGTCGACTTTGGCCCGATGTGCCGCGAACTGGCCGATACCATGTTGGCGCAGCGCGACGAGCAAGGTCAAGGGGTGTTCCCCTTGGGCGGCACCCGTGTGTTCGCTTTTCCGGCGCCTCATTTCGCCGTGGCCAATGGCCAGCCCCCCGAGGGAAAGGAGATGGGCTTCGTATACCTGAATTTGCGCATGGCCAGCGGGCGCAGCGCCGACGTCAAAAAAACAGTGGGCGACGCCTTGATTGGCGTGTTGCACAAGTATGTGGACGCTGCGGTGGCCAGTGATCTGGTGGGGGTGACGCTGCAAATCGATGAGATCCCTTCTTCATTTGATGGGCGCATCAGCAGCTTGCATCCGTATTTCAACACCAAGCCGACGCAAAGCAAATAATTACAGCCCAAGGTGAACCATGCAGAACCCCGTCAATCGCTTCAAACAAGCCCTGCGTGAGGGCCAACCCCAAATCGGTTTGTGGGTCCATTTGGCCAGCGCCTACAGCACCGAGATCTGCGCTGGTGCAGGCTTTGACTGGCTGTTACTGGACAGCGAACACGCGCCCAATGATTTGCGCAGCATGTTGGCGCAATTGCAAGCCGTGGCTGGTTACCCAGATACCCATCCTGTCGTGCGTGTGCCTTGCGGTCATGGCCATGTGGGCACGACACTGATCAAGCAGTACCTGGACTTGGGCGCCCAAACCATTTTGGTGCCGATGGTCGACACGCCCGAGCAGGCGCACGCGGTGGTAGAAGCCACGCGCTACCCCCCGCATGGCATCCGAGGCATGGGTGGTGCACGCGCTTCACGTTGGGGTCGGATCAACCGCTACACCCAAGAAGCCAACGAGGAAATTTGCGTATTGGTGCAAATCGAAAGTCAAGAGGCACTCAACAAAATCGAGGCCATTGCGGCTGTCGAGGGGGTCGATGGCCTGTTCATCGGTCCGGCCGATTTATCGGCATCTCTGGGCCATGTCGGCGAATTGAATCACCCGGCCGTGCGCGCCGCAATCGATGACGCATTTGCCCGCATTGTCAAGACCGGCAAAGCAGCAGGCTTTCTGACCGCCGATGAGGAGTTATCTCGCCGGTCTATCGAACAGGGTGTGACATTCATGGCGGTGGGGCTGGACGTGAATTTGCTGGCCCGCCACACCAGCGCTTTGGCCGCCCGTTTCAAGACCTCCTGAGGTTGCAAGCGCCATGAAAATTGCGGTTGTCGGCGCAGGCGCCATAGGTGGTTGGTTGACCGCCGGGCTGTTGCAACAAGGGCAGTCCGAGGTGTCCTTGCTGGCGCGCGGGCTCACCTTGCAAACCTTGCGTGAGCGCGGGCTAATCTTCTCAAATGCGCAAGGTCAACGAGTTTGGCCGGTGCGAGCCAGCGAAAGAGCCGCAGATTTGGGCGTGCAAGATTGGGTCGTGCTGGCGTTGAAAGCACCAGCCTTGACGGCGATGGCGCCCCACATCCAAGCCTCATTGGGCCCACTCATGGGGCCGAACACGCGAGTATTGACTGCCATGAACGGTGTGCCTTGGTGGTTTTTAGAGGGATTGAATCCGCGCTGGAGCTCAGGAGCTTCGAATGTTTCGACGCTACAAAGCGTTGACCCCGGGGGACTGTTGCGCCAGGCCTTGCCGCCACAGTGCGTGACGGGTTGCGTGGTGCATGCCAGCTGCCACACCCCCGCTCCAGGCCATGTGCACCATCATTTCGGACAAGGTTTGATCATTGGCGACCCTGCGGGTAATTCGTGTCAGGCGACGCATGACCTGGTGAAACTGTTTCAATCGGCTGGCTTTGAAGCCAAGCTGTCCCCCCGCATCCAACAAGACGTGTGGTTCAAATTGTGGGGGAACATGACCATGAACCCCTTGAGCGCGATCACCATGGCAACCACCGATCGCATGCTCAATGACCCGGATGTGCGTGGCTTTATTTCTAATGTCATGCTGGAGGCGCGTGAAATTGGCAATCGCTTGGGCTTGCCCATCGCGCAGGAGCCCGAAGACCGCCATGCGATGACCTCGAAGCTGGGCGCGTTCAAGACCTCGATGCTACAAGACGTCGAAGCTGGGCGCGAGGTGGAGCTCGATGCGCTGGTGACGGTGGTGCAGGAAATCGGCCGCTTGAACGGCGTGGCCACACCCTACACCGACGCTTTGCTGGGCTTGGCCCGACTGCGCTTGCAGGGCTTGGGACTGTACGGCCGGACCACCGCATGAGCTCAACCCGCGCCCTGTCTTTGACCGCTTTTTTGACGCTGCTGTTGGTCGGGTTGATGATGGGCGCCAACCACGTGGCGGCGCGGTTGGCCTTTGGCAGTGGGCTGGATGTGGCCACGGCAGTGGCCGTGCGCAGCGGCGTGACGGCGCTGGTGGTGGGTTTGCTGATTGTCACAGCACGCGTCCCACTGCGTGCCATGGGTGGACGCCCGCGCAATGCATTGCTGCTGATTGGCGTGCTGATTGGCGTGCAAAGCCAATGCCTGTATTCCTCGGTGGCACGCTTGCCAGTGGCACTGGCACTGTTGGCCTTCAACACCTACCCCCTGTTCACCGCCATGTGGGATCGGCTGATTTATGGTCATGCGCCTTCGCGTGCGATGGTGGGGGCCATGCCAGTCATCTTGCTGGGCTTGGGTCTGGCCCTGGATGTATTGGGCGCGGCCTCGGGACTGGGTGCGGGCACGCAGTGGGTCCAAATGGGTGCCGGGGTGGCCTTTGCGCTGGCTGCCGCCGCGTCGTTTGGATTGGCGCTGATCTTGACGCAGCATGAAACTCAAGGCCTGGATGGGCGCTGGCGCACCTTGTTCAATATGGCGGCAGCCTGTGTCATCGCGTTGGCGGTGGTGGGGTGGCATGGTGCACCGCAATGGCCCGGTAGCACCTTCGGATGGCTGGGCTTGGCGGCGCTGAGCTTTTTGTACGGCACGGCCTTCACCATCATGTTTACAGTCTTGCCTCGCCTGGGAGCCGCCAGTTTTTCGGCCATCATGAATGTCGAGCCGATCTTTGCCCTGGGGCTGGCTTGGTGGGTGTTGGATCAGGCCATCGCCCCTTCCCAAGTGCTGGGCGCGGTGTTGGTGGTGGGCGCGGTGATTTGGCTGGGGTTGCGCAAAACGACTTGAGCGGTTGACTTAGCCCAATGCCGCCTCGATGAAGGGGCGCACGCGTTGCGGATCATCGTTGGGTGCAAAGCGGCGCAGCACTCGACCATCGCGACCGATCAGAAACTTGGTGAAATTCCATTTGATCATTTCGCTGCCCAATAGTCCCGGAGCCTCCTTTTTCAGCCATTGAAACAAAGGATGAACGTTCTTGCCGTTGACTTCGATCTTTTCGGTCAGCGTGAATGTGACGCCATAGTTTTTTTCGCAAAAAGCGTTGATTTCGGCGTTGGGCGCGGGGTCTTGCCCGCCAAACTGGTTACAGGGGCTGCCGATGACGACCAAACCCTGAGGTGACAGTGTGTCATGCAACTGTTGTAGCCCACGCAACTGCGGTGTGAAGCCGCAAGCGCTGGCGGTGTTGACCCACAACACCACCTGACTTTTGAGGGCATTCAATTCCAGTGCAGTGCCGTCGATTTTTTGGATGGAAAAGTCCTGCAGGTTGGCCATGAGGTTTCTCCTAAAGAACTCCAAGTGTAGTCTAGCGTGCGTTCAAAGCCATGCCGATGGCCTCAGACCGGAGGGGTGTCCTGGCCACTGCGGGCGGCTTGTTTGAGCTGCTGGTGGCGGCGCCACCAGCGCCAGCCGATGACGATAGCGGCCATCAAGAGCAGCCCCAGGATGGCGTGCTGGAATTGGCGCAAGACCCCGAACATCCAATCCCGGTTTTGGGCACCAAAATAACCCAGATAAACCCAGATCGGCACGCTGATCAGGGCCGCAAAACCGTCCATGAAAAACCAGGTGGCGAAAGAGACCCGATGGCTCATGCCGGCGGTGAAAAACACAGGCGTGCGCAAGCCGGGCAGGAAGCGAGCCACGAACATGACCCATTTGCCGTATTTTTGGAAAGCTCCCTGGGCCTTTTCAAAGCGCTCTGGGGTGAGCACGCGCCGGAAACCCGGCAATTGGATGATGCGCGGACCGTACAGACGACCCAAGGTGAACATGAGCCCATCGCCAATCATGACACCGGCCATGCCAACCGCAAACATGGTATGGACATCAGCGTGACCCATACCGGCAATGACGCCCCCGGTGACCAAGGTCACGTCTTCGGGCACAGGAACTCCAAAACCGCAGACCAAAAGCATCACGAACACGGCAAAATAACCGTATTGCGAGAAGATGGGCATGAGAAACTCGAAGACTTCCATGATGATCGGGTCGGCGCAGTGTAAATCATTTGTAAAGCCTTGCCGCAATAACCCTGTTCGGTGTGACCCCCCCGTTCCGGCGACCCGCTTGGCTTTGATGGCACACTAGAGAAACTGGTTTCCTACATGTACCTTCAACCGACATCCTACACCCAGTCATGCCCCGTCCCATTTTGGCCCTGATCGATTTGCTTGCCCTGAGTCAAAACTTGGACGCACTGCGCCGGCGTGCACCGCACGCCCGCCTGTGTGCGGTGGTCAAAGCCAACGCCTACGGTCATGGCATCGAGCGGGTGTTGGAGGGTTTGCGCGGAGCCGATGCCTTGGCCTTGCTGGACTTGAATGAGGCCGAGCGAGTCAGGGCTGCCGGTTGGCGAGGGCCGATTTGGATGTTGGAAGGCGTGTTTGAGTCGCGTGATTTGGATCTGTGTTCGCGTCTGGGACTTTGGCACACCGTGCATGACGATGGGCAGATCGACGCCCTGAGTCGGCACAAGACCCAGTTGGCGCACCGCGTCTTCCTGAAATTGAATTCAGGCATGAATCGATTGGGGTTCGCGCCCATGCGCTATCGCTCGGCTTGGGCACGTTTGCAAGCCTTGCCGCAAGTCGACGAAATTTCCCACATGACGCACTTCAGCGATGCCGATGGCGAGAGTGGCGTGGCACATCAAATGAGCGTCTTTGAAGAAGCCGTGCGTGATCTGCCCGGCGAGCGCAGTCTGGCCAACAGTGCCGCCTTGTTGCGTCACCCCGACACCCATGCCGACTGGGTCAGGCCAGGCATTGCCTTGTATGGCAGTTCGCCCGATGCCGGACAGCACAATAGCGCGCATTGGGGCTTGCAGCCCGTGATGAGCCTGCGTTCGCAAGTGGTCGGTGTGCAGGAATTGCGTGCCGGTGATCGCCTGGGTTATGGGTCGATTTTTGTTGCCGATGGCGCGTTGCGCATCGGGATTGTGGCCTGTGGTTATGCTGACGGGTATCCACGGCATGCCGGCACGGGCACGCCGGTGTTGGTCAATGGCGTGCGCACGCGCACCCTGGGGCGGGTGAGCATGGACATGTTGGCTGTGGATCTTTCTCCCTGCCCTGGCGCAACCGTGGGTTCGGAAGTGACCTTGTGGGGACGTTCCAGCGCAGGCGTGGTGCTGCCCATCGACGAGGTAGCCGCTGCCGCAGGCACTTTGGGTTATGAGTTGATGTGCGCCCTGGCCACCAGGGTGCCCGTACAAGTGCTGAAAGCCTCGTGAATCAGGACAAACACTGATCGAGCAATTCGACCCAGTGCCGCACCGGTGTGGTAGTTCCACTTTGCAAATGCGTGATGCACCCGATGTTGGCGCTGATGATGGCGTGGGGCTGAACACTGGACAAATGTCCCAGTTTGCGCTCTTTTAATTGGGTGGCGATTTCGGGTTGCAACACCGAATAGGTGCCCGCCGAGCCGCAACACAAATGCGATTCGACCGGGGCCAGACGCACCTGAAATCCCATGGCACCCAGGTGTTGCTCGACACCTCCGCGCAGTTGCTGGCCATGTTGCAAGGTACAGGGGGGATGGTAGGCCAGGGTTCCCATTTGCCCCGCGCGTTGTGACACCCGCCCACCCAAAGCGGCCGCCATCTCGGGCAACAACTCGCTGAGGTCGCGGGTGAGTTCGCTGATCCGGCGGGCCTTGTCGGCATAAGCCGTGTCATGACGCAACAAGTGGCCATAGTCTTTGACGGTCACACCACAGCCCGAGGCATTGACCACGATGGCTTCGGAACCCTGTTCCACATGAGGCCACCAGGCATCGATGTTGGCGCGCATTTGTTGCAAGGCACCATCTGAGTCATTGAGATGAAATTTGACCCCGCCGCAACAGCCTGAAGCCGCAGCGATGATGGTTTGAATGCCACAGACATCAAGCACGCGTGCAGTGGCGGCATTGATGTTCGGCTGCATGGCCGGCTGAACGCAACCCGCCAACATGAGAGTTTTGCGTTCGTGGCTTGCAGTAGGCCACCGTCCGGCATCGTGGGCTGCGGGTACTTTATCGCGCAACTGGCGTGGCAGCAGGCCTCGCACGGCTTGACCGAGCTTCATGGCGGGTGCGAACAAGGACGAGTTCAACCCATGGGCCAAGGCCGATCGCATGAGTTTTTCACTGGCTGGGCGTTCGACCTGGCGTTCGACAATTTGGCGACCGATGTCGACCAAGTGACCGTATTGAACACCGCTGGGACAGGTGGTTTCGCAGTTGCGGCACGTCAGACAACGGTCCAAGTGCAACTGGGTTTTTCGGGTCGGCTGCGCCCCTTCGAGCACTTGCTTGATCAGGTAGATGCGCCCCCGGGGGCCGTCGAGCTCGTCACCCAAAAGTTGGTAGGTGGGGCAGGTGGCGGTACAAAAACCGCAATGGACGCACTTGCGCAGGATGGCCTCGGCCTCTTGGCCCTCGGGAGTGCCTTGGTACTGGGGGGCAAGTTGGGTTTGCATGCTAATGGGCGGCGGCAGTCGATGTCGGCGCAGGTATATGAGGGAAAAGACGAGCGGTTCGGAACACCCCGTGTGGGTCAAACTGGGCTTGCAAGCGCTGCTGAATGGCTTGAACCGCAAGGCTGGGTAGGCTTTGAAATCCCAATTCGAAATCGACCGCACCATGGGCCTGGCTGACGCGCCACAAAGTGGCGTGCCCGCCCAATTGGTGAGCGACCTCGCGCAAGGGTCGGGCTTGTTGATGTGTGGCCCAGACCCACCGCAAACCACCATGCCATTCAACCATCGGGCTGGAGGGCAATTCAAGGACCGGGGTGGTGGCGGGCACGGAGAGCCGCCACAACGCATGCTCGGGGCTGGGAGCCTGCTGGAAAAAAGGCAACGTCTGATTGACACAGGCACGCCAGTCGGCAGCAGCCTCGGTTGTATCCATGGGCTGCCCAGCAAAACCCATGGACTGCACATCAGACAACATCTTGGGCTGGGCGCTCTGCACGGCAGCTTGCGCACCGCGCAGGCGCACGAACAAATAACCCTGAGGTATGGCAGCGGTATCGTCATGCACCCAACACGAGGCATTCAGGGGCAAGGGCTGTGCGGCCCAACGCTGTAGCACAACCAAGGCAGGTTCTTGGGGCATGGCGAACATCAGTGTCGCCTCGGCCACCGGTTGGGGCAGCACCTTCAGAGAGATCTCGGTGATGAGTCCCAGGGTCCCCATGCTACCGGCCATCAGGCGCGAGACATCGTAGCCGGCGACGTTTTTCATAACCTGACCGCCAAATCGCAGGTGTTGACCCAGGCCGTTGAACATGGCCAAACCCAACACATGATCTCGAACCCCACCCACGGCCACACGTGCGGGTCCGGCCATCCCTGCAGCGACCAAGCCCCCCAAAGTACCGGCTTGTCCTTGGTAATGCGGGGCATCAAAAGGCAACCATTGGCCATGGGCAGCCAGGGCTTGCTCGATCTCTGACAAAGGTGTGCCCGCATAGGCGGTGATGACGAGCTCGGAGGGCTCGTGGCTGATGATGCCATTGAACGGAGTGGTGTCGAGCACCTGCGCGTGGGGGCAAGGCGGACCCAAAAAGTCTTTGCTGCCCAATCCTCGAATGACCAGCACCTGACGCTGGGCGATGGCGGCATGGATGCGCTCTTGGTAAGGCAATAAGGGCAGAGACATGGGAGCGAATGTTAACTGTTGTGCGCTGCTCTGTGAATTGCAGGGTCTTGAGCGCACTGGCGTAAAAAAAGCATCCGGCCGTCACGGTCGGATGCCCAGTCTGGTCAGCCAGGGGTCACTTGGCGATGACGCGCGCCATCTCCAGGCACTTGTTCGAGTAACCCCACTCGTTGTCGTACCAGGAAACGACCTTGATGAAGGTCTTGTCCAGGGCGATACCGGCTTCGGCGTCAAAGACCGAGGTGCAGGATTCGCCACGGAAATCGGTGGCCACCACTTTGTCTTCGGTGTAACCCAAGATGCCCTTGAGTGCACCTTCACTCTGGGCCTTCATCTCGGCACAGATCTCCTTGTAGTCGGCTTCTTTGTTGAGCTCAACTGTCAAATCGACCACCGACACATCGGAAGTGGGCACTCGGAAAGACATGCCTGTGAGTTTTTTATTCAACTCAGGAATGACCACACCGACGGCTTTGGCGGCACCGGTGGAGGAGGGGATGATGTTTTCCAAAATGCCACGGCCACCGCGCCAGTCTTTGTTGCTGGGACCGTCAACGGTTTTTTGGGTGGCGGTGGCGGCATGCACGGTGGTCATCAAGCCGCGCTTGATACCCCACTTGTCATTGAGCACCTTGGCCACCGGAGCCAAACAGTTGGTAGTGCAAGAGGCATTGGAGATGATGGCTTGGCCGGCATAGCTGGCGTGATTGACGCCATAGACAAACATCGGCGTGTCGTCTTTGGAGGGGGCAGACATCAACACTTTTTTGGCGCCGGCGGCCAGATGCTTTTCGGCAGACGCTTTGTCCAGGAAAAGACCCGTGGCCTCGATGACGACGACCGCGCCGACTTCGTTCCACTTCAGGTTGGCAGGGTCACGCTCGGCGGTGAGACGGATTTTTTTGCCGTTGACAATGAGGGTATTGCCCTCGACGGCGATTTCACCTTTGAATCGGCCATGCACGCTGTCGTATTTCAACATGTAAGCCAAGTAATCCGGTTCGAGCAGGTCGTTGATGCCGACCACTTCGATGTCCGAGAAGTTTTGGAAGGCCGCGCGAAACACCATGCGGCCGATGCGTCCAAAGCCGTTGATGCCGATTTTGATCGTCATGTTGATTTTTTCCTTTTTATTGAATATGAGTGTGTTGCAACCCAGGACCTCAGGCGCGCAAAAGCACCTGATGCACGGTGTCAGCCACGTTGTCGGAAGTGAAACCAAAGTGCTTGAACAGCACGCCGGCTGGCGCGCTTTCACCATAGGTATCGATGCCAACCACAGCCGAGACGCCGTACTTCCACCAAAAATCAGTGACGCCCATTTCAACCGCCACACGAGGCAAACCATCGGGCAACACAGCGCGCTTGTAAGCCACGCTTTGGCGGTCAAAGGTGGTGGTGCTGGGCATAGAAACGACGCGGGCAGCAATGCCTCGACCAGCCAATACCGCTTGGGCCTGCAAAGCCAACGAAACCTCGGAGCCTGTGGCGATCAGAACCGCCTGGGGCTTGCGCTTGAGGCCGACTTGTTCGGGTTCGGACACAATGTAAGCACCGTGGGCAATGGCATCCAAGCCGCTGGCTTGGGGTGCCGTCGCCGATGTGGGCTTGGCCAGGTAGGGCAGGTTTTGACGACTGAGCAAGAGCGCGCTGGGACGATTCGATTGCCGCAAGGCGACGGCCCAGGCCACTGTGGTCTCGGCCGTGTCGGCTGGGCGCCAAACATCCAGATTGGGAATCAGACGCAAGCTGGCCGCATGCTCGACCGATTGATGGGTAGGGCCGTCTTCGCCCAGCCCGATGGAGTCGTGAGTGAACACATGCACCACGCGCTGCTTCATGAGTGCCGCCATGCGTATGGCATTGCGTGAGTAATCACTGAAAGTCAGGAAGGTGCCGCCATAAGGTATGAAGCCGCCATGCAAAGCCACGCCGTTCATGATGGCGGCCATGCCGAATTCGCGCACGCCGTAATTGATGTGGCGACCGATTTGGCCTGCATCAGTGCGCACCACCTCACCGGCCAAATTGACACGCATGGCTGGTGTGCTGGGCGTGTTGGTCAGATTCGAGCCGGTCAGGTCGGCGCTGCCACCGAGCAACTCGGGCATGTGCGCGGTGAATTCGGTCAGGGCCAACTGGCTGGCTTTGCGGCTGGCCACGGTTTCGGCTTTTTGGTGCGCGGCCAACACGGCATCAACCACCCATTGGTCAAACTGGGCCGGCAAGCCGCCCGCGCCGCGGCGCAGAAATTCGGCGGCCAGTTGAGGGTAGGCTTTTTGATACGCGGCAAAGGCTTGGTCCCACAGGGCCTGCGTCTTTTGGCCGGATGTCTTGGCGTCCCACAAGGCATAAACATCTGCCGGGATGAAGAAGGGCTCGTGCGGCCAGCCCAGGGCTTCACGGGTGATGCGAATCTCATCAGCACCCAAAGGCTCGCCATGGGCTTTGGCTGTATTGGCCCGGTTTGGGCTGCCTTTGCCGATGTGGGTTTTGCAGACGATCAGCGTGGGCTGGGTGGCGCTGTGGCGTGCGGTGGCGATGGCGGCACTGACGGCGTCGGCATCATGACCATCGATGGGGCCCAACACCTGCCAGCCATAGGCCTTGAAGCGCTGAGCAGTGTCGTCGCCAAACCAGGGTGTGACTTGGCCGTCAATGGAGATCCCGTTGTCGTCGTACAAAGCCACCAACTTGTTCAACTTCCATGCCCCGGCAAGCGAGCAGGCCTCATGGCTGATCCCTTCCATCAGGCAGCCATCACCCAAAAAGACGTATGTGTGGTGGTCGACGATGGCGTGGCCAGGGCGGTTGAATTCGCTGGCCAACAATTTTTCGGCCAAGGCCATGCCCACCGCATTGGTGATGCCCTGTCCCAGCGGTCCAGTGGTGGTTTCCACGCCTGGGGTGACGCCCACTTCGGGATGTCCAGCGGTCTTGCTGTGCAACTGGCGGAAGTTTTTCAACTCCTGCATGGGCAGGTCGTAACCGGTCAGATGCAACAAAGCGTAAATCAGCATGGAACCGTGGCCGTTCGAAAGCACAAACCGATCCCGATTCGGCCAATGTGGGTTGGCCGGGTTGTGACGCAGGTGGTTTTTCCAAAGGGCGACGGCAATGTCAGCCATGCCCATCGGGGCGCCGGGGTGTCCCGAATTGGCTTGCTGGACGGCGTCCATGGACAAGGCGCGGATGGCATTGGCCATCAATTGTTGTGGTGCCATGGGGATAAAACGGGGTTGGTTGGAAACAATCTCCCATTGTATTCCGCTGGCCAACGGCGACTCGAGGTTGAACGAAATTGGGGTCTGACCCCAATTTCTGCAGCGGCTTACACTTGCCTGAATGAACAGTTGGAATGAAGAGCCGGCCACGGCCTTGGTCTTGGCCGCCGGTCGCGGCGAACGGATGCGACCTTTGACCGATGCAACGCCCAAACCGATGTTGCTTTTGGGCGGGCGGCCATTGATGGCCTGGCATTTGCGCCGGTTGGCACAAGCCGGTCACCGGCATGTGGTGGTCAACACCGCCTGGCTGGAAGAGCGGGTGGTCGAAGGTTTGGGCCCGTTTTGGACAGATCCAGTCGATACATCTTTGAAGTTAGCAATCACTTACTCAAAAGAAGTTGAAGATTTTGGAGGCGCACTGGAAACTGCGGGCGGAATCGCCCGCGCCTTGCCTTGCTTGGCCGAGGTGTTTTGGGTCCTTGCAGGCGATGTCTTTGCCCCGGATTTTGATTTCTCCATACAAGGCGCTAACCTGCTGGGGTCAAGTCGAGCTAGGCTGTGGTTGGTTCCCAACCCTGCGCATAACGCCAAAGGGGATTTCGGCCTAGAGGATGAGCGGGTGTTGAACTGGCCTGCCGATGACCCTCGTTTGCGCCTGACTTTCAGTACCATCGCTCTGTACCATCGGTCTTTTTTTTCGCCACCAGTGTGCGATCTGCCTGCGGGCAACGTTACCGGTGTGAAGGCTGCATTGGCACCCTGTTTACGTCGGGGCATGGATTTGGGCTGGGTGTCGGGTCAGTTGTACCCGCACACATGGGTGGATGTGGGCACCCCGCAGCGTTTGCAAGAATTGAGGAACATTCATGGATGAGACATTGAAAGCAGTCTATGCCCAACGCCGTGCGCGCTTGGCGGCGCAACTGGGCCCGAGCGGGGTGGCGGTGATTCCCACGGCACCCGAACGTGGGCGCAACCGGGACAGCGACTTCCCCTACCGGCACGATTCCTACTTCTTTTATTTGACCGGTTTCACCGAACCCCAAGCTTGCTTGGTGTTGACGTCTGAGGGGCGCAACGCCCTCTTTTGCCTGCCGAAGGATTTGGATCGCGAAATTTGGGACGGCTACCGTCTGGGCCACGAAGCCGCGCCACAAGCGCTGGGAGTGGATGAGGCTTTCTCATCGGCTGACCTGAAATCGAAGATGCCGCAATGGCTCGAAAACCGCTCCTCGGTGTGGTTCCCTTTTGCCACACATGAAGGTTTGGCCACCCAGATTGAAGCCTGGCTCACTCAAGTGCGCGCTCGGGTGCGCTTCGGCGCGCAGTGTCCAGCGCAACAAAACGATGTGTGCGCCTTGCTCGATGAAATGCGCTTGGTGAAAGACGGTCATGAACTGGCGACCATGCGACAAGCGGCACGCATCAGTGCCGGCGCCCATGTGCGGGCGATGCAATCCAGTGCGCGAATGCTGCGGCTGGGTCAAGATGTGCGCGAGTACCACCTGGAGGCCGAATTGCTGCACGAATTCCGCCGTCACGGGTCTCAGTTTCCAGCCTACACATCGATCGTGGCGGCGGGTAGCAATGCCTGCGTCTTGCACTATCGCGCCGATGCAGCCCCCTTGCGAGCCGGTCAATTGGTGCTGATCGATGCCGGTTGTGAACTGAACGGTTATGCCAGCGACATCACCCGAACTTTTCCGGCCGATGGCCACTTCACGCCACCTCAGCAAGCTTTGTACGAGTTGGTTTTGGCGTCCCAAGAAGCATCGGTGCAGGCCACACGTCCCGGTGCACGTTTCACCGACCCCCACCAAGCGGCGGTGCGCGTGTTGGCCCAAGGCCTTTTGGATGAGGGCTTGTTGGTCCGTGATCAGGTGGGCGGCTTGGATGATGTCATTGAAAAACGAGCCTATTTCCCGTTTTACATGCACCGCACCAGCCACTGGCTGGGCATGGATGTGCACGATTGCGGCAGCTATGTCGAACCCGGTAACTCGGACTCAGGGGGGTCGCGGCGGGACCCGATCAGTGGCGAGCTGATCTTGGACCGGCCCAGCCGGATCTTGCGACCTGGCATGGTGCTGACCTTGGAGCCCGGCTTGTATGTGCGCCCAGCTTCGAATGTGCCCGAGCAGTTCTGGAACATTGGCATCCGCATTGAGGACGACGCCGTGGTGACAGAATCGGGCTGTGAACTCATCACCCGCGACGTGCCCGTGTCGGTGCGCGACATCGAAGCCTTGATGCGCGACTGAAGGCCCATCCCATTGGTGCACTTCGGGTAAAAACTGCATCAACCTTGAAGCCGATGTGGCGCCAGGGGGTGCGCCTACAATGCGTTAAGTCAAGGTTCATGAGGCATACGCGCCCCTGGGCCACGAGGAGATTTTGAATGAGCGACAAGAACACCCCCCAAACTTCAGCCCAGCAGGAATTGCGCCGCGCGGCCCTGGAGTACCACGAACTGCCCCGGCCGGGCAAGGTCTCGATTCAGGCGACCAAGCAATTGGTGAACCAGCGAGATCTGGCGCTGGCCTACACACCAGGGGTGGCAGCTCCTTGCGAAGAAATCGCCAAAGACCCCAATGCCGCCTTCAAGTACACCAGCAAAGGCAATCTGGTGGCGGTGGTGACCAACGGAACCGCCGTTCTCGGTCTGGGCGACATCGGCCCGCTGGCTTCCAAACCGGTCATGGAAGGCAAAGGGGTTTTGTTCAAGAAGTTTGCCGGCATCGATGTTTTTGACATTGAGGTCAATGAAAAGGACCCCGACAAACTGGTCGATATCATTGCCGCTTTGGAGCCCACCTTTGGTGGCATCAACCTGGAAGACATCAAGGCGCCCGATTGCTTTTACGTCGAGCGCAAGCTGCGTGAACGGATGAAGATTCCAGTCTTCCACGACGACCAACATGGCACGGCCATAGTGGTCGGCGCGGCCATCATGAATGGCCTGAAAGTGGTCGATAAGGAACTGAGTCAAGTCAAACTGGTGGTGTCTGGCGCAGGTGCTGCAGCCTTGGCCTGTTTGGGCTTGCTGGTCAAGCTGGGCATGCCGAAAAAGAACATTTGGGTCACCGACTTGGCGGGCGTGGTCTATGAGGGTCGCACCGAGTTGATGGACGAAGACAAAATCCAGTACGCGCAAAAAACCGAGGCTCGCAAATTGGCCGAAGTCATCCAAGGCGCCGATGTGTTTTTGGGTCTGTCCGCAGGCGGTGTGCTGAAACCCGAGATGGTCAAGGCCATGGCCGCCAAACCTCTGATTTTGGCGCTGGCCAACCCAACACCTGAAATCTTGCCAGAAGAAGTTCGCAAGGTGCGTGACGATGTGGTCATGGCCACGGGCCGCAGCGATTACCCCAACCAGGTCAACAATGTCCTGTGTTTCCCCTACATTTTCAGGGGTGCGCTCGACGCCGGGGCATCGACCATCACCACCGAGATGGAGATTGCTGCTGTGCATGCCATCGCCGAATTGGCACAGGCCGAGCAAAGCGAAGTGGTTGCTGCGGCCTACTCGGGTGAAACGCTGGCGTTTGGCCCCGAATACTTGATCCCCAAGCCCTTCGATCCGCGTCTGATGATCAAAATCGCCATGGCGGTGGCGCAGGCCGCGGTCGACTCGGGCGTGGCGCAACGCCCCATCGGTGACATGGAAGCCTATCGGCAACGCCTGGAAGGTTTTGTTTACGCTTCAGGTTCGATCATGAAGCCGATTTACGCTGCGGCCAAAAAGGCCAGCAAAAAGCGCGTGGCCTACGCGGAGGGAGAGGACGAACGCGTGCTGCGTGCCGCTCAAATCGTGGTAGACGAAGGCTTGGCCATCCCGACCCTGATCGGTCGTCCCAGCGTGATCGCCGAACGGGTCGAGAAGTTTGGTCTGCGCATGGTCGAAGGTGTGGATTACCACGTGGTCAATGTCGAGCACGATGCACGCTATCGCGACTTCTGGCAAACCTATCACCGGATGACCGAGCGCAAGGGTGTGACCGAAACCCTGGCGCGAATCGACATGCGCCGTCGCCTGTCTCTGATCGGCGCCATGTTGCTGCACAAAGGGGATGTCGATGGCCTGATCTGCGGCACCTGGAGCACCCCTCCGGTTCACCTGGAATATGTGGATCAGGTGATTGGAAATCGCGCTGGCGTCAAAACCTACGCCTGCATGAATGGTTTGCTGCTACCCGACCGTCAAGTGTTTCTGGTTGACACCCACTTGAATTATGACCCCAGCGCCGAACAGATCGCTGAGATCACCATCATGGCTGCAGAAGAAATGTTGCGCTTTGGCATCCGCCCGAAGGCGGCATTGCTGTCTCACTCCAACTTTGGCAGCAGTGACCACCCGACCGCCATGAAGATGCGTGAAACCCTGGCTTTGGTCCAACAACGCGCCCCTTGGCTGGAAATCGATGGCGAGATGCATGGCGATGTGGCGCTGGACGCGACCGCCCGCCAAGCCATCATGCCACGCAGCACCCTGAGTGGTTCGGCCAATCTGCTGGTTTTGCCCAATTTGGACGCGGCCAACATCTCTTACAACCTGCTCAAAACAGCCGCCGGCGGCAATATCGCGATTGGTCCGGTTTTGCTGGGCGCGGCCAAACCGGTGCATATTCTGACCGCCAGCACGACCGTTCGACGCATTGTGAATATGACCGCTTTGACGGTGGTAGACGCCAATAACAGCCGCTGAGTGATTTTTTGTTGGCGCTCACTATCAATGGACACATAAGTGTTTATTTTTACTCTTGAATCGCATTGGATTTAATCTGAGTGAATTCATTGGTATGCATCTTTTCCGGGGCTAATACCCTTTGACTTGCGTTTTAGCGGCTTTTCGGTCACACTAGCGATTGTGGATTTTTTGGGGTAAACCCGAGAAGGCACTCACGATGCTGCTTTGCAGCATTTTGGGATCCTGCCCGGTTTTGCCGTTGTTTTTTTCGCAGCGTTTTGACCATAACAAGGAAGCCACGAAGATGGATACGCCGCTTCGTCATGTGAAAACCAACATCGTTCAGTCGATTCGCGCACACCGCGTCGCTGATTTGCAACAGGCTGCCCAGGATCTGGGGCATCACTTTTTGTATGCCAACCTGTCACAGGCCCTGAGTAAACAAGACGTGCTCGACACGATCACTCAAGAGTTCATGTTGGCTGCCCATTCGAGCAAGAATTTCGACTCGCTCTATGACGGCATGACAGACCCCCTGCACAAGTCTGGGCCGCAACCTGGTTTCATACTTGTACTTGAGCATCTGCCTGCACACGCCAAATTCGACAAAGAAGCGCGCGAGCAGTTGTTGGATGTCTTTCGTGAGATTGCGGACTACTGGTCGGATCGCAAGGTTCCCTTCCGCTGCTTCTACTCTTTCTCGGTAGCTCGTGCGCCAGTGGCCGAAGGGGATCGGGCCTTGTCGCCCGAAACTTTGGGAATCGAAGTCGGTGAAGTCGAAAAGATGCCCACCGACAAACTGGTCGACATTTCACCCATGGCCTTGCGCATGAGCAGCCCCTTCAATGCAGGCTACTGGTTGACAGCAGCCTGAGCCAAGCGCCAGTAGGCCTCGGCGGGCACTTCTTCTGCCCGCCTTTGCACATCAAACTCCACCTCCCAACCCCGTTGCTGCAACCACACCCCCAGGGTGTGGCGCAGCAGTTTGCGACGTTGGCTGAAGGCCACCTGAACCAGTTCGCTCAAGACGGCCACATCCAAGCTCAGTGGTTCTATTTTGGGCACCATGCGCACGATGGCGCTATCCACGCGAGGGGGGGGGTCAAAAGCCTCAGGACCGATATGCATGAGGTTTTCCATGTCATAGCGCCATTGCAACATGACGCTGAGCCGTCCGTACGCCGCACATGAGGGTGGTGCCACCATGCGCTCGATGACTTCTTTTTGCAGCATGAAGTGCTGGTCTTGGACCACAGTTGCATGATCGAGCAGATGAAACAAAATGGGGGTGGAGATGTTGTAAGGCAGGTTACCCACCACCCGCAGTCTCTGGGTATGCAGTTCAGCGGCCAATTGTGTGAAGTCGACTTGCAAGACATCGGACTCGATGACCTGTAATTGACCATGGCGGCGCAGACGAGCTGCCAAATCACGGTCGAGTTCAATGACCGTCAAGCGACCGACTCGCTCCATCAAAGGCTGGGTAAGCGCCGCCAAACCCGGCCCAACCTCCACCATGGGCTGGCTGGGCTGAGGAGCAATCAGCCGAACGATGTCGTCGATGGCCCCTGTGTCGGTGAGAAAATGCTGCCCAAAGCGCTTGCGCGCGACATGTTTCACTGGGGCGGCTCGCGGTATTCGATGAAGGCCCGACCTCGCAGCTCTTTGGCCCAAGACTCCAGGGTTTCGTTGTATTTGGTCTCGCGCAACGCATTGCGAGCGTACTCACGCTCCTGACGTGGGGTCAGGGGGACTTCTCTGCGTTCATTGACTTGAATCAGGTGCACACCAAAGCGCGACACCAATGGTTCGGAAATTTGTCCGGGCTGCAATTCGTTCATGACTTGCTCGAACTCAGGCACGAACTGCCCGGGCGTGGCCCAGCCCAAATCCCCCCCGTCAGAGGCGCTGCCGTCTTGAGACTGCTCGCGGGCGACTTGTGCGAAATCGGCCATTCCTCGCTCAATCTCGGACTTGAATTGAACCAGGCGGGCACGGGCTGCAGCTTGGCTCAGGTTGCCGCCGGGCTTGAGAAGAATATGCCGAGCACGGGTTTGAACCATGGTCAGTACATTGGGCTGCTGGCGCTCAATGAGTTTCAACAAGTGAAAGCCCGCACCGGAGCGGACGGGTCCAGCCACCCCCCCCACGGGCAAGTCCTGTGTGGCCTGAACAAATAATTCAGGGTAGCGATTGGCCTCACGCATTCCCATGCGACCGCCTTGCTGTCGGTCCATGGCTTGTGAGCGTTGTCGAGCGAGGTCGAAGAAATCGGCGCCTTGTTCGATGTCACGCCGCCACTGGCGCGCGGTTTGATCGGCCTGTGCGACTTGCTCTGGGGTAGCGGCGTCGGGCAAGCTGACCAAAATCTGGGCCAATTCCAAACGCGCATTTTGCACCAGGGCCGCTTTTTGTCGTGTCAGGAAACGGTCGATCTCGGGTTCTGTGATATTGATGCGCCCCGGCACGTCACGATCGCGCAAACGTTGCAGTATTTGCTGTTCACGCAGATTTTGAAAGAAACGTTTCTGGCTGACACCCTGGCGCTCGAGCGCACGGTAGAAGTCCTCGATCGAGAGCTGGTTGCGCGCCGCCACCGAAGCGGCCAAAGACTCCAGTTCTTCCTCGTTGACCTTGACGCCCGTTTGAACGGCCCATTGCAGTTGACTGCGCTCAAAAATAAGCAACTCCAATGCGTCGTTGGCCAAAGTGTCTGGCGGGACACTCATGCCTGACTGTTGGGCTTGCACGCGCAGCCGCTCGACAGCCATGCGCACATCGTGGTTGGTGATGGGCTCGTTGTCGACCAGGGCCACAATGAAGTTCACTGACCGGTCGGGAGTGGCGAGCAAGTTGGGGGAGACATTGAGTCCAACCCCCGAGGCATTTCCCGAGGCGCGCAATGTTTGCGCAAGACCACCCAGGCTGAGCAGCACAAGCCCTAAGGCCATCCAGGGGCGAGGATCGAAGACGTTTTTCAGTGACATGGGATCAATCGTACAGTCCAAAACGGCTGGGAGGCGTCAAGCGAGTGTCGCGCAGCATCTGGTAGCGCGGTATCTGTGTCTGAAGTTGTTGCAGTGGGTTGGCGCCGACCCGGCCAAAGCCGGAAAACTCCAATTGGAACATGATCCGGCGGTTGTTCACCAAAACCCCCAATTGTTGCTGCTGAACCACCACCCGCCCCAACCAACAGCCGGCGTCATATTCCAGGCCCATCAAAGTATCGATCAGGCGTTTGTCTTGCAGGCTGTAGTTCATGCGAGCCACGGAATACCAACGGCCATCGCCTTGCCCTTGCCCGGGACTGAGGTTTTTACCTCGATCCCCCCACAGGTCGTTGAGCGGCCACTGCCAAGCAATGTCAATCAACTCGCTCTGAAACTGGGTTTGATTGCGGTAAGACACGTTAACCAGGCGATAGGGGCTGGGGTTGTAGCGGGCGCCAATCGCGGAGCGTTCAGAAGTATTGGTCTTTGGATTGAATTGCACGGTGGAATCGATCAGCCACTGTCGGTTCAGATTGATCGTTGCACCCAGCAACAAATCGCTGAGTCGGTCGTTGAGTTTGACTTCATTGGGCAACAAAACCTGTTGTTCTTTCAAGCGCAGGCGCTGGGCAATACCAAAGCGCGCACCTTCGGAGCCATCGGCGGGATTCAGGAAACGTGTGATGGCGCCCAGGGTCAGCAGACGATTGTCAGCGATGCGGTCATAACCAGAGTAAGCGTTTTCGGTGAAAACGGTGGCGAAATTGAAGTCGTAACGGGCGCTGTCATATAACGGGAACATCGATTGGTCGCGGTAGGGTGTGTGGACGAAAAACGCACGCGGCTCCAGGGTTTGTATCCAATCGCGCCCCTGCAAGGTGGTGTTGCGCTCGAAACGGGCCATGGCATCTAGGCTAAAAGTAGGCAAAGTCTGGGCCTGTGCATAGCGGCTGCCATCGGCCCCCATGCCCGCACCCTCGTACTCGTATTGGCGCCCTGTGACCATGAGTTTGGGCGTCAAGGTCAGTCCGCCCGTTTGGATCGGGCGGGCAAGGCGAAATTGACTGACAAGCCGATTGGCGTTGGGTTGGCAATCGGTTTGCACATTGGCTGAGCTGCTGGTTTGCGAACTCAGACAAGCTTGCATGCGATCGGCGCTAAAAGCCGTCAGGTCATTGGTCCAGCCGACATCCCAACTCTCGCCAAAGCGGTTGTATTGCACCTGAACTTGAGGGCTGCGGTTGTATGGCGGGGTGAGTGGGGAGTTGACGTCTTGGATGGTTTGCCAACGCAGGCTGCGCAGGCTGGTGGTCCATTCTCCCCGGGTGCTGCTGAGTTGAAAGTCAGCAGGCAACAAGCGTTGATTGAGGGCCCCAAAGGAAAAAGGGAAATCTTTCCAATAGTTGTCATCGCTGACCCGGTTCAGGTTGACGTTCAAACGCAAGTCCTGCCCCGCCAATTGCGTGTAACCCGTATGCTGCTGCGCGTACGACCAACGCTGGCCGCCCCGCAACTCGTCTTGAGGCATGTAGTTGAGACGGATCTCTCCACGGGTATCCGGAAGGGTGCTCTCTAGGTACCTGAACTCACCACCCAAGCTGACCCCTCGACGAGCATACACATTGGTCGTGAGGGTGGCATCTCGATTCGGTGCCAGGTTGATGTAATAAGGCTGTATATAAGTCAGGCCGTTGATGGTGTCAACGCCAATCAGGGGTGGAAGCAAACCGGATTTGCGGTTTTCATTCAGTGGGAAACTGATGTCGGGCACCGGCACGGTCACGTCTTTGAACCTCAATGTGGCACCACGGGCTCGGGCTTCGTTGCGCTCGTTGTCGAGATCCAAGCGGGTGGCCTTGATGATCCATTCGGGCAACCAACCCGGCCCTGGCTGAGCAGTGCAGGTCGTGTAGTTGGCGTCGCGGGCGACGGCCCGCTGATCGTCGATGAACTCGATCCGGCTGGCCTGGCCGTAGCCTCCCCCTCTTAAAAAACGGTAACTGGGCTTGGAGAAAAAACCGCTGAATGCATCGACGGACAAATCAAGTTCGGTGCCTTCAAATACATTGCCCGAACGGTTAAGTCGCACCGAACCGAATGCGTGCATTCGATCCTGCTCGATGTCATAGTTGATGCGATCGGCACGGATCAGCGTATCGGCCCGACGCAGGGTGGCGTTGCCTTGTAGCTTCAACTCTATGTCGGGAGTGCCGCTGATGACGTCGGCTTCGATCAAAGTGGGGCGCAAGGCGCGTTGTTCGCTCGATATTTTTTCCTGCAAGGCGTTGCTGGATCTGCCCTGCGGGGTCGTTCGTTCTTGGCCCCAAGCATTCCCCAAGACTGCCTGAGCCAAGCAGACCGTCGCCAGCAAACGCATCACTTTTGTACCGATGCCACGGTTCATCGGGATGGAAATGGAACAGGGGTGACAGGGACCAAAGCGGGGCAACATCGGGGAGCGATCGTCTGGAAATTACAATCCATTATCCATGAGCCCTACACTTCCCGACTTCATCACCGACTTGGGTTGGCCCGAGCCTGACCGCGCCCCGGCTTTTCTGAGCTGGCTCAATGGCTTGACGGCCGATCAAGGCCTGAAGGCCGAGACGGTGCGATTGGCTTCCGCGGACGCCAGTTTCAGGCGCTATTTCCGCATCGACTCCATTGCCGGTACACGGGTCATCATGGACGCACCTCCGGACAAGGAAAATTGCCGCCCCTTCGTGCAAGTGGCCGAATTGATGGCTCAAGCTGGCTTGAATGCGCCCAGGATACTGGCCTGGGACGAGGCGCAGGGCTTCATGTTGCTGAGTGATTTGGGGCAGCGCACACTCATGCAATGCATGGACGAACAAGCCGCAGGCGCCAACTTGCCTTGGTTCAAGCTGGCACTGGATGTGTTATTACCTTGGCAACAGGCCAGCAAGGCTGGCGTTCTGCCGGTGTACGACGAGGCGGTTTTGCGACGCGAATTGAGCTTGTTTCCAGATTGGTACGTGGCCCAGCACAAGGGCCAGACCCTGAACGAAAAGCAACAGACGGTGCTGCAACAATCCTTTGACCTGATCGTACGCCGCAATCTGGCCGCGCCCCAGGTCTATGTGCACCGTGACTTCATGCCTCGCAATCTGATGGTGAGCGATGATGGCCAAGGCCCTTTGGGCGTGTTGGACTTTCAGGATGCTTTGTATGGGCCGGTGACCTACGACATCGCCAGTCTGATGCGCGATGCCTTCATCAGCTGGGACGAGGAGCTGGTGCTCGATGTCAGCGTACGTTACTGGGAGATTGCCCGAAAAACGGGCTTGCTCGACTTCGAAGATTGGTCGCAGGACTTCGGCGCCTTCTACCGTGCCGTGGAGTGGATGAGCTTGCAACGCCACCTGAAGGTGGCCGGCATTTTTGCCCGTTTGACCCTGCGCGATGGCAAACCCAAGTATCTGGCCGATGCACCACGCTTCATTCACTACATCCGCTCAACCGCCTCCCGGTACCGAGAGTTGGCAGCGCTGCTGCGGCTGCTCGATGAGATCGAAGGTGCCACGCCCGCCATGGGCATAGCGTTTGGGCGCGTGGGATGACTCGCCTGTATTGCCCGCTGGTCGTGCGTCTGGGCGAGACCTTTGATTTTCCCGACTCGGCCGCACGTCATGCACAGGTGCTGCGACTGCAACCTGGCGATCCACTGGATTTGTTTGATGGCTCAGGCGCTGCCTGGCGGGGACAGATCGTGTCTATGGGACGTCAACGGGTACAAGCCATGGCCCAGTCCACCCGCGCCTTGTCCTTGCCGGTTGGTCGAACCATTACATTGGCGGTGGGCATTCCAGCCAACGAGCGCATGGACTGGTTGGTGGAGAAAGCCACCGAATTGGGCGCCACCCGTCTGGTGCCTTTACTGACCGAGCGCACAGTGGTGCGCTTGGCTGGAGAGCGCGCCGCCAAGCGGGTGGTTCACTGGCAAGCCATCGCAGCAGGGGCCTGTGAGCAATCGGGGCGGGATTGGATGCCTGTGATCGAACCCGTCTGCTCGTTGAATCAATGGTTGTCTGATTCGTCCAGTATCGATTCTGAGATTTGTCGGATGCGCTTGAGTTTGTCCCCTGAAGCGACCCCCTGGTCATCGCTGGCATTGGGAACAGGCCAAGCGCTTTGTGCCGCCTTGGGTCCGGAGGGGGGTTGGAGTCCAGGTGAGGAACAGGCTTTGCAGGCCATGGGCTACGCAGCGGTGTCACTGGGGTCCAGCGTGTTGCGCACAGAGACGGCGGCAATCACGGTTTTGGCGCGGTGGGCAGACGCATAGCGGTCCAGATCAAGGCCACGGCAATGACGACGATGGGCACAATCGAGCCCAGGTTGAGCCAAGTCCAGCCCTGCGTGGTGACCAACGCACCGGAAGAAAACGAACTCACGGCCATGGTGGCAAACACGAAGAAGTTGATGGCCCCTTGCGCCCGATCGCGCTCTTCCGGCCGATAGGCTTGCAACGACAAGGTGGTAGACCCCGTGAAGAGGAAGTTCCATCCAATGCCAAGCAAGAAAGAAGAGATCAGGAACTCGGTGACATCGACCCCTGACAAGGCCACGGCGATGCACGCGATATTAAGAAGCACGCCAACGCTCATGATGCGCAAGACCCCAAAACGCTGGATGAGGTGCCCGGTAAAAAAGCCAGGTGCGAACATACCGATCACATGCCACTGCAAGACGGTGGCGGTGCTGTCAAACTCCAACCCACAGGTCTGCATGGCCAAAGGGGTAGCCGCCATGAGCAAGTTCATGATGCCGTAACTGATGGCGGCCGCCATGGCAGCCACGATGAACAGCGGTTGGCGCATGATGACCGCCAAAGGCCGGCCCACGCTATCGCCGGCTTTCTTGGGCACGACGGGGGGGAACTGAATGAACGACATCACGATGGCCGAGATCAACGCCACCACGCACAGGGTGACATAGGCACCGGCAAAGGGGGTGTCGAGCAGGTTTTTGGTATGGGTCGCGAAATAGGGCCCCATGACGGCACCAAGCAGACCACCGGCCAGCACCAAGGACACCGCCTTTTCTTTGATGGTTGGCGCCAATTCGGCAGCGGCAAAACGGTACAACTGGGCATTGGCGCTGTAGTAACCGGCGATGAATGTGGCGATTACCAAACCCCAGAAATGATGCAGCATGGCAGCCCAGGCGCACAAAGCGCAAGAGATGAAGGCGACAAACAAACCGATCTGGAAGGACATCTTGCGTCCGAAGCGCTCTTGGCTGCGCGCCACCAATCCGGTACTGGCCGCGCCGCCCACCACATAGCCCATGACAGGCAGGGTGGCCATCCAGCCCACCGGGGCCAGGGATAACCCAACCAAGCCATTGATGGCGATGAAAATGATGTTGTTGGTCAGAAACAGGCCTTGAGCCAACGCCAACAAGAGGAGGTTTTTGTTCATGAAGCGCGGCCCTTGTTGAACCATGACAGGCCGGCGGAAGTGCCGCCGGGTTGGCCGCCTTTGAGCGGGCGGTATTCGCAGCCGATCCAACCCTGCCAACCGCAAGCGGCGCTGACTTGGTCGATGACTTCAAACAAATGCGGGTGATGGAGTTCGCCCAGATCCGGCTCGTGGCGTTGCGGCACGCCAGCGATCTGAAAGTGCCCCACGCGCCCGGTAGGTAAATAAGCCTTGATTTTGCTGACCACATCACCTTCGACGATTTGACAGTGGTACAAGTCCATCTGCACTTTCAAATTGGCGGCACCCACCTCTTCGATGATGGCGTGGGCATGGGCTTGGCGGTTCAAGAAAAAATGGGGGATGTCGCGCGTGTTGATGGGCTCGATCAACACATCGCGGCCGCTTTGCACGGCCAATTGGGCGGCCCAGCTCAAGTTGGCGATGTAGGTTTCTCGCAGGGGACCGGATCGGGCCGCCAAGTCCGAGCTGGTGGCCAACTCAGGGGGGCCAGAGAAGGGGGAGCGATATGCCTCGGGCACGAGCCCGGCCATGACATGGACGCGAGGACAGTCGAGGGCGTCGGCGTACCGCAAAGCCAGCTCGACACCGCTGCGGAATTCGGCCTGACGCTCGGCCAAAATGGCCGTGCCGCGCGTGGCCTGCTGCCAGGCCGCGGCAATGCTGTCACGATCGGTGCCCCCCGGCGGGGCGTTAAAGAGCACCTGACGCAAACCGTTGCCGCGCAAGCGGGCAGCCAATTCCAGGGCATCGTGGTCGTAAGGGAATAAAAATTCGACAGCCTCAAAACCATCCCGAGCCGCAGCCTCGAATCGGTCGAGGAAAGACAACTCGCTGTACATCATGCTGAGGTTGGCTGCGAAACGGGGCATGGGTTTTCTCAGTTCAAAGACCAACGGGCACGAAACTGCTGGCGCAGTTCGTCGATTTGGTTCGGGTTCAGGGGCTGGGCAGGTCGGAGCTGCCACAGGTGGGCGGTTTCTTCGAGTTCGTCCAGGGTGTTCATGGCTTGCTCGGGGCTGTCGTGCCACACATTGGGTCCCAAGCGCTCAAGCATGACAGCGCGGATGGGGTGACCGGCTTGACCATGTCGCTCGATCAACCGAGCCACGAGATCGGCCACAGCCGGATCGCCCGGACGGTGGTAGGGCACGCGAGGCACATGACCCACCTTCATGACGAAATACGGCGTCAAGGGTGGCAACAACTCGGGACCAAAGGGACCCAAGTGTGCCGGCGGGCTCAGGGTGAGGGCCACGCAGTGGGTGCTGTGGGTGTGAATGACGCAGCGGGTATTGGGATCGAAAGCGAGCGCGGCCAGGTAAATGCGCTGGTGCAAGGCCAGGGTCTTGCTGGCCCTCGCCCCGGCTGTCTGGCGGCCCTGGGCATCGATCTTGGCCAGTTGTGCGGGGTCGAGTTGGCCCAAGCAGGCGTCGGTCGGGGTGATGAGAAAACCGTCGTCCAACCTGACACTGATGTTGCCCGCCGTGGCATGCACCAGCCGCCTTTGAAACAGGCTGAGTCCGACACGGCAAACGGCTTCACGGGCTTGGCTTTCAGTCATGCTCAGGGGATCAGGCGTTGAAATGATTGGGTGAAGAAATCGACCCCTCCGAAGTTGCCCGATTTGAGGGTGATGTGCAAGCCTTCGGGCGACAGGGGGCTTTGGGCATGGCACCAGGGCACGCCCGGGTCGATTTGCGGCCCAATTTGCATTTGCGTGATACCCAAGGCTTGGACGCAAGACCCGGACGTCTCACCGCCGGCGACCACGAGTTGTCGCACGCCTTGCGCAAGCAAGCCGCAGGAGATGGCGGCCAAGGCCTGCTCGACGCGTTGTCCGGCCGCTTCGACACCCATATTTTGCTGGATGGCACGAACGGCCGCCGGTTCGGCACTGGAATAAATCAAAACAGCCTGCTCAGGGTGAGACCGAGCCCAGGCCAAGGCCTGGTCGACGGCATCCGCCAGCCCAGTTTCGTCCGCCAGACGCGACGGGTCCAGCGCCCAGTGCGGCAATCCTTGTGCGATGAAGCGTTGAACCTGCCCCAAGGTAGCCTGTGAGCAACTGCCCGAGACGATGGCGCGGCGGCCCCGGGGGGCGGGCAATTGGCTGGTGCGGACATGCGGCTGCAATCCAAAATTGGCAGGCAAGCCAATGGCGACCCCGGAGCCTGCGGTGACCAAGGGCAAGTCGGCCATGGCCGGGCCCAAACGCAGCAAGTCATCGTTGGAGACGGCGTCGACAATGGCAATGCGCACGCCCTGGGACTTGAGTTGCTCGATCTGCTGACGCACAGCTTGGGACGAGGTGCCCACGGCGCGATGGTCAATCAGGCCCACACGGGACTGGCATTGGGCCTGCATCACGCGCACCAGGTTGGCGTCGCGCATGGGCGTCAGCGGATGGTCTTTCATGCCGCTGTCACTGAGCAAGGCGTCTCCAACGAACAAGTGGCCTTTGAACACGGTGCGGCCGTTATCGGGGAAAGCTGGGGTGGCGATGGTGAAATCGGTACCTAATTCGGCCATGAGTGCCTCGGTGACTGGGCCTATGTTGCCGCGTACATCGCCCTGGTACCAACTGTCGAAGGTCGAGCAATATTTGAAGTAAATTTGGATCGCGCCTTGGTCGCGCAACCAGCGCAGGGCCTGCAAGGATTGCTCAATCGCTTGCGCCGGCGCGATGGTGCGGGTTTTCAAGGCAATGACGACAGCATCGGCCTCGGTTTGCAATGTCCCATCGGGCAAGCCCATGGTTTGCACCACGCGCATGCCGGCGCGGACCAGATTGTTGGTCAAGTCGGTGGCCCCTGTGAAATCGTCGGCGATGCAGCCCAGTTTCATGTTCATGGCAAGTTTTTTTAAATCAGTTTGGCGGGATCATCGGCTTCGAGAACGCGTTGCGCCCAGTCGGTCAGTTTGGCCACATCGGCACGCAAGACCTCTTGTTTGACCGCCAATATTTGGGTGGGGTGCATCGAGAAACTGCGCAAGCCCAGACCCAAAAGCAGTCGGGTGAGTTGGGGGTCGCCCGCCATTTCGCCGCACACCGACACCGATTTTCCGGCTTGCTGGCCGGCACGAATGGTGTCGGCGATCAAGCGCAGGACAGCCGGGTGCAAAGGGTCGTAGAGGTGCGCCACGGATTCATCGGCGCGGTCGATGGCCAGAGTGTATTGGATGAGGTCGTTGGTCCCGATGGACAAAAAATCAAAGTGCCGCAAAAAAAGCGGCATGGACAAGGCCGCTGCCGGAATCTCAATCATGGCGCCCACCTTGACCGGGCCATAGGCCAAGCAACGGTTATCAAGTTGGACACGAGCATGATCTAGCAAGGATAAAGTTTGCCGTATTTCGCGAGCGTGCGCCAGCATGGGGAACAAGATGTTCACTTGACCGCGTGCCGCCGCCCGCAACAGGGCGCGCAACTGGGTCAGGAACATGGCTGGATCGGCCAGGCTCCAGCGTATGGCGCGCAGACCCAAGGCCGGATTGAGATGGTCGCCCTCTCGAGACCCTTTGTCGAGCGGTTTGTCGGCCCCAATGTCCACAGTTCGGATGGTGACGGGCAAACCTTGCATGCCCTCCAAAGCCCGGCAATAGGCTTGAAACTGTTCTTCCTCATCGGGCAAATGGCCGTCTCGCCCCATGAATAGGAACTCGCTTCGAAAGAGACCCACGCCAACGGCACTGACTTCGAGTGCGGCCGGAGCGTCGTCGGGCATCTCAATATTGGCCAGCAGTTCGATCCGCTGACCATCCAGGGTAACCGCCGGCGTATGGCGCAAGCGTGAGAGCCGCTCGCGGTCGATTTCAGCCTGACGCTTTTTGAAGACGTATTCGTCGAGGATGATGGGCGAAGGATCGATGATGACCACCCCGGCATCGCCGTCGATGATCACCATGTCGTCTTGCCGGAGCAACTGACTGGCTTGACGGGTACCTACCACTGCCGGAATATCAAGGCTGCGGGCAACGATGGCAGTGTGCGAGGTCTTGCCGCCCACGTCGGTGACAAAGCCGGCGAACACGCTTTGCTTGAACTGCAGCATGTCGGCCGGGGACAGATCGTGCGACACCAGAATGAGAGGCACATCGGCCTGCTCATCGAGCGGCAGATCGTGCTGGCGGGTGCTGCGTCGCTGCGTCTGGGCGCTGGTCGCCATGAGGTCGGGATGCCCTTTGAGTTCGCGCAACAAACGCTCGACCACTTGTTCAAGGTCGCCTTTGCGCTCGCGCAAATAGGGGTCTTCCATCTCGTCAAACTGGCGTGCCACCACCTCGAGTTGACTGCTCAGCGCCCACTCTGCGTTGTAGAGACGGTCTTGCACCCAGCTTTTGACGCCCTCTTCCAGCATCTCATCTTGCAAGAGCATCAGGTGCACCTCGAGCAAGGCGGACAGTTCGGGCGGCGCGTCTTTGGGCAAGGTGTCGCGCAGGCGCTGCACTTCTTCGTTCACCGCATCTCGGGCCTGCGCCAGCCGTCGAATTTCTGATTCGACCTGGTCGGCCTCGATGAAATAGTGGGCGACATCGACCCGGCTGGATGCGATCAGCACGGCGCGCCCGATGGCGATGCCACGAGCCACTGCCAGTCCGTGCACCGCCAAGGTCATGTCATTCGCCCTCGCCGAATTTGTCGTTGAACAGTGACAACAAAGCGTCCATGGCCTGCTGCTCTTGATCGCCCTCGGTCTCGATGTCGACTTCGGCACCCAAGCCGGCAGCCAGCATCATGACACCCATGATGCTTTTGGCGTTGACACGTCGGTCGTTGCGGGTCAGCCAGACGTCGCAGGGGAAACTGCCGGCCAGTTTGGAGAGCTTGGCCGAGGCGCGGGCGTGCAAGCCCAGTTTATTGCTGATGGTCACGCGAGTTTGGATCATGGCGACGTTGTCGTTGGTTTTGAGGGGCTGTGATGGCCACTTGCATGATGCCTTGGGTGGCGCCGTTGAGCGCCCGGGTGACCAGAGCATCCAGAGTTTCTTGACGATAGCATACGGTGCGCAAAAGCATGGGCAGGTTGACACCGGTGAGCAGTTTGGCCGACACACCGTCGACCAACTTTTGCGCCACATTACATGGCGTAGCACCAAATACGTCGGTCATGACCAGGGTCGGTCGATCGCCATCTTGCTCCAGTGCAATGCGCGCCGCCGCCAAGGTATCGGCCGGATTTTCATTGGGCTGCACGTCGATGGCCAGCACATCCGCAGCGCAATCGGGAAAGACATGCAAGGCGCATTGGCGCAAGGCATGCGCCAAGGGTGCATGGGTGAGCAACAAAATGCGGGTGCTGGGCATGGTCGGTGCTTTCACCCCTCATTATCAACCCGTCGCCAGACAAACCAAAGGTTGGATGCGACAGTGGTCAGCCCCAGCACCGCCATGGCCAGTTGAAATCGGGCCGGCACCGACAGATCGAAGACTGCAGCCAGGTCAACGACCCAGCCAAAGCCCCATTGCATGAGGAAGACGCCAGAAAAAATCAGCAGGTTGTAGGCCGACAATGCGCGCCCGGCCAGGTGGCTGGGAAAGGCCAGCCCTATGGCCGGCTGAGCCAAAGAAACGAATGAGCAGGTGAAAAAAAACACCGACCAAGCGGCAGCGCCGGTACCAGCCCCTTGCCACACCAAATATCCAATGGACAGGATATTGAGGGGCAAGCCGATGGCGATCAATCGGTCGGGCCCCCATCCGTGACGTGCCAATGCGGGGGTCACCAAACCCCAACCAGTGAAAGTGCAGAGCATGACCACGTTGATCCAGAACAAGCCGGTGGCCGATTCCAGGGGGCTGTAGCCGCTGACTTTGACCATCCAGGGCCCCGCCCATAAGGTTTGCATGGCGATCATCCCGCCGTAGACGAAAAAAGCCAAGGGGGCCATGCGCTGGAAATAACGGTTGCGCCACACCGGTGCATAGGCCTGCCAGAGGCCTTGAGCGGGCTCGGCCAGCGCTGGGGCCGCCGGTTCTGATGGAGATTGAACCGAGGGCCATGACGGAATCTGCCACCACAACCAGGCGATGGCCAGCACAGTGAGCACGGCCACGGTCAGAAAAATGGGACGCCAGCCGATGCTGGGCAAAAGCCATTGCACCGGCAAGGTCGAGGCCAGGCTGCCCAGCGAACCGGTCATCAACATCCAAGCGTTGGCGCGCACCTGGCTGGTCGCTGGCAGCCAGCGGCGAAAGCCGGTGAGTGGCGCCATGAGACAGGCACTGACGCCGATGCCGGTCAACAAACGAGCAATGAACAAGTGATTGAATTCGGTGGCCACTGAGAATGTCACACTGCCCAACACAGCGAATAACAGCAAGGCGCACACCACTTTGCGCGGACCGTGGCTATCGAGCCAACGCCCCATGGGCAGTTGTGTAGCGGCAAATCCCAGGAAATAGCCACCGGCAAGAAGCCCCAAGTCTCGGGCTTGCAGGTTGAATTCATCGATCAGAGTCGGCGACAATGTCGCGGTAATGGCGCGCACCAGAGTCGAGAGGAAATAAGCGAAAGCGAAGGCGAGAAAAATTCTGGCCACCTGAGCTGGGGTCATGGCAGTTGCATACCTTCCTGCAAGGTTTGCAACACCGCCGCCGACGGCGGTTTGCGGGATGAATAGACGGCCAGTTGGTGCGCCTGAGCGCCCAACACCCACCAAAAGAATTGCGCCTGGGGTCCACTGTCGGTCGCGGCCTGCAACTGGACAGGAGACACATCGGCACGCGCGCCGCTGACCGCCCACGCCCGCACGCGACTGGCCAAGGCGGGGTCTGCACCCAGGGCCGACAAACTGGCCTGTTGCCAGGCCTTGAGGACTTGTCCAGGGGGTTGGTCCAAGGGCACGTCCAGTCGAGACCAGGTGAAGTGCATCCCCTCGGCCTCGCAACCCATCAAGCGCAAACGTGTGGCGGTCTCGCCCAGGCTCACCTGACGCTCTGCACGCTCGGGCTTGCAAGGCAACAGCAGTTTTTCCGGTCGGTCGTCAAAGCGCACTTCGCGCCAATTCAACGCCGGGTTACAGGCACTGATGCCGGCCAAGGTCAACAGAGTCAACGCGATCCGACTTGCCAGTGGTTTGAACCTCATCGGGAGCCCTCTGCACCAGGCACGCACTGCAAGAGAATTTGCGTCAGCCCCTCAGGGTCGCTGACCATGGGGTCGTGGCCGGTTTTCATTTCCATCACGCGAGAACCAGGCAGCCAACACCCATCCCAAAACTTGGGATCCGTGACCCGCGGACGTATGGCATCGATGGTAGCCAAAGTGGGCTGGGTGCAACTGATGAAGGTGCGCGGGATCGCGGCCAGGGTATCGATGGAGAAGTGCAACTCGTCGATGTAGGGCTGAGCTGGGTGCGGCGTTTGGCGGCGATTGACCCAGGCCTCTTGTTCACCGCTCAGGCCGAACAGGCTGGCACCTGGAGGCGGAAAACTGGAATTGGGGCTGGCCTGGGCCGCGGCCAGTCGGCCTTCGCGGGTGGCACGTGCATGGGTTGACCCCCAAGACTCGCCCGGGCGAGGCACCACTGCATCGACATAGACCAGGTGTGCGATGCGCGCGCCCAAGCGGTCGGCCACGCCGGTGCCCACCATGCCAGCGTAAGAGTGCACGGCCAGCAGCACATCGCTCATTTCCTCGGCTTCAATGGCGGCAACCACGTCCATGATGTGATCTTGAAGACCGATGCCAGGGCGCAACAAGTGAGCGCGCTCACGCCCGTCAAGGTCACGGCATGGGCGCGATGGCCTGCCCGAATGAGGCTGGCGCTGACTTCGCGCCAACACCAGGCGCCATGCCAAGCGCCATGTATCAAAACGAAATTCGCCATGGATTCACTCCACTCTACACGTGATCAGATGACTTGAGACGCACGCAACGCGCTGATTTGCGCATCGTTATAGCCCAGCACTTCCCGCAAAATCTCATCGGTGTGCTGGCCCATGGTCGGTGGGGGCAAGTCGCGGCGCACCGGAGTGCGGCTGAGTTTGAGCGGGCTTGAGACCAACTCGAAGGGCGTTCCAACCGAATGGGTCCATTGACTGACCATGCCGCGTTCACGCACCTGCGGGTCTTGAAAGACTTCTGCCAAGTTATTGATGGGGCCGGCAGGCACCTGATGTTGTTCAAGATCGGCCAACCAATCGGCTTTGGGCCGTGATTTGAAAGCTTGTTCGAGGATGGGCACCAATACGTTGCGGTTGCGGACCCGATCGGCGTTCTTGGCAAATCGGGGGTCGCTGGCCCACTCGGGATGACCGGCAACATTACAAAACTTGGCGAACTGACCATCGTTGCCGACCGCCAAGATCATGTGGTCGCGTTCACCTTGAGCGTTGGGCGCCGTCTCGAAGACCTGGTACGGCACCACGTTTTGATGCGCGTTGCCCATGCGTCCGGGCACCTTGCCATCGTACTGACCACTGACCAGATAGTTCGCACCCAGATTGGCCAACATGGCGACCTGTGTGTCGAGCAAAGCCATGTCGATGTGCTGACCTTCACCGGTGCGCTCGGCGTGCCGCAAAGCGGCCAATATAGCGACTGTGGCGTACATGCCAGTGAACAGATCGGCCACCGCCACACCGACCTTTTGGGGGCCGCCGCCCAGATCATCACGTTCGCCCGTGACGCTCATCAATCCGCCCATGCCCTGAATGGCATAGTCGTAGCCGGCACGCAGGCGGTAGGGGCCGTTTTGTCCAAACCCGGTGATGCTGCAATAAACCAGCTTCGGGTTGATGGCCAGCAGGCTTTGGGCGTCCAATCCGTAGCGGGCCATGTCGCCGACTTTGAAGTTTTCGATGAAGACGTCGCAGTGTTTAACCAGTTCACGGACCAATTCTTGTCCGCGCGGCTTGGCGATGTCGCAGGTGATGGAGCGTTTGTTTCGGTTGGCACCCAAGTAGTAAGCAGCCTCGGTGGTGTCTGCCCCTTGGGGGTATTTCAGGTAAGGCGGCCCCCAAGTACGGGTATCGTCGCCGGCGCCAGGGCGCTCGACCTTGAGCACATCGGCACCCAGATCGCCCAGGTTTTGAGTGCACCAAGGCCCGGCCAACACACGGGATAAATCAAGGATGCGAATGCCGTCGAGAGAATTCATGAAGGCATTGTAGGCATGTGAGATGCGGTCAGGTGTCGCACCGCACACAGCCAGGCCGAACCACTCACTGTCGGAAATTATCGTGACAGTTTTTGCAAACGCCACCACCAGCGGCAAAGGCGGCTTTCAGGTCGTCTTGCTTACCGCTGCGGGCAGCAGCCACAATTTTGGGGACCTCGGCAAAAAGCCTTTCTTCGGCTTCCTTGAACTTGGCCGGCTCTTTCCAGATTTCAGACTTGGCTTTGGTGTCGCCGCTCTGGGTGTCGGCTCCAAAAGCGGCCCAAGGCAATTTGTGCGCCACCTCGAGCACTGCGGCGTTGTCAGCAGCGGCTTTGGCGTCATAAGGAATTCGGCCTTGCGCCATGCCGGCCAAACGGGCCCAATGGGTGCCCATGACGGTCAAGGCCGATTTGCGGTATTTGATGGCGTCTTCAGGTTTGGCGAATTGGGCCGATGCGGGCAAGGCCAACAGCAGTGCAGCGGTGGTAACCACCAGGGACAGCATGCGTTTCATGGAATCTCCTTGAGATAAAAATTGGATACAGTCATGATTTAACCATGATTAAGATAGAGACCATGAAGAAGACCCGAATTTGGGATCTGCCCACCCGACTATTTCACTGGGCGCTGGTGCTGTGCGTGATCGGCTTGGTAGTGACGGGAAAGATCAGCGGCATGGCGCTGGATGTCCATGCGGTGCTGGGCTACTCCGTGCTGTGCCTGGTTTTGTTTCGCTTGCTTTGGGGCGTGGTGGGGGGACGTTGGTCGCGTTTTGCCCAGTTTGTGCCCACGCCCGCCCGGCTGAGGGCTTATGTTTCAGGTCGTTATGCCTCACCCGCCGGCCACAACCCCTTGGGCGCCCTGTCGGTCCTGGCCATGTTGGCCGTGTTGGCGTTGCAGGTGGCCAGCGGTCTGGTGATCAATAATGAAGACAACGGTTTTACCGGGCCGCTGTACGCCGCCGCGCCGGGGTGGTTGTCGGATTTGGCGGGCCAATACCACAAGGATGTGGGTCAGGTGCTGCTGCTCATTTTGGTCGGTCTGCATCTGCTGGCCATCCACTGGCATGCGCACCGTCACAACCCCAAGATAGTCCACGCAATGCTCACGGGCGACCAGGAGGTGACGGATGACGTGACGCCATCGAACGACCATTTTGCCAAGCGCCTGCTGGCACTGGTGTTGTGGTCGATCTGCGTGGCTGGCGTGTTTTGGTTGGTGGCACCCAGGACGTGAAGTGTGATGAAGTCTTTGCCTTTTGATTTGTCAGTGCCGCAGTCGCCCACCGAGTTCCAGTCGGCGGCGCTGATCTTCAGAGAGTACGGCGACAGCCTGGGCATAGACTTGTCCTTCCAGGGCTTCGAGGCAGAGTTGGCGTCATTGCCAGGCCTGTATGGCGCGCCGCGTGGCACCTTGCTGCTGGCCTGGGTCGAGGGCGAATTGGCGGGATGCTGCGCCCTGCGTCCGATCGATGATGTGGACGTGGCCAACGCCGCTGAAATGAAGCGTTTGTATGTGCGCCCGCCGTTTCGGCGGTTTGGGTTGGGTCGGTTGTTGGCCGAAACGGTGCTGGATGCCGCCCGCCAGATGGGCTACAGCAGCGTGTTGCTGGATACGCTGGATGACATGGAGGCTGCACGCGCCCTTTACGAGGAGTTGGGCTTTATCGAAATTCCACCCTACTATCAAAGCCCCATCCCGGGCTCGCACTATTTGCGGGTGGATTTAGACTGAAGAAATAATTGGAATAATTGGGGTCAAAATAATTGGGGTCAGACCCCAATTATTCCATTATTTTTTTCAGCCCTTGGCTTGTGCCAACAGAGTGTCTGCGTCGCTGACTTCGAATTTGCCAGGGCCTTCGACGTTCAGGGCCACGACTTTGCTGTCTTTGACCAGCATCGAGTAGCGGTTGGAGCGCAGGCCCATGCCGCGCGCGGTCAGGTCCAAGGTGAGGCCGGTGGCTTTGGCGAAGTCGGCGCTGCCGTCGCCGAGCATGCGGACTTTGCCGTCGGTCTTTTGGTCGCGCGCCCAAGCGCCCATGACGAAGGCGTCGTTGACGCTGAGGCACCAAATTTCATCGACACCGGCTTTACGCAGTTCGTCGTGCTTGGCGACATAGCCGGGAACATGCTTGGCCGAGCAAGTCGGGGTGAAGGCACCAGGCAAGGCAAAAATGGCAATGGTTTTGCCAGCGCTGGCTTTGTGAACATCCACGGGGTTGGGGCCAATGCTGCAACCGTTGCCTTCGACTTCCGAGTATTCCATCAGGGTGGCGTTGGGTAGGGTGACTCCGACTTTGATCATGTTGCTCTCTCCAGCAAGATAAGGTTCAATAAAAAAAACGACCCACAGATTATGAGTCGTTTTGTAAAACCTTGCTGAACGTCGAATAAGCGCCGAAACGCTGCTCGACCTCGGTCAGGGTGTCAGACCGCAGCGGCTTTTTCAACCAAGCGGGTGGCCACCCAGTTCTTGGTCTTGGAGATTGGCCGACTTTCGGTGATCTCAATGATGTCGCCCATGTGGAACTCGCCCTTTTCGTCATGGGCATGGTACTTGGAGGACTTGGCCACGATTTTGCCGTACAGGGCGTGCTTGACGCGGCGCTCGACGAGCACGGTAACAGTCTTGGCGCGCTTGTCGCTGACCACCTTGCCAATCAAGGTGCGCTTGAGGGATTTTTGGGTGTCCGTCATGTTCGTTCCTTATTTGGCGGCCCGCTTTTCAGCGAGGATGGTTTTGGCACGCGCGATGGCGCGACGGGTCAGCTTGATCTGAGACGTATTGTTAAGCTGTTGAGTTGCTTTTTGCATGCGCATGCCGAAATGGGCTTTTTGCAGCTCTTTGATTTCGGTTTGCAAGCCAGCGGTGTCTTTTTGGCGCAGTTCAGAAGTTTTCATGTGGTGCTCCGGATTACTGGCCGATCAGACGGCTGACGAACGTGGTGCGCAGGGGCAGCTTGGCCGCGGCGAGGCGGAAAGCTTCGCGTGCAAGCTCTTCGGGCACGCCAACAATTTCGTACAGAACTTTGCCCGGCTGAATTTCAGCCACGTAGTATTCGGGGTTGCCCTTGCCGTTACCCATACGGACTTCGGCAGGCTTTTGCGAGATCGGCTTGTCAGGGAAGACGCGGATCCAGATGCGGCCACCGCGCTTGACGTGGCGCGAAATGGCACGACGAGCGGCTTCGATCTGACGCGCGGTCAATCGACCCCGGTCGGTGGATTTGAGACCAAAGTCACCAAAGGCGACCGAGTTGCCTCGGGTCGCGATGCCGGTGTTGCGGCCTTTTTGCTCTTTGCGGTATTTACGGCGTGCCGGTTGCAGCATGCTTATTCTCCTTGACCGTCCGCAGCCGTGCCAGTGGCGGCGGGCGCGGATACCTTGCGGACGCGCTTGACGGTGGTTTTAGGGGCATCGGTCGCTTCAGCAGGTTTGTCGCTGCCATCGACCGGTGCGGCATTGGTGCCAGCGGCACGGCGCGGACCGCCACGGCGCTCGCCGGGACGACCATCGCGACGCGGGCCGCGAGGACGGCGCTCTTCTTCGGCGCGGGGCTCGGCGGCCACGGGGGCGTCACCGCGACCCAGGGTGTCGCCTTTGTAGACCCAGACCTTGACGCCAATGACGCCATAGGTGGTCTTGGCTTCGGAGAAGCCGTAATCGATGTCGGCACGCAGGGTGTGCAAGGGCACACGGCCTTCACGATACCACTCGGTACGGGCAATCTCGATGCCGTTCAAACGACCCGAAGACATGATCTTGATGCCCTGGGCGCCCAAACGCATGGCGTTTTGCATGGCGCGCTTCATGGCACGACGGAACATGATGCGCTTTTCCAACTGCTGGGTGATGCTGTCGGCGATCAGTTGAGCGTCGATTTCGGGCTTGCGCACTTCTTCGATGTTCACTGCGACGGGCACGCCCAAGCGGGTGGTGAGCTCTTTTTTCAGGTTTTCAATGTCTTCGCCTTTTTTGCCGATGACCACACCCGGACGAGCCGAGAAAATGGTAATGCGGGCATTTTTGGCTGGGCGCTCGATAAGTACGCGCGAGACAGCGGCGCTCTTCAGCTTACCTTTGAGGTAGTCGCGCACTTCGATGTCTTCGGCCAGCATGCCGGCGAAATCACGATTGCTGGCGTACCAGCGGCTGGCCCAGTTGCGGCTGACCGAAAGGCGGAAGCCGGTGGGGTGGATTTTCTGTCCCATAGTCTCTTGATGCCTTTCAGTTGCCAACAGTCACGTACACATGGCACGTGGGCTTGCTGATGCGGTTGCCACGACCCTTGGCGCGGGCGGTGAAGCGCTTGAGGGTGGCGCCTTGCTCGACGTAAATCGTCTTGACGCGCAACTCGTCAATATCGGCGCCATCGTTGTGCTCGGCGTTGGCGATGGCCGACTCGAGCACTTTCTTGACGATGCCAGCGGCTTTTTTCTGGGTGAAGCTCAGGATGTTGAGGGCCTGATCCACCTTTTTGCCACGGATGAGGTCGGCCACCAAACGGCCCTTGTCGACCGAGAGGCGAACGCCACGGAGAACGGCACGTGTTTCCATTTGTGTTTCTCCTTATTTCTTCTGGACTTTTTTGTCCGCCGGGTGACCCTTGAAGGTACGGGTCAAGGCGAATTCGCCCAGTTTGTGACCCACCATCTGGTCGGTGACATAAACAGGGACATGTTGCTTGCCATTGTGCACGGCGATGGTCAGACCGATGAAGTCGGGCAGGACCATGGAGCGACGCGACCAAGTCTTGATGGGCTTTTTGTCCTTGCCGGCGGTGGCCTTCTCAACCTTGGCCATCAGGTGATGATCCACGAAGGGACCTTTTTTCAGAGAGCGTGACATGATGGCTGCCTCTTATTTCTTGCGACGCGACACGATCATGACCTGCGTGCGCTTATTGTTGCGGGTGCGGTAGCCCTTGGTCAGGTTGCCCCAAGGGTCGACAGCATGGCGGCCTTCGCCGGTGCGGCCTTCACCGCCACCATGCGGGTGGTCGATTGGGTTCATGGCGACGCCACGCACGGTCGGGCGAATGCCCATCCAGCGCTTGACGCCGGCCTTGCCCAATTGGCGCAGGCTGTGTTCTTCGTTGGTCACTTCACCGATGGTGGCGCGGCACTCGATGTGAATCTTACGCACTTCGCCCGAACGCATGCGAACCTGAGCGTAGGTACCTTCGCGCGCCAGCAAGGTGGCGGAAGCGCCGGCTGAGCGAGCGATCTGGGCGCCCTTGCCAGGCTGCAGTTCGATGCAGTGAATGGTAGAGCCGACCGGGATGTTGCGGATCGGCAGTGTGTTGCCAGCACGGATCGGCGCCTCGGAACCGCTCAGCAGGGTCGCGCCCACCTCAACACCACGCGGGGCAATGATGTAGCGGCGCTCACCGTCGGCATAACACAACAAAGCAATGTGAGCCGTGCGGTTGGGATCGTACTCGACGCGCTCGACCTTGGCGGGCACACCGTCTTTGTTGCGACGGAAGTCGACCACACGGTAGTGGTGCTTGTGACCACCGCCCTTGTGACGGGTGGTGATATGGCCGTTGTTGTTGCGGCCCGACTTCTGGTGCTGCGGCTCGAGCAAGGGGGCATAAGCCTCGCCCTTGTAGAGGTGATCGCGGGTGACCTTGACCACGGCACGTTGGCCGGGCGAGGTCGGTTTCATCTTGATGACAGCCATTATGCGGCCTCCCCGGAGAGGTTGAGCTCTTGACCCGGCTTGAGCGTCACGTAGGCCTTGCGCAGGTTATCGCGACGACCCACCGAGCGGCCAAAGCGCTTGGTTTTGCCCTTGATGTTGACCACGCTCACACCTTCGACTTCGACCTTGAACATGAGTTCAACAGCCGCCTTGATCTCGGGCTTGGTGGCGTCTTGTAGCACTTTGAAGGTGACTGCATTGCCTTTTTCGGAGGCCAGGGTGGCCTTCTCGGACACAATCGGCGCGACCAGCACTTGCATCAGTCGGCCTTCATCAAATTTGATGGCGCTCATGCGAACATCTCCTTGAGTTTGTCGATGGCGCCCTTGGTCACCAGCACTTTCTTGTAGTGCACCAACGACAGCGGGTCTGCGTAACGGGGCTCGACCACCAGCACATTAGGCAGGTTGCGCGAGGCCAGATACAGGTTGTCATCGACTTCTTCGGCAATGACCAACACCGATTGCAGGTTCATGGCTTTGAATTTGGCGGCCAAGAGCTTGGTCTTGGGTGCTTCGACCTTCAGCGAATCAACCACAGCAATGCGGCCTTCGCGAGCCAGCTGAGAGAAGATGGAGGCCATGCCGGCACGGTACATCTTCTTGTTGATTTTTTGAGTGAAATTTTCTTCCGGGCTGTTCGGGAAAATGCGACCACCCCCGCGCCACAGCGGCGAGGAGGTCATGCCGGCGCGAGCGCGACCGGTGCCTTTTTGTTTGAACGGCTTTTTGGTGCTGTGCTTGACCTGCTCGCGGTCTTTTTGGGCACGGGTGCCCTGACGAGCATTGGCCTGATAGGCGACCACGATTTGGTGCACCAGCGCTTCGTTGTATTCACGGCCGAAGACGGTCTCGGGGGCGTCCACCTTGGAGGCCGCCTGGCCTTGGTCGTTCAGGAGTTCGAGCTGCATCAGTTCGCTCCTTTGATTTTGACTGCGGGACGCACGGTGACAAAGCCACCGGCGGAACCGGGGATGGCACCTTTGATGAGCAGCAATTGGCGCGCTTCATCAATGCGAAAGACGTCAAGATTTTGGGTGGTGACAGTCACGTCGCCCATGTGGCCCGACATGCGCTTGCCCGGGAACACACGACCCGGGTCCTGGGCCATGGAAATGGAACCAGGCACATTGTGCGATCGGCTGTTACCGTGGGACGCACGCTGCGAGCTGAAGTTGTGACGCTTGATCGTGCCGGTAAAGCCCTTACCGATGGAAGTACCCTGCACATCGACCTTTTGGCCAACAGCAAAAACTTCGGTCACGGGCAACTTGGCACCGGCTGCATATTTACCAGCGATGTCGGCATCGACACGGAATTCTTGGGTGATTTCGCCGGCTTCAACGCCAGCTTTGGCCAAATGGCCGGCTTGCGGCTTGGTCACGCGCGAAGCACGGCGCGAACCATAGGTCACCTGCAAGGCGACATAGCCATCGTTGTCCTGGGTCTTGACTTGCGAGACGCGGTTGTCAGAAACATCGACCACCGTGACGGGCACTGCATCGCCGTCATCGGTGAACAGACGCATCATGCCCACCTTGCGCCCCAGCAAACCCAAACGGGTGCTTTGAGACATTGTTTTGACTCCTGTGCTTTCGCCACGCCGACTTCAATTGGCCTGCATGTTTGATCTGCGAAAGAGGGTTAATAAAACTCACTCTTTACAAGTGAGCTTTTGATTATAACCAATTTGAGGTCAAGGGTCAAATCCCGACCGCATACCCAGGGTAGAGGTCGAAATCCGTGTCTCGAAATTGGGGTCTGACCCCAATTAATGGTTGTTTTTATGCAACAAATGATCGAGGAGGTGGGTGCTGAATGGGGCGGCGAGGTCGGTGACCAAGCGCAAGAAGTCGGGATGGGCGTGGTCGTCGGCGCGATCGGAGATCAAGCGCACGGCAGCGAAAGGAATGCCATGGTCGCGGCAGACTTGGGCGACGGCAGCGCCTTCCATTTCAACCGCCAAAGCATCGGGCAGCCGTTCACGCAGCGCTTGACTTTCAGACGCTCGGCTGACGAAGCGGTCGCCGCTGATGATCAGGCCGGTATGGATCGCCGAGCGACTCAGATCCAAGCCCTGCCAACCCAGTGGCCATTCGGCCCGCATTTGGGCTTGGGCATGTCGAGCGGCCCGCTCCAGGCGGAGGCTGAGTTCGGGGTCGGAGGGAAAGTGGCTGATGCCGTCAAGCGGAATTACATGGCGCGCAAACAAGGGTGCGGCGTCCATGTCGTGTTGCAGGAACTCGGTAGCAACCACAGCGTCGCCCACGCGAACGCCATGCGCCAAGCCACCAGCCACGCCAGTAAAGACGATGGCATCGACTTGGTGGCGCTGGATGAGCAAGGCGGCGGTGCTGGCGGCCGCGACTTTGCCGATGCGCGAAAGCACTGCCACGTAAGGCTGTTGGTGCCAGACACCGGACCAGAACTCGCGCCCACAGGCCCGATCGGCTTGCCCGACGGCCCGCGCCAGCGCGGGGGCCAGTTCATCGGGCAAAGCACCCATGAGGCCCAGCTTCACGCGTTTTGTCGCAATTCGCGGCGCAGAATTTTGCCCACTGGGGTCTTGGGCAGTTCGGTACGGAACTCAATCACGCGCGGCTGCTTGTAGCCGGTGAGGTTGGCGCGGCAGTGCTCGCGAATCTGGATTTCGCTCAGGTTCGGATCTTTTTTGACGACCACCAGTTTGACGGCTTCGCCTGATTCCGTGTCGGGCACGCCGATGGCGGCACATTCAAGCACACCAAGACAGGAGGACACCACCTCTTCGATCTCGTTGGGATAGACATTGAAGCCGCTGACCAAAATCATGTCTTTCTTGCGATCAACGGTCTTGAAATACCCGCGTTCATCCATGACGCCCACATCACCCGTGCGGAACCAGCCGCCGGGCAACATGACCTTGGCGGTTTCTTCGGGTCGCTGCCAGTAACCGGCCATGACTTGCGGGCCCTGAATGGCGATCTCGCCCGCCTGACCCAGGGGCAAGGGCCGCCCCTCGTCATCGATGATCATCATGCGGGTCCCGGGGATGGGCACACCGATGGTGCCGGTGAATTCACTGGCGATAGTGGGGTTGCAGCTGGCCGAGGAGCTGGTTTCTGACAAACCATAACCTTCACAGATTGGACAGCCCGTCTTTTCTAACCAAAGCTTGGCCACCGAGGCCTGTACGGCCATGCCACCGCCCAAAGACACCTTCAGGTTGCCCCAGTTGACGGTGCTGAAATCGGGATGATTGGCCAAAGCGTTGAACAAGGTGTTGACCGCCGGAAAAGAGTGAAACACGTGTTTGGACAACTCTTTGAGTACGGCGGGGATGTCCCGAGGATTGGGAATCAAAATGCTTTTGCCGCCCGTGCGCAGCGAAAGCATCATGTTCACTGTGAAGGCGAAGATGTGATAGAGCGGCAAAGCGCAGACGTTGGTGGGCTGCTCTGAGGCCGGTATGCGCTTCATGACTGGCGAATTCCAGGCCTCGGACTGCATGACGTTGGCGATCACCTGTCGGTGCAGCAGCACTGCGCCTTTGGAGACGCCCGTGGTGCCACCTGTGTACTGTAATACGGCGATGTCGTCGAGACCGACAGGGACCGGCTGCAGATTCAGCGCACCGCCGATGGCCAAGGCCTGGTTGAAGCGTACCAGCTTGGGCAACTGGAACGGGGGCACCAGTTTCTTGATCTTTCGCACCACATGGTTGACCACGGCACCCTTGAGCAGGCCCAAGCGATCGCCCATGGCGCACAGCACGATGTGCTGCACAGGGGGCTGAGCCAGACATTGCTGCAAAGTGGCGGCAAAGTTCTCGATGATGATGATGGCCTTGGCGCCCGAATCTTGGAGTTGGTGCTGCAACTCTCGTGCGGTGTACAAGGGGTTGACGTTGACAACCACGTAGCCGGCGCGCAAAACAGCCGCCACAGAAACAGGGTATTGCAAGACATTGGGCAGCATGATGGCGACCCTGTCGCCACGCGCCAACCCGAGCGATTGCAAATAAGCGGCCATGGCTCGGCTTTGCTGGTCGAGATCGGTGTAGCTGAGCTCTTTGCCCATGAAACTGAAAGCCGACTTGGGGCCGTGCTGCCTGAAGCTTTCTTCGAGCAAAGCCACCAAGGAACCATAAGCTTGGGCATCGATGTCGGCAGGCACCCCTTCGGGGTAGGCCTGCAACCACGGACGATCGTTCATGAAACCTCCTGTTGCGGGCACTTCAACACAACCAAGCCAAAGCCAGAATCACTCTACGGCCTTGACCATGTCTTCGACCACTTTCTTGGCATCACCAAACACCATCATGGTCTTATCCATATAGAAAAGCTCATTGTCCAGGCCCGCGTAACCTGCTGCCATCGAGCGCTTGTTGACGATGATGGTCTTGGCTTTGTAGGCCTCAAGGATGGGCATCCCGTAGATCGAGCTGCCCTTGATGTGCGCGGCCGGGTTGACCACGTCGTTGGCACCCAAAATGATGGCGACGTCGGCTTGACCGAATTCACTGTTGATGTCTTCCATCTCAAAGACCTGGTCGTAAGGCACTTCGGCTTCGGCCAACAACACGTTCATGTGTCCCGGCATGCGACCGGCCACAGGGTGAATGGCGTACTTGACGGTGACGCCTTTCTCGGTGAGTTTGGCGGCCAGTTCTTTCACGGCGTGTTGGGCACGGGCCACGGCCAGGCCATAGCCTGGAACGATGATGACGGTCTCGGCATTGCCCATGATGAACGCGGCGTCATCGGCGCTGCCACTTTTGACGTTGCGCTGCTGTTGGGCGCCCGCCGAGGCGGAACCAGCTTCACCGCCAAAACCACCCAGGATCACGTTGAAAAACGAGCGGTTCATGGCCTTGCACATGATGTAGCTCAGGATCGCGCCCGAACTGCCCACCAACGAGCCGGCAATGATCAGCATGCTGTTGTTGAGCGAAAACCCAATGCCGGCCGCGGCCCAACCGGAGTAACTGTTGAGCATCGAGACCACCACCGGCATGTCAGCGCCGCCAATGGGAATGATGATCAACACGCCCATCACGAAAGACAAAGCCAACATGCCGTAGAAGGCCAGCGGGTCTTGGGTGACGGTGTAGACCAGGCCGAACCCCAGGGTGGCCAAGCCCAGCAGCAAATTGAGCTTGTGCTGCCCGGCAAAAACCACGGGGGCCCCTTGGAAGAGGCGGAACTTGTATTTGCCCGACAGCTTGCCGAAGGCGATGACGGAGCCGCTGAAGGTGATGGCGCCGATGCCTGCACCCAAAAACAACTCGAGTCGATTGCCCATGGGGATGTGAGGCACGGTTCCGTCGGCAACCTTGGTCACGATTTGGAACGCCTGAGGTTCGGTGGCGGCAGCAATGGCGATGAACACGGCGGCCAAGCCGATCATGCTGTGCATGAAGGCGACCAACTCGGGCATCTTGGTCATCTCGACGCGCTGCGCCATGATGGCACCGGCGCTGCCACCGACCAACAGCCCAATCAGCACATAAACCATGCCCACGCCGCCGTCAGCGGCGAGTTGAACGATGAGCGCGGCGGTGGTCAGCACGGCAATCGCCATGCCGGTCATGCCGAACACATTGCCGCGAATCGAGGTGGTAGGATGCGACAGGCCTTTGAGGGCCTGAATAAAACAAACGCTGGCGATCAGGTAGAGCAGCGTGACCAGATTCATGCTCATGCTTTGTCTCCCGAGGCCGGTTTTTTGTCTTTCTTCTTGAACATCTCGAGCATGCGTCGGGTGACCAAAAAGCCGCCAAAGACATTGACTGCGGCCAAAGCCACAGCCAATACGCCCATGGTCTTGCCCAGGCCGGTTTCAGTGAGGGCCGCAGCCAGCATGGCGCCGACGATGACGATGGCAGAAACGGCGTTGGTCACAGCCATCAGCGGGGTATGCAAGGCGGGGGTAACCGTCCAAACCACGTGGTAACCGACATAAATGGCCAGCACGAAGATGATGAGGTTGGTCAGTGTGGGGGATACCAGTTCCATGTTTTATTTCCTTTTGACCTGGCCGTCTTGCGTCATGAGACAGGCGGCGACGATGTCGTCTTCCATATCGACTTTGACCCCGCCCTCTTTGGGCAGGATGAGCTTGAGAAAGTCGATCACGTTTCGTGCGTAGAGCGCGCTGGAATCGGCAGCGACCAAGGCCGGCAGATTGGTTTCGCCCACAATGACCACACCGTGCTTGGTGACGGTCTGACCCGGTTCGGTCAGGGGGCAGTTGCCACCTTGCGGCGCGGCCAAGTCAACGATGACCGATCCGGGCTTCATGCTCTTGACCATGTCCTCAGTCACCAAAACCGGCGCAGCACGGCCGGGAATGAGTGCAGTGGTGATCACCACATCAGCCAAAGCCACGCGCTTGGCGACTTCGGCCTTTTGGCGCTCGAGCCAGCTGGGGGGCATGGGACGGGCATATCCGCCAACGCCTTCGGCGGCTTCTTTTTCTTCAGCCGTCTCGTAGGGCACATCGATGAATTTGGCCCCCAAGGACTCGACTTGCTCCTTGACGCTGGGTCGAACGTCGGAGGCTTCGATGACGGCGCCCAAGCGCTTGGCAGTGGCAATGGCCTGCAATCCGGCCACGCCCACACCCAAAATGACGACCCGAGCCGCTTTCACAGTGCCCGCAGCGGTCATGAGCATGGGAAAGAAACGCTGATAGCGGTCGGCGGCAATCATCACGGCTTTGTAGCCAGCGATGTTGGCCTGACTGGACAGCACGTCCATGCTTTGCGCGCGGGTGGTGCGTGGTGCCGCCTCGAGGGCGAAACCGGTCAGTCCCGCCGTGGCCAAGCGTTGCAGGCCTTCGGCGTCAAACGGATTGAGCATGCCCACCAGGGTCGAGCCCGCTTTGAAGTGGCGCAGTTCATCGGCCTGAGGGGCGCGAACTTTAAGGACCACCTCGGCACCCAAGGCGCCAGCGGCATCGGTGATTTGAGCACCGGCAGCCACATAGGCTTCATCGGTGACGCTGGCGGCAACACCAGCTCCGGATTGAACGCTGACCGAGTGGCCCTGAGCCACCAGTTTTTTCACCGTTTCGGGGGTCACGGCAACACGCGTTTCTCCGGCCATTGTTTCGGCTGGGACGCCTATCTGCATGGACGCACTCCTATGATTTCAAGCATCAATGCTTGAAATCGGTTGGTTTTTGTGATGATTTTGCTGAACGATAGCTTACATGAGAATCGTTCAGGTCATGATCCCTACAGGACAAACCCTAGCAATTTGTACTGAAAGGCTGTCAGCGGGCGACCGATTCAGTGCCGCACCAAGGTGTGATTTTCCCTCAGAAAGCCGATCAGCAAGGGGTCGAAATCGTCAGGCGACTCCAGATTCATGAGATGACCATTACCGGGCATCACCACCATTTTGCTTCCCAATATGCGTTGCCCCATCTTTTGCATGACCTCGGGCGGGGCGTTGGGATCGTTTTCACCAGCCACCAGCAAGGTGGGGGCGGCGATCTGCGAGAGTTCGGTGCGGCGGTCGAAGGTGACCAAGGCCTCGAGCGCACGCCGGTAAGTGCCCGGATTGACGCCAGACATGCAATGCTCGGCGAGTCGCAGTCCCTCGGGCAAGGCGCGCGGGCCAGCCATGGCCGGCACCAAGCGGCGAGCCACATCAGCCATGGTTTGACCTGCCAGCAAAGGGGCCATGCGCTGCTCGATGAATTGGCGTTGCCATTCCCCATCGGCACGACCGAACGAGGCCGAGGTGCCACAGAGCACCAATTGGCGAACCAAGTCGGGACGACGCACCATGACCTCTTGGGCCACCATGCCACCCATGCTGTGACCCACCAAACTGACCTGTGGGCCATGGCGAGAAGCCAGTGCTTCGATCAAGGCGATGCATTTTTCGGCCAACCCCTTGAAGGTATAAGGCTCGATGGGATCGCTGTGACCGTAACCCGGCATGTCCCAGGCGACGGCACGAAAACCCGCCTCGGCCATAGTCTCCAATTGGGGCGCGAAGGCCAAGTGCCCACCGCCAATGCCATGCAGAAACAGGACCACCGGTCCCGCACCCAAAGAGGAGTAGTTGGGAATGCGGCTCATGCCAGTTGCCCATCGCGCACCACAACCTCACCATCGAGCATGACGGTGCAATGGCGCATGGGCAAGTCGAAATGGCCCAGCGTATGGCGGCTGGCGACCTCGTTGGCCCCGGTGCTGTAGAGAAAATTACCAGCGAAAGCTCGCAGCTCGGTGCCGTTGAAGTCACGCTTATCAAGCATGGCCATGCTGTCCCAACGCGCTGCCGGGTTCAAACCATAGCCAACATGGCTGACGGCGTAGGCCGCGCGGTCGCCCCAGGCGGCGATGTAACTGCGCATGAGTTCAGCATCCAAGCCCTGGCCTTGGATGTCTTCGATGTGGTCATTTTTGACACGCAAGACAACCGGACGTTCAAGGTAGCGCTTGAAAGTGAGGTTGACATCGCCCTCGGCCAACACCAGCGTACCCTGCACGCTGCCGGCGCGCGGGAAGGCCAACACCAGCCCGCCGGGCCAATGGGTGAGGGTGCCCGGTCGAGCCGTCACGCCCCAGTTACCTCCCACCACCGCACCCTCGAGGTCAATGCTCAAATCGGTACCGGCAGGGGAAGTGACCTGCATGCGTCGCACGCCGCGCAGGCGCTTGATGTGGTCCTTGACGCTTTGTTCGACCGCCGCGCTGGGCATCAAGCGGCACAAGGTTTCGGGGTGCTCGTTGCTGACATAAATGACCCGGGCCCCCCCCTTCAAGATGGCGGGCAACTCAGGGGCGTGCATGAGTCCTTCGACAGTGCAGTCAACCACCAGGGTCGACGTGGCCAGTGAGTTGACAACGGGCCACAGGCCTTGGAGGGCATGGCAGGCACCGGTGGAGCGGATAACGGGAAGACCCGCCTGATGCGCCGGGCTACTGACCTGAACCATAAACACCCGGGCTTGCAAGCGAGCCGCGGCCAGTCGGGCGAGTTCGACCAATACGGGACGGCTTTGGGTTTCGCACAATACTGCCACGGTGGTGTCGACGGCGATGCCGCACTGCGACAACACGGTCTGGAAGGCGTCCAGCCAGGCGGGCTCGATTCGTTCTTGCAGCATGAAGCGGTTATCCTTGATATTCATCCATTATGACAAGAGTAACCCGCATGGATCAGCGCAAAACCCACCTTGACGCCTTGGCCAGCCTGATGCTGCTGGTCTGCTGCATGTTCTGGGGTGCTCAGCAGGTGCTGGTCAAGGCGACACTGCCTGACGTGCCACCGATTTGGCAGGCGGCATTGCGATTCGTCGGGGCCACCCTGCTGCTGCTGCTGTGGATGCGCTGGCGAGGCTTGGCGTTGTGGTTGAGGGACGGCACGGGACGCGCCGGACTGGCCGTGGGCCTGCTGTTCACTTGTGAATTCGTCTGCATCTACGTAGGTATGCAATACACCACAGCCTCGCGCTTGACCATCTTTCTCTACACTGCGCCCTTTTGGGTGGCGATGCTGTTGCCCTTGTGGGTGAAGAGCGAACGCATGCACCCTGGTCAATGGTTGGGTTTGGTTTTGGCCTTCGCTTCGGTGGGCTACGCCTTGCGCGACGGTTTGTTGCAACCCGGTTTACCCACCCAATGGTGGGGCGATGTGTTGGCCTTGGGGGCAGGGGCATTTTGGGGATTGACCACGGTGGCCATCCGCAGCACATCCCTGGCGCGCGTCAGCCCAGAGCGATTGCTGCTCTACCAAATCGCCAATTGCGCCCTGGTTCTGCCTGTGCTGGCCTTTTTGGCAGGCGAGAATCTGAGCCTGGATTTAAGCGCCTGGGCCTGGGGATCATTGGGCATTCAAGCGTTGGTTGGGGCATTTTTGAGTTACCTGGTGTGGATGTGGTTGCTGGGTCGATACCCGGCGACCCGATTGAGTACCTTCGCTTTTCTCACACCAGTATTTGCCCTGATCTGCGGCACCTTGTGGTTGGGCGAGCCTTTAACGCAAGGCCTTTTGGTGGCGCTTCTGGGTGTTGCGGCCGGTATCGTGCTGGTCAATCGGCGGCCGGTCTAATTCAGGGCAATCGGAACCCTTAGTGAAGGGTGAGCATGGATGGCCAACAAAGGGAACCGCTGACCCCGGGCATGGTCTTCGATGCATTGAAGGACCAGCGGGCTGCGGTGTCGATTTGAACTGGCTCGCACCTCGTCCAGACTCAGCCAAAGAATTCGCACGATGCCCTGGTCCAGCGAGCGCTGCGGCAACGCTTCACCCAGGCACCCGCAAAAGGCAAAACGCAAATAAGTGACGTCTTCAGGGGCTTGAGCACCTCGGACTGGACGTTGAAAACGGGCCAGGTACACCCCAACCAGATGCTCGGGTTCGAAAGGGTGCGCCGTTTCTTCCAGCGCTTCGCGGGCGCAGGCCGCGATCGGATCCTCGCCTTCTTCCATGTGGCCAGCAGGGTTATTCAGCTTCACGCCCTCGGGCGTGTGTTCTTCTATCAACAGGTAGCGGCCCTGGCGTTCAATGATGGCCGCCACGGTGACACTGGGTTTCCAACGTGGGTTCATGCCGCTTATCATAGAACGCATGAACACACTCCAAACCCGCTTCGGCAGCGGTCAAGAAGTACGCCGACTGGAAGATGACGCCTTGCTCGCCGGTCAAGGCGTTTTCACTGACGATGTCAAAGCCGAAGGGCTGACCCGCCTGAGCTTCGTGCGATCGCCGCATCCGCATGCCCGCATTGTCTCCATCGACACGAGTGCGGCAAGGGCAATGCCCGGGGTGCGCTTGGTGTTGACTGGCGCGGATATTCAGGCTGCCGGGGTCAAGCCCATGGCCAAACCCATCATGCACAAGCGCGCTGATGGCGGTCCGCCGGCTTCGCCGAATCGCGACATCCTGGCAGTGGATCGGGTGCGCTTTGTTGGCGAATGCGTGGCGGCCGTGGTGGCCGATACCGAGCAACAAGCCCGCGATGCCGCCGAAGCCGTGCAAGTAGATTACGAGCCGCTACCGCATGCGGTCACCCTCAGTGACGCACTGTCACCCGCAGCCCCCCTGTTGAGCGATGCCCCCGACAACCGGGTGGCAGAGTCGCGTCATGGCGATGCGGCACAGGCTCAAGCCGCCTTCGCCCAAGCCCGCCATGTGGTGAAGCTGGACATCACGAATCAACGCGTGGCAGCTCTGTCCATTGAGCCGCGCTCGGTCCAAGCCCATGTGGAGGATGGTCGACTGGTGGTGCGCATGAGCTCGCAAATGCCCACCGGCATCCGCACCCAAATTTGTGACCTGATCGGCCTCAAAGACACCCATGTGCGGGTGTTGGTGGGGGACGTGGGCGGTGGCTTTGGCATGAAGACCGGAGCCTATCCGGAAGAATTGGTTGTGGCATTTTGCGCGCACCGTTTGCAGCAGCCGGTGAAGTGGATTGCTGATCGATCGGAAGAGTTTTTGTCCAGCTGCCATGGCCGCGACATCGAATGCCACGGCGAGTTGGCTCTGGATGCTCAAGGCAAGATGTTGGCTTTGCGCATCCAGACCCGGGCCAATGTGGGGGCCTACCCGAGCATGACCGGCGTGAGCATTCAGATCATGATCGGCCCTTGGGTGCAGACCAGCGTCTATGACATGGGTTGCATCGACTTCCATTACACCGCCGTGATGACCAACACCGCCCCAACCGGCGCCTACCGTGGTGCCGGCCGCCCCGAGGCCATCTACAACATCGAGCGTTTGATCGATGAGGCGGCGCGCGTGAGCGGCATCGATCGTTTGGAGATCCGGCGACGGAACTTCATCCGCCCCGAACAAATGCCCTATAAAAACCCCATGGGTCAGACCTATGACACCGGTGACTTTGGCCGGATGATGGAGCAGGGCCTGAAAGTGGCCGACTGGTCGGGCTTCGAAGCCCGTGCCGCCGAGTCGGCGTCGCGCGGCATGTGGCGCGGCCTCGGTATTGCGACCTTTCTGGAGTGGACAGGCGGCAATGCCCTGGAAGAGAACGTGAACATACGCATCCTGAGTGACGGCGTAATCGAGGTGTTCAGCGCCGTGAACCAAATGGGTCAAGGCATTGCCACCTCCCTGGCCCAGTTGGTGGTCGATGTGTTCGATGTGCCGCTGTCGCAGGTGCGGGTGGTACTGGGTGACACCGACCGTGGCAATGGCTTTGGCAGCGCCGGTTCGCGCTCGTTGTTCACCGGCGGCTCGGCCATCAGCGTGGGTTCGCGACAGGCCTTGGACAAAGCGCGCGAGTTGGCCGCCGAAGCGCTGGAAGCAGCCCCAGCCGATTTGACCTATGCCCTGGGCCTGTTCAGCGTGGCTGGCACGGACCTGAAGATCGGGTTGGGCGAACTGGCTCAAAGGCAGTCCCAGGGCCGCATTGAACTCGTCAGCAAGACTGCCGCCAGTGGCCCCACCTGGCCCAATGGCTGTCACATTTGTGAAGTCGAAGTCGACCCGCAAACCGGCGAGGTGCAGGTGGTGCGCTACAGCTCAATGAATGACATCGGCCGAGTGGTGAACCCCATGATCGTGCGGGGTCAACTTGACGGCGGCGCCGTGCAAGGCATCGGCCAGGCCCTGCTGGAGCACATGGTGTACGACCCGGCTTCCGGCCAACCGGTCACCGGTTCGCTGATGGACTATGCGGCGCCACGTGCCGACATCATGCCGGCGATGTTCGACACCCACACCGACAGCAGCGTGCCCAGCAAGAACAACGTACTGGGCGTCAAGGGCGTGGGCGAACTAGGGACCATCGGCGCCACACCGGCAGTGGTCAACGCGGTGGCCGACGCTTTGGCGCGCCATGGTCGCGCTGATTTGTCGCCGCAGCTGCAAATGCCAATCACAGCCTCAAGGTTGTGGTCGATGTTGCGGCAGGGCCGCTGACTCAAGACAAATGGGGGCCGATGACCTTGGCGATTTCAAACATGGTCACGGCGTCTTTACCGAACACCGCCCGCAATTTGTCATCGGCACGGATGGTACGCTTGTCCTTGGGGTCTTGCAGTCCTTGGGCCTTGATGTAATCCCATAGCTTTTTCGTGACTTCGGTTCTGGATACCAGGCCGGGTCCAATGACAGCCTGCAAAGCGGTGCTGGCCGTCAGGTTACCTGCACGCGGTTTGCGTTCGGCTGCGGCCTTTTTGGCTGGCGCTTTTTTGGCGGCTGTCTTGCTCGCCGTCTTGCCTGCTGCCGCCTTTTTGGCCGCTGGCACACCTTTCGCAGGGGCTGAGGTTTTGCGCGGCGGGAACTTGCTGGTGCGCGGCTCGAACTCGAACACGACCTTGCCTTGCTCAGCGTCGTAGGCCAGGAAGGCCTTGAATACGCGCCGTGTGCGCATGCTGACAAATTTGTCCAACAAGTCGGTCTTGCCGGTATTCAACAGTTTGGTGATTTGTTCTACCGAGACGGGTTGCTGCAAGATCACCTTGCCGCTCTTGAAGTCACAACTGGGTGTGGTTTGGGATGGGGTGGGCACCGATTTTTCGCATAGATAGTTTGAGCCTTGTTCGCGCACGCCGGCGCCACACTTGGGGCATGCGCCCAACACGGGCTGTTCAGCCAAATCCACAATCTCGCCACTGTCAGCGTTTTTGTCATCGCCAAAATCAAATTCGAGTTTCCAGTTTTGCTCTTCCTCGTTGTAGGCGAGCGCAATTTCGGCGGTGAAAGGCCAGCCGGCCTTGGATCTGAACCCGTCCAAGGGGCCGATGCGTTTATCGCGCAGAAATTGCTCGACTTCGGCCAACTCGAATGTGCGCCCAGCCGGGGTTTTGCCAAACGAAAACCCACAACCCTCGCCTTCACCACCTTGGCCTGCGCAGGCATAGCGTCTGTAGTTCTCCTTCACCACACCACCGCACTTGGGGCAAGGCGTAGTGAGAGTGGCGTAGTCGCCGGGCACCGTGTCGCGGTCGTATTCCTTGGCTTTTTTGACCATCCGCTCGGTCATGTCGGCAATTTCGCGCATGAAGGCCTCACGCGAGAGTTGGCCGTGCTCCATCTGAGAGAGCTTGTGCTCCCACTCACCGGTCAGTTCGGGGCGCGAGAGCTCTTCGACCTGCAAACCCCGCAACAGAGTCATGAGTTGAAAGGCCTTGGCGGTGGGAATCAGCTCGCGCCCATCACGCAGCATGTATTTTTCGTTCAGCAATCCTTCGATGATGGCCGCGCGGGTCGCCGGCGTCCCCAGACCTTTGTCTTGCATGGCTTCACGCAACTCATCATCGTCAACCAGTTTACCGGCGCCTTCCATGGCGCCCAGCAAGGTGGCCTCGGAATAACGCGCCGGAGGGCGTGTTTTCAGGGCCTTGGCCTCGCTGCTTTCGTTGCGCACAGTCTCGTCGGGATCGACGGCGATCAAGGTCTTGCCATCGGCTTCGTCGGTGTCGATTTCCTTGCCATAGATGGCCAGCCAACCGGGCTTGACCAACACCTTGCCATCGCTCTTGAAATGGTGGCTGACACCGGCATGGGCCACCTGAGTGATGCGGGTGGTGACCAGGTATTCGGCACTGGGATAGAACACCGCCATGAAGCGGCGCACCACCAGATCGTAGATTTTCTGCTCGGCTTCAGACAAACCACTGGGGGCTTGCAGGGTCGGGATGATGGCGAAGTGGTCAGACACCTTGGCGTTGTCGAAGACGCGGGGAATTTTGCGCACATGCGATTGATTCAGTGCAACCAAGGCGTGCGGCGCCAGGTGTTTGAGCCCGCTATCGGCCAGCATTTCGAACGTTTGCTTGACCACCGGCACGTAGTCTTCGGGCAAGTGACGCGAGTCGGTCCGGGGGTAAGTCAGGGCCTTGTGTCGCTCGTAGAGACTTTGAGCCAAAGCCAAGGTGTTTTTGGCCGAAAAGCCAAAGCGACCATTGGCCTCGCGCTGCAGGCTGGTCAGGTCAAACAATGCAGGGCTGGCCTGGGTGCTGGGCCTGCTCTCTTCGCTGACTGTACCGGTGCGGCCGCGCACTGCATCGGCAATGGCTACGGCCTCTTTCAGGCTCCAGACCCGTTCGGCCTTGAGTTCGCCGTCTTCGGTCTTTTTCCACTTCGGGTCAAACCATTTGGCCGGGTACAAGCCGGCATGGGCCTGAAATTGGGCGTGAATTTCCCAGAAATCGCGGCTCACGAAGCGTCGGATTTGTTCCTCACGTTCCACCACAATGGCCAAGGTGGGGGTCTGGACCCGGCCAACGGTGGTCAGGAAAAAGCCGCCGTCGCGCGAATTGAACGCCGTGAAGGCGCGGGTTCCGTTGATACCCACCAGCCAGTCGGCTTCGGAGCGGCTGCGAGCGGCGTCGGCCAATCCACGCATGTCTTGCTCGGTGCGAAGCTGGGCAAAGCCATCGCGTATGGCCTGGGGCGTCATGGATTGGAGCCACAGACGCCGCACCGGCTTGCCCAGGGCTTTGCCTCCCCCGGCGTATTGCTCAATCAGACGGAAGATCAGTTCACCCTCGCGGCCAGCGTCACAGGCGTTGATCAGGGCGTTGACGTCTTTGCGTTTGGCCAACTTGACCACGGCGTTCAGACGTGACTTAGTCTTGTCCACCGGTTTGAGTTCGAAATGCGGCGGGATGACAGGCAAATGGGCAAAGCTCCACTTGCCACGCTTGACGTCGTACTTCTCGGGCGCTTGGATCTCGACCAAGTGGCCAACGGCACTGGTGACGACATAGCGGTCGTTCTCGAAATGATCGTCATGCTTATCAAACTTGCCCGCATCGGGCGTCAAGGCCCGCACGATGTCTTGGGCGACGGATGGTTTTTCAGCGATGACCAGCGTTTTGCTCATGTTTTCCCTTTATCTCAGTATCCTGCCAGAAGCCCCGAGGGCATCTGCTTACAATGCAGTCTTACGCGCGCGCATGCGCACACGCGCACACGTGCGTGCACACACATTCAACTTACCAGAGATTTGCCATGTCGACAAAATCTTCCGCACCAGCGCGACGCATCCAAGCCCGCCGTTCAGGCGTCCATGGCAAGGGTGTGTTCGCCCTGGCCCCGATCGCCGCTGGCGAAACCATCATTGAGTACATCGGGGAAATCATCGACTGGAAAGAGGCCCTGCGCCGCCATCCTCATGACCCGAACGATCCCAATCACACCTTCTACTTTCACATCGACGAAAACCATGTGATCGATGCGTTGTATGGAGGCAACTCTTCGCGCTGGTTCAACCATTCGTGCAACCCCAACTGCGAAGCCGACGAAATCGGTGGTCGGGTCTTCATCAAGGCCCTTCGCCCGATCCGCGCCGGCGAAGAGTTGAACTACGACTATGGCCTGATCATTGACGAACCGATGACGCCGCAACTCAAGGCCCAGTATCCCTGTTGGTGCGGCAACCGCCAATGCCGAGGCACCTTGTTGGCTCGTCCCGAGCGCAGGAAAAGCGGCAAAAAGCGCCGTTGAGGCCGGTGCACCGCCATGAGCCGCCCCGAATGGCACTTGGAAGACTTGTGGCTGAGTCTGCAAGACTGTTGGCCAGGCTTGAGCGTGGAATGGCTGCCCCAGATCGATTCAACCAACACCGAGTTGGCGCGACGGGTTCGCCGTGGACAGTCTGATCGACTGCTGTTGGTGGCCGAACACCAAACCGCTGGTCGCGGACGACTGGGCCGGGATTGGCAGACCCCAGCGGGCAGCGCGCTGACCTTCTCTTTGGGCATGGCACTGAACCCACCCAGTTGGTCCGGCCTGTCACTGGCCGTGGGACTGACTTTGGCCGAAGCACTGGATCCGCAGCATCACATGGGCCTGGGTTTGAAATGGCCCAATGACCTTTGGCACTGGCCCCAACCCGAGGCCCCAAGCAAGGTGGGGGGCATCTTGATCGAAACCTTGTCCTTGCCTGACCCTGCAATGGGTCGTTACGTGATCATCGGCGTGGGCATCAATCTGCACACGCCCGACATTCAGACCGGGGGCATTGCACCCCGAGGTCTCGAACATTGGGGCCCGCCCCCGGAACCGGGCCTTGTGCTGGCACAAGTGGCCCCTGCGCTGGGGCAACTGCTGGTCGGGTTTGAGCGCCTAGGTGCGGCGCCCTGGTTGGCGCGCTATGCCTCGCGCGACTTGTTGTTGGGCCAAGCCTTGCGAACCAGCCAAGGGTTGCAAGGGTTGGGGCGAGGCGTTGACGAACATGGGGCTTTGTTGCTGGATACCGAGCAGGGACTGAAACGGGTGGAGAGTTCGGACATCAGCGTGCGTCCGCTTAAAATGACATCACCATGAAATGGATTGCAGTATCGCTGTTGCTGGCCAACGTGGCTTGGGCTGCTTGGGCCCGGGGGGCTCTGTCTCCCTGGGGTTGGGCACCAGTCCACGATCACGAACCCGAGCGGTTTGAACAACAACTGCGACCCGATGCCCTTCAACATGTGAGGAACTCACCATGATTCAACTGTATTTTTCTCCTGGAGCCTGCTCGTTCGTGCCGCACGCACTGCTGGAAGAGAGTGGTTTGGTGTATGAACCCATCATGGTGAAACTGCACAAGGGCGAGCAAAATGCCGAGCCCTTCAAAGCCCTGAATCCCAGGGGTCAGGTGCCTGTACTGGTGCAAGACGGTGTGGCCCTGAACCAAATCGTCGCTTTGTGCTTGCACATCGACGCCCTGTGCCCCGAACGTGGGTTTTTGCCTCGAGATCCCATCGCGCGAACCCAGGCCTTGTCGAATCTGGCCTGGATGAACAACACGGTGCATCCCACTTTCACCCATGTCTTCATGCCACAAAAATTCCACGATGACACCCAAGTACAAGGCGCCATTCGTGAGTTTGCCGTGGTTCAGTTTGGGCACTATCTGGACGATCTGCAGCAGATGGTGGCGCATGAGCAAAGCCGCGGCCAACCTTGGCTCAGCGGCGATCGTTGGGGCCCCTTGGACGCCTATGCGCTGACGCTGACGCGCTGGGGCAGCATCGCCGGACACGATCCACAGCAACGCCCAGTTTTATGGACCCATGTGCAACAGGTGGCTGAACAACCCGGCGTGGCGCGCACCATCGAGCGCGAGCGCCTGAACTTGAACATGTATCGAGGCAGTTGATCGGTCGACCCAGAACGCCGACTCAAGCCTCGGGCAAGCTGTTGAATCGCACCGAAAAGCGTGCCCCAGGCGAGGGCTTGCCCGGCTGAACCGCATCCATAGTGACTTGGGCTTGGTGCTGCTGGGCAATCTCGAGCACGATCGGCAAACCCAGACCCGAACCATCCGCTTCGGCGCCCAAAGCCCGGTAAAAGGGCTGAAATACCAACTCGCGCTCGCCATCGGATACACCTGGCCCGTTGTCCTCGACTTGGAAGACCACCACATGGCCAAAGCGGTCGGCCAGAATACGCACCGTGACCACGCCCGGGTGCTCAGCGGTCGACGGGGTATAGTTCAAGGCGTTGTCAACCAAGTTACGCATGAGTTCTTTGAGTAAAGTGGGGTTGCCCTCAACTTTCACGCCAGGGCTACTGGGGTCGACGCCTTCGTAGCCCAAATCTATTCGCTTGTCCATGGCGCGGGGCAAGGAATCTTGTAAAACATCCATGGCCAGTTCAACCAAGTCGCAATTCTGTCGACCCAGGGTGGCACCACCGCTCTCCGCCCGGGCCAGAGCCAGCAACTGGTTGACCGTGTGGGTGGCTCGGATGCTGGCACGCCCAATCAGATGCAAGGATTGCTTGAGCTCGACAGCACTGGAATTCTCTCGTTGCGCCAAATCTGCCTGCATGCGCAAACCCGCCAGGGGGGTTTTGAGCTGATGGGCGGCATCGGCCAAAAAACGCTTTTGGGTGGCGATCGACTCTTTGAGTCGATTCAGCAAACCGTTGATGGCGGTCACCAGCGGCGCGACCTCTAGCGGCACCGAATGGTCATCAAGAGGGCTCAAGTCATCGGGCTTGCGCTGGCGGATGCGCTCTTCGAGCCGGTTGAGCGGTCGGATACCGCGCGCCAGAGCCAGCCAAACCAGCAAAACCGCCAGCGGCAAGATGACGAACTGGGGCAACATCACACCCTTAATGATCTCGGTGGCCAGCACCGAGCGTTTCTCCAAGGTTTCGGCCACCTGCACCAACACGGGGGTGGATCCCGGTGCCTCGACCCCAATCCATAAATACGCCACCCGCACCGGAGTGCCGCGAACTGCATCGTTGCGCAGCATGACAATGCCTGTGGACTCTCGTTCTTCCTCGATCGGTAAGGGCAGATCACGCTCGCCACTGAGAAATTCACCGCGCGCACCCAAGACCTGGTAGTAAATCAAATCGATGTCGTCGGCGCGCAAGATTTCGCGTGCCGGACCAGGCAGATTGAAATCGACCCGAACGCCATCTGAGCGCACCAATTGCGCCAGCGCCTGCACGTTGTACTCCAGCGCACGGTCAAAAGGTCGGCCGGCGATGCCCTCGGCCACCAGCCATGTCAGCACCAGGCTGATGGGCCAAAGCAACAACAGGGGGGTGAGCATCCAATCGAGGATCTCACCGAACAGCGACCGTTGCTCACGCCCAAACAAATTCAATTGGGGATTTTTTCCAGGCAATAACCCAGGCCGCGCACCGTGGCAATGCGGATGGGGCCTTTTTCAATTTTCTTGCGCAGGCGGTGAATGTAGACCTCAATGGCGTTGTTGCTCACCTCTTCGCCCCACTCGCACAGGCGCTCGACCAACTGGTCTTTGCTGACGAGACGCCCGGCGCGTTGCAAAAGCACTTCGAGCAAACCCAACTCACGCGCCGACAACTCGACCATTTTGCCGTCGATGGTGGCCACCCGACCGACCTGGTCGTAGAACAAGGGGCCATGCTTGATGGCCGAGGAAGTGCCCCCCATGCCGCGCCGTGTCAACGCTCGGACTCGGGCTTCCAGTTCTTGCAGGCTGAAGGGTTTCGCCATGTAGTCGTCGGCACCGTAATCGAGTCCCTTGACGCGCTCTTCGACCCCATCGACCGCCGTCAGAATGAGCACGGGGACGGCGCTGCCACGGGCGCGCAAGCGTTTCAGGACATCCAGCCCATGCATCTTGGGCAAGCCCAGATCAAGGATGAGCAAATCGAATTCATCGGTGGTCATGAGGGCTGCATCGGCTTCGGTGCCGCTGCCCACATGATCCACCGCAGCGCCGGAGGCGCGTAAAGTTCGAAGTAAGCCATCCGCCAACACCTGATCGTCTTCGGCGATGAGTATGCGCATGTCGTCTCCTTGGGGCCTGTTTATCGGTCATGCTAACCCCGTTTGTGCATTTTACTGTCGGGGTTTCAACCCACTTGCGATGACTGGCGGAGCGCTTCAATCCCCTTCGGCGGCATATATTTCCAAGCACAAGCGCAGCACGGTGGCCACCTCTACTCCGACCTGTTCCCGGAGCTCCACCTCGGCTTGCTGTACCGCCCACTCAAAGGCATGCAACCAGTCGAGCCCGGTGGCCGTGAAACGGATCAACTTGGCGCGCGCATCGCGCGGGTCGGGCTCTCTTTGGACCAGTCCCCAAGCCTCGCATTGGTCGACCAAATCCCCCATGGCTTGCTTGCTCATGCCTGCACTGTCGGCCAACTCACTCAATCTCGACCCGTGCAGACCCACATGCCGGGTGATGTGAATGTGCGCGGCGCTGACCTGTCGCCGAGCGGCCAGGTTGGACAAGGCCAATGGGACTTGAGGTTGATGGGCCATGAGGTACAACACGCGATCGTCAAAGCGCCGCATCGCTTGACCTAAAAGTCGCCCCAATTGATTGCGTCGCCAATCGGTATCTGGACCCATTGGGGTGTCTGTGGGCGGGACGTCGGTCATGGGTGCATGCATCACTTATATGATAAGGAAAACTGACCAAATAATACCTTGTTTCCCTTTTATCCCTGCGCTACATTACTGTTCAAGCATCCAGCCTGTGTTCAAACACAGGCCCTGTTGACAAGCCTAACCCATTGATTCACAAAGGAAACACCATGGACGCACCCGTCAAAGGCCTGACCCCAAACGGCGAAAAAGCCAAAGCCCTGCAAGCCGCACTGGCTCAAATCGAAAAGCAGTTCGGTAAGGGCACCATCATGCGCCTGGGCGAAGGTGAGGTGATCGAAGACATTCAGGTGGTGTCCACGGGTTCTTTGGGACTCGACATCGCCCTGGGCGTGGGCGGCCTGCCGCGTGGCCGGGTGGTCGAGATTTATGGTCCAGAATCGTCAGGCAAAACCACCCTCACCCTGCAAGTGATCGCCGAGATGCAGAAACAGGGCGGCACCTGCGCATTCGTCGATGCCGAACACGCCTTGGACGTGCAGTACGCCCAAAAACTGGGCGTGACCCTGTCCGATCTGCTGATCAGCCAGCCCGACACTGGCGAACAGGCCTTGGAGATTGTCGACAGCTTGGTGCGCTCAGGCGCGGTTGACCTGATCGTGATCGACTCGGTGGCCGCGCTCACACCCAAGGCCGAACTGGAGGGCGAAATGGGTGACTCGCTGCCCGGCTTGCAAGCCCGCCTGATGAGCCAGGCCCTGCGCAAGCTGACCGCTACCATCAAGAAAACCAATTGCATGGTGATCTTCATCAACCAGATCCGCATGAAAATTGGCGTGATGTTCGGCTCGCCAGAGACCACCACTGGCGGCAATGCGTTGAAGTTTTACGCTTCGGTGCGCATCGACATTCGCCGCACCGGCACCATCAAAAAAGGCGACGAGGCCATTGGCAACGAAACCAAGGTCAAGGTGGTCAAAAACAAGGTGGCTCCGCCGTTCAAAACCGCCGAGTTCGATATTTTGTTTGGCGAAGGCATCAGCCGCGAGGGCGAGATCATCGACATGGGCGTGAACGCTCGCATCATTGAGAAATCGGGTGCCTGGTACGCGTACAACGGTGAAAAAATCGGCCAAGGACGCGATAACGCGCGCGAGTTCCTGCGCGAAAACACCGATTTGGCCTTTGAAATTGAAAACAAGGTCCGAGAGTCGTTGGGCATCCCCCTGCTGCCCCCCCAAGTCGAAGTCGATGAAGCGTAAATCCGTCGCCGGGACCAGACCGGCATGACTCCTTTGGCGACCGAACCACCACAGCGCAGTGGCCCTTCTCTCAAGGGGCGGGCCCTGCGTCTGCTGGCCCTGCGCGAGCACACACGCACCGAGCTAGAAAAAAAACTGGCGCGCCATGACCCTGACCCGGAGGAGTTGAGGCTGGCCTTGGATGACCTGCAGACCAAGGGGTTCATCAGCGAAGAGCGGGTGGTCGAATCGGTCCTGCACAGCCGAGCCCGCCGACTGGGCACGCGCCGAATACGCCAAGAATTGCAGGCCAAGGGGGTCAGTGCCGCCGCAATGACCGAGGCTATTCAACGCCTGCAAACCACCGAAATAGAACGGGCACGTGAAGTTTGGCGCAAAAAGTTCGGTGCACTGGCCAACGAACCCAAAGAAAGAGCCCGGCAAGCACGTTTTTTATTGGCGCGCGGGTTCGATGCCGAAGTGGTGCGTCGCGTCACCCAAGGCGATAACGACTGCTCTTGATCACAGACCCAGCATCAGCTTGAGGTTTTGCACCGCGGCCCCACTGGCACCTTTGCCCAGGTTATCCAAGCGGGCGATGACCACTGCCTGGCGATGAACCGGATGGGCATAGACCCGGATTTCCAACAGATTGGTGTCATTCAAGGCCGTGGCATCGAGTTTGCCGTCGGCAGTGGCGTCAGGCACGCTCACGCATCCACCCTGGGTTTGGGCATAGTGTCGGCGCAATGCCAACTCGAGGTCTGCCGCTTGGGGGCGGCCGGGCAAGTCGTCGAGATGCAGGGGCAACTGCACCAGCATGCCTTGACGGAAATTCCCCACGCCCGGAACAAACAAGGGGCGCCGGGTCAGACCGCTGTAGGCCATGATCTCAGGGATGTGCTTGTGCTGCAAGCCCAGGGCGTAGGATTCGAACAGTGGGGCGGTGCCCGCTTCGTAGGCCTCAATCATGGCACGCCCGCCACCTGAGTAACCGCTTACCGACGGCAGATTCACCGGGTAATCTGAGGGGATCAAACCAGCATCCATCAGAGGACGCAATATGGCGATGGCGCCGGTGGCATAACAGCCGGGATTGGCCACTCGCTCGGCGTGGCGGATGGCCTCCGTTTGGGCCACACACAATTCCGGAAAACCAAAGACCCACCCTGGGACCGTGCGGTGCGCGGTGGACGCATCGATGATGCGCGGACGCCGCCCGGACAGCCCGTCGATCATGGCCACTGATTCGCGGGCAGCATCGTCGTGCAAACACAAAACCACCAAGTCGGCGCCGGCCATGAGGTCGCGTTTGGCCTGCGGGTCTTTGCGCAGAGCCGGATCGATAGAGAGCATATCGACCTGCGGCATCTGGGACAGACGCTCGCGAATTTGAAGCCCAGTGGTCCCGGCTTCGCCGTCAATGAATACGGTGGCCATGATTTGTCAGCGTGGAATCAGGTTGGTGCATTGCAACATGATACATTTCACGGCGTAGAAGTCCAAACCTCAACTTGCGTTGTGCGGGCAGGTTCGGTCTTCGCCCAAAGTGTTTCCACCTGTGCAAAGAGAGACCTCATGAATATTCACGAGTACCAAGGCAAGGATATCTTGCGTCAGTTTGGTGTTCCAGTGCCACGGGGCGTTCCGGCCTTCACCGTGCAAGAAGCGGTGGAAGCCGCGCAAAAATTGGGCGGCCCGGTGTGGGTGGTCAAAGCCCAGATTCACGCCGGCGGCCGCGGCAAGGGCGGTGGCGTGAAAGTGGCCAAGTCGATCGATCAGGTCAAAGAGTTGTCCAGCCAGATTCTGGGCATGCAACTCAAAACCCACCAAACCGGCCCCGAAGGCCAAAAAGTACGTCGCCTGTACATTGAAGAAGGTGCGGACATCCAAAAAGAGTATTACGTGTCGATCGTGACCGATCGCGCCAGCCAAAAAGTCGCGCTGATCGCCTCGAGTGAGGGCGGTATGGACATCGAAGAAGTGGCCCACAGCACCCCGGAAAAAATCATCACCGAATTGGTTGACCCCTTGACGGGCTTGGGTCAAGCCCAAGCACTGAAAGTGGCTCAAGGCATCGGCCTGAGCGGCAAGTCTGCCGAGCAAGCCGCCGATGTGTTCCAAAAAATCTACAAGTGCTACATGGAAACTGACGCGTCACTGGTTGAAATCAACCCTTTGAACTGTGACAGCCAAGGCAACATCATCGCCCTGGATGCGAAGTTCAACTTTGACAGCAACGCCTTGTTCCGTCACCCGGAAATCGTCGCCTATCGTGACCTTGACGAAGAGGATCCAGCCGAAGTCGAGGCTTCGAAATTTGACTTGGCCTACATCAGCCTGGACGGCAACATCGGCTGTCTGGTCAACGGCGCTGGCCTGGCCATGGCAACCATGGACACCATCAAGCTGTTCGGCGCCGAGCCGGCCAACTTCCTCGACGTGGGCGGCGGCGCTACTCTCGAAAAAGTGACCGAAGCATTCAAGATCATGTTGAAGAACCCCAAGGTGAAAGCCATTTTGGTCAACATTTTTGGCGGCATCATGCGCTGCGACACCATCGCCACCGGCGTGATCACCGCCTGCAAGGCGGTGAACCTGAACGTGCCCTTGGTCGTGCGCATGAAAGGCACCAACGAAGAGTTGGGCAAGAAGATGTTGGCCGAATCGGGCCTGCCCATCATCAGCGCCGACAGCATGGCCGAAGCGGCCCAAAAAGTGGTGGCCACCGTTCAATAAATGAATTGGGCCGGGCTTATGCCCGGCCTGCGAAGGACCCAATCATGTCGATCTTCATCAACAAGAACACCAAAGTCATCACCCAGGGCATCACCGGCAAAACCGGTCAGTTCCACACCGAAAAGTGCCAAGAGTACGCCAATGGCAAGAATTGCTTTGTGGCAGGCGTCAACCCGAAGAAAGCCGGCGAACGTATTTTTGACATCCCCATCTACTCTTCGGTCAAAGAAGCGGCCCATCAAACCGGCGCCAATGTCTCCGTGATCTATGTGCCGCCCGCAGGGGCCGCTGCCGCCATCTGGGAAGCCGTTGAAGCCGATCTGGATTTGGCGATCTGCATCACCGAGGGCATCCCGGTGCGTGACATGCTTGAAGTGCGCAACAAAATGAAGGCCAAGGAGGCTGCCGGCGGTAAGAAAACCCTGCTTCTGGGACCGAACTGTCCCGGCCTGATCACCCCCGACGAAATCAAAATCGGGATCATGCCGGGCCACATCCACCGCAAGGGTCGCATCGGCGTGGTGTCGCGTTCGGGAACCTTGACTTACGAAGCCGTGGCTCAATTGACCGAAATCGGCTTGGGTCAGTCGAGCGCCGTGGGCATTGGGGGTGACCCGATCAACGGTCTCAAGCACATCGACGTGATGCGCGCCTTCAACGACGACCCCGAAACCGATGCCGTGATCATGATCGGCGAGATCGGGGGCCCTGATGAAGCCGAAGCGGCCCGCTGGTGCAAGGCCAACATGAAAAAGCCTGTCGTTGGCTTCATTGCCGGCGTGACCGCCCCCCCGGGTAAGCGCATGGGCCATGCAGGTGCGCTGATCTCGGGCGGAGCCGACACGGCAGACGCCAAGCTGGCCATCATGGAGGAGTGTGGCTTCAAGGTCACGCGCAACCCCTCTGAGATGGGCAAATTGCTCAAGGCCATGATCTGACATTTTGTAGGTCATTTCTCTAGCAAAAACCGCCCTCGGGCGGTTTTTTCTTGCCCAACTATCCCCTTAGTGACTGATCAGGGCCTGTATGAGCAGTTGCACGAAACTGCGGGGGTCAGCTGAGCCGTTACACTACTTCACGCTACAAAACATGCCGGGTCAAACCCGCAAGGAGTCACTTTTCATGGAATTCATGAACGATGCCGATTTTTGGATCGGCCTGATGAAGATCATTTGGATCAACATCATTCTTTCTGGCGACAACGCCGTGGTCATTGCGCTGGCCGCCCGGTCATTGCCCCCTCACCAGCAAAAGAAAGCCATCTTGTTTGGCTCCGGAGCTGCCGTGGTATTGCGTATTGCACTGACGGTAGTGGCGGTGCAACTCTTGGCCCTTTCGTATTTGCAACTGATCGGTGGCTTGCTGCTGCTTTGGATAGGCGTGCAATTGCTGGGCGATGAAGAAGAGGAAAACGAAGGCGAGGCTGAGCAAAAAGGGCTGATGGTCGCCGTTCGCACCATCTTGATCGCCGACATCGTGATGAGCTTGGACAACGTCATTGCCGTGGCCGCTGCAGCCAAAGGTTCGACGACGCTCTTGATCATCGGCTTGGCCATCAGTATTCCCTTGGTGATCTTTGGCAGTACGCTGATGATCAAGTTGATGGAACGCTACCCGATCATCGTGACCCTGGGCGCTGCGCTGATTGGCTGGGTCGGCGGCGAAACCATGATCAGCGATGTGGCGCTCAAAGGAGTGGTCGAAGATAACCCTGCGCTGCACTACGTGGCCGCCGCCGCTGGCGCCATCCTGGTGGTTCTGATCGGAAAATACATGGGTCGCAAGCACGCATCCAACGGACCTTCACATGGTGCATAGCTCACACATTTAACCCGTTTTTTCAGCGCTTTTTTTCCTATCATGGCCAGCATCCCCTAAGGAGCTGGCCATGATGCTTTTACAACGCGGTTTTACCTTGATTGAATTGATGGTGGTGATCGCCATCGTCGGCTTGTTGGCCTCTTTCGCCGTGCCGGCCTATCAGGATCATCTGGTGCGCGCACGGGTGTCTGAAGGCTTGGCTTTGGCTGCAGGTGCCAAAACTCAGGTGCTGGAAAACCTATCGGGGGGCAACCCCGGAAGTTCGCCCGAGGGCTACTCGCAAGGCTATGTGGCCCCGGCATCCACCGCCAACATCCAGAGCTTGACGATCGAGCCAGAAACCGGGGTGATCGGCATCAAAACCACAGCCGCAGCCGGCGGGGGGCTGGTTTTGCTGGTGCCCTACACCGGCAACCCCAATGCGCCAGTGGCCCTGCCGAACGGCACCAGCGCCTTCACACCACCCAGCCAAGGCAATCTGCTGTGGAAATGTTTGACGCAAGGTGGAACGGCTCCAGCCAACATTGCCCTGCCCGCCGGTACGCGACTGCGTGCGCAATTGGCGCCTCCTGAATGCCGTTGAATGTCAACCGACGCTGTGCCATGGAAAGGCATCTGTATGGCGATCGATTATGAGTGAACCCCAGAGGGCATGTTCAAATGCTCGCGACAAAACTACCGCTCTTGCCCCCGTGTTTTTCCAATAACTTCACATCGGTGATGGTCATGCCCCGATCCACCGCCTTGAGCATGTCATAGATGGTCAGCAGGGCGACTTGCACGGCGGTCAAGGCTTCCATTTCCACGCCGGTCGGCCCCACAGTCTCGACGGTGGCACTGACTTGCACGAGCGGGGGGTGCTCGCGGGTGTCAAAGTCAATGGCGACACGGGTCAAGGCCAAAGGGTGGCACAAGGGGATAAGGTCGCTGGTTTTCTTGGCGGCTTGGATGCCGGCAATGCGCGCGATGCCCAACACATCGCCTTTTTTGGCGTTTCCCTGCAAAACCAACTGGAGGGTGGCGGGCAACATGTGAATTTGACCACCCGCAATGGCCACGCGGTGGGTGGCCGCTTTAGCGGCGACATCGACCATATGGGCTTGGCCCTGAGCGTCAAAATGTGTCAGATTCATGGTTCAGCAACGGTTTTCGGGCATGATAAGCGACATGCTACCGCGATTGAAACGAAGCCGTTGGCAACGCTGGCTGGTGATGCCCGTGCTGTGCCTGGGTCTGGCCAGCCAAGCCCAAGCCCCTTTGCGTTTGCCCTCTTTGGGTGATGGGGCCGAGTGGGCGCTGGGCGAAGAACGACAACTGGGCGATGCCATCATGGCGCAGGTGTGGCGCGACCCGGACATCATTGACGACCCGGTGTTGCTGGACTATGTGCAAGGGCTTTGGTCCCCCTTGTTGTCGGCAGCGCGGCAACGTGGCGAGTTGTCGGCCGAACTCGACCAGCGATTCGCTTGGGACATGGTGTTGGTTCGCGACCGTTCGGTCAATGCCTTTGCCCTGCCTGGTGGCTACATGGGCGTGCATTTGGGTCTGATCGCGGTGGCCAGCAACCGCGATGAGTTGGCTGCCGTGCTGGCGCACGAGACCAGTCATGTGACCCAGCGGCACATCGCACGCATGTTCGCGCAAGAAAGCAAAACCACACCCCTGGTGCTGGGCGCCATGCTGCTGGGTTTGCTGGCTGCCAGCCGCAGCCCGGATGCTGCCGGCGCCTTGATGGTGGGCGGACAGGCCGCCGCCCTGCAAACCCAATTGAGCTTTTCGCGTGACATGGAACGCGAGGCCGACCGGGTGGGCTTTGGATTACTGGCTCCAGCGGGGTTCCACAGCCAAGGGGCGATCACCTTGTTTGACAAGCTGATTCAGGCCGCAAGGCTGAATGACTCGGGTGCTTACCCCTATTTGCGCAGCCACCCGATGAGCACCGAGCGCATGGCGGACATGACGGGCCGAGCTCAGCAATTGGGCTTGGCCGACAAAACCCAGCCAGCCGATGTGATGCATGCGCTGATGTCAGCCCGGGCCGGGGCTTTGACAGACACCAGTGCAGACGGTCAGCGCCTGTTGATCCTGCAGGCTCAAGAGCGACCTGCTTCTCCAATGCCCACTCTGTTATCGACCATGGCGGCATGGTATGCAGGTGTGGTGGCTCACATGCAAGCCCAGCAATACCTCCAGGCCGAGCAGTTGTTGGGCAGGTTGCGCCTGGCCCTGCCAGGCAGCGGGATGGCGCAAGATCGATTGGCTTGGTTGGCGGCGGAGTTGAATTTGCGACAGGGTCAACCTGCACGGGCCTTGTCCGAGTTGGCGAATGTCTCGGCCGCATCTGCCGGACAAAGAGCGCATTTCGTGTTGCGTTGGCAAGCCTTGCTGGCCTCAAGACAGTTGCCCGATGTGCGACTGGCCAATGGCGAAATCGATCTGTGGCTGTCGCGGCGTGGACGGGATGGCCAAGTGTGGGAAATGAGCGCGCAAGGCCTGGAGTTGGTGGGCGATCCACTGCGCAGCCTCAGGGCCCAAGCCGAGTCGAGGGCGGTACGGTTTGATTTCGTTGCCGCGATCGACCGCTTGCTGGCAGCACAAGATCTGGTGAGGGCACTGAGCCGACAAGGCCCCTTGACCCGTGCGCAAGAAATCGACGCCTCGATCATCGACACCCGTCTGAGGCAATTAAGACAAGCGCGAAGGGAACAGGCGCTCCAGCGCTGAGTCGATCACCAAGCCCATGATCGAGTACAGCAAAGAGCCTAAAAGGGCATGGCCAAAACTGGCCACTTGAAAGCCTTCAAGCACTTCTGATGCGGCCCAGAACAACAGGGCATTGATGACAAACAAAAATAGTCCCAGGCTGAGCAGCGTGACGGGCAAGGTCAACACCACCAAAACGGGGCGAACAAACAGGTTCAATAAACCAATCACGAAGGCAGCCAACAGAGCGCTGCCAAAACCGCTGACTGCGATGGATGAATCCAATTGTGATAAGGCCATCAAAGCCATGGCGCTCAGGCACCATTTGAGCAATAGTTTCATTTTTTCGAGAATACCACCACGTCGGCAGAATGCAGCGCCGGGGACTATGATTTACTTCACATGGAATCCATCCACATCAACGACATCGAGGCTGCCATCAATTTTTGGCGTCTCAAGAACCCATCTACCGATGGGGTAATGCTGCCTGCCCAACTGCGGGCATTGGGCGAGGTATACGCATTGATGGTCTTCCATCATGAGGACGAAGTGGCGGTTCGAGGGTTTCCGTCCAAGGCGCTACAGGCTTGGCAAGAATGGTACGACAGTACCCCCGACACGCCTTGCATCGCGATTTGCTCGACCAGTCAGGGGGACCCCGTGTGCAAAGGGTGCGGGCGAAGCTTTGACGAAGTTCAGCGCTGGACCGAGATGAGTCCCTTTGCCAAACGGGCCACCTGGCGACGGATCACATTGGCCGGAGATGCTTGGCGCTTCAACCGCTATGCCGAGCGCGCCAGCCGTGACTCCTGATACATCCCGGAGTTGAGTGCGGCAAACGTCCTCAGACGCGTCGAGCCAATTGCTGCGCCATGCCGGTGTAGTTGGCTGGACTGAGTTCGAGCAATCGTTGCTTGGCGTCCACCGGAATCTCCAGACCTTGGATAAGGGCCTGCAAATCAGCCGCGCTGACGGTTTTCCCCCGAGTCACTGCCTTAAGTTGCTCGTAGGCGCCTTGAACACCATAACGGCGCATGACGGTCTGGATGGGCTCAGCCAAGACCTCCCAGGACCCATCGAGATCGGCAGCCAAGGCCTCCGCATTGAGTTCGAGTTTGTCCAAACCAACGCCCATCGACTGATAGGCCAATACAGCGTAGCCCAGGGCGACGCCCATGTTGCGCAACACGGTGCTGTCGGTCAAGTCGCGCTGCCAACGACTGACGGGGAGTTTTTCGCTGAGGTGGCGCAACAAGGCATTGGCCAAGCCCAGATTGCCCTCGGCGTTTTCAAAGTCGATGGGGTTGACCTTGTGGGGCATGGTTGACGAGCCGATTTCGCCTTCTTTGAGTCGCTGCTTGAAATAACCCAAGGAGATATAGCCCCAAATATCTCGCGACGCATCGATCAGGATGGTATTGGCACGCGCCACGGCGTCGAACAACTCGGCCATGTAATCGTGCGGCTCGATTTGAATGCTGTAAGGCTGAAAGCGCAGACCTAAACCGATGCGTGATGCATCAGGATCGGTGCTGGCGGGCGCTTCAATGACCTGGCGGCTGAAGGCCTCCCAGTCGATCTCGGGCCAGGCGCTGAGGTGGGCGTTGTAATTACCCACGGCACCGTTCATTTTGGCCAACAACTCGACTGCGGAAACTCGCTCGCGGGCTTTGCGCAAACGCACGACTATGTTGGCCATCTCTTTGCCCACCGTGGTGGGACTGGCGGTTTGTCCGTGGGTGCGACTGAGCATGGGAATATCGGCATGGCGGTGCGCCAAAGACCGAAAACGATCGATGATGGCATCCATGCTGGGCAACAGCACCTGGTCGCGCACGCCCTGCAATTGCAAGGCGTGACTGGTGTTGTTGATGTCTTCGCTGGTACAGGCGAAGTGCACAAATTCAGCGACACGGGCCAATTCGGCGCGTGTGGTCGTGTCGAGTACAGGCGCCTCGAATTGCTGCTTGATCCAATACTCCACCGCCTTGACGTCGTGGTTGGTGGTTTTCTCTATGGCCTTGATGGCCAGTGCATCGGCCGTGTCAAACTGCGCCACCAAAGAGAGCAGATGCGAGCGCGCTGTGCGGCTTAAGGGAGGGAACTCGGTCAATCCAGCCTGTGACAGTGCCAGAAACCAGGTGACCTCCACCTGTACACGACGGTGCATATAGCCTTGCTCGCTCATCAAGGGACGCAATGGTGCGAGTTTGCCGGCATAGCGGCCATCGAGGGGGGAGAGAGCCGAGACGGCATGGTCGTTCATTTCTCTATTTTAAGTCATGCCCATACTCACGACGCACCGCCATCAAGCGCATTAAAATGAGCGTTCTAATCAAAAAGGCAACACTGACACATCATGCTCAAACTCATTGGCGCCGTCGCCAGCCCTTATGTCCGCAAAGTACGCGTGGTGATGGCTGAAAAGAAACTCGACTACGAGTTCATTCCCGAAGATGTTTGGTCGGCCCAGACCCGGATCACTGAATCGAATCCACTGGGCAAGGTGCCTTGTTTGGTACTCGAAGGTGGCGAGGCCGTGTTTGATTCGCGAGTGATCGTCGAATACCTCGACGCTCTCTCGCCTGTGGGTCGATTGATCCCCACCACCGGGCGCGACCGGGCGGCTGTCAAAACCTGGGAGGCCTTGGCCGATGGATTGCTCGATGCCACCATCCTGGCGCGTCTTGAGCGGCACTGGCCGCATCGCCAGGTCCAAGAACGCTCACAGGCTTGGATCGACCGCCAAATGGACAAGGTGCATGACAGCTTGGCCGCCATGAGCCGCGGACTGGGAGACAACGCATTGTGCAGCGGCATCCACCTGTCGCTGTCCGACATCGCCGTGGGTTGCGCACTGGGTTACCTCGATTTCCGCTTTCCCGAGGTGGACTGGAGCACCCCCTACCCGAACCTGCAACGCCTGCATGAGCGGCTGATGCAACGGCCCAGTTTCATCGATACCCGCCCGTCATGACCGGGCGCGGGCTTTGAGCCAACGCATCAGCCCACCCACCATGGGCAGTTTTTCATACAACTCTTCGGCGGCATCCCAATAGTCACGGTGTTCAACGACCAGGCCGTGGTCGTTGAATATCAGGTGCGTGGCCCCGCGCACGGTTTGCAGGCTGACTGTGTCAAAACGGCGAAAACGAAAGCAAAAATCCCAAGTCAAGAAAGCCTGTCGGCCCTGAAGCAGGTGCGCCCTCACGATAAAGCGCGGCTGTTCGAGTTGGACGAACATGTGCCGAAAAATGTGCTCAACTCCGGCCAAGCCCTGTACTTCATTGAACGGGTCCTTGAATCGCACATCGGCAGCGTAATGAAGTGGTAGCTGGCTCACGCTCTCGGAACTGAGTTGCTCAAAAAATCTCACCAATTCTGTCAAAGCAGCGTCCAGGCTCGCACGATCATGGGTGGTATTCATGGTTTTTTCAGACTGCCTTGAGTGGCGCGCCAAACCAAAGGAAAATACCAGCGGTCGGGCAGCCAGCGCAAACATTTCAGAAATCGGCTGAAGCGTTTAGGGAAATGGATTTCAAACTCGCCACGCTCCCAGCCATGCAGCATGGCACGCGCGGCCTCATCAGGCTGGAGCAGAGCCGGCATGTGAAATTGATTTTGAGCCGTCAGCGGTGTGGCCACAAAACCCGGGTTGACCACGCTCACGCCTATGCCCGCAGGCTTGAGTTCCATGTACAAGATTTCGGCCAAGTGATGCATGGCCGCCTTGGTTGGCCCGTACGCCATGCTCATGGGCAATCCCCGATAACCCGCCACACTGCCCACCATGCTGATGTGTCCTCGGCCCTGTTCAACGAGGGCGGGCAACACGGCGTCGAGCACGTGAAGTACGCCGTTGTAGTTGACGGCCTGATGGCGCAGCAATTCGGGTAAATTCAGATTTTCCAAAGGCCGGATGGGCTTGTAATGACCCGCACAATAAACCACCCAGTCCAAGCCCTGATGGGCTCGCACCCGTTCGGCCGCCTCGCGCACCGATTCCAAATCGGTCACATCGCAGGGCACAGGCAGGGCGTCGTGACCGGCGCACAGTTGTTCGAGCAAGGTGGCTTGGCGGGCCGATACGGCCACCCGTGCACCGGCCGCCATCAAGGCTTGGGCACAAGCCTGCCCGATGCCGCTGGAGGCACCCACCAACCAGATACTGCGGCCTCGCCAATCAGCCACGGCAGGGTTTAATCCGGCGACCCTCATGTCAGTGCCCCCGCCGGATGAAGGACAAAGTCACCTCGCCCAAATCAATGCCCCACTTGCTCATGCGCGCTTTGTTCAACATAACGCGATCGTTCATGAGAAACATCCAATCGTCAAATTGAACCTCCCAGACCCGGCCATCGACCGGCAAGGACAAGGTATAACCCCAGCGAAAGGCGTTGCCGCTGGTTTGGCCGCTGGCGATACCGACCACGTCATCGGCACGCCCGCTGTAGCGGCCGCCGCCTTCATGGCGCAAGCGCCAGACGCGACGTTGGATGGTGCCATCTGAATAGGTGAAATGTTCGTCGAGCACGCCTTCGTCACCGCTCCACTGACAATCCATCTCGACCGCGAAACGCTTGACCACACGCCCCGAGCGGTCAGTGAATACGCCCCATGCGTCGATCTTGCCCTGGAAATACTGGCGCAAGTCCAAGCTGGGTTGTTCGGTGGCATAGTCGGACACTTTCGGGCTGGCGCAGCCACTCAGACCCACCCAGGCCACCGAGGAGGTGGTTGCCAACAGCCAGGATCTACGGTTCATCTTTGTTTCTCCAAATCAGGTCAACCTCAACCGGGCCCCCAACCCAATAAAGCCGATCGCATGCCGGTTTGACTGGTTTGGGGCGATAACCAGATGCCCATGAAGCGCCGAGCCAACTCGACATCGGGCACCTGACCCACTGCTTGCCAACCGCCACTGCGCCGCCAAAACACCACGCCCAGATCGGGACGGTACGCCCCCAACAGGGTATCACCGGCAACAACATCCGGGAAAATCGCCGTCAACTGACTCTGCCAGCGCTGGCGCAAAACGGGATCCAAAGGCGTTTGTCGCTCGATCTCGTCCAGAGAGCGTCTGGCAATGTCCGTCCCTTTGAAGGTTCTGGCGTAGGTCAGTGACAAGGCCAAGGGGTGGCGCTCCCACTGTGAAGGCTCAAATCCTGGAGCGACGCGCAACACCGCCTCATAGACATCCAAGCCCCAAAAGCGAAAACGATGGCGACCTTGCTCTCGATCCATGGTCACCAACCACTCAGCGCCAGACGGCCATTGGGCGGCAACGGACAAGGCCGCCAGAGCCAGCAACAGCAAGCCATGGCGACGGGTGAAGGCGGTCATGATTGGGCGGGGTGGCTCAGGGTGTACTGCACCACGTCGGTACTGCCTTGCTCAAAGGCCGCTTCGCAATAAGCCAAGTAAAACTCCCAGGTCCGGATGAAGCGGTCGTCAAAGCCCTGAGCCAACACCTCCTCGCGACGAGCCAAAAAGTCGTGGCGCCAGACCCGCAAAGTTTGGGCGTAATCACGGCCAAAATTGAAACTGTCTTCAACCACTAAACCGGCGCGTTCAGCAGCCTGGCAAAAGCGGGATGGACTGGGCAAGCAGCCCCCGGGGAAAATGTATTGCTGGATGAAGTCAGTGCCTCTGATGTAGCGATCAAACAAGGCGTCGTCAATGACGATGGTTTGTATGCAGGCCTTGGCTCCGGGCTTCAAGAGGCGACGCACCGATTGGAAGTAAGTGGGCCAGTAAGCTTGCCCAACCGCCTCGAGCATCTCGATGGACACAATGGCATCAAAAGGCTCATCGGCGATATCGCGGTAGTCTTGCAAGCGCAAGTCGGCGCTCAAGCCTGCGTCATCCAGTCGGCGCCGGGCCCAAGCCAGCTGCTCCTGACTGAGAGTCACTCCAGTCATGCGCGCACCATGGTCGCGTGCGCCCATCTCGGCAATTGCCCCCCAGCCGCAACCTATCTCCAAAACCCTTTGGTCGGCGACTGCACTCAAACCCACTTGGTTCAACGCACGTGTCATCTTGGCCAATTGGGCCTGCGGCAATGGCAGGCTGGCATCGCCCTGGAACCAGGCCGACGAATAATTCATGGTCGAGTCGAGCCACAGGCGGTAAAAATCGTTGCCTAAATCATAGTGCGCGTGGATGTTTTTGGCGCTGTTGGTGCGTGTGTTGCGACGTGACCAATGGCGCAACCGATAGAACAGGCGGCCCCACCAACGGCCATAGATCACATCATCCAGCGCGCGTCGGTTGACCAGGGCCCACTGCAACAGCAAACTGAAATCAGGGGTGGACCAATGGCGCTCAATGTAGGCCTCGGCAAAGCCGATATCGCCCGATTTCAAAGCCATGTCGAACACCGCTGGATCGTGCACGTTGATCATGGCATGCGGAGATTGGCCGGCGCCGTAGACGCGTGTCTGCCCATCGGGCTCTTGAAGGGTCAGGGTCCCATGGCGGGCGTGAGCCAATAAAGCAATGATCTGGCGCATGGAGTTGCCGACCCGGGCATCTCCCAAGGGTCGTGCAGAGACGGATGAACTGGTAGGTCTCATGGCATCAGCGTGTCACGAAATCAGCCGGTGGCGTCGGCTTGTGGAAGAACCGCACGCGCTTGCGCCACAACTGCAAAGCGTGCCAATGAATGCGCAGAATCACTCCAAGGGTGAGCCAAGGGTGGCGCCAAACCGCGCGCCGCAACTCAGCGGGATTGGCTGCTTGTAGCCGTCCGCATATGCTGGTTTGAAGCAAAAGACCTTCGTCGTCGTGTAAATCAATGCGCGCCACTGTGCGACTGGGCTGCCCTGGGGCGGTCCATGTGCGCATGAAACGGAATTGGTATTCTCCCTTGACCTCACAAAAGGGCGATACATGAAACACCTTGCGAGCGGTCAGGACTTGTCCCTCACGCGGATGGTCGAGCAAGTAACTATGGCGCTCACCAAACGTGTTGTTGACTTCGGCGACCACCGCGCGCAAGCTACCGTCGGCACGATGGGCGTACCAAAAGCTCACGGGCTTGAAGGCGTAACCCAATACACGGGGGTAACAATGCAACCACACCTCCCCGTCGACGTCATCCACACCTTGGTCAGCCAGCATCTCGAACAACCAAGCCAAGGCGCCACCGACCTCGGGTCCACGGCCGTCGCCGTGATCGGCATCGTGAAAGGCCACCCAAGCGCGCCGATTGATCGCGACGCCCATATCACCTTGGGAACTGAGCTTGCGCATGGGCAACATCAGAAACCAGGTCGGATGGACAAAGGCATGCCGCACCGGACGCAAGCGGGTGTGCCGCACTTCACCCAAACCCAACCAAGCGGTCATGCGTTGGCCCCCAATGCGTTGGGCGCATGACGGGACAGCCAGCTCCGCACCACCGAATGACCGGCACGCAAACCGTCTTCATGAAAACCGTAGCCCATCCAGGCACCAGCGAACCAGGTGCGTTGTTGGCCTTGCAATTCAGGCACACGTCGTTGCGCGTCGATGGCGGCGAGGTCGAAGACCGGATGGGCGTATTCAAATTCCTGCAACACGCACTCTGGCCGAATGTCCCGCACCGGATTGAGTGACACGAAAACCGGGTCGCGAAACGGCAAGGGTTGCAGTCGGTTCAACCAATAGTGCAGGCACACAGGGCGTGCGCCGCCTTCAGTGGGCTCTGCTCGCTCGTAGTTCCATGCCCGCCCAGGCTTTAGGCCGCCGAGGCATGACGTTCGTGTCAGTGTGCAAGAAAGCCTTATTGGGATGGTACGCAATGGCGCCCAAGACCTCGCTCTCGGCCTGTGACGGTTGAGCCAACAGAGCCAAGGATTGGTCGGAGTGGGTAGCCAGTACCACCTGGTCGAATCGCTCGCTGCCATGAGTTGTATGCAGCCAAACCCCGTTGTCATCTCGTTCGATGCGCAAAACCGGGTTGTTCAATCGGGCTTCACTCAGTTGACCGATGATTTTCTCGACATAATGTCGCGCGCCGCCGCGCACTGTCAGCCATTGCGGTCGGTCGTTGACTTGGATCAGTCCGTGGTTGTGGCAAAAGCGCACCATGGTCGCGACTGGAAAGCGCAACATTTGATCGGTGGGGCAACTCCAGATGCAACCCAACATGGGCAACAAATACCAATCCCGAAACACCTCACCAAAACCATGGTGGGCAAGGAAATCCTCTAGGGGCATCAGCAACTGCGCGTCTCTTTCAGCCAATGCCAACTCGGTGGCCAGGCGGTTGAAGCGCACGATGTCAGAGAGCATGCGCCAGAACTTGGGACGCCAGAGGTTAGAGCGCTGGGCGAAAACGGCATCGAGATCGGCACCATTCCATTCCAACGCTTGAGCACCAAATGCGCGTGGGACCTGGACTGAAAAGGACATGTCGGAGGGTGCAATGTCGACTTGTAGTTCATGGAATAAGGCGATCAAACCCGGGTAAGTCTTCTGATTGAAAACCAGAAACCCGGTATCGACGCCATGACGAACCTGTTGACCCTCAGCATTGGGCAGTGTCACGTCGACAGTGTGGGTATGCCCGCCAAAGTAAGTGCCAGCTTCAAACAGAGTCACCCGCGCATGATCTTTCAGTCCATGGGCGGTGACCAAGCCCGAAATGCCGGAACCCACCACCGCCACGCGGGGCCAATGCATGTCAGGTGTCTTCATGGTTTTTGCAGTATCCGTTCAACTTCGGCGATGAATTTCCGGTCGGTCGGTCCGGTCATACTGCCAAAGGCCGTGATCTCTCGGCCATCGCGCGAGATCACGTATTTGTAAAAATTCCACTTGGGGGTGGTGTCTGTGCGTTGCGCCAGTTGCTGAAATATGGGGGCGGCTTGTGGTCCACGCACCGAGGTCTTGGCCAGCATCGGGAACTTCACCCCAAAGGTGTTTTCGCAAAAGTCGGCGATTTTTTGATTGTTATCGGGCTCTTGGCTGAAATCGTTGGAAGGGAAGCCCAGCACCACCAAGCCTTTGGCTTTGTATCTGGAATACAACGACTCCAAGCCCTTGTACTGAGGGGTAAACCCGCAATAGCTGGCAGTATTCACCACCACCACCACTTGACCCGCATACTGACACAAGTCTTGTGGTTTTTCGTCTTGCAAGCGTGGGAACACATGCTGCAATACTGTGGGGCAGGCCGAGTTTGATGCCTGAACAGGGCCAGACCACCACAAACCGCAAAACAGGATCATGGCGATTGGCCACCCAATCCAAGCAGCAACGACCCCATGGCTCCAGCGGTTATGGATTGATTTTGCATTCATATTGACGCATGATGATGCAATATGGGTGATTTGTCTAGGACAAAGTGAAAAGCCCCACCTGACATCATCCTTTTAGCCCCATGAATCAGCGAACACCTCCCGAGCCCATGTCGGTATCCATTGCCGCCGTGGAGAGGGACACTGGAATTGGCAAAGACACCCTGCGCATTTGGGAACGCCGTTACGGCTTTCCTACGCCTGGACGCGATGCTTTTGGAGAGCGCTGCTACCCTTTGGAGCAGGTGGAAAAGCTGCGCGCGATCAAGCGCCTGCTCGACCAAGGGCATCGGCCTGGCCGGATCGTGTCACTCCCCATGGAGACGCTGACGCGTTTGAGTCAAGGCCAAACCAGCACACCCCAAAAATTGAGCATGGAGCCCGGCGGCGGAACCGATTTACGCGATTTTCTCGATTGCGTGCAACAGCACGAAGCCGAACAGTTGCGCCGACGCTTGAATCAAGCCGTTGTGGCTCTTGGCCATTACCGCTTCATCACTGATTTGGTGGCGCCGCTCAACGGCATGATCGGTGACGCATGGATGCGCGGTGAGTTGGAGATTTTTGAAGAGCACCTTTATACCGAATGCGTGATCTCGGTGCTGCGACATGCCATCGGCAACGTGCCGCAGGCGCAACAACAAAGTCGACCCAGCGTGCTGCTGACCACCTTTCCCCAAGAGTCTCATGGCTTGGGCTTGTTGATGGTGGAGTGCCTGCTGTCCCTGGAGGGTTGTCGCTGCCTGTCCTTGGGCACACAAACCCCTCTGCCTGATATTGCCAAAGCAGCCCAGGCACATCAAGTGGACATCGTAGCGCTCAGTTTCAGTCTGAACCTGAACCCCAATCAAGTGTTCGATGGCTTGCAAGAGTTGCGTCGCCTGCTGCCCGAATCCATCGCGATCTGGGCCGGCGGCCGCAACCCGGTCTTGCGCCGTCGCCCGATCGCAGGCGTGCAAATACTGGGCTCACTTGAGCTGATCCCGGGGCAAGTTCGGGACTGGCGACAACATCAGCGCAGTTGACAGCGGTTAACATGTCAGGGTGGATGTCCCTGCCTTCATCAACAAAATCGAAGCGCCCGCACTGGCTCAAGCTCGTGTGGCCGATTGGCGCGCGCGCGGCGAGCGGCTGATTTTCACCAATGGTGTTTTCGATGTGCTTCACCGAGGTCATGTCAGCTATCTGGCGCATGCGCGAGCATTGGGCGATCGCTTGATCGTCGGCCTGAATACCGATGCTTCGGCGCGGCTCTTGAACAAGGGCCCGGATCGGCCCTTGAATTCCGAAGTCGATCGAGCCATGGTGATCGCCGCCTTGGAATCCGTGAGTTTGGTGACTTGGTTCGATGAGGAAACACCACTGGCCCTGATTGCCGCCTTGCGTCCGGACGCCATCGTCAAAGGTGGGGACTACGACATGACGCGTCTGCCGGAAACGGCTTTGGTGAACAGCTGGGGCGGGCAAGCTCTGGCGCTGCCTTTTGTCTCTGGCTACTCGACCACCCAGTTGGTGCAAAAAATCAGGGCCACACCGCCTGCCACAAAGCCTTGATGGCTTGGGCTTGATCAGCGAATTGCGCCTGCGCAAACTGGGTCGGCTTCTCATCCAACCTGGCGCCGTGCTGGGCGCGACGCAAGTCACGGTAAGCATTGGCCGCTGCCAGACCGACCCCTTGAGGCAGTAAACCAGCTTGTTCACACCGGTGTAACAAAGCAATGTTGCCGACGTTATCGAGCAGTTCCGGGTGATCACAAGCATGCGCCAACACAAGGTGCTGAACGACAAACTCGGCATCGACCATCCCTCCCGGGCTGTGCTTGACGTCAAACAGGCCCTCAGGCACCAGGCGAGCCGCACGCATGCGTTCGCGCATGGCAATGATCTCGTCGCGCAAGGGGTTCGCGTCGCGCGGGGCAGACACGACCTCACGGCGCACGGTCTCCAGTTTGTGAGCCAAGACCTCCGGGGCAACGCAGCAGCGCGCTCGGGTCATGGCCTGGTGCTCCCAGGTCCAAGCAGTGTTGCTGCCACGTTGGGTTTGGTATTGAGCAAAGGCCTCGAATGAGGTGACCAACAGGCCAGAGTTGCCGTTGGGCCGCAGTGCGGTGTCGATCTCGTACAGATCACCCTCTCCTGTTTTGACAGTGAGCCAATTGATCAGCTTGCGCACCAATGCAGCATAAATCTCTCCGGCTTGATCATGCGGATCGTCATAGACGAAAACGATGTCCAAATCGCCACCATAACCCAACTCTTTGCCGCCCAGTTTGCCGTAACCAATGATGGCGACCTGCGGCTCCTCGCGGTGCTTTTGCTTCAACCGCGTCCAGACCCAACGCAGGCACACACGCAATACGCTATCGGCCAAGGCCGATAAATCGTCGGCCACTTGCTCCACGCTCAATCGCCCTTCGACATCGCGCGCCAGAGTCCGAAACACTTCAGCATGCTGGGCGCGGCGCAAGACGTTCAATAAGCCTTCTTCGTCATCTTGGCCGACCTCAGCCAAAGAACGATGTCGATACTCCAGTTCTTGCTCGAACACCAAGGAGTCAAAGCGCTCGGCCAGCAGCCCCGGACTGGCCAATTCGTCTATGACGCCAGGATGCAACAAAAGGTAACGCGCCGGCCAACGAGCGGCACCCAGCAACCGCAACAGTTGTTCGTGAACCTTGGGCCGCTCGACCAACAATGCCAGATAACTTTCACGTCGAAGCAGCGGCTCCACCCAGTCCATCCAACGCAATACCGCCTCTTCGCTGATGCGGCCTGCACTCAACCAAGATTGGGTGCGTTGCACCAGTACCGTCAAACGCTGCCGACCTTCTTCTCTCAGTGCGCGCACTCTGGGGTTATCCAACCAAGTTCGGACTTTGTCCGCGAAAGCGGGGGCGAGTTCGTCGATCAGGAGTTCCAAATCGTCGTCGGCACCTCTCGTTCGACATCCTTTGCATTCGGCCCCATCCGCCGCCTGTCCCGACTGCCCAAGCAATTGATCGAACTCCAGCGCCACACGCTCGCGATGGGCATTGAGATCGGCCAGAAAATCGCTGGGATCACCGTAGCCCAAAGTCAGAGCAAGCCAACTCAGGTCGGGGTCCTCGACGGGCAACACATGGGTTTGCTGGTCATCCAGGTATTGAATTCGGTGCTCGACACGGCGCAGGAACACATACGCCCGGGCCAAGGCGTCAGCCGTCTCGGGGGGCATGAGTTGGGCACGCACCAAGCGCTCGAGCGCTTGCAAGGTGGCACGGGTCGATAGTTCGGGGAATTGACCGCCGCGCACGACTTGCAACAACTGAACAATGAACTCGATTTCCCGTATGCCGCCGCGTGAGAGTTTGACGTCATTCGCCCGTTTGGGTCGGCCCGCGCTGCGGCGTGCCGCATGCTCGCGAATTTGACGGTGCAAATGACGCAACGACTCAAACACACTGTAGTCGAGGTAGCGACGAAAAACAAAGGGCAGAACCACATCGCGCAGGGCATTGCCTTGGGCAACAGCATCGGCAGGTGCGACCACTCGACTTTTCAGCCAAGCAAAACGCTCCCACTCGCGGCCTTGCACTTGGAAGTACTCTTCCAAAGCCCCCAAAGATACCACCGGCGGGCCCGATTGACCGTTTGGCCGCAAGGCCAGATCGACCCGAAAAACAAAACCATGCTCGGTGGTATCGCCAATCATGGCATACAGCACTTTGACCAAGCGAGAGAAATACTCTTGGTGGCTGATGCGCCCGCCTCCGTCAGCGCGGCCGGTAGTTTCACCGGCCAAGTCATAGACATAAATCAGGTCGATGTCGCTCGACACATTCAGTTCGCGGGCACCCAGTTTACCCATGCCGATGACCCAAAAAACCGCGCGTTGCCCATCGCTCTTCAATGGTGGGCCGTGCGTGCCATCCAACTGGGCCATGGCGTCTTGGCAAGCCAAGTCCAAGACCAATTCAGCCAAATGCGTCATGGCATGGGTGACGACTTCCATGGGGGCATTCTGTTCGCAATCGAGCACCACCAGACGCTCCATGACCAAGTGACGCAAGACCCGCAAGCGGTCACCGAGTGCGGGGAAATGGGGCTCGAGCGTTTGAAGGGCATGGTTCATGGTGGCCCGATCGGGCGGGCCAGGGGGCAGGGCTGCCAAATGCCCCTCATAACGACGTCGAATGCGCTGAACAAAGCGCGAATGACTCGCCAAAACATTCAAAATATCGCCTGTCAATGCCATAGCGGTCACAGAATCTACCTTGGCTGGCTCCAAGATGGGGATAATCGGGCTCAACGCAAAAACCTCATTTCGATACAACATTCGAATGCTTGCCATCCAAATGCCCGAACGATGGGTTGCACTTTATGCCCGTGTAGCCGGCTGGCTCTTTTGGGGTCTTGCCTCGGGTTGGGTGCTGTTGCTGGCGTTGTGGATGGCCTTGCACTGGATCATTGTGCCCCGAATCGACCAATTTCGCCCATGGTTGCAAGAGCGGGCATCGCTGGCGATGGGAATTCGGGTCGAGTTAGGCCAGTTGTCAGGTAACACCCGAGGCTTGGTCACCGAATTCCAGTTGGACAACGTTCGGCTGTTGGATGCCCAAGGTCTGGCTCAGATGGAACTGCGACAGGTGAACTTGGCCCTGACACCGACTTCAGCCCTGCAGGGGGTCTTCAGTCAGATTTCTTTGGACGGGCTGGATCTGGAGATCGAACGCGATGATCTAGGGCGCATCCGGATCGCGGGGATCGATGTGCTGGAGGGCGCTCATGACAACCGCCTGCGCAACTGGGTGTTCTCGCAATGGGAATGGGTGCTGCGTCAAAGCCGAATTCGCTGGACTGACCGGATGGGTTCGGGAGAAACGGTCGCGATCGATGACATCGACGGCTTGTTGCGCAACGGCCTGCGCGTGCATCAGTTCCGGCTGGATGGAAATCCAGACCCCAGCCTGGGTGATCGCTTCAGCCTGCGAGGCCGTTTTCGACAACCCCTGCTGAGCACCCAGTCCGGCCTGTGGGAAGAGTGGAGCGGACAGGCCTATGTGCAAGCCGGCCGGATCGATTGGGCCGCTTTGATGCCACTCTTGCCTATGCCCGAAGCCTTGCGCTTGGACCGAGGTCAGGGTTGGGTGCGGGCTTGGGCTGATCTGCGCACCGGACAGCTGGCGAGTTGGAGCGCCGATTTGGGGTTGAGTTCGGTTCAAGCCAGCCTCACCGCAATGGGCTCGGTTCCGACCACGATTAAGCTGGACTCAGTCGCAGGCCGATTGGGCTGGTCAGGCGGCGAGGAAGAGAAATGGACTTTTGAACAATGGGCTTGGCAAACACAACAGGCACCACAAGGCCGGCTGAGTCGGGCCAGCCTGGAACTGCAACGCTCAAGCCAGGGCGCGATCCTGGGTGGGCAGGCGCAAATCGATCATTTGGACTTGAACAACCTGCAGCCCTGGATGGCATGGGCTCCGATGGTTTGGCAAACCCATTGGGATCAGGCTCAGCCTCAGGGACGCTTGCGCCAAGCCCAATGGCGCTGGAGCGGCCCCGTTGAGGCCATGCGGGTGTTGTCTTGGCAGGCATCGGCCGACGGCTTGGCTTGGCAATCCGGCCCCATCGGCAGCGGGACCAAGTGGGCGACCTGGCCAGGACTGATGGGGCTGGATCTGGAATTGGAAGGAAAAGGCTTGGAGGTCAAGGGGAAGGTCAATGTGCGCTCCGGCACACTGAGTTGGCCTGGCTTTTGGGAAGAAGCGAGGCATGACATTCAGTCATTCAGGTCGGACGTCAGTCTCACCGACGGCCCAAATGGCAGACGACTGCAATTGAAATCAGCCCATCTACAAACCGGTGATGCCCAGGCTGATTTCAACCTGAGCTGGATTCACTCACCCAGCGACCCACTGGGACGCATCGATCTGGTGGGGGATGTCCCGCAAGCACAAGCGCATCAAGTTTTGCGCTGGCTACCAATGACGCTACCGGATTCGTTTCGTCAGTATTTGAAGCAAGCCCTGCCTCAGGGTGAGGTACGCCAAACTCACGTGAGGGTCTTGGGGCGATTGGACGAATTTCCATTTAAAAAACCAGGCTCGGGAGATTTTCGCATCAGCTCCCAACTCTCTAAAGTGCGTTTTCTCAGCGCACCCCGTTTGCTGATGGATGCCAAAACCGTGGGCGAGTGGCCTGTGTTCCAAGATTTGAGCGGCGAGTTGGTGTTTGAGCGCAACTCGATGCGACTGAGCAAAGTCAAAACCCGTTTGGCTCAAGCGCCAGCCATTACATGGCCCGTGCTAGAGGCACAAATCAAAAATCTGGGGCAAGCCGTGGTTGAGATACGCGCCGAAGGCAAAGGCCCGCTGAACGAGGCTTTGTCACTTTGGAAAAGCTCGCCGCTCAATGAGATGACCGAGCGCGTCTTGGATGGGGCCAAGGCACAAGGCATGGCCGATTTCAAAATGAGCTTGAGCATACCGATCCAGCGCCCCGAACAAACCGGCATCAAAGGAACTGTGACGTTGAGCGGCAATGAGTTCACAATGGCGCCCGCAACCCCCACGCTGAGTCGAGCCCGTGGCATTGTGGCTTTCACCCAGGAGGGATTTGACCTGCAAGGCATGCAGGCCCAACTATGGGGGGGCGAGTTGAGACTGGAAGGCGGCGCCAAAGCCCGCCCGCCCGCCGGTTCGGCACAAGCCCAGATTCGGGCTCAGGGGCTACTTACCGCCGCCGGTTTGCGTGAAGCCCCAGAATTGAATGAGTGGGCCTCGCACCTGAAAAGGATACAAGGCAACGCACAATATAACGCCCAATTGCAATGGCGTCGAGGTCAACTCGAAGCCCAGGTTCACAGTGACTTGGTGGGCATGGCCATACAGGCACCAGCCGGCCTGGGTAAAAGTCAGGCGCAAGCCATGCCACTGCGTTGGGACAACAGTCTGAGCCCGGAATCAACCCTCAGTGGGCCTATGCTGGAACAAATGTCGCTGCGCATGGGCAGTGAGCTAGAGGCTCGTTTCGTTCGCGATCTCTCGGGCTCCAAGCCCAAAGTCCTGCGCGGCTTGATTCGATGGGGCAACTCAACAGCACCACCGCAGATGCCCGCCCAAGGGGTCACTTTGCGCCTGAATGTCGATGCGATCAATCTGAGTGAATGGACGGATTGGATGCAACCTTTCACGGGCACCAGCGAGTCGGGCGACGGGGTCTGGGACTACGCACCGCAACGCATCGACTTTCAAGCAGCTCAAGTGCTGGCGCAAGGACGACGTCTGAATCAAGTCCGCTTGAATGCCCAGCGCAATCAAGACATGTGGCGTGGCCAGATGTCCTCGCAGGAGTTGGAAGGTGAATTGCACTATCAGCCGGCCAAAGGCCCAGACATGGCGCGTTTGCAAGCCAGGCTGGTCCGCTTGACTGTGCCAGCCAGTGCCACGATCGATCACGACCTTTTATTGGATGGCGGCCTGCAAGACCTGCCCACACTGGACATACAGGTCAAAGACCTGGATTTGCGCGGCAAGCGTTTGGGCGCCTTGGAGTTGCTGGCACAGAATCGATCGCGTCCAGACGGGGCCAACGAATGGCAGCTGAGTAAATTACAGATTGTCAATGACGACGCCGAATTCAAAGCCGAAGGCGTTTGGCGTAAATCCCCCGCAAGGGCTGCCAGCCAAACCCAACTCGATTTCCGCCTGAATATCAAGAATGCCGGTGACTTGCTCCAGCGCTTGGGCTTGCCAGATGCAGTGCGAAACGGCCAAGGCAGCATCGAGGGTCAGGTGGGCTGGAGCGGTTCTCCTGTCGCACCCGATCTCAACAGCATGGCAGGACAATTCAATGTGGAGATCGAGCGAGGTCGATTTTTAAAGAGCGAGCCTGGAGCCGCCCGCTTGCTGGGCGTGCTCAGCCTGCAGTCGCTCCCCAGGCGACTGATGTTGGATTTCCGTGATGTCTTCAGTGAAGGTTTTGCTTTCGACTTTTTCCGGGGTAACGTCAAAATTGACCGGGGCGTGGCCAGTTCAAACAATTTGCAAATGAAGGGCGTGAATGTGGCCGTGCTGATGGAAGGGCAAACCAATATCGCGCAGGAAACACAGGACCTGAAAATCATGGTCATTCCCGATATCAACGCCGGCGGGGCCTCTCTGGTGTACTCTGCGATCAACCCCGTGGTGGGACTGACCACCTTCATTGCCCAGTATGTGCTGCGACGCCCATTGTCGGAGTCGAACACCCAACAGTTCCACATCGATGGCACCTGGAGCGAGCCTCGGGTCACCCAGGTTCCCTTCAAATCCGTCGCTAAACCATGATCTGGCCCCAGTTGCGCACGCTTTGGCGTCTGCACCGACGCGGCTTGCTTTGGGGCGCCTTGGTGAGTTTGGTGTTGTCTGTTTTGTTGACCCTGGTATGGCTGGCAGGGCGCTTCGAGTCTGAAAAATTGCAAATGCAAACGGATCGGGAAGCCAGCGATGCCATCAGCGATTTGCGCGTGGGCCTCAATCAGAACATTCGATTGCTGGAATCGATCATCCCCGCACAGGTGAACGGCACTGCGTGGACCTTGCAGGCCGAAGCCCTGCTGCGCGAACGCCGGGAATGGCTGCGATTGGAATGGCGAGACATGGGGCTTCGAGTGGTGGCCGCGGTCAACAGCCCCTCCAGCCAACCGTTGACCGGTCGTTGGAGTGTGGAGCATTTGGCCGCTGAAACGCAACTCGCTTGCAGACAAGCCCGCCGCTGGGGCTACGCCACCTATTCGCCCAGCACTTATGTGGCAGGTGAAGAGGGCGGTGGCGTCGAAGTGGTTCAAATGTGCCTGCCTTGGGCTCAAGATGGACAAGCAGCGGGGTACTTGGTGGCCAGCTATGCCTTGCCCGAGGTGTTGAGTCAACTGATTTCACCCAGCCTCTATCGCGGGCAACAACTTTCGTTTGTTGAGGCAGATGGCACCCGTCTGGCCATGGTCGGGCAAATGCGAGATGGACGGCGGATTTTCGTCAGCCAACAGCTGCTTGGGTTGCCAGGATCATCTTTGGTGTTGCGGGTCGACAGCCGGCGCACCGGGCCAGACTTGTTCCCCAACTTACTGACCGCCGTGGTTGCCGCCTTGAGCCTGGCGCTGTTGACCGTGCTGGCGTTGTTGGGACGCGATACACGCCGTCGCCAAAAAGCCGAGCATGAATTGGCCGAAGCTTTGGCATTTCGCAAAGCCATGGAAGACTCGCTGGTTACCGGACTGCGCGCACGCGATCTGCAAGGACGCATCACTTATGTGAATCCGGCGTTTTGCGAAATGGTGGGTTTGCTTCCAGAAACTCTGTTGGGCTCTTCCAACCCTCCTCCTTATTGGCCGCCCGAGATGATCACAGAATATGGCCGTCGCCAGGCGCTGCGACTGGCCGGTAACGCCCCTCCTCGCGAAGGGATTGAGTCGGTGTTCATGCGCCACAACGGGGAACGGTTCCCGGTGCTGATATTCGAAGCGCCCCTGATCGATGCCAACGGCACCCAAACCGGCTGGATGAGCGCCATCCTGGACATCAGCGAGCAGCGTCGAATTGAAGAGCTGTCGCGCGCTTCACAGGAAAGGTTGCAAGCCACAGCCCGCTTGGCCAGCATGGGGGAAATGGCGTCTTTACTTAGCCATGAGTTGAACCAGCCGCTGGCTGCGATTTCCAGCTATGCCAACGGCAGCCGCAATCTGCTTCAAGATGGACAAGAATCCGACTCGCCGTCATTGCGCAGACACCTGTCAGAAGCGGTGTTGCGGATTGCCCAACAGGCCGAGAGGGCCGGTCAAGTCATCAAGAGCGTGCATGATTTTGTGCGCCGACGTGCGCCTTCCAGGGAGTGGGTGCGGCCCAGGGATTTGCTCGACAGCGTGACGCCTCTGGTCCGCCTGCAGGGGCGCAAATTGCTGATCGATTTACAGTTCAATGTCCCGGATGACTTGCCTGCGGTGTGGTGTGACCAGGCCATGGTCGAGCAGGTGATTTTGAACTTGACCCGAAACGGCATGCAAGCCATGGATGGGTTGGAACCCAATAATACCGGCGGTCGCCGCTTGACCTTGACCATGCGCATCGCCGACGGTCACAACTCCAACCCACAGTTGGTGGTGGAGGTGACCGATCTGGGCTGTGGCATCGACCCCAATGTGGAATTGAATTTGTACACGCCATTTTTCACCACCAAGGAAGAAGGCATGGGACTGGGACTGAGTCTGTGTCGTACGGTGGTGGAACAGCACGGTGGCCAACTGATCCACCGCCCCCACCACCCACGCGGCACTGTATTCAGCTTCACCCTGCCCTGTCGCCACACCACCGAACCGAGAGAGGCCTGAATGCAGCCGCCTAAATTTGCCTTGATTCATCTCATCGACGACGACGCCAGCGTGCGGGAAGCTTTGGCCTGGCTGCTGCGCTCACGGGGTCTGACCAGCATGGAACACGCCAGTGCCGATGACTTTCTTGCACATTGGAACGGGCACAAAACCCGTACTGAGCCCTGTTGCTTGTTACTTGACGTACGGATGCCTGGCACCAGTGGCTTGGCCTTGTTTGAACAGTGGATTTCGCGCGGCCTGATCGACCTGTGCCCGGTGATTTTCCTGACAGGCCATGCCGATGTGCCTACCGCCGTAGATGCGGTCAAGCGCGGGGCCTTTGATTTTTGCGAAAAACCTTTTTCAGACAACACATTGGTCGACCGCATTGAGCAGGCCTTGGCGCTCTCGAAACAAAACATGGACCAGCAGCGCCACGCGGCACGCCAACAGCAACGACTGGCCGACTTGACCGAGCGCGAACATGATGTCATGACCCGGGTTGTCCAAGGATTGCCCAATAAATTGATTGCCGATCAATTGGGCATCAGCGTTCGCACGGTGGAAGTGCACCGGGCTCGTGTCTTTGAAAAAATGGGGGTGAAGTCAGCGGTCGAACTCTCAAATCTGGTTCGCTCCGGAGGCGGCGCATGAGCGTTGGACTTAGTCGTCTTTTTCGCGGTCTTTCAGCTCGCCCTTGTCGCGCCCACTGAACATGGTCCACCAAACGATCAGCACCAAGATGGCTCCAGCGGCCAGCGCTTCCAGCAAAATCAGTCCCATGTGGCATGTCCTCTCATGGGTGGTCATTGTAGGAAGCCTGACTGCTTGCTCGACCCCCAAGGTGTCGATGCCCCCTTCGCCCGTCAGCCCAATCGCCACCGCCCAGGCCCCGTTAGACTCTGGTGGTGCCAGAGAGGGGCCAGCCACTCCGACGCTGTCGCGAAGCCGCTGGGTGGCCGTGAATTGGTCTGACTTGCCGGGCTGGGGTCAGGACGGCTTGGAAGATTTTTGGCCAGCCGCCCAACGCAATTGCCTGCGACCTCGGCCTGCCTGGACTCAAATTTGTGCCGAACTGCGTGAACTTGATCGTGCCGGGTCGGTTGAGCGCCGCCTGTGGCTGGAGCAACGCCTAAAACCCTATCGTATAGAGTCTCCGGATGGGCGCGACCAAGGTTTGCTGACCGCCTATTATGAGCCTGTGTTGAACGCCAGCCGCACGCGTCGTCCCGGCTTTGAAGTGCCTTTGTATGCCCCGCCCCCTGAGGTGCTGCGAGCCCGCGAAGGCATACCCTGGTACACCCGCCGCGAGATCGAAACCTTGCCACAAGCCCAAGCTGCTGTGCGCGGCCGTGAGATCGCATTTCTGCGCGACCCCATCGACGCCATGGTGTTGCACATTCAAGGCTCGGGCCGATTGACGATACAAGAACCCGACGGCTCAAGCCGCCAGATTCGCCTGGCATTCGCGGCTACCAATCAGCACCCCTACCAAAGCATCGGGCGTTGGCTGCTCGATCGTCAACTGACCCGCGACGCCACTTGGCCCGGCATCAAAGCCTGGTTGGCGGCCAACCCGCAGCGCCGCAACGAATTGCTGTGGTCGAACTCGCGCTATGTTTTCTTTAAAGAGGAGGCCCTGAAAGACCCCGGTGTGGGCCCCAATGGGGCACAAGGCATTCCGTTGACGGCGGGCCGGTCCATCGCCATCGACCCCCAAAGTCTGCCCTACGGCACGCCGGTATGGCTGGTGTCTGAGGGGGCATTCCCTTTGCGCAAGATGGTGCTGGCCCAAGACACCGGTAACGCCATCGTTGGTGCAGTGCGGGCCGATTACTATGTCGGCAGTGGTGACGCCGCCGGCGAGATGGCTGGTCGCCTGAGGCAAAACCTGCGTTTATGGACACTGTGGCCGCGCTGATCCTGATCCGCATGCACAGGTGACGCCCCCCCCCCCATGCATGGCCTCGTTATTCGCCGTAAGATCTAACCTTGGAAATTCTTTCCCTCACGGAGACAGCGCATGAACGCCCCCTTGCCTGAACACATCCGCCAGGCTCTGGAAACCGTGACCCTGGACGACAAGTATTCACTCGATCATGGCCGCGCCTTCATGAGTGGGGTGCAGGCCTTGGTGAAATTGCCCATGCTGCAGCGCCAGCGCGACGCCATGGCCGGCAAAAATACCGCTGGCTTCATCAGTGGCTACCGGGGCTCGCCGCTGGGCGGCTACGACCAAGCGCTTTGGCGGGCCAAAAAATTCCTGCAAGCCCAGCACATCGTCTTCCAGCCCGGCGTCAATGAGGAATTGGCGGCAACGGCATTGTGGGGCACACAGCAATTGGGCTTCGCCCCACCGGGCAATAACCGTTTTGATGGCGTGTTCGGCATTTGGTACGGCAAAGGCCCTGGCGTGGACCGCTGCTCGGATGTTTTCAAGCACGCCAATATGGCGGGCACCACCCCCTGGGGTGGCGTGCTGGCGGTGGCGGGCGACGACCATGTGGCCAAAAGCTCCACGGCGGCGCACCAAAGCGACCCGATCTTCATGGCATGCAGCACACCGGTGTTTTTCCCAGCCAGCGTGCAAGACATCTTGGACCATGGCCTGCATGCCTTTGCGCTGAGCCGCTATGCCGGGCTTTGGGCGGGCATGAAGACGATACAGGAGATTGTCGAGTCGAGCGCGACCGCCACCATCGACCCCCGGCGGGTGCAGGTGGTGCTGCCTGAGCTTGAGCTGCCCCCCGGCGGGCTGCACATCCGCTGGCCCGACGAGGCGCTGGCGCAAGAGGCGCGGTTGTTCCAGCACAAATGGCCGGCGGTGCAGGCCTATTTGCGTGCCAACCGGCTGAACCACGACATCATCCGGGGGCCGCAAGACCGCTTTGGCCTGATCGCCAGCGGCAAGGCCTACAACGACACGCGACAGGCGCTGAACGACCTGGGGCTGGACGAAGCCACCTGCCAACGGCTGGGGGTGCGTCTGCACAAAGTGGGCGTGGTCTGGCCGCTTGAGCCGGAGGGTCTGCGCGACTTTGCCCGCGGCCTGCGCGAGATTCTGGTGGTGGAAGAAAAGCGCCCGATCCTGGAGCCGCAAATCAAGGAGCTGCTCTACCACTGGCCCGACGGCCAGCGCCCCGAGGTGAACGGCAAGTTTGACCACCCCGAGGGCACGGGCGGCTTTCTGCTGCGTCCGAACCACGAACTCAACCCGGCGCTGATCGCGCGTGCCATCGCACGCCGCCTGCTGGCGCTGGGGGTGGATGCCGACACCCGCGCACGCATCGAGGCGCGCCTGGCGCTGCTGGACGCCAAAGAGCGCAGCCTGCAAACGCAGCATGTGCAGGCCGACCGCCTGCCCTGGTTCTGTTCGGGCTGCCCGCACAACACCAGCACCAAGGTGCCCGAGGGCTCACGCGCCATGGCGGGCATCGGCTGCCACTTCATGAGCCTGTGGATGGACCGCAGCACCAGCGGCTTTACCCAGATGGGGGGCGAGGGGGTGCCCTGGGTGGGGCAGCAGCCCTTCAGCCACGACGCGCACATTTTTGCCAACATCGGCGACGGCACTTACTTTCACAGTGGCTTGCTGGCGGTGCGCCAGAGCGTGGCGGCCGGGGTCAACATCACGTACAAGATTTTGTACAACGACGCCGTGGCCATGACCGGGGGCCAGCCGGTGGGCGAGCGGCCCGAGGGGCACACGCCGGTGCAGATCGCGCAGAGCATGGTGGCCGAGGGCGCCCGGCGCGTGGTGGTGGTGACCGACGAGCCCGAGAAGTACGAGGGGGTGCGGGGCCTGCCCGAGGGGGTGGCGGTTGAGCACCGCGACCGGCTGGATGCGATTCAGCGCGAGATGCGCGAGATCAAGGGCTGCACGGTCATCATTTATGACCAGACCTGTGCGACCGAGAAGCGGCGGCGGCGCAAGCGCGGCACCATGGTGGACCCGGCACTGCGGGTGCTGATCAACCCGGCGGTGTGCGAGGGTTGCGGCGATTGCAGCGACCAGAGCAATTGCATCAGCATCGAGCCGCTGGAGACCGAGCTGGGGCGCAAGCGGACCGTCAACCAGAGCACATGCAACAAGGACACCAGTTGCCTGAAAGGCTTTTGCCCGAGCTTTGTCACGGTGCAAGGCGGGCAGCTGAAAAAAGGCAGTTCCCGGGCCACGGCCTTGCCCCAGGGCGGCCTGCCCGAGCCTGAGCGCAAGGCCTTGCAAGGCCCGTGGGGGATCGTGGTGGCGGGGGTGGGCGGCACCGGGGTGATCACCATCGGCCAGTTGCTGGGCATGGCGGCGCACATCGACGGCGTGGGCGTGGTGACGCAGGATTCGGCAGGCCTGGCGCAAAAGGGCGGGGCGACCTGGGCGCATGTGGTGCTGGCGCCGCGCCAGGAGGACATCAGCACCACGCGCGTGGGCATGGCCGGTGCCGATCTGGTGCTGGGCTGCGACCCGATCGTGAGTGCGGGCAAAGAGACGCTGCAACGGATGCTGGGCGGGCGCACGCATGTGGCGCTGAACGGCCACAGCACGCCGACCGCCGCGTTTGTGAAGGACGGCGGCTGGCGCGACCCCTCGGAGCAGTGCGTGAGCGACATCGCCACCACCATCGAGGCAACGGCGCACCCGGGTTTGCTGGGGGTGTTTGACGCCAATCTGGTGGCCACGCAGTTGCTGGGCGACAGCATCTTTATCAACCCGATGGTGCTGGGCTATGCATGGCAAAAGGGCTGGATTCCGCTGAGCCTGGAATCGTTGTGGCGGGCCATCGAGCTCAATGAGGTGCAGGTGGACAAGAACAAGGCGGCGTTTGAGTGGGGCCGCCACTGCGCCCATGACTGGGCGGCGGTGCAGGCGCTGCTGCAACCGGCGCAGGTGGTGACCTTGCACCGCCCGCAAAAGCTGGGCGAGCTGGTGGCACGGCGCGTCGAGTTGCTGACGCAATACCAAAACGCCGCCTATGCGCGCCAGTACGGCGAGTTTGTAGAGCGGGTGCGGCTGGCGGAAGAAAAAGCGCTGCCGGGGCAGGACAGCCTGACGCGGGCGGTCGCGCAAGGGCTGTACAAGCTGATGGCCTATAAAGACGAGTATGAGGTGGCGCGCTTGCACAGCGACCCCGGGTTCGTGCGCAGCATCGGCGAGCGCTTTGAGGGCGACTACCGGCTGCAATACCACCTGGCGCCGCCGCTGCTGGCCCGGCGCAACGACAAGGACGAGTTGCAAAAACAGGCCTATGGGCCGTGGATGCTGAGCGCCTTCAAAGTGCTGGCCAAGCTGAAGTTCTTGCGCGGCACGGCGCTGGACCCGTTTGGTTACACCGAGGAGCGGCGCAGCGAGCGTGCCCTGATCGGGCAGTACCGGCAAGGGATGGAGTCACTGCTGGCGACGCTGGGGACCGAGACCCGTGAGCATGCGCTGGAGGTGGCCCGCTGGCCCGAGAGCATCAAAGGCTATGGCCATGTGAAAGAGCGGCATCTGGCCAAGGCGCAGGTGAGGTGGGGGGAGTTGGTGGGGTGAGGGGGGCGCTGCGTGGCTTTGACGCGGGAGCCATTCAGGCCCCATGGGATGACCGTCGTGCTTTCGTGATGTCAGGGGGTCAAGCGACCCGCTTCAAGCTGTCATTGCGATTTTTTCTGCGGCTGTTTCGAACAAATCTCTGACAACCACATCCATTTCAGCCAGCCCCCTCTTGCGCAAACACTGGCGTTTACTTTTCAGCGCTTGTGTCAAGCAATAGAGCTGAATCCAGTCCAAGTCACTATAAGCGGGTTGCTCAGGCAGTAACCAGACGGGCCTCTTGATTCTTGCGTCTTTGCCGCTCGCATCAAATCCGACCAAGCCATATGCAGCCATTCGCGACAATCTACGTGAAACGTTTGGTAACTCGCACCCCAACTTTGCGGCCAAATCCGAAATGGTTGGTGACCTTTTGCTACGCACAAGATGGATGAGTTCCTGGTTATCACGAATCAGCCTCAACACATTGAGTAATTCATCGCTTAGGCTTGGGGTGATCTTTCGAGAGTTTTCCTTATCCTGCTCGGCAATCTCTCGCATGGCATCGTTGACAAACTTTTTTTCCAGAGGGCCTGGTTTCACACGCTTTTTTTCGGGAATTGGGTTGGGGCCACGACCAGACAAAAATGCCGATACAACGCCATCTCGATGAGTGGTGGGCTTTTTAGCTGTCATTTGACTCTCCAGTTCATACGATCAATGACCATCATTGAGCAGAGACTTCGAAATTTTGGGTGTGTTCTTTTTGCAATTCATAAAAGTCACTTTCAATCATGCGACCATTCAAAAGCTGCATCTCGTCAGGAACATCCAGCCCTAATTCATCCAAAACGTCGTTCAAGCACTCTGTACACATTTGCCAAAATTCTTCCGGGGAAGCGGGCGCAGCTTTCAGTTGAATGCCAGGCCCAGCAACTGGCCATTCTTCATCACGCACGACTTTGGTGTCTTTCCAGTTTGGATGATGTCGATGGGCTCGATGTTGTGGCCCCTTCGGGTTTGCTTTGATCTGATCCCTCACACGCTTGTCGTCCGCGTTGTCGATGCCGGCCATTCTGTGCCCCCGCAGCTTGGGCGGCTTACCGGGAGCCAACACGGCCCATGTATAGACATAACCTTCAGGTGTCTTCTGCGCAGCAGTGGGATTTTTGTGCGAGTCAGCCTCGATCTTTAAAACAGCCCAGCAACCACCAGCGAGCTTGTAGACCCCAGCAAGCTTTTTGAGCTTCGTTGCATCGGTTCTTTTCCACATGATTGGAACGTTTTTTGTTGTCAAGCAAATGATAACTATCTGCGAGGCTGAAGTCAACATGCGGCCCAAGTCAAGGACTGGCCGACGTCATTTGCCTCTCAGGCCGGGATTTCACCAGTCCGTCCTAACCCCAAACCTTGGTTGCAAAGCAGACGCACCGTTGAATACTGCCCATAGGGCAGCAGAATACGCCACCCATCTGTCGCCATGACTTCTAAAGCAGGAATAAGAGCTTTTTTGCAAAGATGGCCGACAAAGCCATGCCGGAGGCGATGCCAATGACATCCATGGACGGGACACTGCTGAACGCGGGAAAAAAGGATAACAAAGTGGCCACGGGGGACTGTCAGTATTTCTGTGTGTGAGGCGGTTGGGTGAATTGGTTTTGGATGG
>JASGCM010000005.1 GCA_030054175.1 Alphaproteobacteria bacterium | reverse complement strand
ACATGCGCGCACCTTGAAAGCACTCTTGGATGCTTTGCCCGGGCTAGGATTGAGTCATGAAGAAATCGTGACTCTGGTGACAGCTCAAACCCCTCAGGCCACGGGCTTTTACTTGGCTTGTCAGGGAGGGCACGCTGAGGCTTTAAAGGTCTACTTGAATGCTTTACCTGAGCTCAAGCTGTCCCCCAATGAAATTGATGGCATTCTGAAAACCAAGTCTGTCCATAATATCTCTGGTATCTACGTTGCATGTCAGGATGGGAAGGATCAAGCTCTAGCAGTCATCTTGGATGCGATACCTCGGCTAAAGCTTACCCCCGAACAAATCCATGAACTCTTAAAAGCCAAGCATCTTGACAGGCATGGCCGTGAATATTCAGCTTTGTTTGTCGCTTGCGTATTAGATCACTCAGCTAACGTCGGAGTATTCCTGAGTGCTTTGCCCAGTCTGAAGTTGACTAATGAGCAAATATTAGATTTGGTTGTTGCTCAAACGAATGATGGCAAAAGGGCTCTCCAAGAAGCAGAGAATATGAAGCACAAAAAGACCGCCCAAGTATTCTGGGACAATTTGGGCATTTTGAAATTGTCGCCGACAGATGTGGTTTCATTTGTCTGAACAGTTTTACCCCAAAAGATAAAGAGACTGAGGGTGGGTTGAGTTGGTGCCGAGTTGCCGACCGAGTTGGGCGGCGTTTACGACGAACCGACCGACTCGGTCGGCAACTCGGAGCGCACCGGATTTTTTCATTTTATGATGCTGCTTTCAAGGCCGGCAACAACCCCAAATAGGTCTGCTGCGGCGTTTCATCTGCCAGGCTACTGTGTGGGCGTTGCGAGTTGTACCAGCCGATGAACTGGGCATTAACTGCCTTCGCCGCACTGATGCCGTCGTAGGCCCCCACTCAAAGCATGGAGTCTATTGCAATGGGCGCTGGCGCAGTCATCGCAACAGGCATCGTCAAGGTTTTGCATGACGTATGTGCGTGCCTTGGAAACAGTGCCTGAGTCCAGAGGACTCAAGACATCCAAGAAAATTTTATTTCTTGTTCTGCTTGGCGTAGGCCGCCATGCCTTCGCTCACTTCGGCGCGGGCGGCTTCGGGGCCTTCCCAGCCCAGCACCTTGACCCACTTGCCCTTTTCCAGGTCTTTGTAGTGCTCAAAGAAGTGCGAGATGGTGTTCAATCGCATCGGGTTGAGGTCTTCGGGCTTTTGCCACTGGGTGTAGATCGACAAGATCTTGTCGGTCGGCACGGCCAGCACCTTGGCGTCCATACCGGCTTCATCTTCCATTTTCAAAATACCGATGGGGCGGCAAGTCACCACCACGCCTGGGATCAGAGGCACCGGTGTGATCACCAGCACATCGACCGGGTCGCCGTCGCCACTGATGGTCTTGGGCACATAGCCGTAGTTGGTGGGGTAATGCATGGCTGTGCTCATGAAGCGATCGACAAAAATCGCCCCCGTTTCCTTGTCAACCTCGTATTTGATCGGGTCGGCATTCATCGGGATTTCAATGATCACATTGAACTCGTTGGGGGCATTCTTGCCAGCAGTGACGTTATCGAGAGACATGATTCAGAAGAAAAGTGGAAAAGGTTGATCAGGATTAACCCTCATTTTACTTGCATGGGGCTTTCTCCTAGATGAAAACCCGTGAAAAAGGGCTAAATTTCAAGGGTTGGCCAATCAGCTGCTGGGGCAGTCACGCCATGGCTGAGGAAGCAACGCAAGTCGGGGGACGTGCTGTCCGGCAAGCGTTCCTCACCTGACGAATGATCAAAAAAAGGAGATTCTTATGTCTGGCAACTCAGCTTTGATGCTCGCGCTGGTGTGCGGCGTCATCGCCGTGATCTATGGCTTTTGGGCCCGCTCTTCGATCTTGTCCATGGATGCGGGTAACGCCCGCATGCAAGAGATCGCCGCCGCCATCCAACAAGGTGCGGCCGCCTATTTGGCGCGACAGTACCGCACCATCGCCATGGTGGGTGTGGTGTTGGCCATCCTGATGGGCATTTTTCTGGGCACCACCACCGCCATTGGCTTTGTCATAGGCGCGGTGCTCTCGGGTGCATGCGGCTTCATTGGCATGAACGTCTCGGTGCGAGCCAACGTGCGCACCGCCCAGGCCGCCACCGGCGGCATTGCACCGGCGCTCGATGTGGCCTTCAAAGGCGGCGCCATCACCGGCATGTTGGTGGTGGGTCTGGGCCTGTTGGGCGTGGGCGGTTTTTACTGGTTTCTGGTCGGCAATGGCAACCTGACCCCAGACAAGAATCTGGCCAACCTGCTCAATCCGTTGATTGGTCTGGCCTTTGGCTCCTCGCTCATTTCAATCTTTGCCCGGCTCGGCGGTGGCATTTTCACCAAAGGGGCTGATGTCGGTGCCGACTTGGTCGGCAAAGTCGAAGCCGGCATCCCGGAAGACGACCCACGCAACCCGGCTGTGATCGCCGACAACGTGGGCGACAATGTGGGTGACTGCGCCGGCATGGCCGCTGACCTTTTTGAAACCTATGCCGTGACTCTGATTGCCACCATGGTACTGGGGGCCCTGATGGTCGTCGCCGCCCCCATCGAGGCCGTCATGTACCCCTTGGCCTTGGGCGGGGTGTCCATCATCGCGTCCATCATTGGCTGCTTCTTTGTCAAGGCCAGCCCGGGCATGAAAAACGTGATGCCGGCCTTGTACAAAGGCTTGATCGTCGCCGGTGTTCTCAGTCTGATCGCCTTTGCCGGTGTGACCTGGACCCTGATGCCCGACAACGCCATCAAGGCCGAAGGCTCGCGTCTGGCTCTGTTTGGTTCTTGTATTGTGGGGTTGGTTCTGACTGCCGCCCTGGTGTGGATCACCGAGTACTACACCGGCACCGACTACGCTCCGGTCAAGCATGTGGCGCAGGCCTCCACCACCGGCCATGCCACCAACATCATCGCCGGCATTGGCGTGTCGATGAAATCCACCGCCTGGCCCGTGCTGGCCGTTTGCGTGGCCATTGTCGCCAGCCACGGCTTGGCCGGTCTGTACGGAGTCGCGGTCGCCGCCACCGCCATGCTCAGCATGGCCGGCATCATTGTCGCCCTCGACGCCTATGGCCCGATCACCGACAATGCGGGTGGCATCGCCGAAATGGCCGAATTGCCTCCCAGCGTGCGTGACGTCACCGACCCGCTTGATGCCGTGGGCAATACCACCAAGGCCGTCACCAAGGGTTACGCCATCGGTTCGGCGGGTCTGGCTTCGTTGGTGCTGTTCGCTGACTACACCCACAAACTCGAGACCTATGGCAAATCGGTCAGTTTCGACCTGTCTGATCCCATGGTCATCGTCGGCCTGTTCATCGGCGGTCTGATTCCCTACCTGTTTGGTGCCATGGCCATGGAGGCCGTGGGCCGCTCTGCCAGTGCCGTGGTCGAGGAAGTCCGTCGCCAGTTCCGAGAGATCAAGGGCATCATGGAGGGGACCGCCAAACCCGAATACGGCCGTGCTGTCGACATGCTGACCACCGCCGCCATCAAAGAGATGATGATCCCCTCTTTGTTGCCCGTGGTCGTGCCTATTGCGGTCGGCTTGCTGCTGGGCCCCAAGGCCCTGGGCGGGTTACTCATGGGCACCATCGTCACCGGCCTGTTCGTCGCCATCTCCATGTGTACCGGGGGCGGCGCTTGGGACAACGCCAAAAAGTACATTGAAGACGGTCACCACGGCGGCAAGGGCAGCGACGCCCACAAGGCCGCCGTCACCGGCGACACCGTGGGTGACCCCTACAAAGACACGGCCGGCCCCGCCGTCAACCCCCTGATCAAGATCATCAATATCGTGGCCTTGCTCATCGTGCCCCTGTTGCCCTGATGGAAACCTGGCCGGCCCGGCATCAAAGCCGGCCGACTGGGGCACAATAGAGGAATGGCCGAACGAGTCATTCCATTGGTAGACCAGAGGCTGGACGCGCGCCAGCCTTTTTTTTCTCAGCAACCGATGCCCCCTTCGGGCTTGCTGTCAGACGCTCGTGGCCGCACCCTGCACGATTTGCGCATCAGCGTCACCGACCGCTGCAACTTTCGCTGCAGCTACTGCATGCCCAAAGAGATTTTCAACAGCCACCACCCTTATTTGCCACACGGCGATTTGCTCACCTTCGAGGAAATCACCCGCTTGGCCCGCCTTTTTGTGCACTTGGGCGTGCGCAAAATCCGGCTGACCGGTGGTGAGCCCCTATTGCGCAAAAATCTCGAGATACTGGTCGAACAATTGGCCCAAATTCGCTCGCCCGACGGCGGCCCGCTGGACCTGACCCTGACCACCAATGGCTCATTGTTACAACGCAAGGCCCGGGCGTTGAAAGATGCCGGCCTGAAACGCGTCACCATCAGTCTGGATGGACTCGACGACGCCGTGTTCAAGCGCATGAACGACGTTGATTTCCCCGTCACCGACGTGCTCGACGGCATCGAAGCCGCCTTGGCAGTCGGCCTCGGGGTCGACGACCATGGCCACCCCTCGGGATTGAAGGTCAATATGGTCGTCAAGCGTGGGACCAACGACAATCAAATCGCGCCGATGGCGCGTCACTTCCGAGGCAGTGGCATGGCGCTGCGCTTCATTGAATACATGGATGTAGGCAACACCAATGGCTGGCGCATGGCCGAGGTCATGCCTTCGGCCCAGGTTCTGGACACCTTGCGTCAGGTGGGCCCTTTGATTCAATTGAGTGCGCAGCAGCCTGGCGAAACCGCTCAGCGCTGGGGCTGGGCTGGCGCCGATGGCCAGCATGACCCGGCATTGGGTGAAATTGGCCTGATCAGCAGCGTCACCGAAGCCTTTTGCGGCGACTGCAATCGCGCCCGGCTGTCGACTGAAGGCAAGCTCTATTTGTGTCTGTTTGCGCATCAGGGCTATGACCTGCGAGCCATGCTTCGAGACGGCAGCAGCGATGAGCGACTGCTCTCGGCGGTGGCCGGCACATGGACGCAGCGCGATGACCGTTACTCTGAGATGCGCGCCCAAGGCGTGGCCCCGTCTGAATTTCCGCGTGTCGAAATGAGCTACATCGGGGGTTAAATGGAACGCTTCGACACCCAGGCCCTGACCGGGCTGATCCTGGCCGGTGGACGCGGCTCACGCATGGGCGGCGTCGACAAGGGCCTGCAGAAATTCCAGGGCATCCCTCTCACCCTGCACGCCCTCATGCGCTTGCAGGGCCAATGCACCGAAGTGCTGATCAACGCCAATCGCAATCTGGGCGCCTATGAATCCTTTGGTGTCCCGGTCTGGCCAGACAGCCTGAATGATTTCGCAGGCCCTTTGGCTGGCTTTTTGGTGGGACTCGAACACTGCCAAACGCCCTACCTCATGACCGTGCCTTGCGACTCGCCCCGTTTCCCCCTGGATTTGGGCGAGCGACTCGGACAGGCCTTGCTCGCCCAAGAAGCAGACATCGCCATGGCGGTAGGTGCCGAGACCAACGACACTGGCTCTACCCTGTGGCGCACTCAGCCGGTGTTTTGCCTTTTGCGCACCAGTTTGCTTGAAAGTCTGGTGAAGTACTCCCATGGCGGAGGCCGCAAAATTGACGCTTGGACGGCGCAGCATCGCACCGTCTCTGTGCCTTTCGATCAGCCCGATGATGACCCTTTGGCCTTTGCCAACGTCAACACCCTGGCCGATCTGCATGCCCTTGAGGATCGGGCATGAAAAGCCTGCAAGAAATCGCGCTGGATCTGCAAGGCTACGACCCGCAGTCGTTGAGTGCCGAGCAAGCCGAGGCTTTTTTGCAACATCTCGCCCCCTCTGCAGTTCCATCGAAGGCGGTTGAATTGCCTGTGGCTCAGGCGCTCGAGCGCATCGTCGCCACCGACATCGTCTCGCCAGTCAGCGTGCCACCGCACGACAACTCGGCCATGGACGGTTATGCCTTCCACAGCGCCGACTTGTCTGTCGGCGGCGACCTCCGCCTGCGCTGCGTGGGCACGGCCTTGGCCGGGCCAGCGTGGAGCGGCCAAGTGGCCCAGGGTGAGTGCTTAAAGATCATGACCGGTGCCGTCATGCCCGTCGGGCTCGACACCGTGATTCCGGCCGAATTCACCCGAACAGACGGCAACCAGATCGTGTTTTCGTCTCAAGTCGTCAAGGCTGGCGACAATCGCCGACTGTGCGGTGAAGACCTCATGCAAGGCCAAGTCGCTTTGCCACGTGGGACTCGTCTGGGACCGGCCGCTTTGGGCCTGCTGGCCAGCTTAGGCATTCCCACTGTGCCCGTCTATGCGCGATTGCGCGTCGCTTATTTTTCTACCGGTACCGAGATCCTGAGTCTGGGCGACGCCCCTCGCGAAGGGGCCGTTTTTGACAGCAATCGCTACACCGTGATGGGCATGCTGGCACGGTTGGGCTGCGAGATGGTTGATCTGGGGGTGTGCCCCGACGACCCTGAACTGCTGCGGGTGCGCTTTCAGCAAGTTGCGTCCAGCGCCGATGTGGTCATAACCAGCGGTGGGATCAGCGTCGGGGAAGCCGACTTCACCAAGGCCATGATGCGGGAATTGGGCGACGTCGCCTTTTGGCGCATTGCCATGCGCCCCGGTCGACCCATGGCGGTGGGCCGCATCGGATCCTGCGTGCTCTTTGGGTTGCCCGGCAACCCGGTCGCCGTCATGGTGACCTTCATCGCCTTCGTGCGGCCTGCCTTGCTGCGCTTGATGGGCGCAAACGACCAGCCGCTGCCCATGGTGCGCGCGCGTTGCATGGAAAAGATGCGCAAGAAACCCGGACGGACCGAATACCAGCGTGGCCGCCTCAGCCGAGCCGCGAACGGCGACTGGCAAGTGGCCACCACCGGACAACAAGGTTCCGGGGTCTTGCGATCCATGGTGGAAGCCGATGGTTTGGTCGTGCTGGCGCACGACAGCGCTGACGTGCAGGTGGGCGATTGGGTCGAAGTCATGCTCTTTGACGCCATGGGCTGACGTCCCTTGCCTCGGCATACAATGATGGCATGTCATACTTGGTCCTGGCCCGCAAATACCGCCCTCGCACCTTCTCCGAAATGGTGGGACAAGAGCATGTGGTGCGGGCCCTGACCAACGCCCTGCAACAGCAAAGGTTGCACCACGCTTATTTGTTCACAGGCACCCGTGGGGTGGGTAAAACCACCGTCTCACGGGCCTTGGCCAAATCACTCAATTGCGAACAAGGCATCACCCCCCAGCCCTGTGGCACTTGCGCCGCCTGTCGTGACATCGACGCTGGTCGCTTTGTCGACTACACCGAACTCGATGCCGCCTCGAACCGGGGCGTCGACGAGGTCCAGCAACTGCTTGAGCAAGCGGTGTACAAGCCGGTCGAAGGCCGCTTCAAGGTCTTCATGATCGACGAAGTACACATGCTCACCAACACGGCGTTCAACGCCATGCTCAAGACCTTGGAAGAGCCGCCCGATTACCTCAAATTCGTGCTGGCCACCACCGACCCGCAAAAAGTACCGGTCACGGTGCTGTCTCGTTGTCTGCAGTTCAATTTGCGCCCCATGGCGACCGAAACCATCCAATCCCATTTGGCCCAAGTCTTGGAAACCGAAAGCGTCGCCCACGACGAGGATGCCTTGCGCCTGATCTCCCACGCCGCACGCGGCTCGATGCGAGACGCGCTGTCACTGACCGATCAGGCCATCGCGTTTGGGGGCGGTCAGCTTTTGGGCAGTGGGGTTCGCCAAATGCTGGGCAGTGTCGACCGCAGCCATGTGTTCACCTTGCTGCGTGCCTTGGCCTCTCACGATGGCGCCCAACTTGTCAGTCTTTGCCAAGACCTTCGCGAATCGGGTCTCAGCGCCGGACTGGCATTGGAGGACATGGCCCGCGTGCTACAACGTGCCGCCGTCCACGCCCACGCACCGCAAGAGAGCGATGCCGACCCTGACGGCGTACAAATCGCCGCAATGGCCGGGCTCTTTCACGCCGACGAAATTCAGTTCCTCTACAGCCTGTGCATCCACGGCCGCGCTGAATTGGGACTGGCCCCAGACGAATACACTGGCATGACCATGGTCTTGCTGCGCTACCTGGCCTTTACAGCTCAGCCAAGTGGCACGGCTGAAAAAAAAACTCTGAATGATGTCCCCCGAGTGGTTGCCGTCAAAACAGCCCGCCCTGTCTCCGAAATCAGCTCGCCCCCCGCAGTCACTGCTGCACCTCGATCGGCTTTGGCCCTTCCCAACGCAGCGGAAAGACCCCGCAGCGTCACCGAACTCCCCTTGCGTGACAAAGCCGAACCCCTGCCCACCCCGCCATCAGCCACCCGGCCCGTGGCGCCGCAGCCGCCCCGCCCGACGGTCGAAGCCGTACCGGTTCGACAACTGCCCCAAGTCAGCCAGCCTGCGCAAACCCCGCTGCCCGAACAAACCTTGACCCCCACGCCCGAAGGCGACTTTTGGCTGGAATTGGTGCAACAACTCATTGACGCTCAAAGCATTCAATCCCTGGCCCGTGAGTTGGCCTTGCAGTCCCAACTGGTGGCCCGAGATGCCGACAGTTGGTTGTTGCGCATCGAGCGCGAAAGCCTTCAAGCTGGCCAATCCAAAGAGAAATTGCAGGTGGCCTTGACTCAGGCCGGTCACCCTGTGTTGCTTAGCCTGGAGATGGGACGTGTCTCCGACAGCCCGGCGCGGCGCATGGCCCACGCGGCGCGTGAGCGTCTGCTGCAAGCACAACAGATCATCGAGCAAGACCCCCAAGTTCAACAATGGATGCAGCGATACGATGCCAAAATCGTCCCTGGCAGCATCCAACCCCTTTAGAAAGCACACCATGTTCAACAAAGGACAACTCGCCGGCCTGATGAAACAGGCCCAGACCATGCAAGACAACCTGAAAAAAGCCCAGGAAGAATTGGGTCACTTGGAAGTCACGGGCGAATCGGGCTCGGGTCTGGTGAAGATTACCACCACTTGCAAGCACGAAACCCGCCGGGTCAGCATCGACGCCAGTTTGCTCAGCGACGACAAAGACATGCTCGAAGACCTGATCGTGGCGGCCTTGAACGACGCCCATCGCAAGGCCGAAGCATTATCGGAAGAAAAAATGGGCAAATTGACCTCCGGCATGCCCGGCTTGCCCGGTGGCATGAAATTCCCGTTCTGAATCCACCATGCCCCAAGCCCATGCGCTGGAAGCCCTGATCGAGGCCCTGCGCCGCTTGCCCGGGGTCGGCGTCAAATCGGCCTCGCGCATGGCGTTTCATTTGCTGCAACACGATCGCGATGGGGCCGTGCTGCTGGCCCAGTCGCTGACCCGTGCGGTCGAGCATGTGGGGCACTGCCAACGTTGTCATACCTTCAGCGAAGGCGAGATCTGTGACACCTGCCTGGATCCGTCACGCGATGCCAGTCGGCTGTGCGTGGTCGAGACCCCCGCCGACCAATCGGCATTGGAACGCACGCTGTCTTACCACGGGCTCTACTTCGTGATCATGGGCCACCTCAGTCCCTTATCGGGCATTGGCCCGCGTGAACTCGAATTGCAACGGCTGATCGAGCGCGCCAGCGATGGGATGGTGCAAGAGGTCATTTTGGCCACCAACTTCACCGCCGAAGGGGAGACCACCGCCCATGTGCTGGGTCAAGCCCTGAAAAAACGCGGTCTACAAGTCACCCGGCTGGCCCGTGGCGTGCCCATCGGTAGCGAGCTGGAGTATGTCGATTTGGGCACCATTGCCCACGCCATGGCCGACCGCCGTCAAACCTGATCCAATTCGGTTCAAGCCTTCATTTCGAAGCGAGTTTGGTGGGCGATTTGCCTTGGGCTGCCGGGGTTGTCGCTTTGGCGGTCTGAATCGTTTTGGCGTCGGCTTTGCCTTTGGCCTTGGCCTTGCCATTTGCCGTGGGCTTGGTCGAAGATTTGGCCATCGATTCTGCCGCCAGACTGAGTTGGCCATGGTCGGCAATGCTGGTGGTCACATCTTGCTCATCGGGCCCTTTGCGAGGCACCAGCAACACCGACCCCACCTTGACCAGCATGCGCGGCGGGATATTGTTGAGCGTTCGAAATTCGGTCTCGGACATACCGACACGCCTGGCCGCCTCGGCCACCTTCATGGTCGATGGCGCCACCCAGGCAGTCCAACTGGCCAGTCGTCCTCCGCCAAAGGTCTCATAGTTGCGCTGAAACACCTCGGCATTGTCCCAGGGCAGCAAAATCTGCGGCGTGCCTGCCGCCAGCAGCACCGGGCGGTGCGCGGAAGGGTTCAAGGCGCGAAAGTCCTCCACGCTCACCTCAGCGAGTTTCGCCACCACCGTCACGTCCATGTCCCTGGGCAGTGGCACGCTTTGGAAATACGGGTGATTGGGGATATCGGGCAATTTCACACCGAACTGGTCGGGCCGGGCGATGATGTTTTTGATGGCCTGAAATTTGGGCACATAAAAACGCGTCTCCATCGGCATGCTCAGCTCGGTGTAATCAGTGGGCAAACCGGCTTTCTGATTGCGAGCGATGGCCCGCCCCACACTGCCCTCCCCCCAGTTGTAGGAAGCCAAAGCCAAATGCCAGTCACCAAACAGACCATAAAGCTTTTGCAAATAATCCAAGGCCGCCCGGGTCGAGGCCAGGATGTCGCGTCGATCATCACGGAAAGCGTTTTGCTTCAAGTCGAAATCACGTCCGGTGGCTGGCATGAACTGCCACATGCCCGTGGCCTTGGCCACCGACACCGCTTGCGGATTGAATGCACTCTCGACAAATGGCAACAGGGCCAGTTCGGTGGGCATGCGGCGCTGCTCGAGTTCTTCGACGATGTGGTACATGTATTTGCGCGAGCGTTCGGTCATGCGCACCATGTAATCTGGTCGTTGGGCATACCATTGCTCGCGGTCTTGGACCAAGGGACTTTGCAAATCAGTCATGGCAAAGCCGCGCCGGATCCGCTCCCAGATGTCGCTCGGCAACTCGATGTGTGCCACCGCGTCAGCTTGAACCGCCGAACGACGCAATGGGCTCAGCCCTGTAGAGGTGTTTGGAGGGCGGGTGGCCAGTGGGGCGCTGGCCTGGGTGGGCGCTGATACCGCCTCGGGCACAGGCGCCTGCACCCCGGGCGTGGCACACCCCAGAGCCAACCAACTCAACACCAGGGCGGGCAGCCAGCGCAATAGATTCATCGGAATTGGGTTTTCCACTCACGCAAAGCGCCAAATACATCCACATCAGAGTGGGCCTGCGTTGCGCGTTGTCGAACACTGGCCGCCACGGCAGCCTCGCGCGAGCGCAAGAACGGATTGATGCGGCGCTCCAACCCGATGCTCGAGGGCAAAGTCGGCACCCCTTGTTCGCGGCTTGCGATGCACTTGGATTGATAAGCCAGCAAATCGGCATTGCCTGGTTCAACCGCCACCGCAAAGCGTAAATTCGACAAGGTGTACTCGTGTGCGCAGCACACGCGGGTGTCATCGGGCAAGGCCGCGAGCCGATCGAGAGAATCGAGCATTTGGGCGGGCGTGCCCTCGAACAGACGGCCGCATCCGCCCGAGAACAAGGTATCCCCGCAAAACAACAAGGGCGACGGACTCAAGGCAGGTGCGAAATAGGCCACATGGCCGGCGGTGTGCCCAGGCACATCGATGACTTCGAAACGCACACCCAGCACGTCCAGCACTTGCCCCCCCTGACAGCCCGAGTAAGGCCCGGGAATGTCTTCGGCCTCAGGACCATAAACTGTGGCACCTGTGGCCTGAAGCAGCTCAACCACCCCTCCCACATGGTCGGCATGGTGGTGGGTCACTAAAATGGCTTTCAAATTCAAGCCCATGCGTTGCAAGACCTCTTGCACCGGTGGAGCCGCGCCGGGGTCCACCACCAACGCGTCGGCACCATCGTGCATCAGCCAAAGGTAGTTGTCGTCAAAGGCAGGAATGGGAAGGAGTTTCATGTCAACTCGCATTATAGGAAGCACCAACCTGTCCGATTGGATGCAAACCCCCATGGGTCAGTATCTGCTGCAATGGGAGCAAGCCTGGGCCGACGAATTGACCGCCGATTGGTTTGGTTACCACGCTCTGCAAATGGGCATGCCTGCGCTGGATGCGTTGCGCCACAACCGCATGCCCAAGCGCTGGCTTGCCTTGGGTTTGAGTGAGCCGGGCTCGGCCCATTTGCGCATCGACCCTTGCGCACTGCCGTTTGCCGAGGACAGCCTGGATTTGGTGGTGTTGCCCCACACGCTCGAACTCAGCGCAGACCCCCATGCCACCCTGCGCGAAGTGGCCCGGGTGTTGGTTCCCGAAGGCCGTTTGCTGATCTTTGGCCTCAATCCCAACAGCTTATGGGGCTACCGCCAAGCGCGCGCGCGCCTGTGGCGACGCTTGTTCCGAGCCGAGTTGGTGTTGCCCGAAAGCGGCGAGTTCATCGGCACCAGCCGATTGCGAGACTGGCTGGATTTATTGAACTTCGACTCAGAACCGTTGCGTTACGGGGCCTATGTGCCCGCCCTCCAATCACCCACCTGGTTGCGACGCATGGGCTGGATGGATCGCATGGGCTCGCGTTGGTGGCCATTTTTGGGCGCCGCCTATGCCCAAGTGGCCGTCAAGCGGGTGCACGGCATGCGGCTGATCGAGCCGGCCTGGCGCGAGCGCAAACGTGCCGCGCGCGCTTTGGTCGCCACCGGTTCGGGCAGCGTAACATCGCGCGTTTCATTGACCCCGCCTTCCCCATGACCCCAGTGATCATTCATACCGATGGTGCTTGTAAAGGCAACCCCGGCCCCGGCGGCTGGGGCGTACTCATGCAAGCCGGTGAACATGTCCGTGAACTCTTTGGCGGCGAGACCCAGACCACCAACAACCGCATGGAGCTCATGGCCGTGATCCAGGCGCTCACCGCCCTCAAACGCCCCTGCCGGGTCGAAATCCATCTGGACAGCGAATATGTGCGCAAGGGCATCACCGAATGGATCGCCGGCTGGAAAGCCAAAGGTTGGCGCACTGCATCCAAACAGCCGGTCAAAAATGCCGACTTGTGGCGCCAACTCGACGATCTGGTCCAGCAAGGAGGACACGACATTTCATGGCATTGGGTCAAAGGCCACGCCGGGCACGCCGGCAACGAGCGCGCCGACGAGCTTGCCAACCAGGGCGTGGAATCGTTGCGCTGAACCACAAAAGCCGCCCACTGATCTCCACAATCAAGACTACAATTCACCCTGACGGGCCTTCCCGCATGGGGAAGCGGCCAACCGGGTCAGACGGGGAACCGAGCAGCCCTAACCGCCCATCCAGTGCCGGGGTCAAGGCTCGTCACCCTCCCTACCTCCCTGAGCTGGTGCAAGCCTCGCACCAAGCCTGTGCTTGAGCACCCTGCGCACCCTTGCGCGCCCCAAAAAAACACAATGCCACCCTGTTTGGCGCCGTGTGGCACTGGCATTCAACTTGCAAGTGTCCCGAAAGAAACGTTTTCTTTCATCGACAGGAGTAGTGTGCATGACCATGGATTCCAAATTCACCGCCCGCCGCCAGTTCGGCAAACTCGCCCTCGGTGCCAGCGCCGTTGCTGTCTCAGCCCCCGCACTGGCCCAAACCATGCCCGAAGTGCGCTGGCGCTGCGCATCAAGCTTTCCCAAATCGCTCGATACCATTTATGGCGGTGCCGACGTCATCGCCAAACGCGTCGCCGCGCTGACCGACGACAAATTCCAGATTCGCAATTTCTGAGCCGGCGAGTTGGCCCCGGCCTTTGGCACTGTAGACGCCGTCCAACAAGGGGCCGTCGAGTGCACCCATACTGCGGGCTACTACTTTGTTGGCAAGAACAAAGCCTTCGCCTTTGACACCACAGTGCCCTTTGGCATGAACCAGCGCATGCAAAACGCTTGGATGTACTGGGGTGGCGGCCTGAAGCTGCAACGCGAATTCCTCAGCGACTACAACATCATCAGTTTCCCCGCTGGCAACACCGGAACCCAAATGGGCGGCTGGTTCCGCAACCCGATCAAAGGGCTCGATGACATCAAGAAACTGAAAATGCGCATCGCCGGCTTGGGTGGCGAAGTGTGGGCGCGTTTGGGGGGCATCCCACAGCAAATCGCAGGTGGTGACATTTACCCATCGCTGGAGCGCGGTGTCATCGATGCTGCTGAATGGGTGGGACCCTACGATGATGAGAAACTGGGCTTCTACAAAATCGCGCCCAATTACTACTACCCTGGCTGGTGGGAAGCCTGCTCAATGTACTCAATGTATGTCAACATGAAAGAATGGGAAAAGCTGCCCAAGTCCTACCAAAACGCCCTCGAAGTGGCTTGCTACGAGGCCAATCTGGACATGATGGCCGAATACGACTTCAAGAATCCACAAGCACTGGCCCGATTGCTGAAAAACGGCGTGAAACTCCATGCCTACTCGAGCGCCATCATGAAAGAGTCGCAAATAGCCGCTTCTGACCTGTATGAGGAAGAGGCTGGAAAAAATCCCGCCTTCAAGAAGATCTACGAGCCCTGGAAGAAGTTCCGTCGCGAGCAATTCCAGTGGAATCGGGTGGCGGAAAACACCTTGTCGAGTTTCATGCTCAACAACATGTGAGTTGCGACTGGGCCAGACGCCTCAGGCCGGGGCGCTGGCCTGCTCCATGGCCCCGAGCAACTGTTCAGACTCTTGGGCACCCGATACGGCCAATTCGCCATTGAAGATGAAAAAAGGCACCCCGCTGATGCCCAGAGAGCGCGCCTTTTCGTCCATGCCAGATACCTGATTGTGAAGCCCTTCATCATTCAGGGCGGCTTCGATGCGGTCTTCCGCCAGTCCAGCCTGACGGGCCACCTGCGCCAACACCTGAACATCGGTCAGATCCAGCGAGTCGATGAAATAGGCGTCAAACAAGGCTTGAACCAGACGGTTTTGGGCTTCCCCGGGATCGGCCACGGCAATCAAACTGTGCGCCACCAAGGTATTGGGTTGGCGGCGGATGCCATCAAAACAAAAGTCGATGCCGACCTGCTTGCCCACCGCAGCCACACGGCCATAGACATCGCCCGAACGGGCACCGAACTTTCGCTGAACATATTCGGCGCGATCCATGCCCTCTGGAGCCAGATCAGGGTTAAGCTGAAAAGGGTGCCAACGGACCTCTGGAGGTGGCTGATCAGGGTGGCGTTCGGCAAATGCCAGCAAAGCATGTTCCAGTCTCTTCAAGCCCACATAACACCAAGGGCAGACCACATCCGAGACCACGTCGATTTGCAAGGTTTTCATGGGGGCAGTTTAGATCATGACGGCGGCGTGCGCACAGCTTTTCCATTTCTGCCAAAATAGACACCAAGATAGCAGTGACAAAAGGAATCTTCATGGCCAGCGAACTCATCAAGCACATCACCGACCAAAGCTTCGAGTCCGATGTGTTGAAATCATCACAACCCGTTTTGGTGGACTATTGGGCCGAATGGTGTGGCCCTTGCCGCATGATTGCCCCCATCTTGGACGATGTCGCACAAGGTTACCAAGGCCGTCTGCAAGTGGCCAAAATGAATGTGGATGAAAACCGCGACATTCCGGCCAAGTTCGGCATCCGTGGCATCCCCACCTTGATGCTGTTCAAAGACGGCCAGTTGGCCGCCACCAAAGTAGGCGCCCTGAACAAGGCCCAACTGACCGATTTCATCGACCAACAACTGGCCTGATTGGCCCTCCCTGACCCGTTTGCCCTGAGCAAAAGGGTCCCTTGCCCGAAATCACGCTCGGGTTATAATCATTCCACGGTCAGCCAGTCCTTTCGGATCGTTCGGCAGCCTCCATCGGGCTTTGGCACCCGATGCCTTCTTCCCCCCTTTTCCTGAACCACTCCGAAGCGGAGTTTCCACATGCACCTGAACGAACTCAAGGCCCTTCACGTTTCCGAAGTGCTCAAACAAGCCGAAGCCCTGGAAATCGAAAACACCGGCCGCATGCGCAAGCAAGAGCTGATGTTCGCCATCATCAAAAAGCGTGCACGCGCCGGCGAGCAGGTTTTCGCCGATGGCGTGCTCGAGATCCTGCCCGATGGATTTGGCTTTTTGCGCAGCCCCGATACCAGTTTCACCGCCAGCACCGACGACATCTACATCTCGCCCAGCCAGGTGCGCCGCTTCAACTTACACACCGGCGACATGATCGAAGGCGAAGTTCGCATCCCTAAAGATGGCGAACGCTACTTTGCGCTGACCAAACTCGACAAGGTCAACGGCGACTTGCCCGAGAACAACAAGCACAAGATCATGTTCGAGAATCTGACGCCTTTGTTCCCCAAGGAACACATGCGGCTCGAGCGCGAGATCAAGAGCGAAGAGAACATCACTGGCCGCATCATCGACATCATTGCTCCCATCGGCAAAGGCCAGCGCGCCTTGCTGGTCGCACCGCCCAAAAGCGGCAAGACCGTCATGATGCAGCACATCGCCCATGCGATCACTGCCAACTTCCCCGACAGTCACATGATGGTCTTGCTGGTTGACGAACGTCCCGAGGAAGTGACCGAGATGCAGCGCAGCGTGCGCGGCGAAGTGATCGCCTCCACCTTCGATGAACCCGCTGCCCGCCACGTGCACGTGGCGGAAATGGTCATCGAACGCGCCAAGCGCCTGGTTGAACTGAAAAAAGACGTCATCATCCTGCTTGACTCCATCACCCGCCTGGCCCGCGCCTACAACAACGTCGTGCCCTCTTCGGGCAAGGTGCTGACTGGTGGTGTGGACGCCAACGCCCTGCAACGGCCCAAGCGATTTTTCGGCGCCGCGCGCAATGTGGAAGAAGGCGGCTCGCTGACCATCATCGCCACTGCGCTGATCGACACTGGCAGCCGAATGGACGAAGTGATCTTCGAAGAATTCAAGGGCACCGGCAACTGTGAAATCCACCTGGATCGCCGCCTGTACGAAAAACGCGTGTTCCCGGCCATCCAACTCAACCGCAGCGGCACCCGCCGTGAAGAGCTGCTGCTGCCCCCCGAGATCCTGCAAAAAACCCGCATCCTGCGCCAGTTCATGTACAACATGGACGAGATCGAGGCGATGGAACTGATGCTCAAGAACATGAAGGCCACCAAATCCAATGTCGACTTCTTCGACATGATGCGCAGAGGCGGCTGAACTCACCCCATGCCGTCATGCGCCGACCCCTTCGCGCAGTCTGTGGCATAATTTATGACTTGGCGGAAAGTACCCCGGATGGGCTGAGGCGGCTACCGCAACAAAGGAAATACCCCATGAAAGATGGCATTCACCCCGAGTACCGCGAAGTGTGCTTCGTGGATCTCTCCAACGGATTCAAGTTCGTGACCCGCTCTTGCGTCAACACCAAAGAGACCGTCAAAATGGACGATGGGCGCGACCTGCCCTTGTTCAAACTCGACACCTCGAGCGAATCCCACCCTTTCTATACCGGCACCCAGAAGTCTGTCGATAACATGGGGGGACGCGTCGAGCGCTTCCGCAACCGTTACAAGACCGCCAGCAAATAATTCCGGTCTCTGGCCACATCAAGGGCAGCCAGGCATCGCCGGGTTGCCCTTTTTCTTTGGCTTGATCAAAACCCTTCCCATGAACGCGCAGTGAACACACCCAGCCCCGCCATCGTCACCCAAGATGCGGTGCGCCGCCTGCCCAGGTTGGCGCTGATCCTGTTCGTGTTGACCTATGTTTTACCCGGTTTTTGGGGGCGAGAGCCATGGAAAACCATCGACATGGGCAGCCTGGGTGTCATGCTCGATCTGGCCACCGGTGCATCGCCATGGCAAGCGCCCACCTTTCTGGGATTGCCCCCCGATGCGCAGGCCTTATTGCCCTACTGGCTGGGTGCCTGGGTGATGGCCATAGCCCCAGCGGGCTGGGACGCCGCCACGCTCAGCCGCTTACCCTTCATCCTGATGTTGGGACTGACCATGGGTGCAACCTGGAAAGCCATTGAACTTTTGGCGCGCAGTCCGGCAGCCCAACCGGTGGCTTTTGCCTTTGGGGGCGAGGCCCGTCCCGATGACTACGCGCGCGTCATGGCGGATGCCGGCCTGTTGGCCTTGATGTCCTGCTTAGGACTGGCACAGGCCTCTCATGAGGTGACCCCCATGGCCGCCCAGTTGTGCATGAGCAGCTTGCTCTTTTGTGGCGTGGCTGGCCTGCACACCCATCGAGGCGCCACCCACTTGGCGCTGACCCTGCTGGCCCTGCTGAGCCTGAGCCTGTCGGGAGCCCCCACCCTGGCCCTGCTGATGGGCGTCGGGGCCTTGGCTTGGTTGATACTTGACAAGCAGCATCCAAACTCAACCGTTCATGCCCTGATACTGGCGCTCGGATTGGCCTTGTTACTGGTCCTGAGTCAGCATTTGCAACTGTGGCAGTTCACCTGGCGGAGCCTGCCCCCGACGGCCAAACAAACCGCCACCTTGCTGCGTCTGTGGGTCTGGTTCACCTGGCCAGCTTGGCCTCTGGTGCTTTGGACCCTATGGGCTTGGCGCCAGGCTTGGTGGGGCCGGCGTCCCAGCCGTCACATCGCTTTGCCCTTGTTGCTCATGCTGGCCCCTGCACTGGCGGCCATCGTCACCGTGCAAGAAGAGCGCGTCTTGTTGCTGACCCTGCCCTATTTCGCTGCGTTGGCCGCATTCGCATTGCCGACCCTGCGCCGCAGCGTATCGGCTTTCATCGACTGGTTCACCTTGCTGTTTTTCAGTGGCTCGGCTTTGCTCATCTGGATCATCTGGTGCGCCGGTGTCAGCGGCTGGCCCACGCAACCTGCCGCCAACCTGCGCCGCCTCTTGCCGGGTCTGGATCTGGTGTTCTCATGGCCCATCTTTGCCCTGGCCTTGGCGGCCACTGGCACCTGGGTGGCATTGGTCGCATGGCGAGTAGGGCGACACCGCTCAGCCCTTTGGAAAAGCCTGGTACTGCCAGCCAGCGGCGCCACACTGTGCTGGCTCTTGCTCATGACCCTTTGGCTGCCCATGCTCGACTTTGCACGCAGCTACGCCCCCTTGGTCCGCAACGTCGTCGCCCTGATGAGTCAACCCGAGTGCATTCAGGTTCATGGGCTGTCCAAAGCACAAATGGCCGCCTTGCGCCACCACGGGCAGATGCGCATCGATCTGAGTGGCGACTCCCGGTGTGAGTGGCTGGTGGTGGGCATGCGAGCCAAAGAGGCCTTTGAGAGCACCGACCAAGCCCCGAGCTGGCGCTGGGTTCAGACCGTGCGCCGCCCCACGGATCAATACGAAAATCTGGTGCTTTACCGGCGCTTGACTGAGCCCCAACCGTGAATGAACGACGCCTGATCGCCAAACATGCCCTGACCGTCTGGGTCGGCCAAATCGCCGTGATGGCCTTTGGTGTCACCGACACCGTTGTGGCCGGGCGTTATGCAGAATCAGCTCTGGCCGCACTATCGGTGGGTTCAGCCATCTACATCAGCGTTTTTGTCACGCTGATGGGCGTTCTACAAGCCACCCTGCCCATGTTCTCTGAGCTCAACGGTGCGGGCCGCCCGAGGGACATGGGCCGTCTCTTGCGACAAGCCATTTACATCTGGCTGGCCAATTGCGCAGTCGGGATGGCCTTGCTCATGAATGCCAGCATGGCACTCGAATGGACGCAGGTTCCGACCGAATTGCGCCCTGTCATCGAGCACTACCTTGAAATCTTGGCTTGGGCCTTGCCTGCCGCCTTGTGGTTTCGACTGTACGCCAACCTCAACCAAGCCCTGGGTCGACCGAAAGCCGTCACTTGGGTTCAAGTGTTGGGTTTGGCCTGCAAAATCCCCCTGTCTATCCTCTTTACCTTCGGACTCGGCCCCATGACTGGCTGGGGACTGATCGGCTGCGCATACGCCACCTTGGTGGTGAACATGGTCATGGCGCTCTTCTCAGTGCTGGCTTTGGTGCGCGGCAACTACCGCGGCTTGTACCTTTGGCGCAAAATGGAAGCGCCCCATCCGCGCAAACTGATCGAAATGTTGCGCCTGGGGCTGCCCAACGCTGCCTCGATCACCGTTGAAGTCACCTCTTACACCCTGATGGCCCTGCTGATTGCCCGACTGGGCAGCCAAGCCGCAGCCAGCCATCAAATCACCTCCAACCTGGGGGCCCTCCTCTACATGGTGCCGTTGTCGCTGTCGATTGCCACCAGCGCCCGCGTCAGCTATTGGATTGGCGCTGCCCGCCCCGAGATGGCCCGTGCCGCCATCTTCCATGGCTTTTATTGGCTTTTGATCAACACCTTGGCATCTGGCTTGATCCTGGCCATGGGCCGACATGTCATTGCCCGCCTCTACATTCAAGATGAAGCCGTGGCCGGGCCCACCGGTGATCTGCTGGTTTGGTTGGTCTGGTACCAAACTGTCGATGCCCTGCAAGTGTTGTGCTTTTTCGTTCTGCGCTGCTACCGGGTCACGCTCCTGCCCATGCTGGTTTACGCCACTTTCTTATGGGGTGTGGGGCTCAGCGGAGGTTACTGGTTGGCCTATGAAGGCGGCTGGGGGATCGAACCGCTGATGGGCCCGCAAGCGTTCTGGATCAGCAGCAGTTTGGCCCTGACCATCGTATCGGCCGTGCTCGGTGGTTTGCTGTATGTCGTCATTCGCCGTCAGCCCCGCCACTGACGCGCTGGACTCGGTGTGCAGGCAACATGATGCTAAAGCTGGACCCCCGCCCAAGTTCGCTCGCAATGATCAACTCTCCGCCATGGCGCTGCACCACATGCTTGACAATCGCCAAACCCAACCCGGTCCCGCCGGTCTCGCGCAAACGGCTGCGGTCCACGCGATAGAAACGCTCGGTGATGCGCGGCACATGTTCGGGCGCGATGCCAGGGCCGTTGTCACTGACGGTGAAGATACCCTCGCCCTGACTGCCCCATTTCCAGGACACGCAGACCTGGCCGCCGACCTGGGTGTAACGCAAGGCATTGGCCACCAAATTCGACATGGCGCTTTGCAATTCAGTTCTTTGCCCCAAGCAAGCCCAATCTGGCGGCTCAGGCGGGTCAAACACCACTTCGTGCAAGCCCCCCCAAATACCAGCCATCACCTCGTCCAAAGCCTGCGCTTCAGATTTCAGGGCGGTCCAAAACACCGACAAGGGCGTGGGCTCCCTGCCCGGCATCGGGCTACCCTCTAAACGCGACAAGGTCAGCAGATCGTCAACCAGCGACTGCATGCGCTGTGATTGTCGCTCCATCAATTTCAAGTACGATTTTTGTTGATCAGGTGTCAGATCCAGACTCAGCAAAGTCTCGACAAAACCGGCCAGAACCGTCAGTGGGGTTCGGATCTCGTGCGAGACGTTGGCCACGAAATCGCGTCGCATCGCCTCGGACTGTTCAACCGCCGTGATGTCCTGACTCAAGAGCAGATACTGGCCATCGCCGTATGCAAACAGTTGCAACGCGATGCGCTGAGGATGGTCAGGCCGATGTTCGCGCCCATCGATCACCACCCGTTGGGCATGCTCACCTTGTTGCAAATAGCGGCTGAAATCAGGGTGACGCACCAAATTGCCGATGAGTTGTGCCATGTCCCTGGCCGGGTCTATGCCCAAGTGCTGCGCCGCCATGGTGTTGCACCAGGCGATCCGCATATCAGCGTCCAACATCAGCACTCCATTCGGAGAGGCCTGAATGGCCGATAAAAATTGCTCCAGCCGTACCTGACTGGCCGACAACTGGCGTTCGCTGACACGAACCAGACGTTGAACCCGATCAACAATCTCTCCCCAGCCGCCCCAAGCGGCAGGGGCTTGAGAGTGGGGACGGCTGAGCCAGCGTTTCACCCATAGCCCCGACCACAGGTCGAGAAAAAACCAGAGAATAGAGGCTGCGAGCATGCCCCACAGACCGCCAATGCCAGACTGCTCAGGGGCGATGAAGGCCCCTGACACCAGTCCCAGCATCAACGCCAGAAGAAAACTCAATATCCGTCCCAACATATCGGGGTATGTTAACCTGCCCTAAGTCAAGTGACCTGACCGCTGAAGCGGTATCCTGCTCCTCGAACGGTCTCGAGCATCGAACCCGCAACACCCAGTGACTCACGCAAGCGTTTGACATGAACGTCCACAGTGCGCTCTTCGATAAACACATGATCGCCCCAAACCTTGTCCAACAACTGACCACGGGTATGCACACGTTCGGGGTAGTTCATGAAATGGTTGAGCAACTTGAACTCAGTGGGCCCAAGTTTCAGAGATTGCCCGTTCAGAGTCACACGGTGAGTAGATGAATCCAGCGTTAAAGCGCCAATCGTAACGCCACCCCCGACCTGCTCGGGAGCCCGCCGACGAAGCACCGCCCGAATACGCGCCATCAGTTCCTGGGTAGAAAATGGCTTGGTGATGTAATCATCCGCACCAGCATCTAACCCGGACACCTTGTCGTTTTCTTCTGATCGGGCTGTCAACATCAGAATCGGAATGGTGCGGGTGCGCACATCAGAACGCCATTTTTTGGCCAAGGCCACGCCGCTTTGCCCCGGCAACATCCAATCCAGCAAAATGATATCGGGCAAAACTGCATCGATTTCCAATTGCGCACGCGCACCATCCTCTGCCCAGACCGGCGACATCCCGTTATGCCGCAAGTTCACCGCAATCAACTCAGCAATCGCAGACTCATCCTCGACGATCAAAACGCGGGGTAAATGCCTCATGACGCCGATGATTGCAGATTGGACTCAATTTTGGCCAGAGGCACGTGCCGGACATCGTCGCCCTTGACGATATAGATGATCAACTCAGCGATGTTCTTGGCATGATCACCAATCCGCTCAATCGCCTTGGCAATGAACAATAAATCCAAACTGGCGCCGATCGTTCGGGCATCTTCCATCATGTAGGTGATCAGCTTGCGCACGAAGCCATCGAACTCCTGATCGATCAGGTTGTCTTCCTTCAAAATGGCCAAAGCCGCCTGCGTATCTAAACGAGCGAAGGCATCAAGCGCCTTGCGAAGCAAATTGCTGGCCAACTCGGTGGCCACCCGCAACTCGGAAGCTGGCAGACTGCGCGGCATGCCCTCGGCCACGATGGCCTTGACCATGCGAGCGATGCGCTCGGCCTCATCCCCGGCACGCTCCAGATTGGCTGTGGCTTTCGAGATCGCCATCAACAGACGCAAATCACGCGCAGTCGGCTGTCGGCGGCCAATGATCGAAGCGATGTCCCGGTCAATTTCAACCTCAAGCGCATTGACGCGAACCTCTCCAGTCAGCACTTGATCTGCCACTTCAGAGCTGAACTGAGACAGTGCGTAGACGGCTTGACGGATCTGCGACTCGACCATACCGCCCAACTCCATCAAACGAGAGGAGACGGCATTGAGATCGCTGTCGAATTGTGAGGATAAATGCTTGTCTGGCATGTGATCTCCTGTTTCAGCCGAAACGGCCGGTGATGTAGTCTTCGGTCTCTGTGCGCTGGGGCTTGAAGAAAATCTGCTCGGTGGCACCGAACTCAACCAACTCCCCCAAGTACATATAGGCGGTGAAATCACTCACCCTGGCCGCTTGCTGCATGTTATGCGTCACGATGGCCACGGTGTAATCGCTCTTCAACTCATTGACCAACTCTTCCACCTTGGCAGTTGAAATGGGGTCCAACGCCGAGGTCGGTTCATCAAGCAAAATCACCGAGGGCTTGACCGCCACCGAGCGGGCGATGCACAAACGCTGCTGCTGCCCCCCCGAAAGTGACAGACCACTTTGGCCCAGTTTGTCCTTGACCTCATTCCACAAAGCGGCCTTGGTCAAAGCCCATTCCACTCGATCATCCATATCGCTTCGACTCAAATTTTCATAAAGACGGACCCCAAAAGCGATGTTGTCATAGATTGACATGGGAAAAGGTGTGGGCTTTTGAAACACCATGCCGATGCGCGCTCGCAACAGGTTCAAGTCCTGATCCGGCGCCAAGATATCCTGGCCATAAAAATTGATTTGGCCCTCTGCACGCTGCCCTGGATAGAGGCTGTACATGCGGTTCAAGGTGCGAAGCAAAGTGGACTTTCCGCAACCCGAGGGGCCAATGAAAGCAGTCACTTTTTTTTCGGCGATGTCCAAATGGATATTGCGCAATCCCTGAAACTTGCCATAGTAAAAGTTCAGCTGTCTGACCTCAATGGCGTTGGGCAGTGAGGTTTGAATATGGTCGTTCATGAAAGTATCCTTAAACCGTGCTTTTTTCGCGGAAGAAGACCCGCGCGATGATGTTGAGGATCAACACCGTCAAGGTGATCAGCAAGGCGCCGCCCCAGGCCAAGCGCACCCAGTTGTCGTAGGGACTCATGGCGAATTGGAATATCACCACCGGCAAATTGGCCATCGGTGCGTTCATGTTAAAGGACATAAACTGATTGTTCAATGCAGTGAATAACAATGGGGCAGTCTCTCCGCTGATGCGAGCCAAAGCCAACAACAGGCCAGTGATCACGCCTGAACGGGCCGCCCTCAGGGTGACCATGGTCGCCACCTTCCAGCGAGGTGCCCCCAAAGCAAAGGCCGCCTCGCGCAGGCTGCCAGGCACCAAGCGCAACATGTTTTCTGTCGTGCGAACCACCACCGGAATGGCGATCAGAGACAAGGCCATCGAACCCGCCCAGCCTGAAAAATGCTTGACCTGGGACACCCAGATTGCATAAACGAACAAACCCAAAACGATGGACGGGGCTGACAACATGATGTCGGTGATAAAACGAGTGAACTCTGCAGTTTTGCTTTCGTCACCATACTCCGCCAAATAAACCCCAGCCAATATACCTACAGGAGTACTTATCAGCACGGTGAAGGCAATCATCATCAGGCTACCGATGATGGCATTGGCAAGGCCTCCACCTTCGCTGCCAGGGGCCGGAGTGGGCTGGGAGAACATGGCCCAATCCAAAGCCGCAAAGCCATTTTTAAACAGCACGAAAAGGATAGAGAGCAACACGGCCAAGCCCAGGGCCATGGCGGCCATGGAGAGAGTCAATCCAACGCGATTGACCATTTTGCGACGTTGATAAACTTTGGAATTCATCGATGGACCTCAGGTTTTGCTGCCTTTGGATTTTTCAGCGCGCAGGATCATCAGTTTTGCCGCAGCCAAAACCACCAAAGTGATCAGGAATAGCAACAGACCCAAGGCGAAAAGCGCCGACAAGTGGAAATCATCGGCCTCACCAAACTCGTTGGCCAAGGTCGAAGCGATCGATGTACCTGGGGCAAACAATGACGAAGAAATGCGCTGAGAATTGCCAATCACGAAGGTCACCGCCATGGTCTCGCCCAGAGCGCGCCCCAGGCCCAGCATCACCCCGCCGATCACACCCTTTTGGGTGTAGGGCAAGATGATGTGTCGCACCACCTCCCAGGTGGTGCACCCCAGCCCATAGGCCGACTCGCGCAACACCGAAGGAACGATCTCGAAAACGTCACGCAACACGGCTGATATGAAGGGCAGAATCATGAACGACAAAATCAAACCGGCCGCCAAAATACCGATGCCATTCATGGCGCCACCAAACAGCGGGCCAATCAAAGGCATTTGCCCCAAGGTCGACTGCAAAGCCGGCTGGCCGTATTCAGCAAACAGGGGGGCAAATAAAAACAAGCCGAACATGCCGTAGATGATGGATGGCACCGCAGCCAACAATTCGATGGCTGTTCCCAAGGGGCGGCGCAACACCACAGGACAGGTTTCGGTCAGGAAAAGTGCGATGCCGAACGACAAGGGCACCGCGATCAGCAAAGCAATACTGGCACTGGCGACAGTGCCAAAAATCGCGATGGCCGCCCCAAACTCCTCGTTGATGATGTCCCACTCGACCCGCCAGACGAACTCCATGCCGAACTTGCTGAACGCCGGCGTGGCATTGATCACCAAAGAGATGATGATCCCAATCAAAGCAGCGAGTACGACCCAGGAAAACAAACGCGTGAGTTGGTGAAACAACCAATCCTGGGTCTGTTGGCGACCCGCGATACGGCGCATTTCTTCCATCGGTAAACGATCGTTTTCGGAAGCACTCATGGTCAAGTTCTCTGATGTTTCTGAAGGGGACGCAGAGGGTGGCATCGGTTTTTCCATTCAGGTGGCCCCAGGTTCGGCATTGGCCTCACCTGGGGTAGTAGGGGTCAGTTCTTGATCTGAGACCAGACACGCTGGCGAATTTGCTGGGTCAGCGCATCAGGCAGTGGTACGTAATCGAGTTCCTCGGCCATCTTTTTACCGTTCTTGAACGACCAGTCAAAGAAGGCGATGACCGCTTTAGAGGCCACCTTGTCAACCGGCTCTTTGTACATCAAAATGAACGAGGCGGTGCTGATGGGCCAGCTGTTGGCACCTTTGGCGTTGACCATCGAAACCCCCATACCCGGAACGCTGAACCAATCCGCCCCGGCTGCAGCTGCTGCAAAGGTCAGGTCATCGGGTGACACATACTTGCCATCGGCGTTTTGCAATTGCAAGAAGTTCATGTTGTTCTTCTTCACATAGGCATACTCGACATAACCCACAGCCCCCTTGACGCGGTTGACGTTGGCAGCCACCCCTTCATTGCCTTTGCCCCCAACTGAAGAAGCTGCAGGCCACTTGACGGCTGCGCCTTTGCCCACCTTGTCGGCCCAGTCTTTGCTCACGGCCGTGAGGTAATCGGTGAAGTTGAAGGTGGTGCCGGAACCGTCAGCGCGATGCACCACAGTGATGGCTTGGTTGGGCAAGTTTTTTCCAGGATTCAGGGCTGCCAATTTGGCGTCATTCCACTGGGTGATGGTGCCCATGAACACTTCAGCCAGCACAGCCCCCGTGATGCGCAACTCACCCGGCTTGAAACCGTCCAAGTTCACCACCGGCACCGTGCCGCCAATGATGGCGGGGAACTGCACCATGCCGTCCTTGTCCAAGTCTTCGCCCTTGACTGGCGCATCGGTGGCACCCAAAGTGACGGTTTTGGCTCGGATTTGACGAATGCCGCCAGACGACCCAATGGATTGATAATTCAGACCAACGTCGGTTTCCTTCTTGTAGGCCTCGGCCCACTTGGCATAAATAGGGTAGGGAAACGTAGCGCCGGCACCAGTGATGTCCGCAGCATGACTGACCAAGGCTACAGCACCCAGGCCCAGGGCCACGAGACAAGATTTGAGGTTCAACATGCGATTCCTTTGAGATGATGACAACAGTTCATTCACTGTCCTGATGTAATCTACCCGCCCAATGTGACAAAATCGTGACAGAAATTTGGCGGTCACCTGACCCTGTATTGTCACGAAATTGCCACACCAACTTCATACTATGGCGGTCTATGTCCAGTTTTCGCCTTTTGGCTGCAATCGATTTGGGGTCCAACAGCTTCAGGCTTGAAATTGGCCGTGAATCTCAAGGCCAATTCAGCCGTGTTGAGTATCTGAAAGAAACCGTCAGACAAGGCGGTGGACTTGACGCCGAGCGCCACCTGACTCCTCAGGCCATGCAGGCGGGCCTGGACTGTCTGGCCCGATTCGGAGAGCGTCTGGCTGATTTCAAACCCCGGCAAGTTCGAGCAGTCGCCACTCAGACCCTGAGAGAAGCCCGCAATCGCGATGAATTCTTGGCAAAAGCCAGACAGGCACTGGGTTTCCCCATTGAAGTCATCTCGGGCCCCTATTCACCGGACACTTTGACCTTCTTGAACGAAATAACCAAAGCTAATACATAAAAGCTTTGATTCTTTATTTATTGAAAATATTGTGGGATTTATGCGACTAAACCTGCTTACGCTGTACAAGCTCTACACGCTGTTTTTCACTGTGTCAGCTACCCAATGCTTCGCTCAGTGCTTTTAAGCGTTTGTAGCTTGTATTAGCGTGTCAGTTCTGCCGTACTGCTTTTGATTTGCTTTGTAGCTATTCAAATATGTTGTGTACTGCTCATTGCTTGAGTGTTTACTCTAGTACTTTAGTTAAGTTTCATTGTTTGTGTGTTTGATTGCTTGTTTGATGTTTGTTTTAGACATAGCTACGCCATTAAGCACATTGCTGTGCTTTTTAACCATCAACCGCAATCGTCACTGGGACAGGAATGCTTAACTACGGCAGGTAAAGATTTTTCATATCTTTACCGTCCAGTTTCTTTGTGATGTATGTGAGCCAAGCCACATACGCATCTGCCAATATTCACCACGTTTGTAGACTAACGCATCTTCATATATTGGAACTTCGTCTTCGTCAAATTCTTGTTTTTTGAGTGCCATCGGGCTTTTGGGTAACTACAGTTTTGAGTCGCCGCAACGCTGTGCAACTCTTTGTGCAACTGTAAACCCAAAAGCGTTTAAAAGCAACGACTTAGCGTGTCGCGTGAAACTTTTGTGTAAGTTGAAAATCTATATAAATCAACAACTTACGCTCAAAAAGTCACTCCCACTCGATCGTGGCGGGTGGTTTGCTGGACACATCGTAGGTGACGCGGTTGATGCCGCGCACTTCGTTGATGATGCGGCTGCTGACTTTCTTCAGCAAGGCATAGGGCAGCTCGGCCCAGTCGGCGGTCATGAAGTCACTGGTTTGTACGGCACGCAAGGCCACGACATAGTCGTAGGTGCGGCCATCGCCCATGACACCCACGCTCTTGACCGGCAGAAACACGGTGAAGGCCTGGCTGGTCAGGTCGTACCAGGTCTTGCCGGAGTGGGGCTCGATGGTCGACTGGAGTTCTTCAATGAAGATCGCATCGGCACGGCTCAGCAAATCGGCGTATTCTTTTTTCACTTCACCCAAAATGCGCACGCCCAGACCAGGACCGGGGAAAGGGTGGCGATAGACCATCTCACGGGGCAAGCCCAGCGCCACGCCCAACTCGCGCACCTCGTCCTTGAAGAGGTCGCGCAAGGGCTCGAGCAACTTCAATCCCAATTGTTCGGGCAAGCCGCCCACGTTGTGGTGGCTCTTGATGGTGACGGCTTTTTTGCTTTTGGCACCACCGCTCTCGATCACGTCGGGGTAAATCGTGCCCTGGGCCAGGAAGGTGGCGCCACGGTGTCCGCCGCCACCGGCTTTGTGTTTGGCCGCCTCGGCCTTGAAGACATCAACGAACAGGCCGCCGATGATCTTGCGCTTTTTCTCGGGGTCACTCTCGCCCGCCAGTTTGCCCAAAAACAAATCACTGGCATCCACCCGTATCACACGGGCGTGCAGTTTGCCTGCGAACATGTCCATGACCATATCGCCCTCGTTCAGGCGCAACAGGCCGTGATCGACGAAAACGCAGGTCAGCTTGTCACCAATGGCGCGATGAATCAGGGCAGCGGCCACCGACGAATCGACACCGCCCGACAAGCCCAGAATGACTTCCTCATCGCCCACTTGGCGGCGGATAAGCTCAACCGCCTCGGTGATGTGGTCGCGCATGATCCAGTCGGGGCTGGCTTGACAGATGTCGAGCACGAAACGCTCGAGCATGGCCTTGCCCTGGACGGTATGGGTCACCTCGGGGTGGAACTGCACGGCGTAGTAGTGGCGTTGGACATCGGCCATACCGGCAATCGGGCAACTGGGTGTGCTGGCCATGAGCTTGAAGCCTGGGGGCATCTCGGTGACCTTGTCACCGTGGCTCATCCAGACTTTCAGCATGCCATGACCTTCTGGGGTGTGGAAGTCGGCGATGTCTTTCAACAGCGGCGTGTGTCCATGGGCGCGCACCTCGGCGTAGCCGAATTCGCGGGTCTGGCCGTTTTCCACCTTCCCGCCCAGCTGCTGGGCCATGGTTTGCATGCCGTAGCAAATGCCCAGCACAGGCAAACCCAACTCGAAAACCGCTTGCGGGGCGCGATCGGTGCTGTCTTCATAGACGCTGGCGTGCGATCCCGACAAAATCACCCCGCGCAAATGGCCGTCACCGGCGTATTGACGCACCCACTCATCGGAGACGTCGCAGGGGTGGACCTCGCAGTAGACATGTGCTTCGCGCACGCGGCGCGCGATCAACTGGGTGACTTGCGAGCCAAAGTCGAGGATGAGGATCTTGTCGTGTTGCATGGCGAGGTCAGCTTAAAAGGCGATTTTAAGCCAGCCCGAGCCCGCCACGCCCCGATCCAAGGGGGCTGACTCAGTCGGCTCGGTAATTCGGCGCTTCTTTGGTGATCTGCACGTCATGGACGTGGCTCTCGCGGATGCCTGCGGCGGTGATTTCCACGAATTCGGCCTTGTTTTTCATCTCATCGATGCTGGCGCAACCACAATAGCCCATGCTGGCGCGGACACCACCGGCCATTTGGTAGACGATGCTGACCATCGAGCCCTTATAAGGCACGCGACCCTCGATGCCCTCGGGCACGAGTTTGTCGGCATTGGGGTTGCCCGTGCTCGATTCCTGGAAATAGCGGTCTGCACTGCCTTGCTGCATGGCTTCGATCGAGCCCATGCCCCGATAGCTCTTGTAACTGCGGCCCTGATACAAAATGACCTCACCGGGGGCTTCTTCGGTCCCGGCAAACATGCCCCCCATCATCACGGTCGAGGCACCGGCCGCGATCGCTTTGGCAATGTCTCCGCTATAGCGCACCCCGCCGTCGGCGATCAAGGGGATGCCACTGCCACGCAAAGCAGTGGCCACGTTGTCGATGGCGGTGATCTGGGGCACGCCCACACCCGCGACGATGCGGGTGGTACAAATCGAGCCTGGACCGATGCCCACCTTGACTGCGTCGGCTCCGGCCTCGGCCAAAGCCAGGGCCGCAGCGCCGGTGGCGATGTTGCCACCCACCACGTCGATCTGGGGGTAGTTTTGTTTGACCCAGCGAACGCGCTCGATCACGCCTTTGGAGTGACCATGGGCAGTATCGACCACGATGGCATCGACACCGGCCATGACCAGCGCCTCAACCCGCTCTTGGGTGCCCTCGCCCACTCCCACTGCGGCGCCCACTCGCAAACGGCCCGAGGCGTCGCGAGCAGCCAATGGAAAGGAGGTTTGCTTGGTGATGTCTTTCACCGTGATCAAGCCACGCAACTCAAAGGCGTCGTTGATGACCAGCAAGCGCTCGAGTTTGTGTTTGTTCAGCAATGCCTTGGCCTGCTCGGGGGTGGTGCCCTCGGGCACGGTGATCAGACGCTCGCGCGGGGTCATGATCTCCTGAACCTTGATGTCGTAGCGGGTCTCGAATCGCAAATCGCGACCCGTGACGATGCCCACCACCTTGCCGCCATCGAGCACGGGAAAGCCCGAAATACCCAATTGCTCTGACAAGGCCATGACCTGACGCACCGTGTGCTGGGGCGTGAGGACCACAGGATCACGCAATACGCCGCTTTCGTAACGCTTGACCTTGGCGACCTGGGCCGCTTGTTCTTGCGCCGACAGATTTTTATGGATGATGCCTATGCCACCCTCTTGGGCGATGGCGATGGCCAGTCGCGCCTCGGTGACGGTGTCCATGGCGGCGGAGACCATGGGCAGATTGAGTTCGATGTGGCGAGAGAAGCGGGTCGCCAAAGAGGTGTCTTTGGGCAAGACCTGGGAGAAGGCGGGCACCAACAACACATCGTCGAAGGTGAGCGCTTTGCCGAGAAGTTGCATGGGAAAGCTCCAAAACCAGCATTGTACGCACGCACCCCAAGCCACCTGTATACAGGCTAAACTCGACCTCATGTTCGCCCTGAATCACCCTCGGGCGGTCGCTTTGATGGTGGTCAACGCCGCTTTGTGGGCCACCGCCGGTGTTGTCACCCGGCAACTCGATTCGGCCGCCTCGTTCGAAATCACCTTCTGGCGCAGCCTGTTCACCCTGGGCACTCTGGTTCTGGTGTTGCCGCTGCTGCATGGGCAGGGGTTTTGGGTGTCTTTGCGCCACGCCGGTGTCAGCCTGTGGCTCTCTGGCGTGTGCTGGTCGGTCATGTTCACCGCCTTCATGATCGCGCTGACCTTGACCAGCGTGGCCAATGTACTGATCACGCTGGCCTTGAGTCCCCTGTTCACGGCCTTGGTGGCGCGTGTCGTCACCGGACAACCTGTGCCCACGCGCACCTGGGTCGCCATTGGGCTGGCGGGCTTGGGCATCGCTTGGATGTTCTCGGATCAACTGGGTGGCCCGGGCGTGCTGGCAGGCATGTCGGTCGCACTGGGTGTGCCGGTGGCGACCTCGATCAACTGGACCGTGGTACAACGCGCCCGACAACAGGGCATGAAATTGGACTTGGCACCGGCGGTCATGATCGGGGCCTTCATCTCGTGCCTGCTGACTTTGCCCCTGGCTTGGCCCTTGCAGGGTTCAGGCGGCGACATCGCTTGGCTGGCCTTGCTGGGGGTGTTTCAACTCGCCCTGCCCTGCGTCATGGCGGTCTGGTGCGCTCGGGTGCTGCATGCCGCCGAGGTATCGCTGCTGGCCTTGCTCGAAGTCATTTTTGGCATCGCCCTGGCCTGGTGGGGCGCGGGCGAAGAACCCGGCCAGCGCGTGCTGGTGGGTGGCGCCTTGGTCCTTTTGGCCTTGAGTGGCAATGGAATGGTTGGGCTGGCGGCAAAAAAGCCGTGAGTCAGTCAACAGCGCCTGAATTCAGCGGTGGCGTGACTTCAGCGCCCGCTCGACTTCCCGCTTGCCTTCGCGATCTTTGATGGTGTCTCGCTTGTCGTGCTCGGCCTTGCCTCGGGCCAAGGCGATCTCGCATTTCACCCGACCGGTCTTCCAATGCAGGTTCAGGGGCACCAGGGTGTAACCCTTTTGCTCGACCTTGCCGATCAGGCGGCGAATTTCATCCTTGTGCATCAACAGCTTGCGGGTGCGCACCGAATCGGGGTTGACGTGGGTGGAGGCCGTCTTCAACGGGTTGATCTGACAGCCTATCAGGTACAACTCGCCGTCGCGAATCACCACATAGCCGTCAGTGAGTTGCACTTTGCCTTCGCGGATGGCCTTGACCTCCCAGCCCTGCAGCACCATCCCCGCCTCGTACTTTTCCTCGAAGAAGTAGTTGAACGCCGCCTTTTTGTTGTCGGCGATGCGGGCTGTCGAAGTTTTGGATTGGGTCACCATGGATTCTCGAAAAAAGGAGGCAGTCCTCGTTAAAATTGGGGCCAGGGTCTGCCAGCCTGACCCTGCATTCTATGAAAACCGTCCACAAGTCTGTTTTGATCTGGTTCAGCGCCGAAGAAATGTTCCGTCTGGTGACTGACGTGCCGAGCTATCCACAGTTCCTCCCCTGGTGCGATCGCAGCGCCGTGCGCGAGGAACTCCCCGATGGCATGGTCGCAGAAATCGGCATGGCCTTCAGCGGCTTTCACAAAAGCTTCACCACCCGCAACACCCATGCTCCAGGGCGACAGGTCAAACTGACCCTGGTCGACGGCCCTTTCAAACACCTCGAGGGCACCTGGGACTTCATTCCTTTAGGCGAAAGCCAACGCGCCTGCAAGGTCAAACTCACGTTGAACTACAGCTTTGAAAGCATGTTCGGCGCCTTGGTGGGTCCGGTCTTTGACCGCATCGCTTCCACCTTGGTCGATGCCTTCGTCAAACGCGCCGAACAGGTCTACCACTGATGCGCGTCACGTTGGCCCTCAGTGCCCAAGCCCGCCACACCCAAGAGTGGCCCATCGACCTGCCAGCTGGCGCCACCGTAGCACAAGCTCTGCAGGCCGTGGCCTGGCAATACGCCTGCAGTCTGGACATCGCAGCCAACTTGCACACCTCGGTCTGGGGCCGAACAGCCCCGCTCGATCAAATCTTGCGCGAGGGTGACCGCATTGAACTCACCCGAGGATTGCGGGTCGATCCCAAGGTCGCTCGCCGCGAACGCTTCCAAAAACAAGGTCAACGCACCGCCGGCCTGTTCGCCCGACGAAAAAGGCCTTAGCCTTCGCGGCTGGCACGCTTGCGCTCGTGCTCTTTCAGGTGGCGCTTGCGCAAACGAATGCTCTTCGGGGTGATTTCAATCAACTCGTCGTCTTCAATGAATTCGACACCGTACTCCAGCGAGAGGTCGATGGGCGGCGTGACTTTGATCGCATCTTCCTTGCCACTGACGCGGAAATTGGTCAGCTGCTTGGTGCGGGTGGCGTTGACCACCAAATCGTTGTCACGGTTGTGGATGCCCACAATCATGCCTTCGTAGACCGGGTCACCGGCCTTGACGAACATGCGACCCCGGTCGTCGAGCTTACCCAGCGCGTAGGTGAAGATTTCACCGTCGTCCATCGAGATCAACACGCCGTTCTTGCGCCCACCGATATCGCCCTTGTGTGGCTCGTAACTGTCAAAGATATTGGAGATCAAGCCACTGCCACGGGTCAGGTTCAGGAATTCGTTGGAAAATCCAATCAGGCCACGCGCCGGAATGCGGTATTCCAGGCGCACGCGACCTCGGCCATCGGGTTCCATGTTCACCAGCTCGCCCTTGCGCTCACCCAATGCTTGCATCACGCCACCCTGGTGGGTTTCTTCGATGTCGCAGGTCACCATCTCGATGGGTTCGCAGCGCTCTGCGTTGATGTCCTTGAGCACCACGCGAGGCTTGGAGACCGCCAGCTCATAGCCCTCTCGGCGCATGTTCTCCAACAAAATAGTCAGGTGCAATTCGCCACGGCCCGACACTTCGAAAATGCCATCTTCGTCGGTCTCGCGCACCCGCAGGGCCACGTTCGATTGCAACTCCTTTTGCAGCCGATCCCAAATCTGGCGGCTGGTCACGAATTTGCCTTCGCGACCGGCCAAGGGAGAGGTGTTGACGCAAAAATTCATGGTCAAGGTGGGCTCATCAATCTTGAGCATGGGCAGGGGTTGCGGATTGATCGGATCGGTGACGGTGACGCCAATGCCCAAGTCGGCAATGCCGTTGATCAGGACAATGTCCCCGGGGCCGGCAGCCTCCATCTGTACCCGATCCAGGCCTTCGAATTGGTGAACCTGATTGACGCGGCCTTTGTATGAAGGCCCATCGGCCCCCTCCATCACCAGCACGTCCATGCCCGCGCGCAAAGTGCCCGCATTGATGCGGCCGACCCCAATGCGGCCCACAAAGGTCGAGTAGTCCAGCGCCGAGATCTGCAATTGCAAGGGCGCTTCGGGGTCCCCCTCGTGCACCGGCACATGTTCCAAAATGGTTTCAAACAGGGCCGACATATCGGGTCCCCACTGCTCGCCGGCAGTGCCTTCCTCGTGCGAAGACCAGCCGTTGATGCCCGAGGCATACACCACGGGAAAATCGAGTTGCTCGTCGTTCGCACCGAGCTTGTCAAAGAGATCGAAAGCGGCGTTGATCACCTTGTCACAATTGGCGCCGGGCTTGTCCACCTTATTCACCACCAAAATCGGCTTCAGACCCAAGGCCAATGCTTTTTTGGTCACGAAACGGGTTTGTGGCATGGGTCCCTCTTGGGCGTCGATCAACAGCAGCACGCCGTCGACCATGGACAATGCACGCTCGACCTCACCGCCAAAGTCGGCGTGGCCCGGGGTGTCGACGATGTTGATGTGCGTGCCCTTCCATCTGACCGCACAGTTTTTGGCCAGAATCGTGATGCCACGCTCGCGCTCGATGTCGTTGTTGTCCATCACGGTGTCTTGCACCTTTTCATGGGCAGCAAATGTGCCCGACTGGCGCAGCAATTGGTCCACCATGGTGGTCTTGCCATGGTCAACGTGGGCGATGATCGCGATGTTACGAATTTGTTTACTCATTCTCTTTCCATTCATGCCGCACTCAGGCGGCTCTTTGCTTTAAAACCTGTTCAATTTCCAAAGGGCTCAGAAGGCGGGTCGGAATCAACTCGCCCGCGCGCACATGGCCACTGCCCAACAAGGCGCGGGGCTGCGCTCCGTAGACACGCACCAAGCCCTGATCGGGCCATGGACCTCGGCGACGCAATCCACTCAAAAACCGACCTGCATCGGCCTCGTCCAGGGTGATTTCGGGCGTGTCGTTGAACAACACTTCCACCGGCAACAAGGCTGCCATGCGGGCCGACTCATCCAGATCGGTGAACGCATCCAGACTGATGCTGGCGCTCAACTCAAAGGGGCCAGTGGCGATGCGCCGCAACTGCGTCAAATGCCCGCCACAACCCAGGCGCTGGGCTATGTCTTCGCCCAGGGCGCGGATGTAAGTGCCTTTCGAGCAGCGAACGCGCAAGTCCAAGTGCGGTTGATCGCCATCGAATTGCGCCGAAAGCAGATCCAAATCATGAATGCGCACCCGGCGCGCAGCACGCTCGATCGTCTGTCCCTGACGGGCGTATTCGTACAAGGCCTTGCCGTCTTTTTTCAGCGCACTGTGCATGGGCGGCACCTGGTCGATGTCGCCTGTGAACTCATCGAGCACTTGCACCACCTGCCCCAGCGTGCATGACACGGCACGGGTCTCGATCACCTCGCCTTCGGCATCTCCAGTGGCAGTGCGCACGCCCAAAGCCACCGTGGTCTCATAGGCCTTGTCCGCATCAAGATGGGATTGGCTGAATTTGGTCGCCGCGCCAAAGCACAAAGGCAAGACGCCGCTGGCCAAGGGATCGAGAGTGCCCGTGTGGCCGGCTTTGTCGGCGCGCAGCAACCACTTGGCCTTTTGCAAAGCCTGGTTACTGGACAAGCCCAGCGGTTTATCGAGCAGCAACACCCCATGCACAGGGCGCCGCTGCACCCGGGTGCGTGGCGCGTTCATGGAGAATTATTCTTTGGATCGGGAAGCGACCGCCTTGGCGATCAAGGCATTGAGATCGGCCGCCCGCTCGGGCGTTCGGTCGAACACAAAGTGCAACGTGGGCACGGTGTGAATGTGCAAACGTTTGAACAAGGCACTGCGCAAAAAACCTGCTGCCTGGTTCAAGCCTTCGCCGGCTTGCGCCGGGTCACCGGTGAGTACGCTGAAAAACACTTTGGCGTGGGCATAGTCGGGTGTCACCTCGACCGCCTGCAATGTGACCATCCCGACACGGGGGTCTTTCACCTCGCGGGCGATCAGCTCGGATAAATCGCGCTGGATCTGGTCAGCGATTCGAAACGAACGGTTCGGAGCAGCGGACTTCCTCACAGTGAGCGGGCCACTTCCTTGATCTCGAAGAACTCCAACTGATCGCCTTCGACGATGTCGTTGTAGCCTTTGATGTTCAAGCCACACTCGAAGCCTTCCTTGACTTCGCGCGCATCGTCCTTGAAGCGCTTGAGGCTGTCGAGCTCGCCAGTGAAGATGACCACGTTGTCGCGCAGCAAGCGCAACTTGGCCGAGCGACGCACCACGCCCGAAGTGACCATGCAGCCGGCAATTGAACCGATCTTGCTGACGCGGAATACCTGACGGATCTCGGCGTTGCCAATGACCTCTTCTTTTTTGTCGGGCGTGAGCATGCCCGACATGGCGGCTTTGAGCTCGTCGACCGCATCGTAAATGATGTTGTAGTAACGGATCTCAATGGCGTTGCCTTCGGCCAGCTTGCGCGCGCCAGCATCGGCGCGGGTATTGAAGCCGATGATCACGGCCTTGGACGCGATGGCCAGGTTGATGTCGCTTTCGCTGATGCCCCCCACGGCGGCGTACACCACCTGAACTTTGATCTCGTCATTGGAGAGCTTGAGCAAAGAGGCCGAGAGCGCTTCTTGCGAACCTTGCACATCGGCCTTGATGATGATGGGCAGCATCTTGACCTCGCCGGCGGACATGTCTGTGAACATGTTCTCGAGCTTGGCGGCTTGTTGCTGGGCCAGCTTGGTGTTGCGGAACTTGCCAGCGCGGTAGGTCGCAATTTCACGGGCACGGCGCTCATCGGCCAAGACCATGAAATCATCGCCAGCCAGAGGCACGTCGGCCAAGCCCTGAATTTCCACCGGAATGGAGGGGCCAGCCGATTTGATCGGGCGACCGTTCTCGTCGAGCATGGCACGCACACGGCCATAGGTCTGGCCGATCAGCACGACGTCGCCGGTCTTCAAGGTACCCGATTGCACCAGCACGGTGGCCACCGGACCTCGGCCCTTGTCCAACTGGGCTTCAATCACGAGACCCTTGGCCATGGCGTCTTGAGGTGCCGTGAGTTCGAGCACTTCGGCCTGTAACAGCACCTGCTCGAGCAAATCGTCGATGCCTTGACCTGTTTTGGCCGAAACTTGCACAAAGGGCGAGTCGCCGCCGAAATCTTCCGGCACGACCTCTTCGGCCACCAATTCGCTTTTCAGGCGGTCGGGGTTGGCCTCGGGCTTGTCGATCTTATTCATGGCCACCACGATGGGCACGCCCGCCGCTTTGGCGTGTTTGATCGCCTCACGGGTCTGCGGCATGACGCCATCGTCGGCCGCCACCACCAAAATCACGATGTCGGTGGCTTTGGCACCGCGGGCCCGCATGGCGGTGAACGCCTCGTGACCGGGGGTATCCAGGAAGGTCACCACGCCACGCGGGGTCTCCACGTGATAGGCACCAATGTGCTGCGTGATGCCCCCTGCTTCACCGGCCGCCACTTTGGCGCGACGGATGTAGTCGAGCAAAGAGGTCTTGCCGTGGTCGACGTGACCCATGACAGTGACCACCGGTGCGCGCGGCAACGATTCGGCTTGGTGCGCAGAGGATTCTTCTTCCGTAAAGGCTTCGGGGTCGTCCAACGCGGCGATGATGGCTTTGTGTCCCATCTCTTCGACCACGATCATGGCGGTATCTTGGTCGAGGGGCTGGTTGATGGTGACCATCTGACCCAGCTTCATCAGGTGTTTGATGACTTCAGAGGCTTTGACGGCCATCTTGTGCGCCAACTCGGCCACGGTGATGGTCTCAGGCACGTGTACCTCGATGACCCTTGTTTCTGCCGGCTGAGAAGAAGTTTGAGACTCTTCACGATGATCGCGACCGCGTCGACCCTTGGGCCCACTGCGCCAGCTGTTGCGGTTGCTGCCCGCCAGCGTATCGCCACGGGTCTTGATTTCTTTTTTCTTGGCCGAATCGTCGGCCCAACTCGAAGACAACTTCGCGCTTTTGACTTCCTTGCCTGCGCCGGGCGCGGTGGCAGGCGCAGTCGCGGGCTTTTTATCGGTCTTTTTCTCGGTCCCGGCAGGCTTGTGTAACGTGCCTTTGGCCGGTGACGCAGGGGGCTCTTGGGGCTTTTTGGCCACCAAGACTTTCTTGGGGGCATTCATCATGGCACGGATGGCCTCGGCTTCGGCCAGAGCCTTGCGTCGACGCTCTACCAAGTCAAGGGCCCGATCGGCCTCTTCCTTGGCCACGGCCGCGGCCTGGGCCTGGCGCTGCTGGGCTTCTTGCTCGACAGCCATACGGACCGCTTCTTGTTGTTCGGATTGGACCCGGGCCGCATCAGTGGCGGGCTCTTCAGACACCGCAGGCTGAGGTTCGGCCTGGGCTTGCGCCAAACGCTGGGCTTCTTGCTCTTCGCGCAAGCGACGTTTTTCGGCCAGCTCTTCTTCCTGGCGACGAAGCAGCTCGGCCTGACGGCGGGCGTCCGCTTCGCGGCGAGCCAATTCGGCCTGGTCGATGAAGGATTGGACCACCGCCTCGACGGGCTGGGTCACCACGGGCTCGACCTCATCGCGTTGGATGAAGGTGCGCTTTTTGCGCACTTCAACCTGAATGGTGCGGGCCTTGCCAGTGGCGTCGGCCTGCTTGATTTCGGTGGTCGACTTCTTGGTGAGCGTGATTTTCTTTCGCTCACTGGTTCCAGTGCCGTGGCTGGCTTGCAAATAGCCCAGCAGTTTTTGTTTGTCGGCGTCAGTGAGAACATCGTTCTCACCTTGCTTGGACACGCCGGCTGCTTGCAATTGCTGCAAGAGCTGATCAGTGGGTTTTTTGAGTTCGGCGGCGAACTCGGAGACGGTGGTTTGGGTCATGCGTGTGATTCCTTATGGACACCTCAAGCCTGACCGGCAAACCAATGTTCGCGGGCTTTGAGAATGATGGCTTTGGCTTCTTCTTCGGTGTTTCCGGTGATTTCGACCAACTCGTCGATCGCCAGATCCGCCAGATCGTCTCGGGTGTGAATCCCCGATTCGGCCAGTTTGGCGATCTGGGCGGGCGTGAGCACATCCAGATCGCGCAGGTTTTGCGACGCCTCTTCCACGTTTTCCTCACGGGCGATTTCCATCGTCAGCAAAGCGTCTTTGGCGCGGGCGCGCAACTCGTTGACGGTATCTTCGTCAAAACTCTCAATCTCCAGCATTTCTTGCAGCGGCACATAAGCCACTTCCTCCAGACTGGTGAATCCCTCTTGGATCAGGATGTCAGCAACTTCTTGATCCACATCCAGTCGCGATATGAACAACTGGCGGATGGCCTCGGTCTCGGAGGCCTGCTTCTCGGCCGACTCGTTGGCGTCCATGATGTTGATCTTCCAGCCGGTCAGCATGGAAGCCAACCGCACGTTTTGACCGCCACGGCCAATCGCGATGGCCAGGTTTTCTTCGTCGACCACCACGTCCATGGCGTGTTTTTCTTCATCAACCACGATCGAACTGACGTTGGCCGGAGCCAAGGCGCCAATCACAAACTGGGCCGGATCCTCGCTCCACAGCACAATGTCGACCTTCTCACCGGCCAATTCATTGGTGACCGCATTGACACGGGTGCCGCGAACGCCAACGCAGGTGCCAATGGGGTCAACGCGCTTGTCATGAGAGATGACTGCAATCTTGGCGCGCGAACCAGGGTCACGGGCGCATGATTTGATCTCGAGCAGGCCTTGCTCTATCTCGGGCACTTCCTGTCGGAACAGCTCGATCATGAACTCGGGGGCCGAGCGCGACAGAATGATGGGGGCGCCTCGCAGCGTGGCATCAACCTCCATGATCATCGCCCGCACACGGTCGCCATTGCGAAGATTTTCTTTGGGGATCATTTCGCCCCGACGCAATCGGCCCTCGACGCGACCACTCTCGACGATGATGTCGCCCTTGTCCATGCGCTTGACGGCGCCCACAAAAATCTTGTCACCGCGCGACATGAATTCATTGAGCAGCATTTCGCGCTCGGCATCACGGATTTTTTGCAAGATGACTTGTTTGGCGGCCATGGCACCGATGCGTCCGATAGGCACCGAGGGGATCGACTCTTCGATGTATTCGTCCACCTGAATGTCGGGCAAGCGCTCGACAGCGTCCATCAACATTTCTTCGGCATCGGGATTTTGCAAACCTGCGGCATCGTCGACCACCAGCCAGCGGCGGAAGGTCTCGTACTCGCCCGAGTCTCGATCGATCGCGACGCGGATGTCTGCATCCTGGACCGGGTTTTCTTTGTCGGACTGCAACAACTTTTTGGTGGCCTGGGCCAAGGCGGCCTCGACGGCGCCGAACACCACGTCGTGCTCCACATTTTTTTCGCGTGCGATGGCTTCCACCAACATCAACATTTCACGGTTCATGATGCGCTCCTGCTCACTCCAGGTTGGGGGTGGCTGTACGCCGCCCCTTGAAATCGACGATGGGGGCCAAACGGGCCTCTCTCAATTCGTCCAAACGGAAACCCAGCACCTGCAAAGGTGCCGGCTCTTTTTTTCGGCTGACCCGAGCCCCAGGCTTGGTGGCCGGCTCGTCTCGCCAACTGATCTGCCATTGCCCCTCGCCATCACCGGCTTGCAAGAGGCCTCTGAATTTTTTACGCTGCGCCGACACCAGCCCTTGCGCAGCTGACCCCATGGGCGCCTTCAACGTCAGGTCGATGATCTGTCCGGTAAAACGCTGGAAATCAGCCTCGCCACGCAAAGGCCGATCGATTCCTGGCGAAGAAACCTCTAGGCGGCGGTACTCGACACCTTCGACCTCAAGGGCGTACTGCAATTGTCGGGTGACCTTTTCACAATCTTCCACTTGAACAAAACGCTCGGTCTGTCCAGCTTGCCAAGGCCAATCGATGGTCACGCGCAACACGCCCCCGGCCGATCTCTCGGTCTCGATCAAATCAAAGCCCAGACTTTGGGCGGTTTGCAGGGCCAGTTCTTGAAAACTCATGGGTCAATATGGGAAGACCAAAAAAAACGGGCGGTTGAAACCCGCCCGTTTGGTCGTTTGCCTCATTATAGCCCATAAATGGTTGATTTGCAAAGGGTTATGCTGGAAAAGATGCACTCACCAGCGCCTGGGTGTAGGGATCTTCGGGATGCTCCAGCACCTGGGTCGCGGGTCCATGTTCGATCACCCTGCCGTGGCGCAACACCAAGACCCGGTGCGCCATGGCCCGCACCACCGCCAAATCGTGGGTGATCAGGACATAGGCCAGACCTTTGCGCTTTTGCAATTCCTGCAAAAGTTCCAGAATTTGACATTGTATCGACACGTCCAATGCGCTGGTGGGTTCATCGAGCACCAAGACCTCGGGCTCGACCACCAAGGCGCGGGCGATGGCCAGACGCTGGCGTTGCCCGCCCGAAAACTCATGCGGATAGCGTTGTAACAGCCCGGGGAACTCGGTTTCGGTCAAGCCAACTTCTTGCAGCGCAGTCAAAACGCGACTCTGGCGCACCTCGGGACCCAGGTCAGGATGGTGCACGTTCAAGCCCTCTTGGACGATCTCACCCACCGTCATGCGCGGCGACAGGGATGAGAACGGGTCTTGAAAGACCACCTGAATGCGGCGGCGCAAAGTCAAATCCACAGCCAGTTTCCCGCACCAGGCTTGGCCCCACAAACTGAGATGGCCTGAGCTGGACAGCAAGCCCAACAGCGACAAAGCCAAGGTCGACTTGCCCGATCCGGACTCACCCACCACCCCCAGGGTTTGACCTCTACGCACTTCAAAATCGATGCCATCGAGGGCGCGGAATCGGCCCGTCCGGAACCACCCGCGCCAGCCCGATTGCTTGACCGGGTAGTCGACCGTCAATTGATGCGCCCGCGCCAGCACGTCGTCCTCACCCTCGGTGCGCACGTCGCGCACTGGCAGGCTGTTGACCAATTTTTGGGTGTAGGGGTGGCCGGGGTGAGACAACACCCGGCTGACCTCGCCCTGCTCCACGCAATGGCCTTTCTCCATCACCAAGACCCGCTGTGCGAACTGTCGCACCATGGGCAAATCGTGGGTGATCAACATCACGGCCAAACCATAGCGGGCCTGACTCTCGCGCAAGAGCTCCATGATCTGGCCACGCAGGGACACGTCCAGTGCCGTTGTAGGCTCGTCGGCCAACAGCAACTTGGGTCGTCCGGCCAGTGCCATGGCGATCATGGCGCGCTGACGCTGCCCCCCGGACAATTGGTGCGGGAAATGCAAGGCCTTGATCGCCGCATCGGGCAAGCCGGTTCGCTCCAGCCACTGAACCGCCTCACGCCAAGCTTGTTGGCGGCTCATGCCCAGTTTCAACTCCAACACTTCGGCGATCTGGTCGCCCACGCAAAACAGCGGGTTGAGCGCCGTCATGGGCTCTTGGAAGATCATCGCGATCTCGCCGCCACGCACCCCGCGCAAGCGCTGCAAGTCCATGCGCAGCAAATCTTCGCCCTGCCACAGGGCCCGACCACTGACGACCGCCCCCTGAGCCAGCCGCAACAAGCTCAGCGCCGAGACCGACTTGCCTGAGCCCGACTCTCCCACCAAGGCCAATTTTTCTTCCGGCTCGATGCGGAACTCGAGCCCGTGAACGACCTCGCGGCCGGCAAAGGCCACGCGCAAACGCTCCACGCTCAAAAGGCTCATGCCTTCACCTCACTGTCGGCGACGCGGGGGTCCAGGGCATTGCGCAAGGCATCCCCCATGAATGTCAGTAAAAGCAAAGTCACGACCAAGACGGCAAAAGTCGACATGGAGATCCACCAGGCATCGATGTTGTTCTTGCCTTGGGCCAGCATTTCACCCAAACTGGGCGTGCCGGGTGGAACCCCCAGCCCGAGAAAGTCCAGACTGGTCAGCGCCAAAATCGCCGCGCTCATGCGAAACGGCAGGAAAGTCACCACCGGGGTCAGGCTGTTGGGCAACACATGTTGCCAAATGATCTGACCATGGCTCAAACCCAGCGCACGCGCGGCGCGCACATAGTCCAGTTGGCGGTTGCGCAAAAACTCGGCCCGAACGTAGTCCGAAAGCCCCATCCAGCCAAACAGGCTGAGCAAAATCAGCAACAGGGCCACGCTGGGCTCGAACACTGCCGAAAAAATGATCAGCAGATACAACTCGGGCATGGCGCTCCAGATCTCGATAAAGCGCTGCATGGCCAAATCGGCCTTACCACCAAAGTAACCCTGAATCGCACCGGTGATGACACCCAAGACCGTGCCGGTGAAGGTCAAAGCCAGCGCGAACAAGATGGAAATGCGAAAGCCGTACAACAGGCGCGCCAATACATCGCGCCCACGGTCATCGGTGCCCAGCCAGTTGTCCGCCGACGGACCTGAGGGGTTGGGCTCTTTGGCAAAGTAGTTGATGGTGGTGTGGTGGTAGGGGTTGATCGGAAACCAGCCCCAATTGCCGTCACGCGTGAATTGCTCGCGGATGAAAGGGTCGAGGTAATCGGTGGGCGTGTCGAAGTCGCCGCCAAACACCGTCTCGGGCGGGTTGTGAACGATGGGCCAATGCCATTGCCCTTGGTAGCGCACCACCAGAGGCTTGTCGTTGCAAATCAACTCGGCCCCCAGACTGAGCACAAAGAGGCTCAGGAACAGACACAGACTGACCAATCCCAGGCGGTTTTGAGCGAAGCGCCTCCAGGCGCGACGGGCGGGAGATGGGCTGAACTCGTTCATCAGTCGAATTTCACTCGTGTGTCGACCCAGACGTAGCACAGGTCGCTGATCAGCTTGGTGGCCAAGCCGATCAATGTGAACAAATACAGCGTGCCCAGCACCACCGGGTAGTCGCGCTTCATCACACTCTCATAACTCAACAAGCCCAAGCCGTCGAGCGAGAACAAGGTCTCGATCAAGAGCGAGCCTGTGAAAAAAGCCCCGATGAAAGCCGCCGGAAAACCCGTGACCAAGGGAATCAGGGCATTGCGCATCACATGCCGGTACAAAACGCGCCGCTCGCTCAGACCCTTGGCTCGGGCGGTGATCACGTACTGCTTGCGAATTTCTTCCAAAAAGGCGTTTTTGGTCAGCATGGTGGTGACGGCGAATGCCCCCAGCACACTGGCTGTGACGGGCAAGGCGATATGCCACAAGTAATCCACCGCCTTGGCGCCCCAACTCAACTGGTCCCAATCGCTCGAGGTCAGCCCGCGCAAAGGGAACCATTGCAATTGGCCGCCAAAGATCACCAACAAGGCCACGCCCAGCACAAAGCCGGGTATGGCATAGCCCACCAGCACCACCAGGCTGCTAAGGGTGTCAAAACGCGAGCCGTTGCGCACCGCCTTGGCGATACCCAGGGGCACCGATATCAGGTAACTCAGGAAAAAAGTCCACAGACCCAGGCTGATCGAAACGGGTAATTTCTCTCGAATCAAATCCCACACTGACTTGGGTTGGTAAAAACTCTGGCCCAAATCGAAGCGGGCAAACTGCACCAGCATCTGCCCAAAGCGCTCGGTGGCGGGTTTGTCAAACCCATACAACGCCTTGATTTCTTCGACGCGCTTGGCGTCCACGCCTTGGCGCCCCCGATAACCCGCGCCAGCGCTGGCACTGCCCTCGCCGCCCGAGTCGCGCCCTTGCAATTGGGCGACCATCTGCTCGACCGGACCGCCAGGGACAAATTGCACCACCACAAAGGTCAACAACAACACGCCGAACAAGGTCGGGATCATGAGCAAGAGTCGCTTGATGATGTAGAGCCACATGGTCAGGGCCTTTGGGGTGCGTCAGTGGACCACCAAGTCGAGGTTGCCCATGGTTCCGGTTGATAGTAGGTGGGCAAACTGGCGGGTTGCGCGAAGCGCGCGGAGCGCCAAGACACCCGGTGCACGCTGCCGTACCAATGCGCAATGGCATAGTGCCCATGCCGCAGCACCCGATCCAACGCCCGCAAGGCGGCAGTCAGTTGTGGTCGGGTCTGGGCCGAAATCACCAGTTGCAACAAGGCGTCGACCGTCGGGTCAGAAACGCCCATCAGGTTGCCCGAGCCTTCTGTGCGGGCGGCCACACTGCCAAAACGCTCCATCAATTCGGTGCCCGGGGCCTCGCTGCCCACGGTGCGGTTGCTGATGACCTCAAAGTCAAACACGTCCAGCCTTTTTTGCAACACGGCGAAATCGACCACCCGGATTTGGACCTGGATGCCCAGCTTCTCCAAATTCTTGGCCATGGGCGTCACCACCCGCGACATCGAGCCCGAGTTATCCAAAAACTCCAGCGTGAAGGCCTGCCCTTGGGCGTTGCGCAGCGCGCCATCACGAAACGTCCAACCGGCCTCGGCCAGCAGTTGGCGTGCTCGGCGCAAGTGATCGCGCAGGGTGTGGCCCGACTGCGGGTCCAGGGACGTCACCGGCGGCAAGGGTACCGTTTGCTCAAAGACCGCCGAGGGCAGGCGCGAGCGCAAGGGCTCAAGCAATGCCAATTCGTCCGGCCCAGGCCGGTCCTTGGCCTCAAAGGGGCTGCCGACAAAATACCCGCGCACACGGGTATAAGCGTTGTAGAACAACTGCCGGTTCATCCATTCGTAATCCATGGTCAGTGCCAGCGCCTCGCGCACCCGGGAATCGGCCAGTTTGGGCAAGCGGGTGTTGAGCAAAAAGCCCTGGAAGTCGCCCGCATTGCTGTGGGGCAACTCGCGCTTGACCAAATCACCCCGATCAAATGCGCGCCCACTGTAAGCCCGGGCCCACTCGCGGGCGATGAAGGCCTGAATGAAGTCGAACTCACCTGCCTTGAAAGCCTCGAGTTGAGCCGTGTTGTCCTTGTACAAGCGGTAGGTGATGCGATCAAAGTTGTACATGCCCTTGCGCACAGGCAAATCACGGGCCCAATACTGCGGGTCGCGCTGATAGGTGATGTCACGGCCAAAGTCAACCTTGCCAATTCGGTATGGCCCGCTGGCCATGGGCATGTCGGTCACGATCTGGTCAAAAGGTTTGCCGCCGCCCCACTGCCTGGAGAAGACCGGCATTGAGCCCACAATCAGCGGCAACTCGGGATTGACGCGCTTGAAGTCAAAGCGCACGACACTCTCGCTCAACACCACGGCTTGTCTGACTTCGCTATAAATCGTGCGGAACTGCGGCGCAGCTCGCTGGCTGATCAATTGGTCGAAGGAATGCTTGACATCGGCAGCCAACACCGGACTGCCGTCATGAAAACGAGCCAAAGGATGCAGCCTGAAAGTTGCCGACAAACGGTCGGTCGCCACGCTGATATCCTCGGCCAGCAACCCATACGAGGTGGTTGGCTCATCCATGGTCCCCGTCAGCAGAGACTCGAACACCAAATGGCCCAGACCCGGCGGCGCCGTGCCCTTCAGGGTAAACGGGTTGTATTTGTCAAAGCTAGAGGCCCGGGTGGGTGCCACCAAGCGCATCTCGCCCCCCTTGGGAGCGTTGGGGTTCACATACTTGAAATGGGTAAAGTCAGGCGGGTAAGCGATGTCGCCGAATTGGCCATAGGCATGGGCGGCCCAAGCGGCCTGCGGCCCAGCCAGGGTGCACGCCAAAGCAAATGCCCGCAACCAGCCCGTCATCCATTTTTTCAGCCCATAAGAACGCATGCGACAATTCTGCTTCATTTTCTGCACGGAGTTGACCCATGTCTTCAAAGACTGGCTTTTTGGCCGGAAAAAAACTGCTGATCACCGGCGTCTTGTCCAACCGTTCCATCGCCTACGGCATCGCCCGGGCATGCCACAACCAAGGGGCCGAGTTGGCTTTCAGTTATGTCGGCGAGCGCTTCAAAGACCGCATCACTGAGTTTGCCGCTGATTTTGACTCGAATCTGGTGTTTGACTGTGATGTGGGATCTGACGAGCAAATCGAGCGTTTGTTCAAAGACCTCGCGATCCATTGGCCCCGCTTTGACGGCTTCGTGCATGCCATCGGCTTTGCCCCGCGCGAAGCCATTGCCGGCGACTTTCTCGATGGCCTCTCGCGCGAGGGATACAAAGTGGCCCACGACATCAGCGCCTACAGCTTCCCCGCCATGGCCAAAGCGGCCCTGCCCATGCTGAACGACAACGCCGCTGTGCTCACGCTGTCTTACCTGGGCGCATTGCGCGTGGTACCCAACTACAACACCATGGGACTGGCCAAAGCCTCGCTGGAAGCATCGGTGCGGTATCTGGCTGAATCGCTTGGATCGCAAGGCCGTGGCCTGCGCGCCAACGGCATCAGCGCCGGGCCGATCAAGACGCTGGCGGCCAGCGGGATCAAAGGTTTTGGCAAGATCCTGAGCGTGGTGGCCGAGGCCTCTCCAATTCGCCGCAACGTCACCATCGATGATGTGGGCAACGTCGCCGCGTTTTTACTCAGCGACCTGGCTGCCGGCGTCACCGCTGAAATCACTTATGTCGACGGCGGTTTCAGCCAAGTGGTGGGCGGCATCGCCGAATGATCAATCTTTGACGCAGTCGGCGTAGTAGTGCTTCTTGCCGTCTTCGTCAACCTCCTCAACCAACCCGTGAATGTCAGTCTCGAAGCCTGGGCATTTCTGGTTGAACTCGCGCGCGAATTTCAAATAATCGACGATCTTGCGGTTGAATACCTCACCCGGAATCAACAAAGGGATGCCGGGCGGGTAAGGGGTGACCAAGCCCACGGTAACGCGGCCCTCAAGGTCATCGATGGCGACCCGGTCGGTTTTGCGCTGTGCGATGCGGGCATAGGCAGCGGCGGGTGTCATGGCTGGGGTCAAGTCTGACAGGTACATCTCGGTGGTCAAGCGTGCAATGTCATAACGGGCATACAACTGGTGCACGTGCTGGCACAGGTCACGCAAGCCCATGTGCTCATAGCGCGGGTGCTTGGCGCAAAACTCGGGCATGATGCGCCACATTGATTGGTTCTTGGCATAATCGTCTTTGAACTGCTGCAAGGCGGTCAGCAGGGTGTTCCAACGGCCTTTGGTGATGCCAATGGTGAACATGATAAAGAAACTGTACAGGCCGGTCTTTTCCACCACCACACCATGTTCGGTCAGGAATTTGCTGACGATGGCCGCTGGAATGCCCGTCTTGTCGAACTTGCCATCCAAATTCATGCCCGGGGTCACGATGGTGGCCTTGATGGGGTCGAGCATATTGAAGTCTTCGGCCAGTTGCTGGCCAAATCCGTGCCATTTGCCCGAACGCTTGCGTGGGTCGTTGTGGAGCACCCAGTTGTCGGCACGTCCGATGCCTTCTTCGGGAATCTTCTCGGGGCCCCAGACCTTGAACCACCAGTCCTGACCGTACTCTTGATCCACCTTGCGCATGGCACGGCGAAAATCCAAAGCTTCCTGGATGCTCTCTTCGACCAAGGCCGTGCCGCCAGGCGGCTCCATCATGGCGGCGGCCACATCGCAGCTGGCGATCACGCTGTACTGTGGGCTGGTGCTGGTGTGCATCAGGTAGGCTTCGTTGAACAAGTGCCGATCCAGCTTTCTCTTTTGCGCATCTTGCACCAACACATGGCTGGCCTGACTGATGCCAGCCAACAATTTGTGGATGGATTGGGTGGCATAGACCAGGGTGTTTTGCGGCCGTCCGCGCTTTTTGCCCATCGAGTGGTAAGCCCCATAAAACGGGTGGAATGCCGCATGTGGCAACCAAGCTTCATCGAAGTGCAGGTTCTCGACATAGCCATCGAGCATGTTGATGATGGTCTCGGTGTTGTAGAGCACCCCATCGTAGGTCGACTGCGTCAGGGTCAAGATGCGCGGCTTGATCTTTTTGGCGTCCACCCCTTTGAGCAAGGGGTTGGCCTTGATCTTGGCCTGGATCGAAGCCGGCTCGAACTCGCTTTTCGGGATCGGGCCGATGATGCCAAAGTGGTTGCGCGTGGGCTTGAGAAACACCGGGACGGCGCCTGTCATGATGATGGCGTGCAGCACCGACTTGTGGCAGTTGCGATCAACCACCACCACGTCACCCGGGGCGACCGCATGATGCCAAACCATCTTGTTCGAGGTACTGGTGCCGTTGGTGACAAAAAAGCAGTGGTCGGCGTTGAAGATGCGGGCGGCGTTGCGCTCGCTCTCGCCAATCGCCCCGTTGTGGTCCAGCAATTGGCCCAGCTCTTCGACCGCGTTGCACACATCGGCCCGCAGCATGTTTTCACCATAAAACTGGTGGTACATCTGGCCGATCGGGCTCTTCAGGAAGGCCACGCCGCCCGAGTGCCCAGGACAGTGCCATGAATAAGAGCCGTCTTCGGCGTAGTCAAGCAGCGCACGGAAAAACGGTGGCTGAAGTCCTTCCAGGTAACTCTTGGCTTCGCGGATGATGTGACGCGCCACGAACTCGGGGGTGTCCTCGAACATGTGGATGAAGCCATGCAGCTCGCGCAAAATATCGTTGGGCAAGTGCTGGCTGGTCTTGGTCTCGCCATAGATGTAGATGGGCACATCGGCATTCTTGCGACGCACTTCCTCGATGAAGGCGCGCAGGTTGACCACGGCAGGATCCAGATCGGGGCCGGGGGTGAATTCCTCGTCGTCGATCGACAAGATGAAGGTGCTGGCGCGCGACTGCTGCTGAGCGAACTGGCTCAGGTCGCCATAACTGGTGACCCCCAGTACCTCGAAGCCTTCCGACACGATGGCTTGCGCGAGGGCGCGGATGCCCAGGCCCGAGGTGTTCTCAGAACGGTAGTCCTCGTCGATGATGACGATGGGAAAGCGAAATTTCATGACCAAGACCCCCGTGGGACAGCGCGAAAAGGCGAAGTGTACTGGAAACCCCTGACTTCACTGCTACAATTTCAGCCTTCGGAGAGATGGATGAGTGGTTTAAGTCGCACGCCTGGAAAGCGTGTGTGGGTTAATAGCCCACCGCGGGTTCGAATCCCGCTCTCTCCGCCAGATTAGGGCTCTTCCCCATTAACGGGGGATGAGGCACTCACTAAACACGATTGATTATCCTGTTCCAACCGCAATGCGCCAATACGCGGACGCGGTAATTTTGGGAATTTCTTTTTGAACGGCCCCAAGGTCAGCGACAATTTCCTCAGTGATCGAGCCACCCAACATCAAGCCGATCGGGAAGCGCTCTGATGCTTCGTTATCTGCTGGACACCAACATCGTCGTCTATGTGCTCAAGCGTCGGCCCATTCAGATGTTGGCCACGTTCAACGCACACGCAGATCGCATGGCCATGTCCACCATCACCCTGGCGGAGCTGATGCATGGTGCTGAGAAAAGCTCGCGCGTGAACGAGAACCTCAAGACCATCGAGGACTTTTGCAGCCGTCTGGCGGTGCTGCCCTACGGCCCCAAAGCGGCCCAGCACTACGGCAGCATCCGCACCGCCTTGGAGCGAGTCGGCCAAAGTATCGGCGTCAATGACCTGCATATTGCAGGACACGCCCGCAGTGAGGGGTTGGGATTGGCGTAGGTCAAATCATGAAGCTGGAGACGACGGCAGACGGCAAGGTAGTACTGGCCTCGATGCCCAAGTTTGTTCTGGCCGACATGATCGCCCAGTGCGACCTGAAGGCCCCTCCCCCGGCTGATCTGGCGCTGTGCAATGTTGCGCAACCCGTTGGTGGCGAGGTACTTTAATGGCCATATTTGACCGGGGCGACATCGAGAGCGTGCCCCAAGATGTCATTGACGAAGCAATCTCTCGCCTGGAGGCATTGCTGGATTGACCGAAACTCAGGAGTGAGGACCTGACTGTTAGAGTTTGGTGATGCATAGGTGTCCACTTATCAATAGGTGGACACCATGGACCAAGAGGGTCACATGTTCTGGCAGCAATACAGCTTCGAACTCAAACAACAGAAACTGCCCGAAAGTGCGAAGCCTGGTACCGAAGCGGCCAAGGTGGCTGTGGCGAACGACATCGACGCTGATCTGGTGCAGGTGAGCCCACAAATCAGCCCAAACCGCCTTAATCGTTCAAATTCTGAACGATTACGCCTCCAGATATCTTCAGGGATGACTTCGACGGTAATCGCTCCAACCCGCGCCCATCCCCCCCCCTTGATGAGGGTTACGGAACGGTTTGTCGTCCAAAGGCTGGGCGCTGTCATCATCCAACCGCACCACTTTTGCGAAGAATGTGGAGTGACTGTCAACGTAGCCTTCGACATGGACCGATTTATTCACCAAAGATCTGTCTGCAATCAACCCCAAAAAGGTCGTGGCGTCGGTCCAAGCCACAGTCTTGGCTCCACCGCCGCTCAAAGTCAGGCTAAAGGTTTTTGCCACACTGTCTATGCCAGCCACCGAACCCTCCAGTGGTTGGATGATTTGGGTTGAAGCGGTCGGCTGGCACTCGATGCCCCTGGCCTTGACCACGGCCGTACCACTTTGTTGGGTCGCCTGGACTTTGACCACCCCCGTGTAAGCAGAGAAGGCTGCCGGACAGTTTGCACCCTTGGTCAGGGTATTCGCGCTGGCATCGACAGGCACACCGCGCACACTGAAACTGGTATCGGTCACGTAATCGCTGATGACGCCTATGAGGAGCACTTTGGCAAGATCCGTGGTGGCGTCATTGGTGCGAACTTGGATCTGCGCGGCAGTGATAGACCCATCGCTGGCCACGCTGCCCTTGACCATCACATAGGCATTATTGGCAATGCTCGCACCAGCGGGTTGAATCGTCGCCAACCCAACTGTCACTGTACTGCCTTGAACTTCGAAGGTCGTTGTACTGCCAGCGGTGGTGTAATTGGACACCACACCACTGAGCTGGGTCATCGTGCTCGTGTTCCCACTGTTTTGATCGCGATTGACGCGTATGTTGGTCGCAGTCAAGGTGCTGGCAATGAGGCTGTTGCCGTAGACCGTGACCTGTAAACCATTGGCCAGTGCCATCCCGGCTGGCCGCACAGAAGTGGTGCCCGATGTGAGGACCGTCAGGCCATTGATCGTCAAAGTAGCGCCAGTGTTTGTGGTGGTGTAGCCAGCAACCTTGCCATTGATCTGCACCCTTGTGACACCAGAGTCTTTCTGAATGCGTGTGGCCTTGACTTGGTAACCTTGACTGACTGCATCGTAAACCGGGGTGCCATGGACCTGCACCAAATCGTTCAATGCCACGCCACTTAAATTGCTGTAACCGCCCCCAAATACTGTCAAAGGACCGGCTGTGCTGTCTGTGTTGACCAGCACTGACTGACCAGCAACGGTCAGGGTATTGGCAGCGGCATTGATGGCACTGACTTTTCCGATGACTGACGCATCAATCAGGACTTGGGTTGCCTGGTTTGCGCCATCGTGGGCCACTCGCACGCGCTGCCCCATTTGCAGCACACCGTTACTGAGCGAACCATTGGCGTTTTCATGGAACACACGGGCGTAAGCATCTTCGACTTCTACGCCATCCACCACCACCGATCCAAAACCGGTGACTGTGCCGCTCAGTGTGGGGGTCACACCATTGCTGGCGGCGCCAGAGCCACCCCCGCCACAGGCCTGCAGAAAGACTGAGAGTAAAGCAACTGCACTGAAATTGACGATTTTTTTTAATCGCAAAGGGCACATGATTTTCTCCAAATGGCCAAGGAAGTCCTGATTTATTTGAATTAATTTTACCTGTAAATTCAATTTTATGAATACCAAAATTGACATTATTTGACTTTCCTCAGACAATGTCACTCTCTCAAAAAAAAGTGTTTAACATGCTGACTCTGCCGTCTGCCAGAGTTGCATCACAACATGAACAGGCGGGTGCAACCGCGACCGCACCCGCAAACGAAGCGCCGCCGGCGACTGTTTCATCACGAGTGCTGTCTGCATTGTTCAAGGTGATGCGATTCGTCCGCGTACACAGACCTGAAGCCAATGAAAATCCGCGCCCCCCCCAGGTTGCAACCGAAACGGTCGGCATGACTTCAACGCAAGGCTCAGACTTGCGCTCACGATCGGCCTCTGCTCACCCGCCGGCTGTGGGTCTGTTCTTTTCTCATCTATTGGCCAAGGGTCAGGAATTTTACGTGCAAGCCAATTTGAAGCACAATCAGGGCCGATTGGTTGAAGCCGCTGAGCACTAAGAGGAAGCCATCAAGTACAAAAGCAAAAAAGCCAAATTCGAGTTAGGAAGGTTGCACTGTACTAACAAAGACCCTTCTTTTCCGAACGACCCGATCAAGGGAATGAGTTTGATTAACGAGGCCTCAAATGAAGGGGACCTCGGTGCACAATATCTTATGAAGGTGTACCTAAAACAACCTGGGGTCAGCCGAGCGTGGACATCATCCAAAAATAATACCCTGGTTTAGACCCGGAGTGACTGTCGATTGCACCATTTTGATCAAAACCCAGGCGGCTGGCAAAACAGGCCATTGATGCCATAACCGGGTCTGTTGTCCGGTCAGTGATCTTTGGCTCGGAAGCAGAGATGGGCATCGCATCCAAGCATAATGACGATTTGAACTTGTTGTGCATTGGAGCCTTTAAACCATGGCCATTCGTTTTGAAAAACACCATGCGGCGATGCTGTTGAAGTACAGCGGCATCAGTTTCATTTCAGGCGCCGTCAATCACGGCTTTTTCAGCGGTGAGCGTTCATTGTGGACGGCCGCCATCGGAATCTTGCTTTTTGTCGCCGGCGCCGTCATGGCGCACCGCCTGGAAGATGAGGCGCAAGAAACCCAGTCCTCTTTGACCCGGACCCTGTTGTTGGGCGCGTTGCTGTCGATTGGTCTGGGCTTTTTCACCGGTGGCTTGCAACACTTTCCTGATTCCCCGGCGCGCAGCGCCTGGGTGGTGCCCTTGGGCTTTTTCCTCTCCATTCCGGCTTTGGCCCTGAGCTCATCTTACGAATGGCGCACCCCCAGCACCGTCTATGCCGTTTCGGTCGGGGTATTGGTGGCGCTGGGCAGCCATGGTGCCTGGCAATGGCTGGAGCGCAACCCTCAGTATCTGGGAACCCATGCCCACGCCCCTGCGGGGCACGACGCGTCAGAGCCGGACATCACCGCTTTGAAAGTCGATCGCACGGTGCAGATCCGCATGAACGACGAGATGCGTTTTGTGCCCGATGTGATCCAGGTCCGAGCTGGCGAGACCCTGCGCTTGCAGGTGTTTAACGACGGCAAGGTACCCCACGAATTGGTTTTGGGGTCCGACAGCGACATCGCCCAGCACGCCTTGGACATGCAAAAGGGTGGCGGCCACGATGCCCATGCCCATGGACCAGGGGCCGCCATCGAGTTGGAGCCCGGCGCGCAGGGCGATCTGGTGGTTCGATTCAATCGGACCACCACCTTGCAAATGGCTTGCCTGATTCCCGGCCACTATCAGGCGGGCATGAAGGGTCGGGTGCAATTCATCGAAGGGGGCCCATCGGGCGCGGACACTGTCAAGCGGCCTGCCCAAGCGCACGACCACAGCACCCACAAGCATTGATGCGCACGGGGCACAGAACCTCTTGACGAGCCGGGTGCGTGCCGGTCAGCCCGCCGCCAAACGACGGGCAAGAGGGTCTGGCCCAAGGACTGTGATCTTCAGCGCTTGACCGCGATGGCTTGCCGGGCACCGCCCTTGAAGGTGTACAGCGTCAGGGCACCGTTCTTGATGTCGCCCTTCTCGTCAAACGTGATGCTGCCGGTCACGCCTGTGTAGCCCTCGGTCTTGGCCAGCACCGGCAGGTACTTCACGGGGTCGGTCGACTCGGCTTTGACCATGGCAGCCACCATCACATTGACGGCGTCATACACATATGGGGCATACAACTTGACGTCTTCGTTGAAGCGCTTCTTGAATCGGGCACCAAAGTCATCCATGGCTTGCTTGGCGGTGCCTTCCACGCCACCGGCCTCGGCGCAGACCACCTGGTCATCCTTGAGCGCGGTGCCAGCCAGCTTGGGCAGTTCGTTGGTGCAGATGCCATCGCCACCCATGAACTGGACGCTCATGCCCAGAGACAGCATTTGCTTCAACATGGGGCCACCCACGGCGTCCATGCCACCAAAGAAAACCACATCGGGCTTCTTGCCCTGGAGCTTGGTCAGGATGGGCATGAAGTCGGTGGCTTTGTCGTTGGTGAACTCACGACCCACGATGTTGCCACCGGCGGCCTTGGCCGCCTTTTCAAACTCATCGGCCACACCTTGACCATAGGCCGTGCGGTCGTCGATGATGGCAATGGCTTGGCCTTTCAGGTCTTCCACGGCATAACGGCCCAAGGTGCCGCCCAAATGCACATCGTCGGCCACCACGCGGAAAGTGGTTTTGAAGCCTTGACGGGTCAAGGTGGGGTTGGTGGAAGACGGGGTGATTTGGGGAATGCCCGCATCGCTGTAAATTTTCGAAGCGGGAATAGAGGTGCCCGAGTTCAAGTGACCAACCACACCGGCGACCTTTTGATCGACCAGTTTTTGGGCCACCGCCGTGCCTTGTTTCGGATCGGCGGCATCGTCTTCGGCCGACAATTCCAACTTGATTTTCTTGCCGCCCACCGTCACGCCCTTGGCATTGAGTTCCTCAATCGCCAAGCGGGCGCCGTTTTCATTGTCCTTGCCCAAGTGGCCGATCGGGCCACTGATGGGGCCGACGTGGCCAATCTTGACCACCATTTCTTTGGGTTCTTTAGAGCAACCCGCCAAGGCCAGCAGCGCGGCCAATGCCAACAGTTTGATTTTCATGGTTTTCTCCTGATGATGAACGTCAAAATGACATCAAACACGAACTTTGGACACATCATAGCGGGACATGGGATATCCCCGATCTGCATAATGTTTCCATCGGCCACGGGCCCGCGCCCGATCTTCTTCGTCATGACTGACCAACTCGATCAACCGGTTGTAGCTTTCGAATCCAGCGGGCGGTTGTGCGTTGCCCCAGTGCACCAAGACCTCGCGGTGTGGTGACACCGCCAGGGACTCGGCACAGGCCAGCACCACGGGCGAGGCCGCCAACACATGGGCGGGCGCGTCCCAAAGGCAGTGCGCCAAAAAGGTGTCGGCCTCAAAAGTCCACAGCTGGGCGTCCAGGCTGCATAACTCGGCCTCGGGCGCCACCACCGTCACCCGTGCCTGGGTCTGCGTGGCCTTGCGCAGCAAGCGACAAGCATACGGCAGCAGTTGCGGCACATTGAAATGGAAAGCGACCTCGGTCATGCCTGGGCGTGATCCAGCAAATAGTTCAGCAACAAACCCACCGGTCGACCGGTGGCCCCTTTGGCCGCCCCGCTCTTCCAGGCCGAGCCAGCGATGTCCAGGTGAGCCCAAGGGTAGCTTTTGGCAAAGCGCTGCAAGAACTTGGCCGCCGTCACCGAACCGGCCGCCCGATCGGCCACATTGGCCACGTCGGCAAAATTCGATTTCAGGCCTTCGGCGTACTCGTCGTCCAGGGGCATGCGCCAGCACGGATCCAGCGCGGCCTCGCCGGCGGCAAGCAGGGCCTGCGCCAGGCGGTCGTCGGTGGCGTACATGCCGCTGCGCACATGGCCCAGGGCAATCACACACGCACCGGTCAGGGTAGCGATGTCGATCACTGCGTTGGGTTTGAAGCGCTCGGCATAGGTCAACGCATCGCACAAAATCAAACGGCCTTCGGCGTCGGTGTTCAAGACCTCGATGGTCTGCCCACTCATGCTGGTGACCACATCGCCCGGTTTCAGGGCACGGCCATCGGGCATGTTCTCGCAAGCCGGGATCAAGCCCACCACATTGATGGCGGGCTGCAATTCGGCCAAGGCGCGGAAGGTGCCCAAAACGCTGGCAGCGCCGCACATGTCGAACTTCATCTCGTCCATGCCCGGACCGGGCTTGAGCGAAATACCGCCGGTGTCAAAAGTGATGCCCTTGCCCACCAGCACCGTCGGTGCTTTGGATTTGGCCGCACCGCTGTACTGCAGAACGATGAACTTCAGTGACTGCTCTGAGCCTTGGGCCACGGCCATGAATGAGCCCATGCCCAGCTTGGCGACTTCTTTGGGTCCCAGCACCTGGCAGCTGACGCGCTTGTGGCGAGCCAACTCCAGGGCCACTTTGGCCAGATGGGTGGGCGTGGCGTGGTTGGCGGGTCGATTGCCCCACTCGCGCGCCAAACCCACCCCCAAAATCCGGGCGCGGGCGCGCTCGAAAGCCGCTGCAGACGCCTTGGCCAGTGGAACACCCAGCACGCAGCGCTGCAAAAGACTGGCCTTGGCGCTGGGTTTGGTGGCGGTATAAACGTAGCTGGCATCGTGCAAAGCCAGCATGGCGGCCTCGACACTGGCCGGGTCGCCGGTGGGCAAGACCAAACAGGCTAGCTGGGTTTGCGACAACTTGGCCGCCTGCAAGGCGCTTTGCAAGGCACCACACCATTTGGCGGCGGGGGCGTCGGCGGTGGTCACCAAAACCAGCTTGCGCGCTGCGACGCCAGGGGGACGGTAGCCGTGCAGGACTTGGCCGGCTTGCGTCACATCCAGGTCCTTGGCCTTGACGGCCTGGTGGATCCAGGTGCCCAGAGGGGACTGCGCCTCGGGACTTTGGGACGACAACAGCACCACCAACAGATCGGTTTTGAGTTGAGCCGCTTGGGCCAAATTCAGGGTCTTGAGTTCAGGGGTCATAATTCACATTTCCTAGAATTCGGCCTATGTTATTCCATTCCTCCATACGCCAGGAACTGATGCGGACATTCAGCGCCACTTTGGTGGTGCTGGTGACCGTGGTCCTGACCATGATGCTGATCCGCACCCTGGGCCTGGCCAGCAAGGGAGTTGTGAATCCATCTGAAGTCAGCTTGATCCTGGGCTACACCTTGTTGGGCAACCTGCACATCATCCTGACACTCAGCTTGTTTCTTTCGGTCGGTGCGTGCCTGTCCCGCCAGTTTCGCGACAGTGAAATGGTGATTTGGATCAGCAGCGGGGTCGGACTGATGGGATTTTTAAGACCAGTGCTGCGTTTCAGTTGGCCCGTCTGGCTGCTGATTGCTTTTTTGGTTTTCTGGGTGTGGCCTTGGACGCACCAGCAAAACCAGGAGTTGCGCGAGCGTTATCGCCAGCGCGGCGATCTGGAACGTGTCGCCCCTGGTTTATTTCAGTCTTCCGCCAGTGGCAACCGGGTGTTTTTTATTGACAAGAACACCGTCGACGGTCAGCCCGCTCGCAATGTGTTCATCTCCAGCCAAGAAGCGCAGCGTCGCACGGTCACATCGGCTCGCTCTGGCCGCTTGACCGAGATCGAGGGCGAGCGCTTTTTGGTGCTCGAGAACGGTCAACAACTCGAGCTGTCAGAGAAAGACAGCAGTGCCCGTCTGGTCGAGTTCCAGCGCCTGGACACCCGCATCGACACCGCCCCTCGTTTGACGCCTCAATACACGGCCCAAGCCATGACCAGCGCCGACCTGTGGCGCCAACACGACCGCTATGCCTTGGCGGAATTGGCTTGGCGACTGGGGCTGGTCTGGTCAGCGGTCAACTTGTGTTTGCTGGCGGTGGCCGCAGCGCGCGTCAACCCCAGGAGTGCGCGCGGCGGACAAATCCTGTTGGGTATCTTCACCTTCATCGTGTATTTCAACCTGATCAATCTGGGGCAGTCGTGGATCGCCAACGGCAAGTCCGACTGGTTGGGACATGTATTCGCCTTACACGGCAGTATCACGCTGGGCACACTGGCCTTGCTCGCCGCCCGCAATGGTCATTGGCATTGGCGCTGGCGCCCTGCGCGGAGGCGCGCATGATCACCTTGCGCCGCCTGATCGATCGTGAAATCTTTCTCTCGGTCGCTACCGTCACCCTGGGGTTCTTGGCCTTGTTCTTCTTCTTCGATCTGATGGAGGAAATTAAAGTCATCCAGCAAAAAAACGCCATGGGTTATGGCTACGCGCAAGCCATGGTCTATCTGGTCTTGCTGATTCCCAACCACATTTATGAGTTGCTGCCCATCACGGTGCTGATCGGCACCGTCTTTGTCATGGCCCGGCTGGCGCAGAGTTCTGAATTCACCATTTTGCGCACCTCGGGCCTGGGCCCATTCACTGCACTGCGTCAACTGGCGCGTCTGGGCCTGATCTTCATCGCACTGACTTGGGTCATGGGTGACTATGTAGCCCCTTGGGCCGAGCGCAAAGCACAAAGTTTCAAAGCGCGTTCGATGGGCGAGTCGGTGATTGGCAATTCGGGGGCTTGGTTGCGCGAGCGCGGTGACGATTGGCAACAAACCATCCACATCCGTTCTGCCCATGTGAACGGTGAAATATTGGGCGTGCGAATTTACGAGTTTGACGCTCAAGGGCAATTCAAAAGCATGACGCTGGCGGCGCGCGGCGTGTATGCAGCCGACAGCGAGTCATGGTCGCTCAAAGACGTGCAGCGGCGCGTGTTTCAACCCGACGCAGACATGAGTTTGGCTCAAAAAATGGATCGCCTGGATCCATGGATCTGGAACACCCGGGTCACCCCCGAGATGGTCAGCGTGGCCCTGCTCAACCCCGACCGCATGCGCACCTTCGATTTGTTCCAGTACATCCGCTACTTGCAAAACAACGACCAGAGCAGCCAGCGCTATGAAATCGTCTTCTGGAACAAGGTGTTCTACCCCATCAGCTGTCTGGTGATGATCGTACTGGCCCTGCCCTTTGCCTATTTGCATTTCCGCGCGGGGCAAATTACCAACCTGGTTTTCATCGGTGTCATGGTCGGGGTCAGCTTCTTTCTGCTCAACAATGTCTTTGGCCACATCGGCAACCTGCGGCAGTGGTCGCCCTGGTTGGCTGCCGCCTTCCCCGGCATGATTTACACCTTCATCTCTTTGCTGGCTTTTGGCTGGCTGGTCGTCCGCCAATGAAAACCGCCCTGATTTTGTTCGCCCATGGCTCCAGAGACCCGCTCTGGCATGGCCCCATCCAAGCGGTGCAAGAGCGCATCGGCGTACTGGCGCCCGAACTGTTGGTGCGCTGCGCCTACCTGGAGCTGACCGAACCCGATCTGCCCCACTGCGTGCACGATCTGTTGGCCCAGGGGGTACAACACATCCGCATCTTGCCCATGTTCCTGGGCATGGGCCGTCACGCCCGCGAAGACTTGCCCCAGCTGGTGCAAGACCTGCGAGCGCAACACCCCTTGACGACCTTCGAGGTCCTGTCGGCCTTGGGCGAAGACCCAAGGCTGCTTGAGGTTACATGCCAAATAGCACTGGATAAACTGAATTGATATAATCACAGGTTATGAACCTGCACCAATTCAGATTTGTACAGGAAGCAGTCCGGCGCAACCTGAACCTGACCGAGGCGGCCAAAGCCCTGCACACCTCACAGCCCGGGGTGTCCAAAGCCATCCTTGAGTTGGAACAGGAACTCGGCGTCGACATCTTCACCCGCCACGGCAAACGCCTCAAACGCATCACCGAACCGGGCCAGCATGTGCTCAAAAGCATCGACCTGATTCTGCGTGAGGTGAGCAACCTTCGCCGCATCGGTCAGCAGTACAGCGCCCAAGACCACGGTACCCTGTCCATCGCCACCACCCACACCCAGGCGCGTTATGTCCTGCCTCAACCGGTGGCCAAGTTGCGCGCTGCCTACCCAGAGGTCACCGTCAGCCTGCACCAAGGTTCGCCCGATCAAGTGGCCCGCATGGTGATCGAAGAGGTGGCTGAAATCGGCATGGCCACCGAGTCGCTGGCCAACTACCCCGAACTGGTGACTCTGCCGTGCTACCAGTGGCAGCACGAGTTGGTCATGCCATGCGACCACCCCTTGGCCAACGCGCGCCAAATTTCACTGGAGCGTCTGGCCGAGTATCCGCTGGTCACTTACCACCCCTCGTTCACGGGTCGCTCGCGCATCGATCAGGCCTTCGCGCAACAGGGCTTGGCTCCGCGCATCGCATTGGAAGCCATCGATTCAGATGTGATCAAAACCTATGTCAGTCTGGGCATGGGGGTGGGCATCGTGGCCGAAATGGCGGTCAAGGACGGCTTGCCCGACAACCTGATCAGCCGCCCCGCTGGCCAACTGTTTGGAACCAATATGGCCCGAGTCGCCTTCAAAAAAGGCAGCTACCTGCGTCATTTCGTGCTGGAATTCGCCCACATGCTCAGCGACCAGCTCAACCGGGATTTGGTGCAAATGGCGCTGGAAGGCCGCGACACCGACTATGAACTTTGATTTTTCACCATGACCCCTCAGATTGAATCCAAACTGCCCCGTGTGGGCACCACCATCTTCACCGTCATGTCCGCCTTGGCGCAAGAATGCAAGGCCGTCAACCTGGGCCAAGGATTTCCCGATTTCGATTGCGACCCGCGTCTGATCGACGCCGTGACCGATGCCATGCGCAAGGGCTTGAACCAATACCCCTCGATGCTGGGCGTGCCCGAGCTCAGACGAGCCATCTCGGACAAAATCCAGACCCTCTACGGTCGCCGCTACGACCCAGAGGGCGAAATCACGGTGACTGCCGGAGCCACCCAAGCCATCATCAACGCTGTGCTGGCCGTGGTGCGCCCTGGAGATGAGGTCATCGTCCTCGAGCCATGCTACGACAGCTACATCCCCAACATCGAATTGGCTGGTGGCACGGTCGTGCGCGTGCCCCTGCATCCGGGCACCTTCCGGCCTGATTTCGATCGCATCGCCGCTGCCATCACCCCACGCACCCGGATGATGATGGTCAACACCCCGCACAACCCAAGTGCCACGGTCTGGACGCGCGAGGAAATGCTGAAGTTGCAAGAGATTTTGGAGCCCACGCAGGTCATCTTGCTCTCGGATGAGGTGTACGAGCACATGGTCTACGCCCCTTTGCAACACCTGAGCGTGGCCAGCTTTCCGGCCTTGGCCGAGCGGGCTTTTGTGATCTCCAGTTTTGGCAAGACTTACCACGTCACCGGATGGAAAGTGGCCTATTGCGCGGCACCGCCAGCGTACACCTCGGAATACCGCAAAGTCCACCAGTTCAACGTATTCACCGTCAACACGCCGGTGCAATACGGCCTGGCTTCCTACATGGCCGACCCGCAACCCTATTTGCAGCTGCCTGCCTTTTACCAACGCAAACGTGATCTGTTTCGTGCTGGACTGGAACAAACCCAATTCAAATTGTTGCCCAGCGAAGGCAGCTATTTCCAATGCGCCCGCATCGACGGCTTGGGGGTGCCCGAGAAGAACCTGAGCGAATCCGACTTCTGTCAGTGGCTGACCCGTGAGATCGGTGTAGCGGCCATCCCCTTATCGGCCTTTTATGCCGATGGGTTTGATCAGCGCATCATCCGTTTTTGTTTTGCCAAAAAGGACGAAACGCTGCAAACCGCATTGCAAAGGTTGGCCCGTCTTTAGTCACAGGTCGGGGCTCAACTCAATTGGGCCCAGGCTTTCTCCAAGCGCTTGATGCTGACCGGTTGCGGGGTGCGCAACTCTTGGGCGAAGAAACTCACCCGCAATTCTTCGAGTAGCCAGCGGAACTCGAGCATGCGCTCGTCAGTGACGCCCTTGCGCTCGGATACCAAGCGCCAATAGCGTTGCTCTAGGGCCTTCACCTCGGACAGGCGTTGCGCGTCTCGCGCCGGGTCGGAGCGACACTTGTTCAGGCGCAGGGTAATGGCCTTCAAATACCGCACCAAGTGCTGCATTTGCGGCCACGGCGTGTCGCGTACAAACTGTTTGCCCACCAGGCGCTGCAATTGCTGGGCACAGTCGGCCGCCGCATCGGCCTGCCCTTTGCTGTCGCGAATTTTTTTCTGGGCCGTGGCAAATTCAGCCAGAACCTGAGCGCACAACCTCGCCACTTCGTTGGCAATCAGGGTCAAGCGGGTGCGCCCCTCTTCCAGCCTCGTCTTGAAACTGGCCTCGTCACACGGCCAGGGCTCGAGCAAGAACGCACGATCCAGGGCCAAGTCGATGATTTGCTGGCGCAACTCTTCTTGGCTGCCCAAGGACATGTAGGCCACCGCCATTTTTTGCAGGTCTGGAATGCTCTTTTCCAGGTACTTCAAAGCATCTTTGATCTGCAAGGAGAACAAACGACGCAAACCCGCCAGGTGCTTTTTCTGTGCCAATTCGGGTTCATCAAACACCTCGATCATCACCGCCGCATCATGATCGACCAAGGCCGGGAAGCCGACCAAGGTTTGACCACCCTTGCGGATTTCCATCAACTCGGGCAACTCACCAAAAGTCCACGCCGAGTAGGGACCAGCACTGGCAGGCGCAACCTCGGACGATGGAGTCCTGCCCGCTGACCGTTGGGCTGGCACCTGGGTCGGCGCTGTTGAATCCTTCTCGGCCACCAAAGACCCTGTCGGCTTCGCCTTGAGTTGGGCCAAGGCCTGAAAGGCGCCGCGCGCATGCTGGCCCCACTCGGTGCGCAAGGCCCCCAAATTTCGACCCACACCCAGTTGTCGGCCATGTTCGTCGACCACGCGCAAATTCATGAACAAATGGGGCGGGACCATGTCCAATTTGAAATCGGCACGCTTGACATCCAGGCTGGTCAGATCTCGCACCTGGCGCAGCAAGACATCGGTCAGCGAGCCGTGGCCAAAGACCTCGGGAGAGCCCAGAGCCTCGGCCAAGCGGGCCGCGTTGTCGGGCAGAGGCACGAAACGCGAACGTGGCTTTTGCGGCAGGCTTTTGAGCAAAGCCAATATCTTGTCTTTCAGCATCCCCGGCACCAACCACTCACAACGCTCTTCCGAGACTTGATTGAGCACGAACAGAGGCACCGTCACCGTCAATCCATCTCGTGCGTCGCCTGGGGCGTGCAAATAATCGGTGGCGCAATCGACCCCACCCAAGCGAATGACACGTGGAAAGGCTTGCGCAGTCACGCTGGCCGCCTCATGTCGCATCAGATCCTCTCGCCCCATGTACAGCAATTTGGGGTTGTCGCGCGCAGCCTTGCCCCACCAGAATTCCAGATCACGGGCATTGCAAATGGTGGCGGGAATTTGAGCGTCGTAATAAGCGTAAATCAGCTCTTCGTCCACCAAGACATCTTGGCGGCGTGACTTGTGCTCGAGTTCTTGGACCTTGCGGACCATCTGCCGATTGGCCTGCAAAAAAGGCAATTGCCCCTCCCAGGCCCCACCCACCAGAGCCTCGCGGATGAAGATCTCGCGCGCACCGACCGGATCGACCGCTGCATAGGGGCGACGGCGTCCGCTGTAGACCACCAGGCCATACAGCGTGGCGCGTTCGAAAGCCAGAACCTCGTTGTGCTTTTTGTCCCAGTGCGGGTCCAACCACTGCTTTTTCAGAACGTGCGCACCGATCTCTTCCAAGCCAGCGGGGTCGATCTGCGCCAAACCGCGACCGAACAAGCGCGTGGTGTCGACCAACTCGGCTGCCACCAACCAGCGACCGGGTTTTTTGCGCAAATGCGCGCCGGGATGGCGGTAAAACTTGATACCGCGCGCGCCCAGGTAAACCTCTTCGTCGTCGACCTTGCAGCCCACATTTCCCAGCAAGCCGGCCAGCATCGAGAGGTGAATTTGTTCGTAACTGGCCGGCGTGGTATTGAGCTTCCAGCCCTGCTCACGCACCACCGTCAACAGTTGGCTGTGCACGTCACGCCACTCGCGCACACGTCGCACATGAATGTAATGCGAACGCAACAGCTGTTCGTACTGCCGGTTCGAGAGTTTGTGCGCCTGGCCTTGGCCGCCGCGCGCCTCGTGCAACCAACGCCACAGGTTGACCAGACCACTGAATTCGCTCTTGTCGTCTTTGAATTGGGCATGCTTCTGATCGGCCTGGGTTTGAACGTCGACGGGGCGGTCGCGCACGTCTTGCACGGACAAGGCGCTGGCTATCACCAGCACCTCGTCCAGAGCGCCCCGCGATCGGGCCTCAAGGATCATGCGTCCGACCCTCGGGTCCAGCGGCAAGCGCGCCAACTCGCGCCCCAAAGCGGTCAGGTTTTGCTCATCGTCAACCGCACCCAGCTCGGCGAGCAATTGATGCCCGTCGGCGATGGCGCGCGATGAGGGCGGATCGATGAATGGAAAATCTTCGACCCGGCCCAAGCCCAGCGACTTCATGCGCAGAATCACGTTGGCCAGAGAGCTGCGCAGAATTTCCGGGTCGGTGAAACGCGCACGCCCCAGGAAATCGGTTTCATCAAAAAGGCGAATGCAGATGCCGTTGGCGACGCGGCCGCAACGACCGGCGCGCTGGTTGGCCGCCGCTTGGCTGACCGGTTCGAATTGCAACTGCTCGACCTTGCTGCGCAGGTTGTAGCGCTTCACCCGGGCAGTGCCCACATCGATGACGTAACGGATGCCCGGCACGGTCAGAGAGGTCTCGGCCACGTTGGTGGCCAGAACCACCCGCCGCTCGCCAGAGGTGTCGAACACTCGGTCTTGCTCGGCCTGCGACAAGCGCGAAAACAAAGGCAATATCTCGGTGTCGCGACTCCAGGCCGACTGGGACAGATGCCCTCGCAGATGGTCGGCCAAGTCTCGAATTTCGCGCTCGCCTGGCAAAAAAACCAAAATATCGCCGCCGCTGCCACCCACCCACAACTCATCCACGGCCTCGGCCACCGCCTGATTCAAACCATGGTCTTTGCTGTCCTCAAAGGGTCGATAGCGTTGCTCGACGGGAAAAGTTCGGCCCGACACCATGATGACCGGCGCCGGGCCTTGAGCGCTGGCGAAGTGGCGGGCAAAGCGGTCGGAATCGATGGTCGCCGAGGTGATCACCACCTTCAAATCGGGGCGCCTGGGCAAAAGTTGTTTCAGATAGCCCAGCAAAAAATCAATGTTCAGGTTGCGCTCGTGCGCCTCGTCGATGATCAAGGTGTCATACGCACGCAACAGCGGATCACCCTGGGTTTCGGCCAGCAAGATGCCGTCGGTCATCAATTTGACCCGGGCCCCGCGCTCTAGGCGGTCGTTGAATCGGACTTTGTAGCCCACCACCTCGCCCAGCGGGGTTTGCAACTCTTGGGCGATGCGCTTGGCCACCGAGGTCGCGGCAATCCGGCGCGGCTGAGTGTGGCCGATCATCCGGGGGCGTTGACCGGACTCCTGCGCACCTCGCCCCATGGCCAAGGCGATTTTGGGCAACTGTGTGGTCTTGCCCGAACCGGTTTCGCCGCACACGATGATGACCTGATGCTCGCGCATGGCCTGTTCGATCTCGGCTCGACGGGCGGAGACGGGCAGCTGGTCGGGGAACTCAAGCAAAAACGAAGCGGTCACGGGGCTGAAAAATAGCGCTGGTTTGATGGACAATCGGTGATTATCCCCTGCACTGCATTCCCGACGCCCATGTCCGCTGTTTTCAACTTCACCTTCGTGCCCTGGTTCCGCTCGGTGGCACCCTACATCCACATGCACCGGGGCAAGACCTTTGTGGTGGGGGTGGCCGGTGAAGCCTTGCAGGCGGGCAAGATGCCCCACTTGGCGCAAGACATCGCCCTGATTCAGAGCATGGGCGTGAAAATTGTTCTGGTGCACGGCTTTCGACCCCAAGTCAACGAGCAACTGCGTCTGAAGGGTCACGAGGCCCGTTACTCGCACGGCATGCGCATCACCGATGAGGTGGCACTCGATTGCGCCCAAGAGGCGGCCGGTCAACTGCGTTACGAAATCGAAGCCGCATTCAGCATGGGCTTGCCCAACACCCCCATGGCCGGCGCCACGGTGCGGGTCATTTCGGGAAACTTCCTCACCGCCCGACCGGTGGGCATCGTCGACGGCGTCGACTTCCAGCATTCGGGCTTGGTGCGCAAGGTTGACGTGGCTGGCATCACCCAAACCCTGAACGCCGGCTCCCTGGTCTTGCTCTCGCCCCTGGGCTTTTCGCCGACCGGCGAAGCCTTCAACCTGACCATGGAAGAGGTCGCCACCTCGGTGGCCATCGCGCTGCAAGCCGACAAACTGTTGTTCGTCACAGAAACCCCCGGAATCCGCCAGCGTCCCAACGAAGCAGCGGCCGACGACAACCCCATTGATACCGAACTCTCGCTGGCCGACGCCAAGCGTCTGTTGACTGGCTTGCCAGCGCCCAACGACCCCTCTGACATGGCCTTTTACCTGCAACATTGTGTCAAGGCCTGCGAAGCAGGCGTCGAGCGCAGCCACATCCTGCCCTTCGCGGTCGACGGAGCCTTGCTGCTGGAAATCTACATGCACGATGGCATTGGCACCATGGTGGTCGATGAAAAACTCGAAGAGCTGCGCGAAGCCACCCACGAAGACGTAGGCGGCATCTTGCAACTGATCGAACCCTTCGAGAAAAATGGCACCCTGGTGCGACGCGATCGCACCGAGATCGAGCGCGACATCGAGCAATACACTGTCATTGACCACGACGGCGTGATTTTTGGCTGCGCCGCCCTTTACCCCTACCCCGAGTCGGGCTGCGCCGAGATGGCTGCGCTGACAGTTTCCCCACAATCGCAAGGCCAAGGCGATGGCGAGAAAATACTCAAGCGCATCGAGCATCGGGCCCGGGCTCTGGGTTTGAAATCCATCTTCGTTCTCACCACCCGAACCACCCACTGGTTTCTCAAACGCGGTTTTGTCCAGGTCGACCCCGATTGGCTGCCCGAATCGCGCAAACGCAAATACAACTGGGACCGCAGAAGCTTGGTCTTGGTCAAAAACATCTGAAGGACAAACCCATGGCACGCACCGTCAAATGCATCAAACTAGGCACCGACGCCGAAGGTCTCGATTTCCCGCCATATCCCGGAGAACTGGGCAAACGCATTTGGGAAAACGTCAGCAAGCAGGCCTGGGGCGATTGGCTGCGCCATCAGACCATGCTGGTCAATGAAAACCGCCTGAACCTGGCCGACCAACGCGCCCGCCAGTATCTGGCGCGACAAATGGAAAACCATTTCTTTGGCACCGGTGCCGACCAGGCCCAAGGCTACGTCCCACCCCAAGCCTGAGTCCGCGCCATGCCGGTGGTGAGTTGGGACAATGAAGGCTTGCCACACAGCACCCTGTACCCCGACATCTATCGCAGTCGAGGACGCATCGGTGATCGTGGTCTGGAACAGGCCAGACATGTTTTTCTGGAAGGTTGCCGGTTGCGGGGCGATCAGGCCGTGTGGAAACGACAACCCGGATGGTGCGTGCTGGAAAATGGCTTCGGTCTGGGCCTGAATTTCCTCGCCACTTGGCAGGCTTGGCAACAAGACCCCGATCGGCCCACGCGACTGCACTACATCGCAACCGAATCACACCCCGTCGACCCCGAAGACTTGATCCGCAGCACCCGCGCCTGGCCTGAATTGCATGACTTGGCGCGCCAACTGGCCCTGTCCTGGTGGGGCCTGCTACCAGGGGTGCATCGACTCAGCTTTGACAGCGGCGCCGTGGTGCTGGACCTGGTGGTGGGCGACAGCGCCACAAGCCTGACACAACTCGACTTTCAGGCCCACAGCGTTTATTTGGATGGTTTCAGCCCCCGCGCCAACCCCGGCATGTGGAGTGCCGATGTGCTGCGCGAATTGACTCGCCTGAGCCGACGCGGCGCATACTGGGCCACGTGGTGCGTGGCCAGCGCCGTCACCAGCACCTTGGTGTCTTTGGGCCTGCAAGTGATCAAACGCCCGGGACTGCCCCCTAAAAAGAAATGCCTGCAGGCGCTCTGGCCGGGCATTGCAGATGACCTGCACCCTTCTCTGGTTTGCGTGCTCGGAGCCGGGCTGGCCGGTGCCAGTGTCGCCCGCGCCTTGGCCGAACGCGGCTGGCCGGTGCGCGTCATCGACGCCATTGGACCGGCCGCAGGCGCATCGGGCTTGCCCGCCGGGCTGGTGGCCTGCCACACCAGCGGGGATGACCAGGCCCTGTCTCGCTTGACGCGCATGGGTCTGCGCCACACCCTGTCGAGATTGAAGCAGCTGAGACCCGGACAGGACTGGGGCACCGAGGGTCTGGATGAAATGCTGCTGGGCGCCAAGGCCAGTCGCCAACCGCCTGAAGACCACGCGCTGAGCAAAGGCTGGCAACCCTCCGACACCGACTTGAGCCCGTGGCGCGCCGATTGGTGGCAAGACATCCCCGGGGGCTGGCACCAGCCGCATGCCGCTTGGGTACAACCCAGGGCCTTGGTCCGCCATCTGCTGGATCACCCAGTCATTGAAACGATGGCGGGTTGGGACATCACCGGAATCCAACGCCAAGCCCAGGGCTGGGTCTTGCATGAGCGCACAGGCCGCAGCATGCAGGTCGGCTCGAATCTGGTCGTCGCTTTGGGCACGGCCAGTGCCCACTTGCTCAAGCCCCTGGGACACACACTGCGCATGCAGGCGGTGCGTGGTCAACTCAGCCTGGGCCCTTGCCCCAACCCGGTGCCCGCCACCTGGCCAAAACGCCCTCGCAATGGCGATGGCAGCCTGCTGCCAGCCATCCCCTGGCAAGGCCTGCCACATTGGATGGTGGGCTCCAGCTTCGACCGCAGCCTCGACCTCCCGGTCTACCGCCCCGAGGATCAGGATTTGAACGCTCAGCGCTGGCAACGCCTGGCCGCTGACAGCATCTTGCAGCTGCCGCCGCAACCACAATGGGGGGCTTGGGTGGGCGTGCGTGCCACAGTGCCCGACCGACTGCCTTGGGTGGGCCCCTTGCCCCACCGCGGTGGTGCGGGGCTCTGGGTGCTGGCGGGTTTGGGCGCCCGGGGTTTGACCCTGGGCAGTTTGTGCGGCGAACTCCTGGCCGCCCAAATCACCCGCAGCACGGACGCCATGCCTCAGCCTTTGCGGGCCGCGCTCAGCAGCCTGCGCTCCGTTTAATGGGTCTATATATTTCAATAAGAATATAAGTCAAACAAATATATCGTTTGTTTTCGCATATAAAAAAGCTAAAGTGCAGGGGTTCCTTTTGAAACCACCATGTACGCCTACACCGAATTCGACCGAACCGCCGTGCGTCAGCGCGCGGCCCAGTACCGAGACCAACTGCAACGCCACCTGAAGGGTGAGTTGGCCGCCGATGACTTTCGCCCCTTGCGCTTGCAAAACGGTTGGTATGTGCAACGCTATGCCCCCATGCTGCGGGTCGCCGTGCCCTACGGCGAGATCAACAGCCGCCAATTGCGGGTGCTGGCGCGCATCGCCCGCGAGTTTGATCAACCCGATGCGGACGTGTTGCAACATGCACAAATCACGCAAAACGCCATCGATCCGATCCGCCCGGCCCCGCCCCTGGTGCACGGCGTGGGCCACTTCACCACCCGTCAAAACGTCCAGTTCAACTGGATTCCACTTGAGCGCAGCGCCGACGTGATGGACTTGTTGGCCTCGGTCGATATGCACGGCATCCAGACCAGCGGCAATTGCATTCGCAACATCACCAGCGACGCACTGGCCGGCATCGCCCCTGACGAAGTCGCCGACCCGCGCCCCTGGGCCGAGATCATGCGCCAGTGGAGCACCCTGCACCCCGAGTTCGCGTTTCTGCCGCGCAAATTCAAAATCGCCATCACCGGCGCCGAGGAAGACCGGGTCGCCACAGGTTGGCACGATGTCGGCTTGCGTCTGCTGCGCAACGCGCAAGGCGAACTGGGTTTTCGGGTTCAAGCCGGTGGCGGCATGGGCCGCACCCCCGTCATTGGCAGGGTTCTGCGCGATTTTCTGCCAGCCCGCGACATCCTGAATTACCTCGAGGCCTTGGTGCGGACCTACAACAGATGGGGTCGTCGCGACAACATCTACAAAGCCCGCATCAAAATCCTGATCAAGGCCGAGGGTGAACGTTTCACTCACGAGGTCAACGAAGAGTACCAACGGGTCATCGACCATGGTGCCGCGCACCGCATCAGCGACGATGAACTGAACCGTGTTCAAGCCCACTTCGAGCTGCCCGCAGCGTTTTGCGACCGCGCCAGTGCCGACGCCAAAATGGCACGCATCCTGCGCGCGGCCGCCGAAGATGACACCGAGTTCTCGCGCTGGTTGCAACGCAACGTCAGCGCCCACCGCAACCCCGATTGGCGCGCCGTGACCCTGTCATTCAAACGGCCTGGCCAAGCGCCGGGTGACGCCAGCGCCGATCAACTGGACGCTGCTGCCGAATTGGCCGAACGCTACTCTGCCGGCGAAGCGCGCGTGACGCACGAACAAAACCTACTGCTGCCGTGGGTGCCCTGCGACCAATTGCCCGAACTCTGGCGCGAAGCCCGTCGACTGGGCTTGGCACGACCCAACATCGGTTTGTTGTCAGACATCATCGCCTGCCCTGGCGGCGACTATTGCGCTTTGGCCAACGCCCGTTCCCTGCCCTTGGCCGAATCCATCCTGGCGCGTTACCAAGACCTCGATGAACTCGATGACTTGGGCCCAATCGACTTGCACATCAGCGGTTGCATCAACTCTTGCGGTCACCACCACAGCGGCCACATTGGCATTCTGGGCGTCGACAAAGATGGTCAAGAGTGGTACCAAATCACCCTGGGAGGATCGGACGGCAGCCGACTGAGTGGCGAGGCTCAACCCGGCAAGGTCGTCGGCCCCTCGTTTGCAGCCGCTGAAGTGCCCGAAGCCATCGAGGCTTTATTGACCACCTATGTCCATCACAGGCTCGAAAAAGAGCACTTTATTGATGCATTGCGACGCATTGGGCACGACCCCTTCCACGAAGCCACCCAAGCGGTTCGCCACATCACCGCTCGCAGCACCGAAGACTGAACGCCGCACCATGAAACTGTTCACCACCTCACCCCACGACGACGCGCTCCGGCTGGACAACACCGCCGACGCATTGGCAATCGACTTGCAGGGCGTCACCCGCATTGAACTGCACTTTCCGAAATTCACCGATGGCCGCGCCTACAGCCAAGCCCATGTGCTGCGCCGCCGCGGCTTTCAGGGCGAGATTCGGGCCATCGGCGACGTGTTGGCCGACCAACTCATCCTCATGCGCCGCTGCGGATTCAGCAGTGCCGTGCTGCGTGCTGACCAAACTCTGGCGACGGCACAACACGTGCTGTCCCTGCCTTTGCCGGCTTATCAGGGCGATGCCACAGAATCCCAGCCAGTGTTTGCCCGCAGGTCGCTCGCATGAATCCCCTGGCTACCCAACCCAGCGCCTGTCAACGATTGGCCCAGGCCAGCTCCGACTTCGCGCACAATCTTCGCCACAGCCAAGAACTGTTACAGCAGGCCAGCCATGACCATGTCCAGATCAAGCAAGCCTCCAGCCTGGGGGCGGAGGATGTGGTCATCAGCCACCTGATTGCGAAACTCGGCCTACCCATTCGGGTCTTCGTGCTTGACACTGGCGCCCTGCACCATCAGACCTTGGCCTTGCTCGAGCGTCAACAGGCCGCAGGCCGTCTTGACATGGAGGTGCATCGACCCGAGCCGAGCCAAGTCATCCAATGGGTGGCCAAGCATGGACAAAACGCGATCCACCAAAGTATCGACTTGCGCAAAGACTGCTGTCGGGTTCGCAAGCTCGAACCCCTGGCACGGGCCCTGAATGGTCAGACCGCTTGGGTAACCGGCTTGCGCCGCGAACAGTCCGATGCCCGCGCCGAAGTGCCCGACATCGATGACAGCGAACAGGCCTCGACCGGCCGCGTCAAATACAACCCCTTGGCCCATTGGACCTTGGGCGATGTTTGGCATTACATCGCCCAAGAAAAGATCGACTACAACCCGCTGCACGATGACTTCTACCCCAGCATCGGCTGCGCCCCCTGCACCCGCGCCATCAGCCTGGGCGAACCCTTTCGCGCCGGCCGCTGGTGGTGGGAAGAAGAATCGGCCAAAGAATGTGGCCTGCATCAAAGGACAGCATGAACGCCCGCACCGACACCGAACACCTGCGCGCCCTGGGTAACAGCCACCTGGACGCATTGGAAGAGGAAACCATTTTCATTTTGCGCGAGGTGGCGGCAGTCTTTGAGCGTCCCACCCTGTTGTTCTCGGGCGGCAAAGATTCGCTGGTCATGCTGCGTTGCGCCGAGAAGGCCTTTGGCCATGGTCGACTGCCCTACCCCTTGCTGATGATCGACACCGGGCACAACTTCCCCGAGGTCACCGAGTTCCGAGATCGGCGTGCGGCCAAGCTTGGCGCCGACCTGATCGTCCGCAGCGTGGAAGACTCGATGCGCCGGGGCGCCGTGCGCCTGGCCCATCCGAGCGAAAGCCGCAATGCCCACCAATCGGTGACCTTGCTCGAAGCCATCGAAGAGTTCCGCTTCGATGCCCTGATCGGCGGCGCCCGCCGTGACGAGGAAAAGGCCCGCGCCAAGGAGCGCGTCTTCAGTCACCGGGACAGCTTCGGCCAATGGCAGCCCAAAGACCAACGCCCCGAGCTGTGGACACAGTTCAACACCCGCTTGCAACCCGGCGAACACTTCCGCGTCTTTCCCATTTCCAACTGGACCGAGCTGGACGTGTGGCAGTACATCGACCGCGAACAAATCGAATTGCCCTCCCTCTATTACAGCCACGAACGCAGCGTGGTGCACCGGCGCGGCCTGTGGGTGCCGGTCACCGAAATCACACCTGCCAAACCTGACGAGATCGTGCAAAGTCAGCGCGTGCGCTTTCGCACCGTCGGCGATATCACCTGCACCTGCCCGGTGCTGAGTGACGCCGCCACACCGGCGGAAATCGTGCGCGAGACTTTGGCGGCCGAAGTCAGCGAGCGCGGCGCCACACGCATGGACGACCAAACTTCAGACGCCTCGATGGAAAAACGCAAAATGGATGGGTACTTCTGATGGACGCCCTCAAATTCATCACCTGCGGTTCGGTCGATGACGGCAAAAGCACGCTGATCGGTCGCCTTTTGGTCGACACCCAAGCCGTCTTGTCCGACCAATTGGCTGGCGTGCAACGTTCAGGTCAAACCGATCTCGCCCTGCTGACAGATGGCCTGAGCGCCGAGCGCGAGCAAGGCATCACCATCGACGTGGCTTATCGCTACTTCAGCACCGCCACGCGCAAATTCATCATTGGCGACGCCCCCGGCCACGAGCAGTACACCCGCAACATGGTGACTGCGGCCAGCACGGCCGACGCCGCCGTGGTGTTGGTGGATGCGACAAAAATTGACACCAGCACCGACGTGGTGTCGCTGCTGCCGCAGACCCGGCGCCACAGCCTGTTGGCGCACCGCTTGCGCGTGCCCTCGCTGGTCTTTGCGGTCAACAAACTCGATGCGGTCGCCGACGCCGCATTGGCCTTTGAGCGCATCCGTGAAGCCCTGCTGGCTTTTGCCTTGGGCGCTGGTTTCGAACCGCGCGCCATCGTGCCGCTGTCCGCCCTGCGAGGCTGGAATGTGGTCGAACCCCAACAAGGTTGGTGCGGCTATCAAGGCCCTAGCCTGCTGGCCCTGCTCGAGGGCCTGCCCAACATCCCTCATGACGCAGACTTGCCTTTGGCCTTCCCGGTGCAATGGGTCGAGAAAAACCACGACTCGGCCGAGACCCGCACCAGTCGCCGGGTGTTCTGGGGCCGATTGGCTTGCGGCACCTTGCAAGTCGGACAAACCGTACGGGTCTTCCCCAGCGGCCAAACCGCCACCGTGGCCCGATTGCTCGATGCAGTGCGGCGTGAATGCATGCACATTGAAGGCCATAGCGCAGGCGTCGTGCTTGACCGCGAGGTCGATGTCTCGCGCGGGGACTGGCTGTTGGCCGAGACCGGCTTGCAGACCCGCCGGGACATCCAAGCCACTGTCGCCTGGATGGATGACTCCCCTTTGCAAGCGGGGCGGGTGTATTGGGCCTTGCATGGTCGGCGCTGGGTCAAGGCGCGAGTCATGGCCATTGAACATCGCTTGGACATTCAAACCCTTGAACCCGTCGCGGCCGAAGCTTTGCAGCCCAACGAAATTGGCTTGGTCCATCTGCAATTGCAGCAAGACATTCCGCTGTTACCCTACGCCGGCTCGCGCGGTCTGGGTGCGCTGGTCTTGGTCGATACCGCCAGCCACCGCACCAGCGCCGCCGCCCTGATCGCCTGAGATCAGGGTAAAATCGTTTATTCCTTCTATCCGGGCCCGAAAAGCCCCGTTTTTTCTACCATGACCCACGTTGTCACCGAAGCCTGCATCCGCTGCAAATACACCGATTGCGTCGATGTCTGCCCCGTGGACTGCTTCCGCGAAGGCCTCAATTTCCTCACCATCGACCCCGATGAATGCATCGACTGCGCAGTTTGCATCCCCGAGTGTCCAGTCAACGCCATTTATGCCGAAGAAGACGTGCCCGACGGTCAGCAGCACATGGTGGCCCTGAACGCCGAACTGTCTCAATTGGGCTGGCCAAGCATCACCAAACGCAAGACCCCACTGCCCGACGCCGAGGAATGGAAAAACAAGACCGGCAAACTGGTGGAACTCAAGCGCTGAGATCCACCCCCGCCCTGATCATCGGCGCCGGCCCCGTGGGCCTGTTCCAGGCCTTTGAATTGGGCCTGCTGGGTGTGCCTTGCGAGGTGATCGATGTGCTGCCTCACATCGGCGGCCAATGCATCGAGCTGTATGCGGACAAACCCATCTACGACATCCCTGGCCTGCCACGCTGCACCGGGCGTGAATTGATCGAGCGCCTGCAACAGCAAATCGCCCCATTTGACGTGTCCTTTCATCTGGGCCAGCAGGTCAGCCAAATTCAACAACACAACGAAACCGGCTGGCTGGTCTGCACCGATCAAAGCCAGAGCTGGCACACGCAAAGCCTCTTCATTGCCTCCGGCGTGGGCGCTTTTGTCCCGCGCACTTTGGCGTTGGAGGGGCTGGCGGGCCTGAGGGGCGTGCATTTCGCTGCCGACTCGATCCCCCCACCCAAAACGCCCCCACATGTGATCCTTGCCGGAGGTGACGAACTCATCATCGACTGCTTGAAAGCCTGGCTGGATCGCCCCACGGCCAGCCTGAGTCTGCTGCACCGGCGTGACAAAATGGATTTGAACGATGCCGATCAAGCCTGGGTGCAAGGGCTGATTGAAGCCGGTCGCTTGCGTTGGGTCGTGGGCCAACCCATTGAAGTGTCTGCGGCACAGGGTCAACTGCTGGGGCTGAAGGTCTCGCCCCCCGAGGGTGAGGCTGTGTCACTGCCCTGCGATGTGCTGGTGCAGTGTCTGGGCCTGAGCCCCAAGCTTGGCCCCATCGCGCAATGGGGCCTGGACATGGCACGCCGCCAAATCAAGGTCAACACCCATGACTTCGGCACCAGCGAGCCCGGCATTTACGCCGTTGGCGACATCAACCACTACCCCGGTAAGCGCAAACTGATCCTGAGCGGTTTTCATGAAGCGACACTTGCGGCCTATGGTGCGGTCGAGCGCATGAACGAGTCGCCCGTGACGCTGGAATACACCACCGCCTCGGTACGCTTGCACCAACGACTGAAGGTCTGAATCGGCTCAGCTGCGCACCAGCCGCTGAGTGGATCGAGGCGCGTGACCGTGGTTGAGCGGCCCATGGCCCTGCCCCAAACGGTAATCTGCCCCGGCGGCAATCGCGCCCAGTATGTACTGGCGCGACAAGGCAACGGCCTCGGGCAAGCGGTGCCCCAGGGCCAAGTGCGAGGCGATGGCCGATGACAGGGTGCAGCCTGTGCCATGCACATTGGGGCTGTCGATGCGTGGGTTGGACAGACTTTGCCCGGTTTGGCCGGGCCATTGCAGCCAGTCCACCACCTGCTCGCCCTTCAAATGCCCGCCTTTGAGCAACACCGACTGCGCTCCAAAACCCAACAGATCGGTGGCGGCCTGCGGCAGTTCCTGGGCCGAGACAATCGGCCGCCCCAGCAGCCATTCGGCCTCATCCAGGTTCGGGGTGATCAAACTGGCGCGGGGAAAGAGTTGCCGCACCAATTCGGCGACCGTCTCTTGGGCGATCAGGCGGTCGCCACTGGTGGCCACCATCACGGGGTCCAGTACAACATGCGCAGGCCGGTATTGGTCGATGGCCCAGGCCACCACCTCGACGATCTCGGGGGCATGCAACATACCGATCTTGATCGCATCGGCCCCAATGTCGTCAAGCACCGACTGCAGTTGTGCCTTTAAAAACGCAGGCGGTACGGCATGGATGGCCTGAACCCCCAGGGTATTTTGGGCCGTCAGCGCCGTCAGCGCCGACAGACCATAGCAGCCCAGGGCGGCAATGGTTTTCAGATCGGCCTGGATGCCGGCCCCACCCCCGCTGTCCGACCCGGCAATGGTCAACACGCGGGCGTAGCTGAAAGACTTTTTCTCGTTCATGACCTGAATCATACGCAAGCCCGCTTGCGGGGCTTTGGGATCGGGGACAATACACCCCATGAAACAGGGAGTCAGACCATGAGCGCGATGCGCTGCGTGATCCTGGGTGCCGGCCTGATGGGTCGGCTGATGGCGCACGCTCTGGCGCGCGAAGGCCACGCCGTGGAAGTGTTTGAAGGTCAGGGGCCCGAGGGGCAAGGGGCGGCCGCCCGTGTCGCCGCCGCCATGCTCGCCCCCTTGGCCGAGTCGGCCATCACCGAGACCTCGGTGGTGCGCATGGGGCAGCACTCGATCCGCCGTTGGGCCGAGCTGATCGCCACCCTGCCGGAACCCGTCTACAACCAACAAAACGGCAGCCTGATCGTCTGGCACCGACAAGACGCCCCACTGGCGCGCCAATTCGAGCAAATGCTGCTGAACACCGGGCGTGAAGTCAGCGAACTTGCGCCTTTGGAGAAAGTCGACGGGACCCGATTGGGCGACCTCGAACCCAGCCTGGCGGGTCGTTTTACCCAGGGCTTGTACCTGCCTGGCGAGGGCCAGTTGGACAATCGGGCATTGCTGCACGCGCTGGGACGGGCTTTGCAACAGCACCCTCAAGTCACGCTGCATTGGCACACACCGCGCACACCGGCCGACTTTGACTTGAACGGGGCCGACGCCCCCGATTGGCTGATCGATTGCCGTGGTTTGGGTGCTCGTGATCGCCTGCGCCTGCGCGGCGTGCGCGGCGAGGTCATCCGACTGCACGCCCCCGATGTCACTCTGCAACGCCCGACGCGTCTGATTCACCCGCGCTACCCCATCTACATTGCACCCAAGCCGCAACACCTGTTCGTCATCGGTGCCACCGAAATCGAATCGGAAGACCTGTCAGAGGCCAGTGTGCGCTCGACGCTGGAGTTGCTGAGCGCCGCCTACACCGTACACCCCGGTTTTGCCGAAGCTCGCATTGTTGAAATAGCCACCCAGGCCCGCCCCACCTTGGCCGACAATCTGCCTTGTGTCACCCTGCACGGCAATCGGCACATCAGCCTCAATGGACTGTACCGACATGGCTTTTTGATCTCGCCGGCCATGCTGGATGCCGGCCTGGAATGGCTGCACCACCAAACCACCGAATCGGCCCTGCGTTGGGGCCTGCGTGTCGAAGATGAACGAAACCATTGAAGTCCTGATCAACCAACAGCCGCACCGCTTGCCAGTGGACGCCGTGTTGGCCGACGCCATCACCGCCGCCGGCGTGAAAGCGCCCTTCGCAGCAGCCGTCAACCTGGCCTTCGTCCCCAAAACCCGCCATGCCAGTCATCGGCTGCAAGCTGGCGACCACATTGAACTGATCGCCCCCATCACGGGCGGATGAACCATGACCCCCATGAATGACCCCCTGGTGTTGTACGGCGAATCCTTTGACAGTCGTTTGCTGTTGGGCACCTCGCGCTACCCATCTCCTGCCGTCTTGGCCCGCGCAGTACAGGCGGCGCGTCCGGCCATGCTGACCGCTTCGTTGCGCCGCCAAACCGCGCATGGCGTCGAGGCGTCGCGTGAGTTTTTTCAACTGTTGCGCGACACCGGCGTGACGGTGCTGCCCAACACCGCCGGGTGCCACAGCTTACAAGAGGCCATCACCACCGCAGAGATGGCACGGGAAGTTTTCGAGACCAACTGGATCAAGTTGGAATTGATCGGTGACGACTACACCCTGCAACCCGACACCCTGCAATTGCCGCAGGCGGCCGAACAACTCATCAAAAGCGGGTTCAAAGTCTTGCCATACAGCACCGATGACCTGGTGCTGTGCCAGCGTTTGGTCGATGTCGGTTGCCAAGCCGTCATGCCCTGGGCCGCACCCATCGGCACCGGCAAAGGCCCCATCAACCCCTACGCCATGCGCACCCTGCGCGAGCGACTGGAAGTGCCTCTGATCGTCGACGCCGGTCTGGGACTGCCCTCGCACGCCTGTCAGGTTCTGGAATGGGGCTACGACGCGGTATTGCTCAATACCGCCGTGGCCCTGGCGCAAGACCCGGTGGCGATGGCGCTGGCCTTTGCCGATGCCGTGCGAGCCGGTCGTTGCGCACACCGCGCCGGCGCCATGCAAGCACAAGAACAAGCCCAGCCCAGCACCCCGGTGTTGGGCACCCCCTTCTGGCATCAGTCATGACACCCACCGCCGACCAACTGGCTCAAACGCTGCTCCAAACCCACGCCCAGATGCTGGCTGGCTCGCCCTTGCCTGCGCCAAAGCCTGCCCCGGGTTCACAGGTGGAACAGGCGCTCGATCTGGCCCTGCCCGCCTTGGGCTTCTTGCCCCACGACGCCCGCGTGGTGAAACAGGCCTGGCTGCGTCAAAGTCAACGCCTGGGGCATTTTGACCCCTCGCTATGGCCCACGACCGCCCAGGATTTTGGTCTGCCGACACGGACACGTCCCCTGGCTTTCCCCCCCTGTCCGCGTCAATTGGGTGTGTACGCCGTCTTGCCCAACGCCGACTGGGTGGCGCGCATGGCCCAAGCTGGCGTTCCCACCTTGCAACTGCGTTTCAAATCCGATGACCGTCAGGCGATCGAGCGAGAAGTGAAAGCCGCCATCGCGGCAACCCAAGGCACCCGCAGCCTGCTCTTCATCAACGACCATTGGGCCAGCGCCATTGAGCACGGTGCCTATGGCATACACCTGGGTCAGGAAGACCTGGGTGTGGCGCCGGTCGAGCGCATGAGATTGACGGGTTTGCGATTGGGGTTGTCGACCCATGGCTATGCCGAGATGTTGCGTGCCGAGGCCGTCGGTCCCAGTTACCTGGCCTTGGGCGCGGTGTTTCCCACCACCCTCAAACGCATGTCCACCGCACCTCAGGGGCTGGGTCGGCTGCGAGCCTACGCATGCCTCTTGTCACATTACCCCTTGGTGGGCATTGGCGGCATCGACATCGGACGCTTTGCCGAAGTCAAATCTGCCGGGGTGGGGTCGGTTGCGGTGGTACGCGCCATCGTGGGCCAAGATCGGCCCGAAGAGGCGGCTCATGCGTTGATGCGCGCCTGGGGTTGAGCTGCATCAGCGCCCCCCCCCCCACGGGTGGGTCTGGATCTCATTTGGTAAATTCGCCGCTTTCGACGATCACGTTCTCCACCATGCCCGCACCGCTGCGGCGGTGCGAAGCCGCAGCGACATACTCGGGCGACTGAAAGCAATTCACAGCCGCCTTGAAAGTGGGGAACTCGAGCAACACGAAACGGTGGAAGACCTCGGGGCCTTCCATGATCTGGTATTTGCCGCCACGCGCCAACACCTTGGCACCGTATTTGGCAATGATGCCGGGCACCTGATCGGTGTAGCGCTTGTACTCGACCGGGTCATGAATGACGCAGCGTGCAATCCAATATGCGGGCATGAGGAACTCCTTGATTCAGCAAAGAAGACACTTCAACCGCCAGCCACGGCATTGCCCAGATTGGGCAGCCAGGTCGCGACTTGGGGAAAGAAGACCAAAGACAAAATGGCGATCAGCGCGCCCCAGGCCGCCACGGCCAGCATGCCGGCCAACAACCCCAGTTTGAAACGCTTGATCATGGTGAGATCCTCTTTGAATGAAACGGTCTTTGGCCTGTGATCAGGCCGGCAAAATGATGCTGGACCCGGTGGTTTTACCGGTTTCCAAGTCGGCATGCGCCTGAGCGATGTCGTCGATCTTGTAGCGCTGGTTGATCGACACCTTCAGCGCCCCTTGACGGAACAACTCGAACACGGCGGCGGCCGAATCGCGCAATTCCTGAGTGGAAGCGGTGTAAGTCACCAAGGTGGGGCGGGTGAAATACAAAGAGCCCATTTTTTGCAGAGTACCAGCAGCCACCGGCGGTGGCGCGCCGGTGGTCGTGCCAAATGAAACGAAGTAGCCACGCGGTTGCAGACAGTTCAGCGATGCCTCGAAAGAGTCTTTGCCCACCGAGTCATACACCACCGGCACACCCGCACCGGCTGTGATCTCTTTCACCCGGGCGGCGATGTCCTCGGTCTTGCGATCGATGCAAAATTCGTAACCGTTTTGGCGTGCCAAGGTCACTTTATCGGCACCGCCGGCCACGCCGATCATGTGCGCACCGATGTGACGGCCCCATTGACCGGCCAGCAAGCCCACGCCACCGGCGGCGGCATGCATCAGCACATACTGTCCGGCTTTGACCTGGTAACAGCGCTGCATCAGGTACTCGACCGTCATGCCCTTGAGCAAAATCGCGGCGATCTCTTCGTCTTTCATGAAGTCAGGCGACTTCATCAAACGGGCCACCGGATAATTGCGGGCCGTGGCGCAGGCGCCCAGCATGGGGCCGCTGGCATAACAAACGCGATCACCCACCTTGAAGTCGGTCACGCCGGGACCGACTTGTTCGACCACTCCGGCCGCTTCTGTGCCCAAACCCGTGGGCAAAGGGGCCGGGTAGAGCCCGGAACGGGTATAGATGTCTTGAAAATTGAAGCCGATGGCGGTGTGGCGGATGGTGACTTCGCCTGCGGCCGGTGCCGGCAGATCATCGTTTTCGATGCGTAAAACCTCGGATCCGCCTGCGGCGTGAATGCGTACGGTGCGTGCTTTCATGGAGTTCAATCTTTAAAAAATCAGGCAGGTGCCTTGGCTTGGACACCGGAATCGGTGTATTCGGGAACTCGGCCCATCTTGACCGCCTCTTCCCAGGAAAAATTCAGCTCGACCTTGATGCCGTTGATCGGCTCGCGCATGAACAACTGGTACAGCAACGAGTTGTGTGCCTTGCGCTCGCTGAACTCAACACCGTTGGCCGTCAGTCGGTCGATGAAGTCCTGCATGCCGTCACAGTTCAGGCAAATGTGATCGATGAGACCGGACCCCATGGCACCGGCGGCAGAAAAATCTTTGTCCCCGTCGGTAGGGGTCTTCAAATAGGTGTTTTGGTGCTCGGAATGACGCGCTTTCCCAATGTGAATCACGTCTTGTTCACCAATGTACAACCAGTACACAGGAAAACCGAACTCGGGGTGATAGCCGTTGCGAAATCCCAAATTGTTAACGAACCAATCCCGAGTGCCTTCTGGGTCGTCGGTCAAGATGAGCACATGCTCAAGAAAGCGCAATCCCATGGTGTTTCCTCCGCTGCAATGGCGTTGATCATCAATCGATCAACAACTTCAGAAGCTTAGGTCATCCGGGGCACCTTACCCTTTAGGATTAACACTAGGGAAGCTGTATCCGCCCTCTGTCGCCTAAGAAACAAAGTTGGCACTGGGGGCAAGCGCATCATCCATGAATAAACGCCATTCATTGCTTATGATGCACCCTTTCGGAGGTTTTATGACCAGCATGTTCGGACACTCACACCGCCTCGGCGGACTCAAATTCTGCGGTTGTCACTTGTTGCCCGAGTTCGGAGCCGGCCCCGCTGGCGGTGGTGCAACGGCACCCGACAAAGCCCACGTGGTGCTCAAGGGTCGGAAAGCCAAGATCATCGACACCCATACCCACTGCCTGTTTCAGGCCAGTCTGGATCTCATGGGCGCGGACGCCCCGGGCATACTCCCGCCCACCAAAGGCATGGCCGAACATTTCCTGGCCCAACCTGATCCGCTGAAATTCCGCCTGGATGACATGGATCGCATGGGCGTGGACATGCAGGTCCTCAGCATCAATCCCTTCTGGTACAAAAAGGATCGCGAAACCGCCGAGGCGATTTGCAAGATCAACAACGAGAGCCTGGCCGAGTTGATCGCCCAACACCCGCGCCGTTTTGCTGCCTTTGCCTCCATCTGCATGCAGTTCCCTGACTTGGCGGTGCAGCAGCTGGAACAAGCCGTCAAGAAGTATGGCTTGGTGGGTGCCGCCATCGGTGGCAGCGTCGCGGGTCGGGATTTCTGCCACCCGGAATTTCATCCGGTTTTGGCCAAGGCCCAGGAATTGGGCGTCACCCTGTTCATTCACCCGCAAAGCACACCCGAACTGGCACATCGATTCAAAGGCAACGGCTGGCTGGCCAATGTGATTGGCAACCCTTTGGACACCACCATCGCACTCGAAAAATTGATTTTCGAAGGCGTGTTCGACAAATACCCGCAGCTGAAAATCTTGGCCGCCCACGGCGGCGGTTTCCTGGGTTCTTATGCCCCTCGCATGGACCGTAGCTGTTTCATCTCGCCGCAAAACTGCAACCCCGACATCGTGCTGAAGAAAAAACCCAGCGAGTACGTGCGACAGATCTACATGGATGCGCTGGTTTTTACACCAGAGGCCTTGCGCCACTTGGTGGCCGAAGTCGGTGCCGGCCAAATCATGGTGGGCACCGACCACCCCATTCCCTGGGAAATGGACCCGGTCGGCCATGTCATGTCCACCCCCGAACTCAGCGATGACGATCGACTGAACATTCTGGGCGAAAACGCCATTCGTGTTTTGGGTCTCAAGCCTTGATTTGATTTTTCCTTCAAAACCAAAGCATCATCATGAAAAACTCTCCCTCCCGACGACAAATCCTGGCCCTGGGGGCCGCCGCCGGATGGGCCAGCATCCACCCGGTCATGGCCCAGGGCGTTTACCCCAACAAACCCATCCGCATGATCATTCCCTTGGCTGCGGGCAGTGCGGTGGACGTGGCTGCACGCTTGCTGGCACAAAAAATGTCGGCCACCCTGGGGCAATCGATCGTGATTGAAAACATCACGGGCGCAGCTGGCCTCATTGGCGCCGACAGGCTGACCAAGGCAGCACCCGACGGCTACACCATTGGAGGCTTCAACGACAGCATCCTCACGATGGTGCCCAATATCAATCCCAACACGCCCTTCAACCCGCTGACCGACTTCACTTACATCACCTTGGCCGCTGCCATTGAATTCAGCGCGGCCGTGTCTGTGGGCTCACGATTCAAAACCATCGGTGAATTGGTGGCGGCAGCCCAGGCCGCCCCCGACACCATCACCTACGCCTCGGGTGGCATCGGTAGCCCTCAGCACATTGCTGGTGCAATGTTCTCTTCGCACACCGGCGTCAAACTCAAGCACGTGCCCTACAAGGGCGCAAGCCAAGCCGCCCAGGGCGCGGCGGCGGCCGAGGCCGACGTGACTTTCCAGGGCATCGCCACTGTGTCCGCCTTGGTCAAGGCCGGCAAATTGCGTTTGCTGGGCGTGCCAATGAAAAAGCGCCACCCCCAGTTCCCCGACATCCCGACATTCGAAGAAAGCGGCGTCAAAGGCTTCGAGTTCGAGACCTGGTTCGCTCTGACCGCCCCTCCGGGCGTGCCCAAAGACATCATTGATCGTCTGCACAAGGCGGCCCTGCAGGGCCTGGCCGACACCGAGATCAAAGAGCGCTTTGATGGCCTGGGCTTGGTGCCTGTGGGCAACACCCCCGAGCAATTCCTGGCCAAAACAAAAGACCAGCATGCCCGCTACGGCAAGGTGATCAAAGAACAAAACATCAAGCCAGAGTGATCGGCGTGTTGTTCAAAAAAAAGGCCGCAACAGCGGCCTTTTTCCATGGTCGGACTCCAATCATTTGGGCTGATAGCCAATGGACTTGATGATGTTGCCAAAGCGCTCGTACTGCGTGCGAAACACTTGCTCGAAAAACTCAGGAGGCTGGGCAATGGCGGTCAAGCTCTAACCAGGCAAGCGGGCCTGTCCTTCGGACGACATGATGGCGTCATTGATCGCCTTGTTCAACACCCGCACATGCTCAGGTTGCATCTTGGCTGGCCCCACATAGCCGAAATCACCGTTGGCGGCAAAGCCGGGCAAACTCTCGGCGATGGCCGGGGCGTCCGGGAACTGACTCACCCTGGCTTCGTTGGTCACGGCCAGCAGCTTCATCTGGTTGTTATTGATATAGGGCACCATGGCAGAGACCCCGTCGCCCGCCACCATGATTTGTCCCGAAATCAGGTCGGTGGCCACCTGAGCCGCCCCCTTATAGGGGACATAGGTGAACTTGATGCCCGCCAACTTGGCCATTTCCTCGAACCACAAGTGAGGGAATCCACCCTCCCCGTTGGAACCATAAGTCAACTTGCCCGGGTTCGATCTGGACCATGCAATCATCTCAGCCAAGTTGTTGAACGGGGTATTGTTGTTCCTGACCAGCACATTGAAGTTGCGCACTGTCAAAGCAATGCGGGTCAGGTCTTTGGTGACGTCATAGGACGGGTCTTTGGTGGTGTGCGGTTGCACCCAAAGCGTCCCCGACTGGCCTGCGCCAATGGTGTAACCGTCAGGGTTGGCGCGCACGATGGCCGCCGTGCCAATGCGTCCACCCGCACCACCGATGTTCTCCACCACGATGCTCTGCCCCAGCGAGGCTGCCATGGGGATTTGCAGCATGCGGGCCATGATGTCAATGGTATTGCCCGGTGGGAAAGGCACCAATATCTTGATGGGTCGATTGGGATAAGCTCCCTGTGACCAGGCCCAAGAGGGCGCCGCAAGCATGGCGGCGGCCCCAGCGGCTCGCAACACTTTCCTGCGTTGATTCAATCGATCGTCCATGAAAACTCCTTGATCTCGCACATTGATGAATGTCAGCGTCCGCCCTGATGTTTTGTCATCTATTTCGAATTCAGTCAACTCAAACCATACATGGACCGCCAAGAAAAAGGCCGCTCGCGCGGCCTTTTTTCCGGGTCGGATGAGCCCAATTCAGAGTGTCGGCAAAGGCGCAATCTTCAACTGGGCGCTCAGGGCCGCAAGGTCTTTCATCACCGCATGCGGCACCGGGATGCCCTGCTGGACATAGCGCTGGCGCTTGCCGTGACTTTGCTCACCCGGCAACCAGATGCGATCTACCCCGGGTAACTTGGCGCTGTCACGAATGTCGCGCACCAGGGTGTCGACGCGCGACTTGAAGTCGGCAGGGTCACCAAAGGCGCTCAAGTCGATCACCAAAATCGCCTGACCCGTATTGGTGGTGCTTTTGAAATCGGCATTGAAGTCGATCACATCCCTGCCCATGGCGGCACCGCTCAAGGTACCGGCCAAGAGGCCCACCATCAAGGCCAAGCCGTAACCTTTGTGCTCGCCGATAGGCAGCAAGAAGCCTTCGTCGGCGCGCTTGGGATCGGTCAGGGGCTTGCCCTGGCGGTCGATCATCCAGCCCTCGGGCATCATCTCACCTCGCTTGGCCTTCACCTTGACCTTGCCATAGGCCGCCACGGTGGTGGCCATGTCCAACACCACCGGGGGTTCATCGCCGGCCGGCACGCCCGCCGCGATCGGATTGGTCGACAACAGCATGTCCATGCCACCCCAAGGCGGCAAGTGGTTGGCGTTGCCGACGGCGAAGTACAAACCCAACATATTGTGTTCCAAGGGTTTACGGGCGTACAGTGAAGCTGGGCCGGCATGGTTGCTGTAGCGGCAACCTACCCAGGCCACCCCCGCCTCTTTGGCTTTGGCGATGGCCAAATCAACCGCGTGCGACACCACCAGGTGACCCATGCCGTTGTCGCCGTGCACCACGGCGGAAGCGGCGCGCTCGTGAATCACCCGGATATTGGGCGTCTTGTTGATGCCGCCTTGCTGGACGCGTTTGATATAAGGCGCCAAGCGGATCACACCGTGTCCGTCCGAGCCTTGCAGGTCGGCTTCAGCCATCAAGGTGGCCACTTTCAACGCGTCGGACGGCGGCAAGCCCTCGGCTTCGAAGGCGCGGACGATGAAGGCGCGCAACTCATCGTGGCCGACGCGGACAAAATCGGTGCTCATGGCGTATCCTTTGTGTTCGTGTTCTGTATTCTCGGCCCAGGGGCCTGCAGGGTCAGTTTCGAATGTTAGAAACATTTTCCACACCCTGTCATTCGCCTATGCGATAGCGGGTGAAAAAAATGGTAGGGAAGTGGCTAAACCCCCAAAAAAGACGCTATACTATTCGTCTATTCCCCGATAGCTCAGTCGGTAGAGCGCCGGACTGTTAATCCGTAGGTCCCTGGTTCGAGCCCAGGTCGGGGAGCCAAAACCTTAACCACTGCCCCTATACTGGGGCAGTTTGCTTTTTGGGTAGGTCAACTATGAGTGAAACCATCGGTGTGGTTGGGTTGGGAATCATGGGTTCGGCGTATGCGCGCAACCTGATGAGCAAGGGCTACACGGTGGTCGGTCACGACGCCAACGCCGAACGCCAACGCGCACTCGAAGCCCAAGGCTTGCGCGGCGCGGATTCACCTGTGGCCGTGACCGAGCATTGCAATTGGGTCATCACCTCTTTGCCCACTCCAGCGGCCTTTCACGCCGTGATGACCGGCCCCAAAGGTCTGATCGAGGCCCGCACAAAGGCATGGTGATTGCTGACACCTGCACCTTGGGTCTGGATGACAAACTCGCGGCGCACGTGGCTTTGTCCGAGCGTGGCGTCACCCTGTTGGACTGCCCCGTCAGCGGCACCGGCGCTCAAGCCGCCAAAGGCGATTTGGTCTTTTTTGCCAGTGGCGACCTCGCCGCTTACGAAGGCCTTAAGCCAGCCCTGCATGCCATGGGACGCATCTCGCACTTTTTGGGCGAATTCGGCAATGGAAGTCGCATGAAGTACGTGGCCAACCTGTTGGTGACCATCCACAACGTCTCCACCGCCGAAGCGATGGCCCTGGGCATGAAGGCGGGCATTCCCCCTGAAACCATTTACGAGGTCTTGTGCGGCAGCGCCGCCACATCGCGCATTTTCGAGGTGCGCGGCCCGATGATGGTGAAAAACAACTACCAAGAGAACGTTTCTGCGACCTTCGCCACCATGTCCAAAGACTTGGCCATCATACCACCTCGGCGCTGGGACGCAGTTGGGCCATGAATTTGTGCGAGGCCTGCTCGCAACGGTCAAAAGCGGCCAACCGCCTGGGATCATCGGATTTCAGCCAAAACTCGGCCTCGCGAAAGTAATTCGCAGCACGCAACCAGCAATTCATGGCGGTGCGCACATGGCCTGAAGTCATTTCAGCATCGCCTCTGCGGTCATTGCGCTCGGCAATGTGCGTCCACTCGCGGTACCAACTCTCAAAATCATTGGGAATGATTTTGCTGGCGGCCTGAAAGACTTCGCTGACGGTTCCACCGCCCTCTTGGGTCTCGCCCAAGCCCCGACGGAACTGATAAGACATCCAAAAATCGGCGTGCCAATGGTGCCAACCAAAGGGCTCATAGCTGGGCGGTCGGTTGTTGTGGGTCGTCATGCCTGATGGAAATGAAACAGTGTAGAAAAATCGCACCCGTCCACAAAGAAAGGTGCGAAAACCAGGATCAGATGTTTTGCTCTTCGAGCAATTTGAAATCGATCACGCCTTTTTCGCCGTGCTCTTTCACCAAGGATTCGACTTCGCTGATCAATTCGGCTTCACTCTTGTTGAAGTCCAAACCAATCAAGAAACCTTGACGGGCCTTCAGGCCGGTCTGCCAGTACACCTCAAGGATGTTCTCATCTGGATCCTTGAAGTAGCAGCTGATGGCGTTGCCGTGGGTGATGGTGTAGATGATTTTGACGTTGTTTTCTTTGAAGCGCTTCCAGTAGCCCAGCACATCACTCAGGCGCGAGCAGCGAAAGGCGATTTGTTGCAGCAATTTCACATTGGGTGGGACATCGCGACCACTGGCCAACAAAATCTCATGGTGCTCGTCATCAGGGTGCGAAGACAAAAAAATCAGGCCGGGGCCCCGATCTTCATCGGTGACGGTCAAACCCAGGATATCGCGGTAAAAAGCAATCGAACGATCCAGATCGGACACGAACACGCCCACATGGGCGACGCGCTCGATGGAAGGTGCTGGTGTGCTCATGGTTTTCCTCCTGAAATGATGTTCAACAAAACGGGCTCATTATTCCACCTTGATGGGCTTGTGCGCAGCCAAATGCTGCCTGGGGCATCGGGTCAATGCAACAGGGCTTGTAAATCGCGCATGGTTCTTTGTCCTGATTCGGCCAGACGGTTTTGCATGGCACCCACATCGCTGGCCAGCAGTTGGCCGTGGCGTTTCTTGATTTGTCCGGCCACCAAAACGGTGTCGACATTGCCCACGCTGGTTTGGGTGATGACGCTGGTCACGGGGTCGTGTATGGGTTGCATGTTCAAGTCGCTGGCGCGCACCAACACCACGTCGGCCTGCTTGCCGGGCGTCAATGAACCGATGCGGTCTTGCATGCGCAGCATGCGGGCTCCCTCAATGGCGATCAAGCCCATTTCGCGGGCCAATTGGAAGTCTTCAACAGCCACTTCGTAGGTGGAATAGTGTGGCCCCAAAATGGCCATGCCCAAGGTCAGCAACTGATCACGGGTGCTGAAGCGGGTTTTGAGCAAGCGATCGATTTCCGAGCGCGGGTGCGGCATCTCCCAAAACGGCTTTTGCCCCGGCTTGGGATCGGGTTTGGAGAGCCGTGAAAAAACGCCGCACGGATGCCGCTGGCTTGTAATCCATCGATGCCAGCGTCGGTGTGCGCCGGGGTCGGGTTGTTGTGACACCAATCGACCAAGGTGGTGGTGCCGCAGTTGATCTGATTCAACCCGCCCACCCGATTGGCCATTTCAATGTCCTCGGGCTTGAACAGGGTGGCCAAGCCGGCGTGCATCTTTTTGAAGTACTCCAGCACCGTCCAATTGCCCGCCACCTCGCGCAAACCAGTCTGCCAAGTGTGCATGTGGGCGTTGACCAGGCCGGGGATAACGATCATGCCTCGGGCATCGATGCGTTGCGCGTCGCCGGCTTCAATGTGTGGGGCGATGTGGGCGATGCGATCGCCTTCGATCAACAGATCCCCTTGAGGGAGACCGCCCCAATGGGGGTCCATGGTGATCAGGGTGGCTTGTTGAATCAGAATCTTGTTCATCCCAACAATCTTGCCAGAGCCCTGTCGATCGTCAAGGCGAAATGATTCACCTCAGGGTTATTGCCAATGATCTTTGGATCAGCAAAATCCCGGCCTCTGAATTTGTCAAAGGCCATGTCCTGTATGCCGATGGCTGCGTGACCGCTACCCTCTGAAACTGGGTACCCCCCATGCCCCAAGCCCTGGTCATCCACGCCGACCGGGACGTGCGGGTGGAAGACTGGCCCACCGGACGCCCCCAAACCGGTCAACTGCGGGTGCACTTGCTCGCTGGAGGGATTTGCCGTTCTGACCTGAGGTGCTCAAACCCCTGATCAGTCACAGCCTGTCCCCCCTGCAATTCGAGCAAGCGTTTATTAATTTGGCAGCCAACCGCCAGCAGGCCATGAAGGTACGAATGACTTTTGCGTCGGCCTGACGCATTTACAGTTGTTTACATTGCTCGTTTTCACTCTGTTGAAATCTCCTCTTTCCGAGTAGCATCGGCAAGTGATACGGCGATCTATAAGGATCGGATCGTCGGACGAGAAAGGAACCCATGAAAATCAAACACCCGGGCCGATGGATCGTGCTGTTGGCCCTGATCGGCGGAGTCGCCGGGGCCATCTTTTGGCGCCTGTTCCAAACCGAAGAAACCAAAAGTCGCAGCAATCCCACCGAACAAGCTGTCACCGTCATCCAGGCCAAGGTCGCCGACACCGCCCTGGTGGTTGAGGTCAACGGCAGCGTAGTCCCATTGAAGGTCGTGGAAGTGCGCAGCCAAATCTCCAATCTGGTCAAGGAAGTCTTGATCAAGGAAGGCCAGGTGGTCCAGCAGGGTCAACCCATGTTCGTTCTGGATGACCGAAACGACTTGGCAAACGTCGAAAAATTGCGTGCGGCTCTTGCTCGCAACCGCGCCTTGGGCCTGGATCAAGATCGGCAACTGGCGCGTTCTCGCGAATTGCGCGCACAGAACTTCATCTCGCAAGGCTCGTTAGACACCACAACCGCTCAGCGCGACGCGCAATGGGCCCAGGTCAAATCTGACGAAGCGACATTGGCCGCCGCAGAAGTGGCTTTGGGCTACAACGTGATTCGTGCGCCCATCTCGGGTCGCACCGGAGCCATCAACGTCTACCCCGGCACCCTGGTGCAACCCGCCACCGCGGCCTTAGTCACCATTACCCAGATCGACCCCATCGCAGTGCAATTCAGTTTGCCCGAAAGCCAATACGCCCGCCTGAAATCCAGCCACGCTTCCGGTCGCGCCAAAGTCAAAGCCACGGTGCCTGCCACCAGCCAAGTGCTCGAAGGGGACATGTATTTCGTCGACAACAGCATCGATCCGGCCAGCGGCACCATCCGCGTCAAGGCCAGTTTCGCAAATGCCAAGGGTGACCTCTGGCCTGGCCAGTTCGTACAAGTCAGCGCCGAGTTGGGCGTGCTGAAAGACGCCTTGGTGATCCCACCTGAGGCGGTGGTCACCACCGTCAATGGTCGCTTTGTCTATGTGGTGGGTGAAGACAACACGGTCAAACCCAACCCGATCAAAGACGTCTACGCCCACAAAAACACCTTGGTCGTCACCGGCATCACAGCCGAAGACCACATCGTGCTCGATGGTCGACAAAACCTGCGCCCGGGCGGCAAGGTTCGCATCATCACACCGGCAGCGGGCAGCAAGAAATGAATCTGCCCCAGTTGTGCATCCAGCGGCCGGTCATGACCGTGCTGCTCAGCGTGGCCTGCGTGTTGGCCGGGTGGTTGGCCTACCTGAAGCTGCCCATCGCGGCACTGCCCAGTTACAACACCCCGGTCATCAGCGTCACCGCCCAATTCCCCGGCGCCAGCCCCGAGACCATGGCGGCTTCGGTGGCCCTGCCCCTGGAGAAACAGTTCTCGACCATCGATGGCATCAGTGTCATCAGCTCGACCAGCATCTTGGGCGCGACCAGCATCACGCTGGAATTCAATTCGGACAAGAACATCGACTTGGTGGCGGTAGACGTGCAAGCCGCCTTGTTGCGTGCCCAGCGCCTGCTGCCGGTCGAGATGACGACCCCGCCCTCTTACCGCAAGGTCAATCCGGCCGACGCCCCGATCTTGTTCGTAGCGCTCAATTCCCCCTCACTCAACCTGTCCGATCTCAATGACTTCGCCGAAAGCCTGATCGCCCCCACCATCTCAACCATCAACGGCGTGGCCCTGGTCAACGTCAACGGTCAAAAGAAATACGCCGTTCGGGTGCGCGCCAACCCTCAGGCCTTGGCAGCACACAACCTGACGATGGACGACGTGATGACGGCCATCAACTCGGGCAACTCGAACACTCCTGTGGGCATTTTGGATGGGCCCAGGCAAATGCTGACCATCAACGTCAATAAACAGTTGTATCGTGCCCAAGACTTTGCACAACTCATTGTGACCAACCGCAACGGCGTGATCATCCGGGTCGGCGATGTGGCCGAAATCGAAGAGAGTTACGAGTCGGTGCGCACTGCGGCCAGCTACAACGGCGAACGTTCGATCATTTTGTCGGTACAACGCCAGCCTAACGCCAACACGGTCGATGTCATCGATCAAATCCGCGAACTCATTCCGGTCTTTAAGGCACAGCTTCCCGCATCAATCGAGTTGCTGACCCTGAACGACCGTTCGGTTTCGATCCGCGAAGCCATTCACGACATCAAGATTTCTTTGGCTCTGACCATGGCCCTGGTGATTTTGGTCATCCTGGTATTCATCCGCCACGTGGTAGCCACCATCATCCCCACCCTCAGCCTGGCGGTGTCGCTGATCGGTGCGGTCGCCCTGCTCTACCCCTTGGGCTATAGCTTGGACAACATCTCGCTGATGGGCATCACTCTGGCCGTGGGCCTGGTGGTCGATGACGCCATCGTGATGTTAGAAAACATCATGCGCCACATCGAAGAAGGCATGGCACCCCTCGAGGCTGCACTGAAAGGCTCGAAAGAGATGGCCTTCACCATCTTCTCAATTTCGGTCTCTCTGGTGGCGGTATTCATTCCCATCTTCTTCATGCCCGGCGTCATAGGCCTGCTGTTTCATGAATTCGCTGTGGTCGTCGGTTTGTCGGTACTGGTGTCTGCCATCGTTTCGCTGACCCTGGTGCCCATGCTATGCAGCCGATTTCTGACCCCAACCAACACCAACCACCAGCACGAGAACAAATTCGGCCAAATGTTTGAACACGGCTTCAAGGCCTTGCTTGATACGTATGCCGACACTCTCGACTTCGCCCTCAAGCACCGCCGCTGGGTTTTGGGCATGGCATTCCTCACGTTTGGTCTGACAGTTTGGCTCACCATGATCAGTCCAAAGGGCTTCTTCCCGGAAGAAGATTTGGGTCAAATCCAAGCCATCACAGAAGCGTCCGAGGACATTTCTTTTGAAGAGATGACCCGCTTGCAAGCCCGTGCCGCCGAGATCGTGCGCCAAGACCCCAATGTGGCTTATGTGTCCTCATTCATCGGCTCACCGCCCAACAACCCTCAACAGCTCAACAATGGCCGCATGTTCATCGTGCTCAAGGCCCGTGGCGAGCGTGAAAAAATACAGAAGGTGATCGAAGGTTTGCGACAAAAGCTTCGCTACCCTGGCTTCAACGTGTTCATGCGCCCGGTGCAAAACCTGAACCTGGGCAGCAAAGTCACCAAGAGCCGTTACCAGTACGTGATGCAAAGCGTCAGTGCCGACGCGCTGACCGAATGGTCGACACAGCTCATCAACAAGATGCGTGCCGACGAGTCGTTCCGCGACGTCACCAGCGACACTCAGATGCGTGGTCTGCAAGCCAATGTTCAATTCGACCGCGACAAGGCGGGCGCATTGGGCGTATCCATCCAAGACCTGCGCAACGCCCTGTACAACGCCTTTGGCGATCGCCAAATTTCGACCATCTTCACCCCGGCCAACAGCTATCTGGTGATCATGGAAGCCCCGGGCGAATACCGTCAATTTGAAGACGCGATCGGCAAAATCTATGTGCGATCCCGCACCACACAGCAGGTCATCCCGCTGTCCACCTTGGTCAAGATCAGCCGCAGCGTCGGCCCCACCGCGGTCAATCACCAGGGTCAATTGCAATCGGTGACGGTCTCGTTCAATCTGGCCCCAGGCGTGGCACTGGGTGAGGCGACCACCAAGATCGAAAAATTTGGCCAAGAGCTGCGCTTTCCCGCCTCCATCATCACCAGCTATGGCGGCGATGCGGCGGTCTTCAAAGGTTCGCAGAATAGCCAACTGATCCTGATTCAAGTCGCCTTGGCCGTGATCTATGTGCTCTTGGGCGTGTTGTACGAGAGTTACATCCACCCCATCACGATTTTGGCCGGCCTGCCCTCGGCAGCGGTTGGGGCTTTGCTTTTCCTGTGGTTCTTCAAAATTGAACTCACCTTGATCGCCACCATCGGCATCTTGATGCTGATCGGTATCGTGAAGAAGAACGCCATCATGATGATCGACTTCGCCTTGGTTGCGCAGCGCGAACATGGCATGACGCCTGAGCAAGCCATCCGCCAAGCGTGCGTGTTGCGCTTCAGACCCATTCTGATGACCACCTTTGCGGCCTTGATGGGCGCATTGCCCATCGCCTTGGGTCTGGGTGCCGGCGCCGAATTGCGCATGCCCCTGGGCGTGGCCGTGGTCGGAGGCCTGTTGTTTTCGCAGGTGATCACCCTCTACATCACCCCGGTCATCTACCTGTACCTGGACCGTTGGGCCGGCAATGGCCCATTGAAGTTACCCGAATACAACTGAACACGAACCGCAGTACAGGAGATTTCTTTGAAAGCTTCAGCCAGCCCCATCGTGGGCATCATCGGATTGGGCATCATGGGCGGCATCATGGCCGAAACCCTGATCGAACACGGGTTTCTGGTCATGGGTCATGACATCGACCTCGCCTGCAAGCAAAGGCTCAAGCGCGCCGGAGGTCGAGTCGCGACATCGAACACCCAAGTGGCCGAGCTGACCGACATCCTGTTGTTTTCTCTGCCCAGCGTGAAAGCACTGGCCGGTGTGGTCACCGAACTGTCCGCCAGCCCTGCCAAGCCCGGTCGCCAAATCGTGATCGAGACCAGCACCCTGCCCCTGGTGGACAAAGAAGCCGCCGCGACGGCTTTGAAACAATAGTTCGCGATGTAGCGCTTGTCACGCGCACCATGCATGCTGGGAATGACCGTGGTGTGGCCATCGGCAGTGCTGACCAGGCCGCGCACCAGCAAGCCGCCGATGTGAAACAGCGGCGTGTCCGATAACACCACATCGTGCGGCGTGAACGCCAGCCCCTGGTTGGCCGCCCATTGTCGAAACACCATGCCGCCGTGCAAAATGCGAACAATCTTCGGATGCCCCGTGGTGCCACCCGAATGCACATAGCACGCCACGTCTTGGCGCTGGGCCACTGGCCGATCAAAAGCCAAGGTGCCCGGCTGTGACCCGGACAGGCTGAATAAATCGTTTTGATGCGTGGGACCAAAGGGATCATGCAAGGTGTACACCGGCACAGGCCGCGACAAACCCTGCACCGCTTGTTGAACGCGCTGCCAGATGTTGAAACCCTCAGTGGGCCCGAGCGCAATAACGGCCGCCACCTTGGACTCGCGCATCAAATCGCGCAAGGGCTCGGCCTCAAGCATCCAGTTGATGGGGAAAGGCCGCGCGCCCAACAATGTGCCGATCATGGCGGCAAACAATCCGGGCACTGTGGGGCTGACGATGGCCACCGCGTCATTGGCTTGCACCCCTTGCGACCGCAAAAAATTGGCCACTTGCACGGAGCGGCGCTCCAAATCGGCGAAGCGCCAGGTGAGCAAGGGACCATCGACATCACCCAGACAGGTCGCATGCAATGCGGCCCGCTGGGGGTCGATGCGACAGCCGTTCAACAAATTCAAAGCAAAGTCCCAGCGCGTGATGCGCTGCTCGATCGGGGTTTGCTCGATGGCCTCAATGTCGGCCAGGCAGCGCAACGGGGTATAGGCGTCTTGAATGATCATGGGGCGGCGCCTTGCGACAAAGCCAGGATGCGCTCGGCCAATCGGACGTTCGCATAATCGACCATCATTCCTTGGTAACGCACGGCACCAATGCCTTGCGCCTCGGCGGCACGAAAAGCTTCGAGCAAACCGCGTGCGTGCTGCAATTCTTCTTCAGTCGGTGAGAACACCCGGTGCATCACCTCGACCTGACTGGGGTGGATGGCCATCTTGCCGACAAACCCCAACTCACGGGCCAATCGGCATTCGTTCTCCAGCGCTTGGGCATCACCCAAATTCATGAACACGCCATCGACCAGCCAGGGCAAGCCTGCGGCTCGGGCGTCGACCACCATCTTGCTGCGCGGATAGGCCAAGGCCATGCTGCTGGGCGTCCAGTGGCCACCCAGGTCAACCATGAAATCCCCTTGTTCGGCACTGGCCAGCGACATGCCGCACACCCGGGGCGAACTCTGGGCCAGCTCGTAGGTGTTGCGCAAGCCCAAACAGGTCTCGACCAAGGGCAGGATGCGCAAAATGCCCACCGGCCAAGCCCAACGTGTCTCTATGGCTTCAAGCGCCGCAGACAGTGTGGCGATATCGGCTGCATGTTCGGCTTTGGGCAAGATCACCCCCACCAAGTTCGGCACGGGCCGATCACCCAGGGCTTGCAGGTCGGCCTGACAATCGCCCGCGCGAGGGTGATTCAGGCGCACGAAGGCGGGTTTCTTCAGGCCAGCGGCCAAGATCGCCGCCAAATTCTGGCGTGCCGTCGCCTTGCTGAGCACCGGCACCGAATCTTCCAAGTCAAAAATCAGCGCATCAGCCTGACCTTCCTGGGCTTTGGCCATCAACTCAGGGCGGGTGCACGGCGCGAACATCAAGGTGCGAAACAGCTTCATCGATTGCTCTCAACGGTCTTGCCACTGGGGCGGGCGTTTTTCCACGAAGGCCAAAGGGCCTTCTTTCGCATCTTGGGTGGTGTAGACAAAGGTGGCCAAGTCACGCTCGATTTGCAAGCCTTCGGCCAGGGGCACATCAGCGCCTCGGGTCACCGCGGCCTTGGCCAAGCGCACGGCCACCGGGGCATTGGCAGCGATGCGATGCGCCAAGGCCATGGCCTCGGGCAACAGTTGGTCGGCAGCCACCACCCGCTCAACCAGGCCAATGGACAGGGCCTCGGCAGCGGGCACGGTACGGGCCGACAAAATCATCTCCAGAGCGCGGCCCTGCCCCACGCGGCGCGCCAAACGCTGGGTACCACCGTTGCCGGGAATCAGCCCACGACTGACCTCGGCAAAGGCAAAACTGGCTTGCTCGCTGGCCACACAGATGTCGCACAGCAAGGCCAATTCGACCCCGCCGCCGATGGCTAAACCGTTGACCGCCGCAATCACCGGCTTGTCAAAAGTGGCCAGTCCTTCGCCCTTTTCCCAACGGAATCGGCGCATTTCCGTCAGGGGGGTTTGGGCCATGATTTGAGCGAATTCGCGTAAATCCATACCGGCACAAAAAGCCTTGTCGCCTTGACCAGTCAGCACCACCGCCCGCACATGGCTGTCGTGGCGCAACGCATCCAAGGCATCCCACAGGGCTGAACGCAAGGCCAGGTTGATGGCGTTCATGGCCTGCGGCCGATTGAGCGTGAGGATGGCCACATGCCCATCGCGCGTTTGCAGCAAAAGATCAGAGGAAGGCGACATGGCGCATCGGGTGGACAACATGTCCAGACATGTGATTTAATCATATGATTGAATCAAGCGCAACAGTGACATTCCCCAACGCACGACCGAACCGCAAAAAATAAAATCAGTCATGGCAGCAAAGACCGGCATGGCCAAGAACACCAGCGCAACTCGCACCGAACTCACCACACCCGAGCGCATTTTGCAATCGGCGGAGCGCCTGTTCAGCGAACGCGGCATCGACGGGGTGAGCCTGCGCGAAATCACCACCGACTCGGGGGTGAACAGTGCCTCGTTGCACTACCACTTTGGCTCCAAAATCGCTGTTCTCGAACGCATCTTCGAATTGCGCGCCCAGCCCATCGCCGAGCAACGCGAACGAATGTTGTCGCAACTGAAACTCAACCGCCAGGGGCGCCCCGAGGTCGAAGACATCTTGCGTGCCTTCCTCCGCCCCGCACTGGAAATACAAGACACCGCCGATGGTGATTCCTTTCGCATGCTGCGGGCCCGTCTGGCTTTTGAACGAGAGGAAGTTCGCCGCCGGGTGCTGGATAAAGCCTTCAACCGCTCAAGCCAAATGGCACTGCAAGCCTTGTCCATTGCCTTGCCCCACCTCAGCGCAGAAGAATTGCACTGGCGGTTCCACTTTCTATTGGGCAGCATGGTCTACACCATGGCGCACCCCGGCCGCATCGAATCGCTATCGGACGAAAAGGTCGACACCCGAGATTGGGAAAACGCCCTGGATCGCTTGATCCACTTTGCCGCCGCCGGATTGCGAGCACCATGAATCCCTCCGATCTGGCCCCCTGGGAGGCAGCCCGCCACCCCTTGATCGACTCCGAATTTCAAGCAGGGGTTCTGGTCCTGCGCATGCGCTCTGCGGGCGACATCGGCTGGGACCTCGATTTTGTAGAAACCTTGGCTTACATCTTCCAAGAGCTGCCCACATGTGCGCAGGTTCGGGTGGTGGTCTTGCGTGGTGAGCCCGACTTTGGACTGGGCTTGGATCTGGCGCACTTCCAGCACATGCTGACCGAACAAGCCGTGCGCACCCGCCAGGCCTTGCAACGGATCCGGCGCTGGCGCGAGCACACCTGCCGTGTGCTGCCGCAGGCCGTGATCAGCGTCGTCGACGGCCGTTGCCGGGGGACGGCGCTGGATTTGGTACACGCCAGCGACATCGCCCTGGCCGCCGACACTGCGCGTTTTCAAGCGCCAGCCTCGACTGCCGATGGCTTGGACTTGTTGCTCGATCCGCACACCCATGACGCCGCCCATGCGCTGTCACAAGGCTGGGTCAGCTTCTGTCACCCGGTCGAAGGGCTGGATCCAGCCCTGCAAGAGTTGCTCGCTTCGCTCATGGCGAAAGACCCCCTGGCTCTGCAATTCACCAAAGAAACCTTGGCCATGGTGGGCGACATGGGTTGGGATGTCAGCGTCAGCTTCACGGCCGCCAAGTTCGCCGAGATCAAGGCGCGCCAAGCCGAACAGGGGGGGCCTTCGACCCGCTCCAACGCCATCGCCGGATTTTTGTCCGGGCAAAGCAAACCCGGCTTGAAAGGCTGACCGTGCTGCGCATCGAAGACCCTTGCCCCGGATTGCGCCTGATTGGTCTGGATCGCGCCGCCAAACGCAACGCCATCGGCGTGGAGATGACTTGGGCATTGCGTGACGCCATGTGGGAATTGATCTCACGACCTGACATCCGCGCAGTGGTGTTTCATGGCTTGGGCGGACACTTTTGCACAGGCATGGATTTGAAAGACTTCTTCGACGGCAGCGATCGCGATGCCGCCAGCTTGCGTCTGGCACGGGCCGCGACTGAAGAGTGGCGATGCCACCTGGTGCGACAACTGCCGCAGCGCGTCTACACCGCCATCGAGGGCTACTGTTTGGGGGGGGCGATGCCCATTGTGGCCGCCTCGCACCATGTGGTGGCCCACGCTGGCGCACAGTTCGGACTGCCCGAACTGAACTTCGGTTTTGTCCCGGGGGGCCAAATCATCAAGGCGGTGGGTCAGGTCGTGCCCCGTAAAGCCTTGTCCTATATGGCGCTCAGCGGCAAATTGATCGATGCCCGACTGGCCCAGCGCTGGGGTCTGGTGCATCAGGTGGTGGCGCAAGACCCGCTGACGCAGGTTGTGAACGAGGCGCGGCAGTCTCTCAGCCGGGCCGCTGTGGGCCCAGGCTGAATCAACGCAGGCCGAGTGAGCCGGCGATGATGTTTTTCTGAATCTCCGATGTGCCCCCACCGATGGTGGCCAAACGGGAATCTCGGAAGAAGCGTTGCATGGGGTACTCATTGCAATAGCCGTAGCCACCCAAGACCTGCAAGCATTGATCGGAAATCGATTTGTAGGTCTCGCCCACCAAATACTTCAAGACCGCCGTGTCGCCGCGCTCGGCTTGACCATGCTCCATCAACCATGCGTAACGCAAGACCATGGTCTGGGCGCTGTCGAGCATCACCTTCATCTCGGCGAATTTGTGCTGGATGGCCTGAAAACTGCCGATGGGCTTGCCAAACTGGATGCGGTTTTTGGAGTAATCCAGTGCGAACTCAAAAGCTTGGCGGGCAGCGCCAATGCGCGCTGCCGACAAACACAGGCGCTCGTAGCGCAGGGTGTCCTCACAAATCGCCCAGCCATGATCGGCCAAGGCTTTGAAGGCCTCGCGCGGGGGTTGCCCCATCTCGTCACATCGGGCCACGTAATCCAGCGAGCATTCCTTGTCGAGCAAATTCTTCACATGGTCGCGCAGGGCCAGTTGTTCGCTCGTCAGTCCGAAATTCATGTTCAATACTCCGTGGGAACCTGAGGTGTTCTGTGTCAGGATCGCATCATAGCATTTGATTTAATCATTTGCTTGAAAACAAACCAACGACAATACCCGCATGAGCGCAGACCGCCCCGCCGTCCAGTCCTTGCCCACGGGGGCCGACCCAGAGACCTGGGCCCACATCACACGGGGCCTGGTCCAGCGCATGCGACTGCTCGACGCGATGGCGCGACAGGTTTATGCTCCCGCTGATTCGACCCCAATCAGCCCCCTGCCTGGCGCCCTGACCCGGGGTCATGACGCGTACTTGCCCATGCTGCATGGCTGGCGTCCGCTGGGCGACACTTTCCTGGGTCTGATGACCTTCGACATCGCTCGCGACACTCAGGGTCTGTGGTGGGTGCTGGGGCAATGCAGCCGTGCCGCCCTGCCCTGGTCGCCAGCCCAGCCGCCGACGGGGTTTCTGAATGGCTTGCGCAAATGGCTCAGCCTGTGTCCGATCAACCCCGGCGAGTCCCCGCGCTGGGTGGTGCTGTTGCCTCAAGTGCAAATCGACCTCAATGAATTGGCCCATGAATGGGCGGCCTGGGGCATCAGCCCGGCGCGCGCCAGCGACCTGTGGGTCAGCCACCAGCAACTGTTCATGCAGGGCGCCGATGGCGCACAACACGTGCATGGCGTCATCAATCTGCAAGGGCACGACGCCCTGGACCCGCTGGAACAAGCCTGCGACCTCGACCAAGGCATCGCCGGCCTGTTTGAAGTTTTGCGTCGCCAGCAGGTGTTGCTGCTCAACCCCCCTGGCATGGTCTTTCTCGACTCGCCGGGCTGGCTGGGTTTTCTGCCCGCATTGACCCAACGGATGCTGGGCGAGGACCTGATGCTGCCCTCTGTCACCAGTTGGTGGTGCGGCGATTCCGATGTGCGTGACACGGCCTTGGCACGTGGCCGCGATCATTGGATCATCCCCACCTACCCCGATGACGGCCTGCGACCTGCCTTCCAGCCCCAAAGCGTCGACGCCCTGTCAGATGTGCAACGCTCGGCCTGGGCCTATCGCATGCGCAACGACGGCCCAAGCTATACGGTGCAAAGTCGCTGGACGGGCGAAACGCCCTGGCGGGTGCTGACCCTGCTGACCCCCGATAGACAAGGGGATGCGTGGTGCCTGGGGCCCAGACCAGCCCCCATGGCTATGACAGCCACGCCGCAAACCTTGCCTTGGAGGCACTGAATCCGATGCGGCTGTCGATCTCGCACGAAACGCGTTACCGCTACGGCAGGCGGGTCGACACCTCGCACCATCAAGGTCACTTGTCGCCGCTGACTGGGGCGCAGCAAACTGTGTTGTCGCACCAACTGCTGATCGATCCGGCACCAAGGGCCACCGATGCCTCGGAGCATCTGGATGTGTGGGGCAATCGGATCAGCCGATGGTATCTGGCGCAAGCCCACGATTGCTTGCGCGTTTCGGCTTATACCCAGGTCGAAACCCATACGCTGCCGCAAGGGGTCTCGCCCATCACCTGCGGCCAAGCGGCCATGCGGCAACTGCAGCCCATGCACCCCTCAGAGTCCGCGCTGCGCTGGACCTACCCCAGTCGACTGGTGCCACAACACCGGGAACTGGCCAATCACGCGCGTGCCGATCTGCACCCTGAGCGCGAACTGATCGAAGCCGCTGTGGCCTTCATGCGCCGCATGCGTGCCGAACTGACCTATGACCCGCGCAGCACCCAAGTCGATACGCCCGCCTTGACCGCCCTTCGAGAGCGGCGAGGGGTATGCCAAGATTTCGCCCACATCATGCTGGGGGGATTGCGCCAAATGGGCCAAGCAGCCCTGTATGTCAGTGGCTACCTGCTCACTCAACCACCGCCAGGCCAAGCGCGTTTGATCGGTGCCGATGCCAGCCACGCCTGGGTGGCTTTGCAAGTGCCGGGCTTGGACGACCACCCGAGCCGTGGCTGGTTGCATTTGGACCCCACCAATGCTCGCCATGGCTGGGGTTCGCCAGGGGAAGACTATGTGGTGCTGGCCATGGGACGTGATTACAGCGACGTCTCGCCCCTGCGCGGGGTGTTGCGCGGCGGCAGCGCTACCGCCCCCGAGGTCAGGGTGACGGTCGAGCCCATGGCCCCGGCCAGCCCAAGCACCCCACCTCAGGCCTGAAACCAGGGTACAGCCACGTTCATTAGAACGGCAAGCCGACGTAGTTTTCCGCCAGCGAGCGCATCGCGGCTTCGGAAGAAAACAGGTAGGACAAATCGGTGTCTTGCAGGCGCTGGTCGTACTCCAGCGCTTCGGGGAAGGTATGCAGCATGGTGGTCAACCACCAGGAAAAACGCTGCGCCTTCCAAGCGCGCGCCAACGCCTTTTGCGAATACAGATCCAGACCGCTGCTGTCGCCCCGGTGGTATTGAGCCACCATCGCGTGGTAGAGGTAGTAAATGTCCGAACCGGCCGTGTTGAGTCCGCGCGCGCCAGTAGGTGGCACGATGTGGGCGGCGTCGCCGGCCAGAAACAAATTGCCGTAACGCATGGGCTCGGCGACGAATGATCGCAGCGGCGCAATCGACTTCTCAATCGACGCGCCGGTGACCAGTCGCTGCGACACCTCGTCGGGCAAGCGACGTTTGAGTTCGACCCAAAAATCATCATCAGACCACTGCTCGACGCTGTCGCTCAGCGGCACTTGAATGTAATAGCGGCTGAGCACCTGAGAGCGCAGTGAGCACAACGCAAAACCGCGCGCGTGCCGGGCATAAATCAATTCCGGCGACACCGGCTTGGTGCGTGACAGCACGCCCAGCCACCCGAAAGGGTAGATTTTCTCAAACTCTTTCAGCACCGTCTTGGGGATCGAGCGGCGGCTCACGCCATGGAAACCATCGGCACCCACGATGTAATCGCAGTCGATGCGCACCACTTCGTCACCAAGGCGATAGGTCACATAAGGATGGGCCGACTTCAGGTCATGGGGTTGAACGTCTTCGGCGTTGTGGATCACCTGACCCTTCAAGCGGTCACGGCCCTCGTACAAGTCACGCGTCAGTTCGGTCTGGCCGTACACCATCACCGACCTGCCGCCGCTGTGCTGGTGCAAGTCGATTCGATCCAAGCGGCCATCGTGGGCGATGTAAAAGCCGTGGTGCAACTCACCCTCGCGGTCCATGCGCTCTCCACACTGGGCCTCGCGCAACAATTCGGCAAACCCTTGTTCAAGCACACCCGCGCGGATGCGAGTAAGCACATACTCTCGATTTTGCCGCTCCAACACGATGTTCTCAATGCCCTTTAAATGGAGCAACTGGGACAGCAGCAGTCCAGATGGACCACCGCCGATGATGCAAACTTGTGTCTTCATGATGAACCTTTCAGTCGACCTGCAAAATAATGCATGTGTCGCCTTGACCACAGGAATAGATGTGCATGTTACACGCCTCCGACAAGATTGGTGCTAACCTCTGCACCCGATCCTTGACATAACTGTTGTATGTTATTCGCATGAGCACCTCCACTGCACCCCAAGCCAACCCGCGCGGTTTCGTCATAGACCGTGGTGACGGTCAAGCCAAATTACCCGGCAGCATGCATGTCAATCGGCGCCTCAGCCGTTGGCTCGATTTCTCTGAACCTGGTGTGGTGCGCGTTCACACCGGCAAAGTCGAGTTGGGACAAGGCATCTTGACCGCGCTGGCCATGATTGCCGCCGATGAACTGAAGCTCGACCTGGCCCAAATTCGAGTCATCAGCGCCAGCACCGTCCAAGGCCCCGACGAAGGAATGACCTCGGGCAGCCTGTCGGTGCAAGACTCGGGCTCGGCCATTCGCCAAGCCTGTGCCGAAGTCCGTCGCCTGACGGGCCTGGACGGCGGTGACTACTGGAGTGCCCTGCAGGGTGTCTCGCTCGACTTCGAACCCGCTGATCTGGCGCCCACCCTGCCGGCCAGCCAACGGCGTCTGAGCGGCCGGGCCAAAGTACAACGCGTCGATTTGCCCGCCAAAGTGCTGGGTCAAGCCCGCTTCATACAGGACATGCGCCCCGAAGGCTTGATTCATGCGCGAATCCTGCGTCTGCCCAGCCCGGCAGCCCGTCTGGTCTCCACTCAGGCCGAACTGCAAGCCGCGTTGCCCGAGGGGGTGCGTTGCGTGGTTCTGGGGCATTTTGTCGGCTTGCTGGCTCGGCAAGAATGGCAGGCCCAGCAAGCGTTGGACAAACTGAGCACCCTGGCGCGTTGGGACGAGCCCCAGACCTTGCCTGACGTGCACGACCTGGAAGGCTTTTTGCGTCAAGCCCAGTGCGACACCCAAGCCACAGCACATGCGGGAGAAGGCGGCCCGGCGCCCCAATCGGCCACGCTGCGCGCGACCTACCTCAAACCCTATTTGGCGCACGCCTCCATCGGTCTGTGCTGTGCCCTGGCGCTCTTCGACGGACAGCGAATGGAGATCTGGACCCACAGTCAAGGCATCCACAATTTGCGCGACGACATCGTGCGCGCCTTGGCCCATGGTCCCAACCCCCTGACCAATGATCAGATCACCCTGCACCACGTCGAAGGCGCCGGTTGCTACGGACACAACGGAGCCGATGACGTTGCTTTCGATGCCGTCTTGATGGCCTTGCACCAACCCGGCCATGTGGTGCGGGTGCTGTGGACCCGCGAACAAGAGCTGGCCAACGCACCCTTGGGCTCGGCGCACTTGGTCGACATGCAAGCCACCTTGAGCACCGATGGGCGAATAGAACGCTGGAGCCACGAACTCTGGGCCAATGGTTACAGCTCTCGGCCGGGCCGATCGGCGGTGTCGGTCTTGCTGGCGGCGCCACACTTGCCGGGTGGACAAACGCCACCGGTGGCCATCAACCCGCCTTTGGCGGCAGGAGGAGGGGGGGATCGCAACGCCGTTCCGGGCTATGCCTTTCCCCATTTCGACATCACCACCTATCGCTTGCTGGAGATGCCGCTTCGCACTTCCGCCATGCGGGCCTTGGGCGGCTATGCGAATGTGTTCGCCATCGAGTCCTTCATGGATGAGCTGGCCCACCACAGCGGTCAAGATCCGCTGACGTTTCGTTTGCGCCATCTGACTGACGAGCGCGCCATCGATGTGCTCAAGACCGTCGTAGAACGCTGCGCCTGGTGGAACGAGCCTCGCGAGGAAGGCGTGGGTCGGGGCTTGGCCTGGGCGCGTTACAAGAACTCCGGCTCTTGGTGCGCCGTCGCTGCCCGGGTGCGGGCCGGCGAAACCTTGCGCGTGCTCAACCTCGATCTGGCGGTCGACGTGGGTCAGGTGATCGACCTCGATGGCGTGATCAATCAGACCGAAGGCGGCGCTTTGCAAAGCGTCAGCTGGACGCTGAAAGAAGCGGTGCAATTCGATCGCACCCGGGTGCTGTCGCGATCATGGGGCGACTATCCGGTGCTGCGTTTTGGTGAAATGCCCTTGGTCAAAGTGCATGTCATCGACCGCCCCGAGCAACCCGCCCTGGGGGCCGGCGAAGGGACCCAAGGTCCGGTTGCTGCCGCTTTGGGCAATGCCCTGTTTGACGCCCTTGGGGTGCGCGTTCGCCGCCTGCCCTTGAATCAAGACCATATCCTTCGAGCCCTGCACGAGCAATGAAGAATTCCATCATGTTTGAAGTCAACGCCCGCCCTCACACCAGCGCATTGCCCGAGCAATGCACTTTGCTTCAAAGCCTGCGCGAAGAACTGGGCTTGAATGGCCCGAAACTGGGCTGCGGCGAAGGCGAATGCGGTGCCTGCACCGTGCTCGTCGATGGCCAACCCCAGACCTCTTGCAACCTGCCTTTGTGGGATGTGAAAGGAAAGAAAATCACCACCCTGGAAGGCTTGGGTACCGATGGCCTGCCGCACCGCCTGCAAACCGCCTTCATCGAGGAAAACGCTGGCCAGTGCGGCTATTGCCTGAGTGGCATCATCACCCGAGCCGCCGCCTTGCTGCGCGACAACCCCCGTCCCAGCCGCGAGGACATCATCGCCGGTTTGGAAAAACACCTGTGCCGTTGCGGAGCGCACGAACGCATCATCCGCGCCATACAAAAAGCCGCCGCCTGAGTTCTAGGGCAGGAGAATGACATGAGCCTGCACGCCCAATTGCTAGAAAGACAACAACAGGGCCGACCCATTCGGGTCGGTTTGATCGGCGCCGGCAAGTTCGGCTCGATGTACCTCTCGCAGGTGCCCCGCACACCGGGCGTGCATGTGATGGGCATTGCCGACCTCAGCCCGGAGCGTGCCCGCGACAACTTGTCCCTGGTGGGTTGGAAGCCTGAAACCTTTCAGGCGCGCAGTTTGGATCACGCCATCCAAGAGCAATCCACCCACATCAGTGACGACTGGAAGGCCCTGGTTGAGCACCCGGCGCTGGACGTATTGGTCGAATGCACTGGCTCACCACCGCACGCCGTTGAGCATATCTTGCACGCCTTCGCGCACGGCAAACACGTGGTCAACGTGACCGTCGAAGCAGACGCCTTCTGCGGGCCCTTGCTGGCGCGCCGCGCCGCAGCCGCCGGGGTGGTTTACTCGTTGGCCTTTGGCGATCAACCGGCATTGATTTGTGATCTGGTCGATTGGGCCCGAACCTGCGGATTTCCCGTGGTGGCGGCCGGTCGGGGCCACAAGTGGTTGCCGCACTTCAGTGCCTCTACGCCCGAAACCGTCTGGGGCTACTACGGCCTGACGCCCGAGCAAGCCGCACGAGGTGGCCTGAACCCGAAAATGTTCAACAGTTTTCTCGATGGCTCGAAACCCTCGATTGAAAGCGCCGCAGTGGCCAACGCCACCGGTCTGGGCGTGCCCTCGGATGGCCTGCTCTATCCACCCGCCAGCATCGCCGACATCCCTTTTGTGACCCGACCACGCGCCGAGGGTGGCGTGCTCGAGCGCAAAGGCATGGTGGAAGTCATCTCGTGTCTTGAACCCGATGGCCGCACCATCCCCTATGACATCCGCATGGGCGTTTGGGTCACTGTCGAAGGCGAAACCGACTATATCCGCCACTGCTTTGAAGAATACAACGCCCACACCGATCCGAGCGGCCGCTACTTCACGTTGTACAAACGCTGGCACTTGATCGGCCTGGAGGTGGGTCTGAGCGTGGCCAGCGTCGCTTTGCGCGGTGAAGCCACAGGTGTGGCCACGCAGTGGGTGGCCGACGTGGTCGCTACGGCCAAGCGCGACCTGAAGGCGGGCGAAATGCTCGATGGCGAGGGGGGCTACACCGTCTGGGGCAAGTTGCTACCGGCCGAGAAATCCCTGGCCATCCGGGGCTTGCCGCTGGGTCTGGCCAACCAGATCAAGCTGTTGCGCCCGGTCGCGCGCGGCCAATGCGTGAGTTGGGACGACGTGCAAATCGACCCCCAGATGCCAGCCGTGGTATTGCGGCGCGAGCTGGAGACTTACCGCGCGTGAGCCTCGGCCTGTTGCTGTTGTTGGCTTATGCGGCCGTGCTGGTCTGGGCTTTGCGCCAAACCGGCCTGAAATTCGATGGCCCCTGGTGGTTTCACCTGCGCGCCTTCTGGCCCAATTGGAAGTTCTACCATGCGGTGGGCTGAATGCCGCGATTGATGGTCCGCCACCGAAGGACCACCGAAGCCGAGCCCAGCGAATGGCAGATGGTCTATCCGCGCCGACAACGACACGCCCACCACCTGCTGGCGCAAGGCCTGCAATCCGACGCGCAGTTTCAGGTGCAACTTCACCTCATTCACCCCATCCGGCAGCAGACCGAAATCGCGCTGAACGCCCCTTGGAGCGTGATCGCCTCTCGGGCCTCGAGCCCACCCCGACCATGACAATGACAGACTTGTGGTTGCACGGTCTGAATCAGGAACAAGCCAGCCGGGCTTTCATGGCCTTGCTGGGCTGGAGCCTTTGCTTGCAAACGCTGGAGTACTGGGTGATCGAGCGGCGCGATCACATCATGCGCTGGGATGTGCAATGACACGAGACCCCGGACTACACGGGCTTTTTGCGGCTCTTGCTGCGGGGCTTGTTTCAGCCTCGGGCCTATCAAGCGATGCTGGTGTTGCGTCTGGCGTTGTCCTTGGCGCTGCTCGGCGGTCTGCACGGATTGTGGTTGTCTCTACCGCTGATGCTGATGGCCGTGCTGCTGCTCTTTCGTTGGCGCGGGGCCTTCAACGGCGGCAGCGACTTCATGACCCTGATGGCCCTGATCAGCTTGCTGATCGCAGACCTGCTGAGCCCTTGGTGGGGCCACGTCACGGCCTGGCGCGCCGCGCTGTGGTGGCTCAGCCTGCAACTCATCACCTCGTATTTCATGTCGGGCTGGGTCAAACTGAAGCACCAGGGCTGGCGCAACGGCAGCACCTTGCCCTTGTTTCTGGACACTGGCATCTATGGTCCCTTGCCATCCAACAGCCTGTTGCGGCAAGCCTGGGTCACGCGTGCGGTCAGCTGGGCGTTCATTCTGTGGGAGGGCCTGTTCGCCTTCGTGTATCTGGACATCCGACTGGCTTGGATGGCTTGCGCCATCGGCACTTTGTTTCACTTCATGGTCTTTTGGTACTTTGGATTGAATCGGTTCTTTTGGTCGTGGCTGGTCACTTACCCCGCCCTGCTCTACACCGTGAGCGAGGTAGGTCTGTCTCTGATGTACTGATCATTTGATGAACAGCGTTTAAACTCATGTCATGAGTTCGCCCCATCAAAACCAGATCACCGGCATCGACCTGTTGCTGATCTTGACCGTGACCTTGACTTGGGGCATGAACTACCCCGTGATGAAGTACGTGGTCATGCAATATCCGCCGACCACTTTCCGCACCATGACCTTTATCCTGGGTACTTTATCCATCGGACTCTACGCCTGGTACAAAAAAGAATCGCTGGTGGTGCCCCGTGGCGAACGCTGGCTGACCTTTCGCCTGAGTTTGCCCAATATGGTCATGTGGCATTTGGGCCTAGTCTATGGGCTTACCCTGCTCAACTCGGGCCGCACCGCGATCATTGGCTACACCATGCCGGTGTGGACCTTATTGGCCAGCGTGATTTTCTTTTCTGAAAAACTCACCTCGCGCGCCCTGATGGCAGTGGCCTGCTCGATCACCGCGACCTTGCTGCTGGCATGGCATGAGCTGTCACACTTTGCCGGACAACCCCTGGGCCTGCTCTATATCTTTGGCGCTGCCATCGCCTGGGGCATCGGCAACGCGATGATGAAGAACGCCACGCTATCGATCTCCAGCGTGGCCCTCACCTTCTGGTCGCTGCTGTGCGGCACCATCATCTTCTCTTGCTTTGCCATCGGTCTGGAAATGGACCGTTGGCGCTGGCCCGATTGGACCGAGTGGCTGGCCGTGGCCTATGGAGGCGTGATCACTTTTGCCGTCAGCTATGTGGCATGGTTCCAGGTGGCACGCAAGCTCTCGCCGGTGGCCAGTGGCTTGTCCATCATGCTGGTGCCCGTGGTTGGCGTTTTTGGTGGCGCAGTGACACTTGGCGAGCAAATCGCCCGTGAAGACCTGATGGCCTTGGGCTTCATCTTGTTGGCCATGGCCTTGGTGTTGACCCCGCGCAAACCCACATGAAAAACCCGCAACATGGGCGGGTTTAAACGAACTTGAATCTGGTCCGACTCACATGGGCTTGAAGTTCATTTTCTTCAAGACCTTGCCCCACTCGACAAAGTCTCGTTCGAGCATTTGGGTGAACAACTCTGGCGTGTCGTTGTGGATGTCCAAGCCCAACTGTTTCATGCGCAGTTGCACATCGTGCTGGCGCAGCACCCAGTTCACTTCGCGGTTCAAAAAGGCCACGATCTCTTTTGAGGTACCGGCCGGGGCAATGACGCCAAACCACCCCCCCGAGGTGAACCCTGAGACGGTTTCATTCAGGGTCGGCACATCGTTCACGTCGGGCAGTCGCTGCGAGCGGGCTATGCCCAGCATGCGCATCTTGCCGCTGGCCGCCATGGGTTGCACCGAAATATAAGAGGCCAAGGTGGCATCGATCTGGTTGCCCAACATCTGGGTGAAGACGTCAGACATCGACTTGTAGGGTACGTGCAGGTACTCGTAGCCCGCCATCTGGCTGAGTTGCTCGGTGGCGAAGTGCAGGAAAGCGCCTTCACCGTTGGTGCCGAAGGTCACCTTGCCCGGATTGGCTTTGGCGAACGCGATCAACTCCTGGGTGGTTTTGAAGGGCGCATCTGGACGCACCATCAGGGCCAGGAAGTTCGATGCCATCATCGACACAGGAGCGAAATCCTTGCGCGAGTCATAAGCCACCTTGGCATAGGCCAGGGGGACGACCACCATGTTGCCGCCTTGGCCACAACCGAGGGTGTAGCCATCGGCAGGGGCTTGCTTGATCAAAGTCAGGCCCAACTGACCGCCCGAGCCAGGTTTGTTGTCAACCACGATGTTTTGACCCAAACGCTCGCCCAATTTGGGCGCAATCAGACGCGACAAGATGTCGCAACTGTCACCGGAACCGGCCGGCACGATCAGGCGAATCGGCTTGTTGGGATAACCTGCGGGCTGGGCCTGCGCCTGGGTGGCTGTGAAAGCCAACACCCAAGCCGAGCACAGCGTTCCGAGTATCTTGTAAGTCTTCATGCGAGCAACTCCGTCAAAAACATGGATACCGATTCAACACCCCCGAGATTGAATCGGTTTTCACTGTAAAAAGGGATCGGGTTTCCCCCAGTTTTAACCCCTGTTTGATGATCAAGTGACAATTTAAGGACAATGGAGTCTGACATCGACAGACAATCAGGTCATCGCACAAGGAGCCATGCCATGAGACTGGGTTATTTCACCATGCCGCTACACCCGTTGGAGCGTGACACCACAGAAACCCTGCACGAAGATCGGCAGACCATCATCTACGCCGATCGCCTGGGCTTTTACGATGCCTTTGTAGGCGAGCACCTGACCGACAAGGCCGAAAACGTCACCAACAGTCTGATGTTCCTGGCGACTTTGCTGCCCGAGACCCAAACCATCAAGCTGGGTTCGGGCACCTCGAACCTGTCGCATTCGCACCCGACGCTGATCGCCTCGCAAGCCGCGATGTTCGACCACTTGGCCAAAGGCCGATTCATCTTTGGCATCTCGCCCGGCGCGCTGGCCTCGGACGCTGAAGCCCTGGGCATCTTGGACGAAGACCGCAACAAAATTTTCGCCGAAGTCATCGACGTCATTCTGGCGATCTGGAAAGGCGAGCCGCCCTACGACATCGAGTTTCCTGACAACCGCTTCAAGGTCAGCACGCGCCGCACCCAAATCCCCGAGATCGGCCGTGGCATTCTGATGAAGCCCTACCAGCAACCGTTGCCTGAAATCGTCGGCACCGTGGTCGCCCCCCACTCCAAAGGCGTGATCGCCATGGGCCAGCGTGATTTCCACCCCATGTCGGCCAACTTCCTGTTGCCGCATTGGCTCAACAGCCATTGGGACAATTACAAGCAAGGCAAGGCCTTGGCCGGACAGACGGCACGCAACACCGATTGGCGCGTGGCCCGCACCATCTTCGTCGCTGACGACAGTGCCACCGCTCAGCGCTATGGCCGCAGCGACCCGCGCAGCCCCTACCGCTATTACTACCGGCAAATGCTGACCAAGATGATGATCTCCAAGCGTCACGTCATCTTTAAAAAGCATGTCGATGAGGACGACAGCCACGTCACTTTGGACCGCTTGCTCGACGAGCTGGTGATTTGCGGCACCGTCAATGAAGTGGTCGATCAAATTCTGGCTCTGCGCGAGCAAGTCGGCGACTTTGGTGAAATCGTTTATGCCGGCATGGACCTGGTGGAACCTGCCTTGGGTCGCCGCTCCATGGATCTGATGGCGCACCAAGTCATGCCGCGCGTCAACGAGGCCCTGCGACTGGGTTCGGAAACCAACGCCGTCGCGACGGCTTGAAAGGTCAGGCATGGTGCCCATCCGCTTGCAAGGTCAAAAAGCCCTGGTGTCAGGTGCCAGCCGTGGCATCGGTCTGGCCATTGCTCATGCTCTGGCGCGCGCCGGCGCCGATGTTGCCATCTGCGCCCGCAACGATGCCGGGCTGCAACAGGCCCGCGAGCAGCTGCAAGCGCATGGCACGCACATCAGCGCCAGCACCTGTGACCTGAGCCGTCTTGAGGATTTGGCGCGGTGGGTCGAAACAGCCCGCTCTGAATTGGGCGGCATCGACATTCTGGTCAACAACGCCTCGGGCTTTGGCCGCAGCGACGATGAAGCCGGTTGGGCCGCCAGCACGCAAGTCGACCTGATGGCCTGCGTGCGCGTCAGTCATCTGGTCGTCCCGCACATGACGCAGGGTGGCGCCATTTTGCACATCACCTCGATCGCCGGCCTCAAAGCCAGCCCGCGCAGCGCGCCCTATGGGGCGATCAAGGCAGCCATGATGGAGTACACCAAAACCCAAGCCGTGGTGCTGGCGCCGAAACGCATCCGGGGCAACAACATCGCCCCAGGCTCGATTTACTTCCAAGGCGGCGTTTGGGAAGTGGCTGAGCGCGAGAACCCCAAGCTGTATGAGGCCACCTTGGCCCGCATCCCTTGGGGGCGTTATGGACAACCTGACGAAGTGGCCCAGGCCGCACTGTTTTTGGTCAGTGACCTGGCCAGTTGGATCACCGGCCAAACCTTGGCTGTTGACGCAGGACAAGCCCTGTGAATCGTTTTCAAACCGCGATCGACTACGCCATCGCTCATGAAGTCAACTGGCCACGCAACCCCACAGCCGAGCCGGCACGCTGGGGCGTGCACCACGAAGACCCAGCCCCATACAACCAACTGCTGGGGCCCGTGCATGAACGCGGCGGCGTCAGCGGCTTGGTCATGCAAGGCAACGTAGAGCTTTGCCGCTGGGGGACGCCCGAGCGCGCCGACCTGACCTTCAGCGTGGCCAAAACCTATTTGGCCCTGCTGGCTGGTCTGGCCTACCGCAACGGTCTGATGCCCGACCCCAACCGTCCGGTGGCAGACCTGCTGCCGGGCATCGGCTTTGATGATCCGCACAACCGCAGCATCACCTGGACCCACTTGCTGACCCAGGTCAGCGAATGGGAAGGCCGCTGTCTGGGCTTGCCAGATACCGTGGACCGTTACCGTCAAGTCGCCCACGATCCGAAAAAGGTCGAAGGCGTCAAAGGCAGCGCACGCCCTTTGCAAGCCCCCGGTCATTATTGGGAATACAACGACGTGCGCATCAACCAACTGTCGTTGGCGCTCTTGCACTTGTGGAACGAACCCCTGCCCGACGTATTCCGGCGTGAGATCTTGCAACCCTTGGGGGCTGGTGAAGGCTTTGCGTGGCGCGGCTATGACCAAGCCTGGGTGGATCTGCCCGCCAAAGGCGGTCGGCCTGCGCGTCGCGTGCAATCGGTACCCGGCGGAACACATTGGGGTGCCGGGGTATCAATCTCTTCATTGGATCAAGCCCGCATCGCACAAATGCTCTTGCAAGGCGGCCGCGTCCCGGTGCAAGGCCAAATGCGCCAACTCTTGCCCGCTGATTGGGTGCAGTCCATGACGCGCCCTTGCCCCTTGGCCCCCTTCTACGGCATGCTGACTTGGCTCAATCCGCATGGCCACAATTTTCCCGGCGCCAGCGAACAAGCTTGGTTCATGGTGGGCGCGGGAGGCAACTACGTCTGGATCGAACCGGCCTTCGACGCCGTCATCGTGGTGCGCTGGATCGACTCAGGGCATTTTGCCGGCTTTTGCGAGCGCGTCACCCAAGTGCTGCGCCAAGCCGCCTGAGATCAGGCCCTGGGTCAGCGCAGTTGGCCCATGGCGCGCGCACGGCGATAAAAGTAAATCGCAATAGACAAGTTCAATGCGTTCCAAGCGATGCCGTTCAAAAAAGCGGCCCTGTAGCTGCCCGTCAGGTCAAAAATAGCCCCCGACATCCACCCACCCAAGGCCATGCCCAAAAGCGTGGCCATGATCACCGTGCCGGTTTGAACCCCGGCCCGCGCGACCGGGAAGTACTCTCGCACGATGATGGCGTAAGACGGCACGATGCCCCCTTGGAACAAACCGAACAAGGCCGAGGCCAGGTACAGCGCGGCCATCCCTTCGAAAGGTAAAAACAGCAACAGGGCCGTGCCTTGCAGAAACGAACCCAACAAGAGCGTGCGCAAGCCGCCGATGCGATCGCTGATGTGGCCCGACACCAGCCTACTGACGATGCCACAAGCCAGCATCAGAGACAGCATCTCGGCCCCACGCGCCGGGCCGAAACCCAGATCGGTGCAATAGGCCACAATGTGCACCTGCGGCATCGACATGGCCACGCAACAGGCCACGCCCGCCACACTCAACAAAGCCATGGCACGCCAACGGGGCAACCCCAGGGGGGTCTCGCTGACCCAGGCGGTAGGCGCCTGACTGGATGCTGCTGCAGCGGTCACCGGGCGAGGCGGGCGCATGCGAAACAGAGTCGAGAGCAACAACATACCCCCGCCACAAATCATCCCCAGGGCCATGTAGGTGTCGCGCCAGCCCCAATTCGCCACGCCCCATTGCACCACCGTGGGCCAGAACGCTCCGGCCAGATAGTTCCCGCTGGCGCACACCGCCACTGCAATGCCGCGCCGCCGGTTCCACCACTGGGCCGTGTCGGCCATCAGCGGTGCGAAAGTGACAGCGCTGCCCATCAAGCCCAACACCAACCCGTGAATCAGGCTGAAGGTCCACAAGCTTTGCGCCTGTGCCGCCAAGATGTAGCCCAGGCAGGTGGCCGCACCGCCCAAGACCAAGGGTGGCAAGACGCCATGGCGGTCAGCGATCTTGCCCATCACCATGCCGCCCACCCCAAAGCCCACCATCAGCATGGTGTAGGGCAACGACGCATCGCCACGGCTGACACCGAATTCGGCCTGGACTGCAGGCAAGACCACCGAAATCACGTACATCACGCCACTGCCCAAGGCAATGATGATCAGCGTGGCCAGCAGGCGGCGAAGGGCCAGTGGGGAATCGATGACTTCGGCAGGCGCGTAGACGGCAGACATGCCCCGAGTTTAAGACCGATTGCCCGATAATGGCACATGAATGCATTGGAACAGCCTGCCCTGATTCTGGCCGAAGATCAAATCAGCCACGCCCGCTTTCAGACCCTGAAAAACCAAGTGGCCGCCGCCTTGCACCGCGACGGCCTGCGCCCCGGTGACGTGGTCGCCATTTGCGGTGCCACCTCATTGGCCTATGCCGTCACATTCATGGGCTGCGTGCAATGTGGCGTGGTGGTTGCCCCCTTGGCCCCATCCAGCACCGCAGACCATTTGCAAGCCATGCTGGACAATGCCCAAGTCAAACTGTTATTCACCGATGCCGAAACCATCGACCGTTTGCCATCCGCGCATGCCGATCTGCCGCGCATCGCCTTGGACGAGTCCAGCGTGGGCCGCCCCTGGAACGACTGGCTAGAGACCACCCTGCCCCCGCCTGCGGTGGAGCCCCAGGCCGACTGGCCTTTCAATCTGATTTACTCTTCAGGCACCACCGGCGTGCCCAAGGGCATCATGCAGCCCTTTGGCATGCGTTGGACGCAAATCGAGCGCGCCCGGGACAACGGCTATGGACCCGACACCATCTGCCTGACCTCGACTCCGCTGTATTCCAACACCACCTTGGTCAGCCTGATACCCACGCTGACCCTGGGCGGCACCGTGGTGCTGATGAAAAAATTCGACGTGCGCAGCTACCTGGAATTGGCGCAACGCCACCGGGTCACTCACACCATGCTGGTGCCCGTGCAGTACCAGCGCTTGATGGACTTCCCCGACTTTGACCGCTATGACCTGAGCGCCTTTCGCGCCAAGTTCTGCACCAGCGCCCCATTTCGGCCCGAACTCAAACAAGACATCCTGCGCCGCTGGCCCGGCGGGCTGACCGAGTACTACGGCATGACCGAAGGCGGTGGCCGAACCGAACTGCCTTGCCACCTGCACCCCGACAAACTGCACAGCGTGGGACGACCGGCCAAAGGCCATGACATCCGCCTGATCGACGAACATGGCAACGAGGTCCATCCCGGCGAATCGGGTGAAGTGGTGGGCAGCTCTGGTGCGATGATGAAAGGCTATCACCGCATGCCCGACAAAACCCGCGAAGTCGAATGGTTCGACCCCAGCGGCAAACGCTTCATCCGAACGGGTGACGTGGGTCGATTCGATGAAGACGGATTTCTGATTCTGGGTGACCGCAAAAAAGACATGATCATCACAGGCGGCTTCAATGTCTACCCGGTCGACATCGAAAGCGTGTTGCGTCAGCACCCCTGTGTCAAAGAATGTGCCGTGGTGGGTGTGAGCTCGCGCGCCTGGGGCGAGACTCCCGTGGCCTATGTGGTTCACCGCGCCGATGCGGTGGACATCCCCCGCGAAACCGAATTGATGCAATGGCTCAACGCACGGGTGGGCAAAGTCCAACGCCTGGCTTCGTTGGTTTATCTCGACGCCATGCCGCGCAGCGAAATAGGCAAAGTGCTCAAGCGCGAATTGCGTGACATGCACCCGCCCTTGGCTTGAACAGTCTGACCCTCAGGGCTTGGGAACCCGGCGCTTGACCATTTCGGCCCGGACCAGACGGGGCTTGACGCGCTCGTTCAATTGGGCCAATTCAGCCATGCGAAGCTCGATATGCGGCACCGGATCCCACACCTGAGGTGGCGGCGGCGGCGGTGGCGGCGGTGGTGGCGGCGGCGGCGGGGTCGAAGCCGCCATTTTTTTTTCGAGGGCGCTTTCAAGGGCTGGCTTTCGGTGCTTTTGCTGCGTCGGGTCATGACACCTCCGTGGCTTGTGCGGCCATGGCCCTGGCCTTGGCGTCTTTCAGCACCTGCACCCAAACGACTCGGTCAAACACCTTCATGGTGCCAAAGACCGGCCCGTAATTGGACGCTACCATCAAACAACGCCAATCGGCGGGCCAACTGAAATTGGGGGGGGGAATCTGTCCCCATCAAGCGCGCCGGTCCAAGCTGACTTCGCGTTCGTTGGTGTGATTGAAGGGTTTGAACTTCAGTGTCTGGTCTGTCAGATACAAGATGCCGGTGGGCCACCAGGCCCGCGCACCCAAGGCACAGGCCCCATAGGCCACCACCTTGTCAAACACCCACTCGTGCTCAAACCCTTGTAGAGCCAAGCGGATGGCTTGCCAGCGTCGCAAGCCCCACAGCCCCCCCAAAAACAATGCCCGCCAACAAGGCCCATGGCGTCAACCAAACCACCAACAAGCCCCCCAGAGCCCCTGTGAGCAAAGGCAACATCAGAAAACGCAGATCGAAGCAACCGATCAGGACGGCCGGCGGTTTCAGCGCCGAGGCCGAGGTCGGTGCCGGCCCCGATTCATCGCTGAATTGGCGCTCAATGACCGCCGTATCAGCAGGTTCTGGAGTGACCATCTCAGGGGTCACTACCTCAGCCCCAGGAGGGAGGGTATTCACCGCGCGCGGCTCCGCGGCGACCAAAGTCACTGGTCGGCCACAAGCTTCACAAAAAAGCCATCCGCGACCCAGGCGAGCTTGGCACTCACAACGCAACATTCCCGCTTTCCTTCTCAGGTCATATCGGGAATCGGCAGTAAACCCGAAAACTCAAGCACTTGAATGAAGTCGACATGGCTCAAGTCACCTTCCAGCGTGAAGATCCAAGCCTGCCAGGTTCATCCGGTGCGCACATGCGGTCGTGAGTTCGATCAACGGTGAAAAAACAAGGAGAAGGAAGGCACATGGGTGGTCAGCATCAGCACCACGAGCATGGCCAGCACCATGGGCCAGATGGCTCGCGAGACGCGCGACAGGGACAAACGGCTGATGGCCATGTCGATGGCGCTGACCTTCATGGCGGCCATCATGGCCGCAACCGACCGTCAACCATTTGTGCTTGTCATGATGCGCATGCTACTGGACGTGGCAGTGCGGCTGGCCTCTGGTCATCCCTAGTCGGGTATCGGTTTGTCGCCTGTCTGACATGCGTTAATGCCCACTCTGGTGTTCATAATAGCGTCATGCCTTACATCACCACCGACGACCACCAGCGCCTGTATTACGAAGAAGCAGGCAGCGGCCCCACCCTGCTCTTCGTGCACGAGTTTGCTGGCGACCACCGCAGTTGGGAACCCCAAATGCGGTATTTCTCGCGCCGGTTTCGGTGCGTCGCTTACAGTGCCCGAGGCTACCTGCCCTCCAGCGTTCCCGAATCGGTGGACGACTACTCCCAGTGGCGCGTCAGCGAAGACATACGCTGCATGATCGAAGGTCTGCAAGTGCAACGCGCCCATGTGGTTGGACTGTCCATGGGGGCCTTCGCCACCTTGCACTTCGGCATGCGGTATGCACACGACCCCATATCCAGCGGGGCCTTGTCCTTGACGCTGGCCGGTTGCGGCACGGGTTCGCCCCCTGAAGTGCACGAAGCTTTTAAAAAGGACTCGGTCGCGCTGGGCGAAGCACTGTGCCGCGACGGCATGGCCCAGGCCGGTGAGGCCTATTGCCACGGCCCGACCCGCCTGCCTTTTTTGCGCAAAAACCCTCGCGGTCATGCCGAATTCCTGCGGCAATTTTGCGAGCACTCAGCGACCGGTTCGGGCTTGACCTCGATGGGCTACCAAGGCCGCCGACCCAGCCTGTACGCCCTGAAAGACGAGATCGCCCGTATCGCCGCCCCGACGCTGATTCTGGTGGGTGATAGCGATGAACCTTGCTTGGACACTTCGCTGATGCTCAAGCGCACCATTGTGGGTTCCCACATGGCCGTGCTGCCCAACAGTGGGCATGGCATCAACCTCGAAGAACCGGCGCTCTTCAACCGCCTGTTGGGCGATTTTCTGACCGGACTCTAAGTACAAGGCCGCTGTCACGCTCGCTTGACGCGACAGACTGATTGCGACAACTGCGGGTTTTGCAACCCGATGTGACTCGGTTCGGGTTTACCCGAGTGGATAGACTTCAAGCCCCTACTATCATACTGATTGTTGGTCAATTGATCACTTCGAGGGAGCGCCGATGGCTTTCGAACGCAGCACCGACTGCAGCAGCCACGATTTGAGTTCAAACCTGGCCACGCAGACTGCCGGCTTCCCTGTCTTTTTCTGGTCTTTTTCACTCAAAGGAAACCTCTGACATGGCGCTACAGCTCTATGGCTTTTGGAGATCGTTGGCCGCATACCGGGTGCGTGCCGCCTTGAAACTCAAAGGACTGCCCTTTGTTGAGCACTCGGTCAACCTCCTTGCCGGCGAGCAGCATGACCCGGCGTACCTGAAAATCAATCCGCAAGGCGCGGTGCCCGCACTGGTGGTCGACGGTCTGAGTCGTCCCCTCTTCCAGTCAATGGCCATCCTCGACTACCTGGACCACGCGCACCCCACACCTGCGCTGATGCCCGCCGACCCCGTTGATCGCTCACGCGTGCTGGCCTTGGCCCACCTATGCGCCAGTGACGGCCACCCCCTGGTGGTACCGCGTGTGCGCAACTACCTGCAAAACACCTTGCAACTCGACGAGGCGACCCGCAACACCTGGCTGCAGCACTTCACCATGCAGGCCCTGCTGGCCTACGAGCGCGCCTTGTCGCTCGACCCCCGCCCCGGCGCTTACAGCCATGGCGACCAAGTGACTGTGGCTGACCTGTGTCTGGCTTCGCAAGTGGTTGGGGCCAAACTCTTTGGCTGCACCGACTTCAGTGGCACGCCGCAAGTCATGTCCATCTTCAACGCGTTGATGAAGCTCGACGCCCTCCAGTCTTCGTTACCACAAAATCAACCGGGCGCGCCCAAATAACAACGGAGTTTTCATGGATCAACTTACCATCGGTCTGCTGGGCTTTGCCCTGTTCATCGTGCTCACCATGCTGCGCATGCCCATTGCCTATGGCATGGCAGTCGTCGGCTTGGGCGGCATGATGCTGGTCTATCCACTGGATGCGGCTTTCAAATTCATCCCGATTGGCCTGTTCAGTTACACCTCGAACTTCACCCTGTCCGCGCTGCCACTCTTCATCCTGATGGGTACGCTGGCGTTTTATGCCGACATAGGCAAAGACGCCTACGACGCCGCCAAAGCCTGGTTTGGTCGGGTCCCGGGCGGCTTGGGTGTGGCCACGGTGTACTCCTCGGCCATTTTTGGGGCCTGTTCCGGCTCCTCGCTGTCGGCGGTTGCGGTGTTCTCCAAAATCGCCGTGCCCGAGATGCAGCGTGCCAATTACAACCCCAAACTCGCTTTGGGCGTGGTTGCCTCAGCCGGTTGTTTGGATGTGCTGATCCCGCCCAGCATCCTGATGGTGTTTTACGGCATCATCACCGAGACCTCGGTCGGCCAGTTGCTGATTGCCGGCATCGTGCCTGGCATCTTGACTGCTGTGCTGATGGCGACCGGGGTGACGATTTATGCACGCATGAATCCTTCAGCCGCTCCCATTTCCAGCGAGCTGGATACCTCATGGTCAGCCAAACTGGCGACCCTCAAGCGTCTGTGGGCTGCCGCGATTTTGTTCACCGTGGTGCTCGGATCCATTTACACCGGCATCGCCACCCCGGATGAAGCTGCCGCCGTGGGCGTGGTGGGCTCCTTGTTCCTGGTCTGGGTGCGCGGCAACCTGACTTGGGAGCGGGTGCGCTTCTCGTTCATCGACAGCGCCAAAGTCACCGCGATGATCTTTTTGCTGCTCGGCTCGGGCTACATCTTCGCCACCTTCCTCTCCACCACCGGCGTGGTCTCGACCATGACGGGCTGGATCAAGGGCTTGGATCTGACCTTCTGGGCGCTGATGGTCGGCATCGTCGTGCTTTACCTGTTTTTGGGTTGCTTCCTGGACGCAATCTCGATGATGGTGCTGACCATGCCCATCCTGGCCCCGCTGATCACCGATGCCGGCATGAGTCTGGTGTGGTTCGGTGTGGTGGTGGTGGTGATGATGGCGATTGGCACCATCACCCCGCCACTGGGCTTGAACTGTTTTGTCATGAAAGGCGCCCTGGGTGACTCAGTGAAACTGAGTGACATCTTCGCCGGTTCGCTGCCCTTCGTTTTCCTCATGCTCATCACGGTCGCACTGATGACGGTCTTTCCTGAGATTGTCACCTGGTTGCCCGACCTGATGAAAGACATGCGTTAAAGCGGGAGAATGAAATGGAAAAACTCATCATCGGCTACGAGGCCTTCTACCGTCGGTTCATTCCCTATCTGATCGCCTTCCCTCTGGTGATCATGACAGTGGTGATCTTCATCAACGTCTTTGGCCGCAAGCTCTCCATGCCCTTCCCCGTCACGGTGGAATTGGTCGAGGCTTTGCTGGTGGTCTCGGTCTATTTTGGCGTCGCTCTGGTGGCGCTGGAGGGCGGTCACGTGAATGTGACTTTTGCCACCGACAACCTCAGTAACCGAGCCCGCCACTTCCTGGATGGCATGTGCAACCTGCTGGCCGCATTCGCTTTCATCTTTTTGTCGTTCTCGGCCTGGCTGATTGCCGAAAACTCCATCAAGTTGATGGAGTATCGGCTTGCCGTCTTGCGTTTTCCTCTCTGGCCGTTTAAAACCTTGTTTGCGTTCGGACTGAGCCTGATGGCCTTGCAACTGGTGATCAACGTCATCAAAGCCTTCTATCTGGCTGCCGGGCGTGAAACCTATGCCGGCATCAGCGCCATGCCCAAAGCCGAAGACCCTGGTCTGGGCTAATTTTTTTTTGCAAAGTCATTTCAACCACAGGAGTCATCATGAGAAGATTGATTTTGAAAACCGCAGCCGCCGTGCTGACCGCGTTTGCCATCCACACGGCAGCCTCGGCCCAAGAGCTGCAACAGCAGACCTGGAAGGTCGCTGTCCCCACGGCGGAAAAGTCTTGGTTTGGAGAACTGCACAAATGGTGGGGTAGCGAAGTCGAGAAGCGTTCGGGCGGCAAGATCAAGATTCAGTTTTTCTGGTCTGACTCGCTGGTCAAGTGGGCCGACGCCCTGCAAGGCATCCAAGCCGGTATCGCCGACGCCGCCTGGATCAGCAGCTCGTACCACCCTGCCCAGTTGCCCAACTACATGGCGCTGGATCACATGTTCAACTACGGTGACGACTACGTGGCTGCCGTCAAGGCCGCCTTGGACGCCCTGGACAACCAGCCGGATCTGAAGGCCGAAATGACCAAAAACGACATCGTTCCCCTGATGTCGCACATCAGCGGCTTGGCCCCGGTCGGAACCAAAGTGCCCTTGAGCAATATGGATGTGCTCAAAGGCAAAACCCTGCGCACCTATGGCGGCGCCCGCACCGACTTTTATAAGGGTCTGGGCTGGAACCCCGTGTTCATGGTCTTCCCCGACATGTACCCGGCCATGGATCGTGGCACTTTGGACGCCTTGGGCGAATTGGTGATTTTGCTCTCCAATGTGTTCAAACTCAACGAAGTCGTCAAGCACGTCCACATGATGAACCCGCCTGGATTGAAGGGCAACGGCGGCGTGGTCGGTTCGGCATTCTTTATGTCGGGCAAGAAGTTCCGCACCCTGCCCCCGGCCACCCAAAAAATGCTGGTCGATCTGCGCAATGAATACGGTGTCCGCTACGCCACACAGATGATGACCGCTGAAGACGCCATCAAAAAGCAATGGGGCGAAAAGAATGGCATCAAGTTCACCTTCTCGACCTCTGCGGACGAGCAGATCATCTTAAAAGCCGGTAACGACGCCAACGACAGCTACTTCAAGAAGATCGAAGGCGAAGGCGCCAAGAATGTACGCCAGGTGGTGAACTACTACACCCAGGCCCGCAAAAAGTACGAGGCCGAGAACGCCAAGAAATAATGGCTGGCGCTTGCAGTCAAATCACGGGCCTTCGGGCCCGTTTTTTTTTCAGCAACGCAAATAGCGCCGCCCCAAATACGCCCCCAAAGCACCCGATAAAAGCACAGCCAGACCATACCAAACCAGCACAAAAGCGGGCTCGGTTTCGGTGCAATGCAGGGTGTAGATCATGGCGGTCAGGCTGGCCGATGACCAGCCCAGCATTGCCCCGGTCAATTCGGGGCGGGTCAAGGCCCATTGGCGTGCCACCAGTACCCCCCCAAATAACAAAGGCAAAGACAAGAGAAAAATGGACGCCGAACAGCTGCTGGCGCTGCGCCCCATGAGCATGTCCCATCGATCTTGGGGATGGGCCCAGATGATTCGTATCAATGCCACCGAGAAAAGACCGATTGGAATCAGCAGCAAAGGCTGAAGGCGCACCCGCCAGGCCAGGGCAGGACGACTCAGCCGGACAACCAGCCGGAACAACATCAGGGCGAAGATCAACAACACTGGCACACGCCAAGCCAGGGGCCAGTCCGGGAAAACGCCATAGGCATGTGACGCCATGTGGAACCTCCACCCAAACAAGGCGGCAGTCACTGCGGCACCGCCCCACATCGGAATCCAGGATGTCGACGGTTTATAGCGCCAACCCTTACCTGCTTCAGCCGACAGGTGCTCGATCAACTCTTCGGTCTTCATTCGGTCACCCTCTTGTAGCCGTTTATCAATCGTTGGACGCCGCGATGGATGTTGACTTTGACCAAAGACTCAGACTGCCCGGTCATTTGCGACGCATCCCGCACACTCCAACCCTCCAATTTCACCAAGCGGATGGCATCGCGCTGTCCGTTGGGCAATTCATCGAGCAACACCGTCAAGTCGGTGTCATCCTGGGCAGAAAATAACGAATCATCGTCCAGCGACAGAGTTGAATCGTCGAGTTCAATGACCTCGGGTTGCCTTGACAGGCGACGATAATGATCGATCAACTTGTATCGGGCCACCGCATAAACCCAAGCCGTCACCGGATAAGCGAGGTCGATGCGATGGCGCTGGCGATGTACGGCCATTAACACCTCTTGGGTCAAGTCCTCTGCATCTTCCCAGTGCTGAGAGAGCCGTCTGGCGAAAAAACGCCGCAACAAAGGGGTAAGACCCAGCAAAAATTGACGATAGGAGTCGTCGCATCCGTCCATGGCGTCCAACCAGAGACGCTTGAGTCGCTCTTCAACCTCAGAACCAGATGTGAACGACATGATGAATCAGGTGATAATGAGCTAAGGTTTCCCTTTAGGCGCATTTTGGAAGCGACTTGGACTTCAGCATCGCATTGGCGACCATCTATGGAAATCCAATTTAAATTATTTTATGTTAAAAATTTAATTGACTGTAACTTTTTGTCTGCACCGATCGAATTAGAGTGTGGAAGTACTGCAAAACTCTCTGCGCCATCCTGATGGGACGACATGACGCATGGGGCTTTGTAGCACTTTCAGGGGCATCCAACCGGATGCAAATTTCATTTTTTACGGAGACATCCATGTCCTCAATCCAATCCACCACTGCGCTCGCTTTGGCCAGTGCCGCCCTCGCCCTGGCATCCAGCGCTTTTGCCGCCCCCACCCCCAAGGGGGCCTCGGGTGCTGCCGTCGGCGCCGACGACAAAGTCCATTGCTACAACGTCAACAGCTGCAAGGGCACGGCCGATTGCAAGACAACAGACAATCCGTGCAAAGGGCAAAACAGCTGCAAAGGCCAAGGCTTCAAGGGTGAAACAGCCAAATCTTGCTTGGGCAAGGGCGGCGTAATTGGCGATATCAAGTCCTGATTCCACCGAATTGATTTGACAGATCTGACTCTGTGCAACCTGGGCTTTGGACTGGGTTTGCGCACACCCCATTACGCTGATTTTCTGGGCCAACGGCAAGCGCTCGATTGGCTGGAAATCATTTCAGACAACTTTTTGGTGCCTGGCGGCAAGCCATTGACTTTGCTCGATCGTTTGCGCGCCGAATATCCCATGGTCATGCATGGCGTGGCGATGTCGCTCGCCTCGGTGGATGGCCCGGATCATGATTACCTGATTCGGCTCAAAGATTTGGCCGACCGGATTCAACCGGCATGGATTTCCGATCATCTGTGCTGGACAGGCTGGCGTTCGAAGCGCCTGCATGATTTGAACCCCATGCCCTACACAGAGGAAAGTGCTCGGCGTGTGATTCAGTCGATCACACGCGCCCAAGACGTCTTGGGACGCCGTCTGGTGGTCGAAAACGTGTCCAGTTATGTCGAGTTCGCCGACAGCGCATGTGGCGAGTGGCAATTTCTGAGCCACGTCGCCAATGAGGCCGACTGTCTTTTATTGCTCGACGTCAACAATGTGTATGTCAGTTCGGTCAACCACGGTTTTGACCCCATCGAATACCTTCGGTCCTTGCCCGCAAACCGCATCCAGCAAATCCATCTGGCCGGACATACGCGACACCCGCATGTGATCATTGACACGCACGACCACCCCGTCTGTGCGGAGGTCTGGCAACTCTACGCTCAAGCTTGCGCACTTTGGGGGCCTGTGGCGACCATGATCGAACGGGATGACCATATTCCGCCGCTGCCCGAGTTATTGGCCGAGTTGCAAACTGCGCGCGAAATCAGCAGGGACACGGCGCCACCTCAGGACCATGCGTTGCCAGCACCCCACACGCCTGCGCTTTGTCTGAAAGACAAAGACGCCGACCCGGTTTGGCCCAGCCGCATCCAGCAAGAGTGGGTTCAGGCCATACTCTCGGAATCCGCAGACACTGCCCCCCCTATTCTGAGTCGACTGAAACCGGGGCACTGTTTCGATGTGTATCAACAGGCCTATCCTTCAAGACTGGCCGAGGCGCTGGCTCAGACCTACCCCAAGACCCTGCTCTATATGGGCAGTGATTTGTTTGATGTGCATGCCAGAAGGCATGCCATGCAGTCTCCGCCCCAGGTGATGAATCTGAACGAGTACGGAGAAGACTTTGCCGCGACTCTGGCCCAGGCTTATCCCGATCATCCGGAACTGGTTGAACTGGTTACCCTGGAATGGCATTTGCACGCAGTCTATGTGGCGCCCAACACCACGCCCCTGAGGCAGTCCGATCTGGCTTCAGACACGGAGTTGTCATGGCTGAAACATCCGCGCCCCATGCCCGCCCATGCCCGCATCATGACAGTGACTCGCTCGGTGACCCAAATCTGGAACGCCATAGATCGGGATGTGGATGTGCCCGCCGTGGAATCATTGGCTGAACCGACTGATTTGCTCATTTGGCGCAAAGGCCAACAACCTCATTTTGTCAGTCTGAGTGCTTTGGAAGCCATCCTGATCAGGCATTTGCTGGATGGGCACAGCATCTCGAACGCTTGCGAATTGGCCAGCGAAGCATTGGCGACATCCGAACCTGATTTTCTGCCCTCTTGCCTCAGTCGTTGGTTGTCACTGGAACTGCTGGTGGCACCAACGATGCACCGCACACCAGGGTGACCCCCTTGAGTCGGGCTGGGGTCAACCCTGCAAGGTCCTCCAGACCCGATCCGGTGTGAAAGGCAGGTCCATGTGCTCAACGCCACGTTGGCGCAAGGCATCGAGCACGGCGCTGACCGCTGCCGGCCATGCCCCGGCCACGCCCGACTCACCAGCACCTTTCACGCCCAGCGGGTGGGTGGTGCAAGGTACTTCGTGGTGTGCCAGTCGCATCGGAGGCACGTTGTCTGAGCGCGGCATGGGGTAGTCCATGTAACTGGCATTGAGCAACTGGCCCTGCTCATCGTAGTGCAGCATCTCGCCCATCACCTGGCCCAAGCCCTGGGCCACGCCCCCCATGATCTGCCCCTCAACCCGCACCGGGTCGAGCATCACACCCGCATCGTCAACGGCCGTGTGCACCACGAAGTCAACCACCCCGGTTTCGGGGTCGATCTCTACTTCGCTGATGTGGCAACCGTTGGGGTAATTCAGCGAAGGGGCTTTGAAGACGCTGATATTGTCCAGGGTCGGGGACCAACCTTCTGGCACTTGGGTGGCTTGGCGCACCTGACGCGCCACTTCCAACAGATCGATGCCGTGGTCGGTACCCGCCACCACGTAGCGTCCAGATTCAAATCGCAAATCATCGGCCGCAGCCTCCAGAGCGCGCGCCGCCCAAGGCCGGCCACGCCGGATCGACTCTTCGCAAGCCAATGTGGTGGCGGTGCCCGCCATCATGGTGGTGCGCGAAGCCACAGTGGGCACCGAGCCCGGTACGATGTCGCTATCACCCGTGACCAAAATCACATCTGACAGCGACACCCCCAGTTTTTGTGCGACCAACTTGGGGTAAATGGCATGCACGCCCTGCCCCATGCCCTGCGAACCCAAGTGCAAAGCCACCTTGCCCTCGGGGGTGAAACGAATGTCGGCAGGCTCTTCCAAAATGCCACCGGCCACTTCCAAAAAGCAGCACACCCCAATGCCTCTGAGCAGGCCGCGACGGGCAGATTCCTGGCGACGGGCCTCGAAACCGGACCAATCGGCCAAGGCCAAGGCCTTGTCCAAAATGGCTTCGAACTCGCCGCTGTCGTAGGTCTGGCCATTGGCCGCCTTGTAAGGCATGGCGCTGACCGGCACCAGATTGCGTCGACGCAACTCGATGCGATCCAGGCCCAAGCGAGGCGCGACGGCATCCAGCAATTGTTCGACCAGATAAATCGCTTCGGGTCTTCCTGCACCCCGGTAGGGACCGCCGGCCATCACATGGGTGTGCACCAGACGCGAGCGCATCGACAAGACTGGCATTCGGTACACGCTGGACAGGCAGTTGTAGATGTTCATGGTGCTGACCACACCGATGTAACCCGATGTGTAGGCACCGACGCCGCACAAGAAGTCAGCGCGCAAGGCGGTGATGCGGCCCTGTGCGTCAAAGGCCATCTGCCCCTTGATGTGGGTGTTGCGTCCGTGGGTATCGGTCAGGAAGCACTCGAGTCGGGTCGCGGTCCACTTCACCGGCTGACCCGTCAGGCGTGCCGCCAGCAGCAAAACCGCCTGTTCCGGGTAGGTCTGCGACTTCAGACCAAAACCACCGCCCACCTTGGGGGTGAGCACCCTGACTTGCTCGGCTGGCACCTTGAAGACCTGTTGACTGAGCACATGCTGGATGTTTTTCACGCCTTGGGTGCTGGCAATCAGCGTGTAGCGGCCGCTGGAGGCATCAAATTGAGCCAAGGCGGCCTTGGGCTCCATGGGGGCCCCAGTCAGCATGGGGTCGGCCAACTCGATTTCTTGCACATGGTGCGCTTGGGCGAAAGCCGCTTGCAATTCGGCCGTCTCGCCCAAAGACCAATCCATGGCGATGTTGCCCGGTGCCACCGACTGGACCTGGGGGGCATCGGCGGCCACGGCGGCGCGCAAATCGGTCACGCAGGGCAAGGGGTCATAGTCGATGACCACCGCTTCGGCGCCATTCATGGCTTGCTCCAGCGTCTCCGCCACCACCAGGGCCACGGGTTCGCCCACATGGCGCACCTCGTGCTCGGCCAACAGGGGCATGCCCGAGCAATGCATGTTTTGGCCGTTGCTGCCTTTCAAAATCACCAGGGGCATAATGGAACCCAAACCGGCTTGGGCCACGTCGCGCGCCGTGACCACGGCACGCACCCCGGGCAGGGCCAACGCGGCCTCGGTGCTCAGGGTCGTGATGCGCGCGTGCGCCCAGGGGCTGCGCACGAAACAGGCGTGCAATTGGCCGGGCAAAGAAATATCGCTGGTGTAGGTGCCCCGACCTTGTACCAATTCATTCAATTCATCGTGGTCGCCGGCTTGGGCGCTGGAAAACTTGTAACCCGTGTCAGACATGACATCACTCCCATTTGGTGCCAGATGATGGCAGGATCATCGGAGACTTTCACTCGGGATAATACCGAGAAGTCAGGTTTATTTTTCAAGCGATCATTAGCCACATTTTTTGATCAACCTTTCCCCCATCATGAACGAAATCCAAGTCCAAATCGACGCCAGCGTGACCACCCTCACCATCCATCGCGAGCAGGCGGGCAATATGTTTGATCTGCCCATGATCCACGAAATGACGCGCCAGCTCGGCTTGGCCGGGCAACAAGGCCACGCGGTCGTCATTCGCGGTGCTGGCCCTCATTTCTGTCGCGGTCGAGACCCCTCGACCGCTGGCCCGCAGCCCAGCCCGATTGATTTGCGCGATCGCGTGCTCTCGCCCATCATGGGCCTGTACGATGCCATTCGCTTTTGTCCCGTACCCGTGATCGCCGCCGTTCAGGGCGATGCCCTGGGCTTGGGCTGCGCGATTGCTGGCATTTGTGACATCACCCTGGCCAATGAGAGCGCCGTGTTCCAGTTGCCCGAAATGGAATACAACCTGCCGCCCACGCTGGCGATCTCGGCCATTGTCGAGCGCGTTGGCAAAAAAGCCGCCGGCTTCATGGCCTACTCGATCACCAAAATCGACGCCCACGCTGCCCAAGGCCTCGGCCTGGTCAATACCGTGGTGGCCAAGGGCCAGTTGGATACAGCCTTGCAGACCTTGCTGGCCACGCTGACCAGCCGCGACCTGATGTCGGTCATGGCCATCAAGGAATACATGGCCTACGCCCCCGAGAGTGGTCCCGCAGTGCGCCCCATGGCCAGCAATCTGTTGGCGCTCGCCCTATCCACGCAGGCGGCGCGTAAAAAAGCCTGAAACCGGAGGTCCCATGAGTCAGTCGGCATTTGTCCTTCAAGAAGCCACCATCGCCCAGCTGCATGCGGCCATCCGCAGCGGCCAGATCACCTGCGTGCAGGTGGTGCAGCAGTACATCGAGCGTGCCCGCCGATACAACGGCGTTTCGACCCAACTGTTGACGCGCGACGGTGCCGACTGGCCCGCGCCCATGCCTGGCGTGGTGCGTGCCCAAGCCCCACTGCAGTTCCCGCGCCAAACGACGCGCGCTGACAGCCTGTTGCCTGATTTGGACCAATACCAAGGGCTCGATATCGAGTATGGCCGCATGGAGCCCACCGCCTCGGACCCGGAAGTGCAGCAACAATTCGGCTGGGTGCGCGGCATTCCCCGCTCGGGCCAGCTCAATGCCTTGTCGACCCTGAACATCCGGGGCGAACGCTCGGTCACTTGCCGGGGCGAATACGATCGCCACCCCAGCCTGGGCCCGCTGCCCCCCGGCGCCCCACCGGCTTGCGAAGGATTTCGGCACCTGTCCGACGCCCTGGAGCAAGCCGCCGCACTGGACGTCCAGTGGGGACGCAACCCCGACTTGGAACAAATGCCTCTGTACGGGGTGGTGTTCTCATTCAAAGACGCCTTCGATACCAAAGACATGCGATCGACCGGTGGGGGTGACGCCAAGTACGACATCGACTTCCCCGCCCGCGACCACATCCTGGTTGAGCAACTGCGCCACAAGGGTGCCATCATTTACGCCAAAGCCCTGATGACCGAATACAACGGCCGCGCCGGTGACCCCGGCGGCCGGCACCGCCCCGAGAAAGTGCTGCACACCACGCTGGGCTTTCAGCGCAGCACCTGGGGCGGCAACCCGGTCAACCCCTACGACACCGCTCGTTCAGCCTCGCTGGGCTCCAGTTCAGGTTCGGGCGTATCGGTCAGCGCCAATCTGGTCATGGCCAGCCTGGGCGAAGAAACTCGCATGTCCACCCGGGGACCGGCCAATCACAATGCGGTGGCCTTGATCCTGCCGCACAAGGCCGTGTTGGGGTTTGACGGCGGCGCCATCGGCGCTGACATTTATTGTGACCGCACCGGTATTTTGTGCCGCACGCTGGACGATTGCGCCACCGTGCTCGACGCGCTGAAAGACCCCAGCGAGGGCTACTACGACCCGCGAGACCCTTACACCACCGTGCCCCGCTCAAGCGTGTTGCCCAGCTACAGCGTCCATGTCAGCCCGCACGGTGAAGCAGGCAGCCTGCGGGGCACGCGGCTGGGCGTGGTGCGCGAATCGATGTTGAGCGGGGGCAGCAAGGCCGCCGAGCCCATCACCCAAGCCGCTGCGCGCGAGGTGCAAACTGTGTTGGCCGAAAAGCTGGGCGCGACCTTGGTCGAATCGGGCGACCCGTTGTGGACGCCAGACCCACGCTGCGAGTCGATGAAGGTCGATTTCCGCACCGCGCTGGCGCGTCTGGTGCCTGTGTTCATGCCCGAGTTGTTGTTCCGCCTGAACGCCGACGGCACACCGGTCTTCCCTGACTTCGCCGCCCAAATCGAGCGCACCGAGTTCGCCCCCGGCGTCTTCCATGGCAGCGGCAAGCTCACCCCCATGGACTATCTGGTCGCCTTGGCCGACGGTCTGATCACGCCGCCCACCAATTTGGATGTCTCGACGGTGCAGCATCAGATCCTGGCCAACAGTTTCCGCTATCACATCGGTCAATACCTGAGCCGGCGCGCCAACGACTGGGCCACCGTGGGACAAACTGAAACCCTGCGCGATTGGCGGCAACTGAACGAACGCTCGAAATTCTGGGGCGATGACCAGCGCTCGGCCTTCCTGAATTGGGAAGAAGTGCGCGACCCCCGCAACCCGCTGGGTGGCCGTCAGGGTGTGGACGAGCGCATCATGTTGCGCGAACTGCTGCGCCGAGTCGACATGATGGTGATTTACGAGAACAAACTCGACGCCTTGGTGCGCTTGCACACGCCGGTGCCCCCGGCGCTGATCGGCGGGGCCGAAGTGCCCGGCTTGCTCGAGCGCCTGCGCCAGGAAATGCTGTACGGTCCGAACGCCGGTCTGACCGAAATTCTGGTGCCCGCTGGGTATGTACAAGTGGCTTTTGACGCCCGCTTCGCGTTGAGTGCCGACAAAAAGCGCTATGTCAGCGTTGCCTCGGATCAAGCCACTGCGCTCGATGCCCCGGGCCTGCCCTTCTCGCTGGTCTTTCGGGCCGAACCCGGCAAAGAGGATATCTCGCTGCGCATTGCATCGGCCTACGAAAAAGCAGCGCGTCGACGCGTCGCGCCTCCGATGTTCCCCTGAGCCACACGCCCTCACGGCCTACCGGTGCGACCAAGCGCCTAAGGCCGTGGGGCTGGATGACGGGGGCGACATGACCCTGACAGGGTTGCATCGACTGAGGCCTAAAATGGTTTCTTTCATTGGCCTTTTTGATCGCTACTGCCATGAGCACCACCCAAACCACACCCCGCATCAAAGGCATCCTCTCGCCAGTTCTGACCCCTTTTCATGCCGACGGCAGCCCTGATCCTGATCGCTTCATCCGCCACTGCCGCTGGTTGATCGACCAAGACGTGGGCCTGGCCGTGTTTGGCACCAATTCCGAGGCCAACTCGCTGAGCGTGGCTGAAAAGCGCGACATGCTTGAACGCCTGTTGGATGCTGGCATTCCGGCCGCCCGTTTGATGCCGGGCACCGGGGCCTGCGCCCTGCCCGACGCCGTTGAGTTGACCCGTCACGCCGTGCGTGCCGGATGCGCCGGCGTGCTGATGCTGCCGCCTTTTTACTACAAGGGCGTCAGCGACGAAGGACTGTTTCGGGCCTTCGCCCAGGTGATCGATGCCGTGGCCGACGATCGACTGCGCATCTACCTCTATCACATCCCCCCAGTCTCGGGCGTGCCCATCACCCTGACGCTGATCGAGCGTTTGCTCAAAGCCTTCCCGGGCATCATCGCTGGCACCAAAGACAGTTCGGGTGACTGGGCCCACACTTCGGCCACACTCGAGCGTTTTCAGCCGCAGGGTTTTGACGTCTTTGCCGGCAGCGAAAATTACCTCTTGGCCACCATGCGCGGTGGCGGCGCCGGTTGCATCACCGCCACCGGCAACGTCAACCCCGGCGCCATCGTGCGCCTGTACCACAGTTGGCAAAACGCCGACGCCGATGCGCAGCAGAAAAAACTCGACGAGCAACGCGCCGCCTTCGCCAAATTTCCCATGATCCCGGCCATGAAATCGGCCATCGCCCTCAAAACCGGCCGCATGGACTGGGTTCACGTCCGGCCACCACTGGTCGAGTTGAGCGACGAACAGCGTGCGCTGTTGGGCCAAGCGCTTGATCAAACCGGCTTCGTCATGCCCAACGCCCATCAACTGGCCTGAAGGGTGTCCTTCGTGACCAACCTGCTTGCGATCGGCGGCAGCAACCCGCTCTGAAGTGCCTCTTGAACCATCCCACACTCCCCGTGAATTTGCCTCAATCCTCCTTGTCGCGTTGGGCCTTCCCCCAGTGCGCGGTCTCGGGCGTGCTGTCGTACCAGGCGGCCGCTGAAATGGGGGCGCTGAGCTTGCCGCAAATGCTGACGGCTTGGATTTTTCTGGGGCTGTTCTGGGGCTTGTTCATCCCCTGGGTGCAACACCGACCTCAAAACGAGCTCAGCGACCGATAAAAATTGATTTTTTTCACAAAACGAGAAAATAGCAAAATCACATCGGCAAAGGATCCCCATGAGCACCCCCCTCGCCCGCCGCAACGCCCTGACCTTCAGCCACATGGGCTTTTACACCCGCGACATCGAACGCATGGCCCGCTTCTACACCCAGATGCTGGGCTTTTTCATCACCGACCGTGGCCAGTTGGGCAGCGCGCAATTGGTCTTCCTCAGCCGCGACCCCAGCGAGCACCACCAGATCGTTCTGGCCTCGGGCCGCCCCGCCGATTTGGCGTTCAGCGTCATCAATCAAATTTCATTGCGAGTGAGTGATTTGGGGGTATTGCGCGAAGTGCGTCGGCGCGTACGAACCGACCCCGACGTGACCGAGTTGGTCAGCGCCACCCACGGCAACGCCATCTCCATTTATTTCCGCGACCCCGAAGGCAACCGCCTGGAAGTCTTCATTGACACGCCCTGGTACTGCGAACAACCTCTGCGCGAGGTGATCGATCTCGATCTAAGCGACGAAGCGATCATGGCCGCCGCCGAGGCGCTGGCCCGCAGCCGCCCCAAATTCCAAAGCCGCGAAGCGTGGATGGCCGACATGGAACGCCTGATGGGTTACTGCGAATGAGCCCAGATTTCGATGTTGCGATCATCGGCATGGGCCCGGCAGGCGCTTGCCTGGCCAACTGGCTGGGGGCTTACGGCTTGTCGGTGCTGGTCATCGAGCGCGACACCGAGATTTACCCCTTGCCGCGCGCCGTTCACTTTGACGGCGAAGTCATGCGGGTGTTCGAGACCTTGGGCCTGCGCGAGCAAATCGAAGCCATCTCCCGACCGGGGCAGGTGGGCATGCATTTCAACAATGCCGACGGTGAGACCCTGCTGATTCGCGCCGGCTCCAGCGCCAATGGACCGCACGGCTGTGCCAACAACCATTACTTTCACCAACCCGAATTGGAAGCGGTGTTGCGCGATGCTCTGCGGCGCTACCCTCATGTTCAGGTGCGGCTTGGCCACGAGGTGCAAGATGTCGTGGATGGCGCCAATAGCGCCACGCTGCACCTGCTAGAGCTGGCCAGCGGTCGGCGCTTGGAGACACAGGCCCGCTATGTGGTGGGCTGTGACGGCGCGCGCTCGCTGGTTCGCAAAATCATTGACTCGCCCATGCTCGACCTGGGGCTGCACCAACCTTGGTTGGTGTTTGATGTGCGCCTCAAAGCCCCCTTGCCCGGCTTGCCTGAATACACCGTGCAGCACTGCGACCCGGCCCGGCCCATGACCTATTGCAATGTCACCGGTAACCGGCGCCGTTGGGAGATCATGCTCATGCCCGGCGACGATCCTGAAGCACTGGTGCAACCCAAGACCCTGTGGTCCCTGGTCTCGCGTTGGGTGCACCCCGAAGATGCCGAACTCGAGCGTGCCGCCATCTACACCTTTCACTCGGTCATCGCCCAAACCTGGCGCCGAGGCCACTTGTTTCTGGCCGGTGACGCCGCCCACCAGACCCCGCCCTTTCTGGGTCAGGGCATGTGCGCGGGCATCCGCGACGCTGCCAACCTGGCCTGGAAGCTGCATGCCGTGCTGCGCGGGCAAGCCAGCGATGCGCTGTTGGACAGCTACGGCACAGAGCGTTTACCGCATGTTCAGGCCTTCATCGAATTGGCCGTCAAGCTCGGCGACATCATCCAAACCACCGACCCGCAAGCGGCCCAAGAACGCGATGCCCGATTCCGTTGCGGACAACCCGAAATCTTCCACTTCCCAACGCCGCGCTTGGGCCCGGGCTGCTGGCACAACCCGGAAAACAGCAGCGGACAAGTGTTCCCCCAACCCGTTTTGGCCGATGGCAGGCTGATGGACTCTGCCTTGGGTTTGGGTTTTGGTCTGCTCGTGACTCGCAGCCTGTGGGACCAAGTCGATGAAGCGGCATGCCGCGCTTGGAACCAGTCCGGCGTGACTGTGCTTGATGACCGCCACCCTGCGCTGGCCGATGTGCTGCGTGCCCAAGGCGTTCAAGCGGTGCTTGTGCGCCCCGACCGCTATGTGGCCGGCGTCGCCAACGATCCTGCCCAATTGCAGGGGCTGTGGCCCCTGTTGTCGCAAGCCCTGTCCCCGGTGCACTGAAAATGCGGCATGAACGACAAACCCGATGCCAGTCTGCCCATTGCCGCCTTGCATCGGTTGGTCGATTGGCATGGCGCTTGTCTAAGTGATGCAGGATTACCCCATGAATGGTCGGACTTGCGGCGCTCATTCGGTCAAATCCGCAAAGCGGGGTATTATTTTTGTGTTCAGTGATCGACCACCAGCTTTGACCCTCTTGCTGAAGCGAGCCGCTGAAGACATCACAGAACGCCACGGATGAACCATGCTCAAACTCTTGATTTCCGCATTGGCCCTGTGGGCCACGCAAGCCATGGCCATTGAAGAACCCAGCCATCGGGTCTTGCAATCCGACCCCCCCTTTGAGGTGCGCCACTACCCTAGCTTCGTGGTCGCCGAGACCGAGTTGCAAGGCGACTTTGACAGCGCCAGCCGCAGCGGGTTTCGTCGCGTGGCCGGCTACATCTTTGGCGACAACCGTCAACCTACTGGAGACAGCCGCAAGATCGCCATGACCGCGCCGGTGACGGTCACGCCCAAAGCAGACGGTTGGCGGCTGCACTTCGTCTTGCCCAGCCAAGAGAATTTGAATCAGTTGCCGCAACCCGTCAACCCCGAAGTGCGCTTGCGGCAAGTGCCCGAGCACCGCATGGCCACCGTGGTCTTCAGCGGCTTCACCACCCAGGCCTCGATCGAACGTCATACACAGCAACTGCGCGACTGGGCGCAATCGCGCCAGCTGACCTTGGTGGGCCCGCCACAAGTGGCGCGCTACAACGACCCCTTCACCCTGCCCTGGAACCGGCGCAATGAAATCTTGATCGAGGTTGCCCCAAACGACACCGATGCCCCACCCAATTTGCGTTAAGGGCGCGTCAAGACGCAACCGCTCGACTGCCCCTCAAAAAAAAACACCGAACGAGGCCCTCACCAAGAAGGAGACAACATGAACCCGACCCCCCCCATGGCGGCCAACGACGCCGACCATTTGCGGTCTTCCTTGTGACCCTGATGCTGGGCCTGATTGCAGCCACCAGCGCTTGGTCTCAAAACGCCCCGGCCCATGCGGCAGCCGATTGGGTGCTGACCCACGGCAAGATCCATACCTTGAGCGACGCTGACACCGTGCACCAAGCCGTGGCCGTGCGCGATGGACGGATCCTGGCCTTGGGCAGTCACGCCAGCATGGCTGCCTATATTGGACCTAAAACCCGGGTCCAAGACCTGCAAGGGCGAACCGTCATTCCGGGCTTGATCGACTCGCATATGCATGCCATCCGTGCCGCGCTCAGCTTTGCCACCGAGGTCAACTGGATCGGCGCACGTTCCTTGACCGAAGCCTTGGCACGCTTGAAGGCCGCGGCCCAAAATGCCACACCGGGTCAATGGTTGATCGTTGCCGGCGGCTGGACCGAAGAACAATTTGCCGAGCGCCGTCGCCCGACTCAGGCCGAACTTCTGGCCGCCGCCCCCCATCACCCTGTGTATGTTCAGTGGATGTATGGATGGGCGATGATGACCCCTGCTGCCTACCAGGCTCTGAACATCCAGAAAGAATCCGATCTGCCCGGAGGTGGCAAGTTTCAATTGGATGCCAATCAACAGCCCACTGGAGCGGTCATCGGCGGAATCGTGCCCTTGTTTGACAAACTGCCCAAACCCAACGCCGAGCAAAAAGTGATTGGCACGCGGCAGTTCTTTCGCGAACTCAATCGCTTTGGCATCACCGGAGTCATGGACCCGGGTGGTTTCAATATGGACCCGGGCGAATACCAACCCTTATTTCAGGTCTGGCGCCAAGGTGAATTAAGCGTGCGTGTGCGCTACAGCTACTTCGCGCAGAAGAAAGAGCAGGAGTTCGAAGAGTTCAAAGATCTCACCCAGTTGCTGCCGATGGGCTTTGGGGACGACATGCTGCGCTTTCACGGCATCGGCGAACGCGTCACCTTCTCGATGTACAACAACCTGAACCCCAAACCGGCCGATCAGGAGACGTTTTATCGCGTGGCCCGCTGGGCGGCACAAAACGGCTATACCCTGCCCAGCACTGGCACGAGTCTGAGACCGTCGACCGCTTGCTCGATGTATTCGAGCGGGTCAATCGTGAAATCCCAATCGCTCCTTTGCGCTGGTCGATAGCTCACCTCAATGACGCCACCGAAGCGAACTTGCAGCGCATGAAGGCTCTCGGCGTGGGCTGGGCCATGCAAGACGCCATGTACTTGGAAGGCGATCGTCGCCTGGCCGCACATGGCGAAAAAATGATCGAGCGCATGCCGCCGCTCAATACCGCGCTTCGGGTGGGCGTGCGCATCGGTGCCGGTACTGATGCCCACCGCGTGGCCGACTACAACCCATTCATCGCCTTGCGATGGATGCTTGACGGCAAATCTGCCTCGGGTCGCACCTTGCGTGCCAGCCATGAAATCCCAACCCGCTTGCAAGCCTTGAAGATGTACACCGCCGGCAGCGCCTGGTTGGCCAAAGAGGATCACTTGCGCTGCACGCTCGAAGTGGGCAAATGGGCTGACTTGGCCGTGCTCAGCAAAGACTAATTTCAAGTGCCTCTGGCAGACATGGCCGATATCGACTCGGTGCTGACCCTGGTGGGCGGTCGTGTGGTCTATCCTGCCCCGGCCCGATGAGCACCCTGCCGCCAAGCCCTCTGAACCCTCGGCGGATCTTCATGGTTGGGGCCACCGGCACCATCGGTCAAGCCACTTTGCGCGCCCTGCTGTCGCGGGGCCACCAGGTGCTCAGCTTTCAGCGGCCCAGCACCCAGGGCCGATCCACCCCTGAATGGGGCCATGACACTTTGCGTGCGCACTATGCGCAATTGCTCAGCGGTGAATCACGCACCGACTTGGGCGAGCACTCGGTGTTTTGAATACGAATTAAAAGCCGACGTTCGCTGCGCCCTTGAGCTGCAACATTTCTCGCGCCTCATCGGGCGACGCAACTTCCAGCGACAGCGCTTCGATGATCGAGCGGATGCGCTGCACCTGTTGCGCATTGTTGTGCGCCAATTGTCCAGGCGCATCCCACAGCGAGTCTTCCAGACCCGCCCGCGCGTTGCCACCCAGAATCACCGACATATTGGCAGTGGCCATTTGGTGGCGCCCCGCGCCCAACACCGACCACACATAGTCATTGCCAAACAAGCGATCGGCGGTTTGCTTCATTTGCATCACATGCTCTGGATGCGGGCCGATTCCACCCAAAATGCCAAATACCGACTGGATGAACAAGGGCGGTTCGAGCAACGGACGCTCAAGAAAATTCGCTGCGGTGTACAAATGCCCCAGGTCATAGCACTCGATCTCAAACCGTGTGCGATTGGCGCGGCACGATTCGAGGATTTACTGGATGTCCTTGAAGGTGTTCTTGAAAATGCGATCGTCAGAGCCTGCCAAGTACGGCTCTTCCCAGGGGTGTTGCCAATTCTTGTAGCGGCTGAGCATGGGATACAGGCCAAAATTCATCGACCCCATGTTCAAAGACGCCACCTCGGGCTTGAGCAGCAAGGTCGGTTGCAGGCGCTCTTCCACCAGCATGGTGGGTGCGCCGCCCGTGGTGAAGTTGATGACCACGTCCGAACGCGACTTGATGTCGACTGCAAACTCCGAAAGTAGTTGGTGTCTTGAGTAGGCTGACCGGTTTGTGGGTCACGAGCGTGCAGGTGCACGATGGCCGCGCCCGCCTCGGCCACCCCCACTGCCGCATCGGCGATTTCTTTCGGGGTGATCGGCAAATGGGGTGACATCGTCGGGGTATGGATGGCCCCAGTGACGGCACAGGTGATGATGACTTTGCGTTTCGGGCGATAAGCCGTGGACTGCTCCTGTTTGGATCAGTCGAGTTTAATGCCCAAATCGACCGCCAACTTGATCCAGACAGGCACTTCGGTCTCCCAATGCTGTCGCGTTTGCGCCAAATCGTGCGGTTTATTGGGAATGGCGAAAGTCTCGCGCAACTTCGCCGCACGTTCGGTGTTGGCCCAATCCAGCGCCAACTCATTCAAACGCCTCAACACCGGCTCGGGTGTGCCGCTCGGCGCCATCACGGGCAAGCCACCCTCTAATGTCACCAATCGATCGGTGTTGCCCTGCTCGGTGAGCGTGGGCACATCGGGCAAGCGGGGTGAGCGGTAAGCACCGGTCACACCGATGGCGCGCACACCCCGGCTGCTGACCGCATTGAAGGACTGAAAACTGCCAATGGCCACTTGGAGCTGGCCCGAGGCCACATCGAGCCACATTGGCGCCTCACCCTTGTAATGCACTGGCTGCAGATTGAAGCCGTGCTGGCGACTCATCTGGTCGGCCACCATGTGCGGGTAAGACCCCGGCGCATAGGTGCCCATCGAGCTGGGATTCTTCTTGGCCCAGTCGATCCATTCGTTCAGGTTGCGCACGGGCACCCTCTCGTTGACGCCCATCACCAGCGGCCCCGAGGGGAACAGCACCACGGGGGTCAGGTCTCTGTCGAGGTTGTAGGGCAACTTGCTGTAGAGCACCCGGTTTTGCCAGACGGTGCCCGAGGTGGTCACCAGCAGCGTATGCCCATCCGGAGGCGACTTGACCACGGTGTCGATTGCAATCATCGCTCCGGCACCGGGTTTGTTCTCGACCACCACCGTCACACCCAGCTTCTGGCTGAGGTGGTCGCCGTATTGACGCGCGTAGGCATCCGTCAAGCCCCCCGGAGGAAAGCCCACCACCAAGCGGATCGGCTTGCTGGGCCAAGCCGGTGCCTGGGCCCATGCACTCAACGCCATCAGGCCCAGGACTGCGGCCAAAAACAATGGGGACCCTTTGATCAGTCGCTTCATGTCTCACCTTCAGTCCATATAGATGAACTGATTTTGGTGGCACGCCGCCAAGCACTGAGCAGGGGTTTACCGCAGTGACAAAGCCGTGGCGAAGGGGTTCAGATCCACTCGACCTTGGGCTCGTCACCGGGCTGGATGGATTGCAGCAAGCCCTCTTTCTGACCCGGTTCGGGCTGCACGCATTCAAAGCGACGCGGCACAAAGGGCGGCACCGAACAGACATCGTACTTGTTCAACACCACTGAATGCTCGGCGTGTCGACCCCAAATGATCTTCCATTGGCCTTCCAAACAGACGAAGGTCTCGTTGGTGTCGTGGTTGTGCAGCAAAGGGCCGTTGCCAGGTTCGGCCTTGATGTTCGCGGCTTTGATCAGACTGCCATATTTCTCGCGGTCTTTGGCGACCATGGCTTCGTACTGCTTGCCGGTCGCTGAAATGGGCAACATGCCCAATCCATTGATTTTTTGCTGCATGTCGGGAGAGTCGATGATCTCTTTGATGGTATTGCTCAACTTGGCGGTGATGTCGGCAGGCAAACCGGCCGGCGCCACCACTCCGCCCAATAAGGCCGTGGCGGCTGGACCCGCTCCTTTGTAAGGGACATGGGTCATTTGGGTGCCCGTCATGTGAGCCAGCAATGCGCCAGCCAAATGGATGCTGTTGCCAATGCCCGCCGAGCTGTAGGTGATCTTGCCCGGTTCGGCGCGTGCTTTGGCCACCAACTCGGAAACGCTCTTGATGCCCGAGGAGGGCAACACCGCCAAAAACAAAGGGAATTTGACGATGGTGCCCAAGTAAGTGAAGTCTTTGGCCAGGTCATAAGGCAAGTTCATCAGCCAGGGATTCACATCGAGTGCGCCGGTCGAAACCAGCGACAGGGTGTAGCCATCCGGCTTGGATTGACGCAAAAAATTCATGGCGATGGTGCCATTGGCACCGGCTTTGTTTTCCACCACGACCGGCACCTTGAATCGGTCTTCCAAGGCCTTGGCCAGCAAACGCCCGGCACCGTCGTTGCCACCGCCCGGGGCGAACGGGATGATGAGTTTGATGGGGGCGTTGGGCCACTCTTGTGCCCATGCGCCCGTGGCGCAAGCCCACAACATCGCCAGCGCCAAGCAGGCCCTGCGGCCGCCAAAAAATGTTAAACCTGAACCCGCTTTGAACCACGCTGTTTGCATGTCAATGCTCCTCTTGATGAAACCAACACGGTGTGCGACGATGATCGGTCGTCACAACCCTACAAAATCGCTGCGCTGTTCTAACAAAAGCAAGTTCGATAAGTCAGAGCCTCTAGGGTAAATGGGTAGTTCGCATGAACACTTCAGACCACAGTATCCGCACCGCCTTGGTCACCGGCGCGTCTTATGGCATCGGGCGCGCCAGTGCACTGGCACTGGCTCAACAGGGTTGGTACCTGGTTCTGACCGACCTCCATCCAGACGCCTTGGCCCCCGTCGTCGCCCAAGCGCAAGCGCTGGGCGTCTCGGTGCAAGCGATGGCGTTGGACTTGAATGACGCCGATGCCCTGCCCGCTTGGGTCGCGGATGTGGGGCGCCGGTGCCCCGATCTGGGCTTGCTGGTCAATAACGCGGGGGTGCCCTCATTGTCCAAACCGGCCACACAAACCAGTGCGGCCGATTGGGATGCCGTCATGAACATCAACTTGGAAGGCACCTTCCTGCTGACCATCGCCTTTGGCGCTTGGCTGATCGAGCGCGGTCGTGGCGGTGCCGTGGTCAGCCTCAGTTCCACGCACGGCAGCGTCGGTCTGGCCGGCGCCTCGGTGTATGGCATCTCGAAAGCAGGCATCAGCCACATGACGCGCATGCTGGCCATTGAATGGGCCACCCATGGCATCCGCGTCAATGCCATTGCACCGGGAACCACGCTGACCGAAACCCGCGCGCCTCGGCTGAGCGAACCGAGCAAGCGCGACGCCATGCTGGGGCGCATCCCTTTGGGGCGCTTTGGTCAAGCCGATGAAATGGGCCAAGCGGTTGCCTACCTGGCAAGCCCACAGGCCAACTACATCACCGGCCAAATCCTGCACCTGGATGGCGGACTGACGGCCTATTGAAGCGACAGGACTTCAAGGCACAATGAGGCTTGCCACTTCACCCTGAGCACCCTGCCCATGACCCCTGACATGCACCCTGACGAATGGGCCGCCCGACAGCAACTGGCGGCTTGCTACCGCATTTTTGCCATGCTCGGCTGGACCGAGATGATCTACAACCACATCACGCTGCGGTTGCCCGACTCGGCAAGCGGTGACGACAAGCAGTTTCTGATCAACCCCTTTGGCTTGCATTACACCGAGATCACCGCGTCGAACCTGGTCAAAGTCAACCTGGCTGGCGACATCATCGGTTCTTCGCGCTACCCCATCAACCCTGCCGGCTATGTGCTGCACAGCACCATCCATGGCGGCATCGAGGGCGCACATGCGGTCATGCACACCCACACCACCGCCGGCGTGGCCGTGGCCAGTCTGGCCTCGGGGCTGTCCCAAAGCAATTTCTACTCGGCGCAACTGCATGATCTGGTGGCTCATCACGAATTCGAGGGCATCACCGTTCACATGGAAGAAGGCCCGCGCGTATTGCGCAGCATCGGCCGTAAACCTGCGGTGATTCTGAAGAATCACGGCCTGCTGTCTTGGGGCACCACCCTGCCAGAAGCCTTTGCCGTGCTGTGGACGCTGCAAAGGGCCTGCGAAATTCAAATGGCCACCCTCAGCATGGGGCAGCCCCTGCCCGTGCCCGAGGACATTGCCGCCAAATGCACCCGCGACTCTCTGCAATTCGACATCAAACAAGGCGGCGTTGGGGTCGACCTCTTCAACGCCCTGGTGCGCCAGGTCAACCGCATCGACGACGGCTACAAGCGCTAAAGGGGTTCAGTCCTCGCCCGGAATGGGCGCGCGGCTGAGCGTGTTGTTCTTGTCGACCAATTCGGCCAGCATGGCCATGAACTGTGCTTGCTTGACCGCTGGCAAGGGTGCCAGTATGCGCTGCTGAGATGCCTCGATTGAGCTTGCCATGTCTTGCAGCAAACGACGCCCCTCCGGGCTGATATTGAGCAGTTTCACCCGCCGATCGGTGGGTGAAGGTTGGCGCTGCAACCAGCCCCGAGTCTCCAGCCGATCCACCACCCCGCCCAAAGTCGAGGCGTCCAAACCCACCAAGGCCGCCAGCGTGCGCTGATCCACGCCAGGGTGGTCGTTCAGGCTGAGCAGCGCCGCGTACTGCACAGGGGTGATGCCAAACGATGCCGTGTCCTCCAAAAAAATCGCCACCGCGATCTGCTGCAAACGGCGGATCAAATGCCCCGGCATACGCGGCAATGCTTCGGTGGTTGCACAGAGGATGGGGTTGTTCGGGGCCATGAGATTCATCAGCTACCCCATCGATTGTAAGCACACTCACGAGATGAAATCACCCCTACTTGGGGTTGGATTGCACTTCAGCATGGGACGCTGTATGAAAGATCAGGCCGACAGGCTCACGGCTTTGGCTCGACCCTGATCACAATAGTGGTAAAAATTAATTCATCCCCTGGACAACCTGCCATGACAGAACTCGACCGTTTGATGAAATACCGCACGTTGTTGTCGGCCCGCCGTGCCGTCAGCCGAGAAAGTCTTCTCCAAGCCTTGGAAATCTCCCCCGCCACGTTCAAACGCGACTTGGCCAAGCTGCGTGAGCGGGTGGGTTTGCCCGTGATTTTTGACCGTGACCGGGGTGGCTATCTGCTGGAGCAGGACGACCCGCACACCGAATTGCCGGGGCTGTGGTTCAGCCAAGAGGAAATTCTGGCTCTGCTGACCATCCACAACATGATCAACCAGCTCGAACCGGGGCTGCTCAGCCCCAAGCTCAACCCCTTGCAGGAGCGGCTGGCCGAGATTGTGGCCAGCCAAGGGACCGATGCCAACGTGCTGACGCGACGCGTCAAGCTGGTACACGCTGGCAAACGCGATTTGCCGCTGAAGTCGTTTCAGACCGTGGCCATGGCCACGCTTCATCGCCGTCGCCTGAACATCCACCACTACAACCGGCAAAGCGGAGACACCATCGAGCGGGCGATCTCGCCCCAGCAACTGGTGTACTACCGCGACAACTGGTATGTGGACGCATGGTGCCATTTGCGCGATGGCCTGCGCCAGTTCTCAGTCGACGCCATCACCCAGTGCGAGATGCTCGATCTGGCAGCCCGTGAGGTGCCTTTGAGCGAAATCGAAGCCGAGGTACAAAAGGGTTACGGCATCTTCAGCGGCAAAGACGTGCAGTGGGCCGATTTGCGTTTCACACCCGAGCGCACCCGCTGGGTCGAACGCGAGCAGTGGCACCCTGAGCAAGAGGCAAAGATGGAAAAGGACGGCAGCTACCGACTGAAAGTCCCCTACAGCGATGAGCGTGAGTTGATCGGCGAAATCATGCGCCACGGCCCCGAAGTGGAGGTATTGGGTCCGCAGTCGCTGCGCACCCATGTGCAGCGGGCCTTGCGCGCGGCCATGCAACAGTATGAGTCGTATCGCTGAGCAGATTTCTCCCTGGGGGTTTCCCGTTGGGGCGGGAGTCACCGATTGGCCGATCACTTGAGGCACATGCCCCACGGCTGGTTGCGCAACAGCTTGCAACATCGCTTTGTTCTGGTGGATATCCGTCGACAAAGCCCCAGGCGTCTTGCCAAACTGGACAACCTGGTGGCGCTCATCATGAGGCTTGAGTTGCCGCACCACCGGATCGATGTCGGCCGATCATGAGCCTTACAGCCGATAAGGAAGAGAATTTGACCCGAGACATCTCACCTCATTGGCTGGTGCGATTGGGGCAGCACACGACATAACCTGCCTCGCCTTAAAGTCCCCGAACTCATGGCCTGAGACTGCCTTAGTTAGCGCTCCCCGCTTGTGAACTATTTACATCGCAAAAACCCCAGAAGTCCATACCATGGCATGGCGGGCATCGCGGTACGCCCAGCATCCCTTACAGACCTACTCACAGGAAACCCCATGCGCAATAAACCGCCAAAACGCTTTGACAGCACCCCCATCTTTCTGCAGCCTGGAACGGCCCAGCAACCCATACGGCCACACGCGCCAGACCAGTACAACGCCTATTGTCCCAACTGCTTGGGAGACATCTGCATGTACCGAACACCATCGGGCGCGATCGGTGCATACAACCTGTGGGGCCCGCCCTGGACCCCGCACCCCTGCAGCACAGGCGAATTCCTGCGCGACATCACCCAAATCCGTCTCACCCTGCCGCCGACACGACCCAGCGTGACCCAATTGCTGATACAAGCCCGTTGGACACCCTTGGACTGTCAGCGCGTCACCACCCTGACTGCCCCAGCGGGCATCAGCCTGCTGGAAGGCACTTGCGAAGGCCAAGCCGTGCGCTTGTATGTGCGCGGCACGGGGTTGACACACCTGGCCCCCTGGTACCTGCTGACCCAACAGGGGCAAACCCATGTCAGCACCCTGGCTGAAAGCCAAGGGAGGGTCTTTGCCTTGTCAGACTACGCCTACCCCACACTGGACACATTGCTGGCAGCCCCCACACAAGACCCGCCCAAAGTCCCCAGACCCAAGGCACAGCCCGAGCACCACTTCCCCGACTTGCACCAGCAGTGGTTCAGCACTGAAAAAGCGGAGTGATAGGGCCTCGGATGTCAAGATGTGGCCATGGGGCTTGATAAAGTTTGTCTGGAGACTTGCGTGCATGTCCGAGGAACGCTGCCGCACCTTCCCGCTGGTGCCATGCGCAGCGTCGGTTTAACCGCCATGGGGCCGTGCATGGCTGGGCAGTTTGCCGCAAGTAGAGCGCGTCGAGTTCATGACCCTGACTGAGTGCGAGAGTTCTAACGAATTTATCCGCAGACTACCCGCCATCAAGTACCTTGTGGTGCAAGGGCTCAGCATAGCTTCGCGCTGAATTGGGGCGGTGAGAGATTAGGCGTGATGGCCATGGTGAGTCGATTCGTCAACAGCCAAGGCTCGCGTGCCCAGCTCATTAACTGAGTCATGGTCAATCACGACCCACGCACAATCGATTTGACCCAAGGCATGTGCCCAGCCTTGTTTAAAGGCCCCCCTTTGGCCGAGAGACTGCTCAGTCAGGGAGACTGAACGCATTTATAGGAAATTGGGGTCAGAAATTGGGGTCGATCCCCCATTTCCTTCAAACCAGTCGGAATTCGATTTGTCCCAACGGGCCGTAGTCGGCTTGAAAGACATCACCACGGCGTGCGGGAACAGGTTTGGTGAACGACCCGGCCAGCACGATCTCACCGGCGCTCAGGTGTTCGCCCCAAGGGGCCAGTTTGTTGGCCAGCCAGGCGATGCCAATCGCTGGGTGGCCTTGCACGCCGGCAGCCAATCCGGTTTCTTCAACGACCCCATTGAGCCGAAGGACAGCACCGCACCAAGGCAAGTCGGTGAGGTGCGGGTTCACCCGCTTGGCCCCAACGACGATGCCAGCGTTGGCGGCGTTGTCGCTGATGGTGTCGTACACCTTGCGGGGGGCTTTGGTGTGGCGGTCGAATTGCTCGATGCGCGCATCAATGATCTCGATGGCCGGGGTCACGACATCGGTGGCGTCAAGCACCTGCTGCAGCGTCACATCTGGGCCACGCAAATCGGCTTTCAAGACAAATGCCAACTCGACTTCGACTCGCGGAGCAATGAATCGATCATGCGGAATCTCCAACACCAGCCCCGGGCTACAGGTGTAGAGCATGTCGTCGAGCAAGGTGCCGTAGTCGGGCTCATCGATCTGGCTGGACACTTGCATGGCGCGGCTGGTCAATCCGATTTTGTGGCCGATGGCGGTTCGCCCCTCAGCATATTTAAGTTGCATCCAGGCGCGGTTGATGCGGTAACCATCCTCGATGGTCATGTCCGCATAGCGCTTGGAGAAGTGCTCGACCTGGGTCCGGCACTTCTCGGCTTCGTTGAGCTCTTGCGCCAATTGCCAGATGTGTTCTTCGCTCAGCATCGATGATCCTGTCAAATAATTGGGGTCAAATAATTGGGGTCAGACCCCAATTATCGGGTCAGACCCCAATAATTGGGGTCTGACCCCAATTATTTGATCCCGAAGATGACTTTGGCGTTTGCTGCCCTCAGGCTCAGCCCATGAGCCTGTGTCTGCACACAATTGCAGGCAATAATGATCGCTCTGAATGCACAGGTCCCACATGCACGACATCATCTGCCCACACTGCGCCAAAGCCTTCAAAGTCGATGAGGCCGACTATGCCGACATTTTGAAACAGGTGCGTGACAAAGAGTTTCAACAACAATTGCAAGAACGTTTGCACGCCGCGCACACCGATAAAGAAAATGCGGTGAAGCTGGCTCAGGCGCAAGCGCAAGCGGCTTTGGTGCAAAACGCAGCGGGCAAAGACGCCGAAATCGCCGCCTTGCAATCGAAACTGCAAGCCAGCCAAAGCGAGTTACAGCTGGCCATCACCCAGGCTATGGGGTCGATCGAGAAGGAGCGCGATGCGCTCAAGGCGAAACTTCAATCCAGCGAATTGGAAAAGCAACTGGCGGTGACGCAAGCGCTGGGTTCGGTCGAGAAGGAGCGCGATGCACTCAAAGCCCAGCTCGCGGCCAATGAGCTGCAAAAAAAGCTGGCCGAGCAGTCGCTGCGCGACAAGTACGAAACCCAGATCAAGGACCGCGACGAGGCCATAGAGCGCTTGCGCGACATGAAGGTGCGATTGTCTACCAAAATGGTCGGCGAGACCCTGGAGCAACACTGCCAAACCGAGTTTGACCGGTTGCGCGCCACCGCATTCCCGAAAGCCTTTTTTGAGAAAGACAACGACGCCAGCAGCGGCAGCAAGGGGGACTACATCTTCCGCGATCTGGCCGATGGCAAGACCGAAATCGTCTCGATCATGTTCGAGATGAAGAACGAAAACGACAGCACTGCGACCAAAAAGAAGAACGAAGACTTCTTCAAGGAACTGGACAAAGACCGGACCGAGAAAGGCTGCGAGTACGCGGTGCTGGTGTCATTGCTGGAGCCCGACAACGAGCTCTACAACACGGGTATCGTTGACGTCAGTCACCGTTACCCCAAGATGTACGTGATTCGGCCGCAATTCTTCATCCCCATGATCACCCTGCTGCGCAACGCGGCGTTCAATGCGGTTGAGTACAAAACCGAGTTGGCCCTGGTGAAAGCGCAAAACATCGACATCACGAACTTTGAAGATCGGCTGGAGTCGTTCAAATCGGCCTTCGCGCGCAATTACGAACTGACCAACAAGCACTTTCAAGATGCAATCGATGAGATCGACAAGTCGATCAAGCACTTACAAAAGACCCGCGACGCCTTGGTGGGGGCAGACCGCAATTTGCGCTTGGCCAACGACAAGGCTCAGGATGTCAGCATCAAAAAACTGACTCGGGGCAACCCCACCATGGCAACCAAGTTTGAAGAGTTGAATCGGCCCGATTGATCCGGCTTGATCAACTCCGAGATGGCGTCGCCCAAGCCCCCGCGTTCAATCCAGTTGCAGGTTCAGGCCCCTGGCAGTGGCGGCCCAGATGCGGTCTTGCTCTTGCAAGAAGCGAGCGAATTGCTCGGGGCCTGAGGGGTCGGGCTGGATGCCCAGTTTCTCAAAACGCTCGATCACGGCCTTGTCGCGCAGCATTTGGGTGGCCAGCTCGTTGAGGCGTTTGACGATGGGCGCTGGCAGACCCGCCGGTCCAAAGAAACCAAACCAACCTTGGGCGACGAAGCCGGGGTAGCCCGATTCGGCGACGGTGGGCACGTTGGCCAAAATCGGCACACGCACCGATCCAGTGGTGGCCAGAACTTTCAGCTTAGCCGCCTGAAAATTGGTGACGGTGTTGGTGAGTGAACTCTCAAAAGACAGATCGACCACGTTGGCCAACAGATCTTGCATGGCTGGCGCGGCGCCTTTATATGGCACGTGCGTCATCTTGATGCCCGCATCCGACGCCAGCTTCTCGGCGATCAGGTGTGGCAATGAACCCTGCCCCACACTGGCGTAGGTGATCTTGTTGGGTTGCGCTTTGGCCGCCGCGATCATTTCGGGCAAGGTGTTGTAAGAGGTCTTGACGCCGGCCAGAATGGCACCGGGCGTATTGACCAAGTTGGTGATGGGCGTGAAGTCGCGACCGGGGTTGAAGTTCAACGACTTGTGGATGTGCGGTGCGATCGACATGGCGCTGACCGTCATCACCCCCAGGGTGTGGCCGTCAGGGTTGGACTTGGCCAGCACGGCAGTGCCGATATTGCCCCCTGCGCCAGCGCGGTTGTCCACCACGACCGTTTGGCCCAGGCCTTCGGTCAGGTGCTTGGCCAATTCACGCGCCACCAAATCGGTAACACCACCAGGCGGGAACGGCACGACCAGGGTGATGGGTTTGGCAGGCCAGTTGGCGCTTTGCGCCGCAACCATGCCCCAAGGAGCCAAACACAAACAAGCAGCCCCAATCAAACTCATCCGACGTTTCACGGCAACCCCCTTTGAACAACAAGGCTTTGGAATCTAGCCGTGACCCGAATCAGAGTCAATCGGATGAAAGCCCGCATGGACACACGAGCGACTGTCTATATATAAAAAATCAGTATTGGCTGGCAGGCAGGTGCAACACCAGGCCGTCGAGCTCCGGGGTGACTCGCAGCTGGCAACACAAACGGCTCTGGGCTTGACGCGCGACGGCGGTGAAGTCGAGCATGGTGTCCTCGTCGGGAACGGGCGCAGGCAAGCGTTCAGCCCAAGCAGGGTCGACAAAGACATGACAAGTGGCGCATGTCAATGTGCCGCCACAATCGGCGGCAATGTCTGGCAAATCGGCATCGATGGCGGCTTGCATGACGCTGCGCCCACTGGCGCATTCGACATCAACCGTGGTGGTGGCGCCGTCGGGCGCGGTTCGGACAAAGTGCAATGTGGGCATGGAACGGCTGTTGATTTAGTAACGCGAAAAATACTCGCTGCGTTGGAATTCGATGGGATCTTGCGCAGCCTCGAAACGGGCCACCTCGGCGGCTTTGATGCGACTGAAGTAGGCGACAAAATCAGCCCCTAAACCCTGCACCATGGCCGAGTCATCGGCCAAAGCCTGCAAGGCTTGCGCCAAACTGGTGGGCAACCGTTGGGCCGCCGGAGCATAGGGATCGTCGGTGCCCGGCGGTGCGCGCCAACCGTGTTCGATGCCATCGAGCCCCGCATGGATTTGCGCCGCCAGGTAGAGGTATGGGTTGGCCGCCGGTTCACCCATGCGGTTCTCTATGCGGGTGCCGGGGTCACTCGCCCCCCCAATGACGCGCAGCAAAGCCCCCCGGTTGTCACGCCCCCACAGCACCGATTGCGGCGCCAAGGCATTGGGCCTGAAGCGCCCATAGCCATTGGTGGTAGGCACGCACAAAGCGGTCATGCCCGGGGCATGCGCGAGCAAACCGGCCAGCCAATGCTCGCCCACGTCCGACAGCGAGAAAGAAGCGTCTTGCACCGCTGCGCCAGGCGCGGGCGCGTCGCGGCGCATGGCGTTTTGGCCATCGGACAGGCGCACCAGCGATTGGTGCAAATGCCAACCGCTGCACATGAGGTTGCCGAAAGGTGGCAAGCAGACAAAGCTGGCGTGATAGCCCGCCCGGCGCAAGGCCATGCGCACGGCATTGCGAAACAGCACCATGTGGTCGGCCGCGCTGAGCGCGTCGGTGGCGTCAAACACTGCCTCGACTTGCGAGGGGCCCATTTCGAGTTCCAGCGAGGACAAAGGCAAGCCCAAACCCAGTGCCGTTTGTTGCACGATTTGCAGAGCGGGCTGGGCCATGTCGTACCAGTCTTCGGACAAGAGCTTGTAGCCTGGGTGGATCAATGCCACTTCGGGCGGCACGCCTGGCCATTCGGCCCGCGCGGGGTCCATCTGGGCCGAGTCATCGGTGATGCGGTAGATGTGAAATTCGACCTCCAAACCGCAGCGCAATCCATAACCTTCTTGGGCCAGGCGCTGCAAGGCCTGCTGCAACACCTGCCTTGGATCGAGATCGACCGGGGTACCGTCTTGGAAAAATGGCTGCGCACGCATCCAGGCACTGCCTGGACTAAAGGGCAACTCGCACAAGCTGGCCGGATCGGGCATGAGCATGAGGTTGTTGGCTTGCCCAAATCCTGGCAACGAGGCGGTGCCGCCCGGCTCAAAGACCTTGAAAGCGGTGCGATCGGAAGTGTCTTTCAGCATCAAGGTGCTGACCATGCTGATGCCACTGCGCAACGCGCGCAGCGCAGCACTGGGCATCAGGGCCTTGCCACGCGTCAGGCCATGCAAGTCGCACCACATGATGCGCACCTGATCAAAATGCCCCAGGCGGATGCGCTCGGCCGCGGCTTGCAGGGCCGCTTCGCGCCCGGGGTTGCGCAGCCCGCAAAGGGCGTCGAAATCGCTCATGCTTTGGCGTCGGCGCGGTCGCGCACGGCCCAAGGGGCCAGACGCCGTTTGGCCTGGGTTTGTTCGACCCACCAAGTGCTCCAAGAACCGGCAGGCGCGATGCCATCGACCGTGTCGGGCCCCAGCATCTGGGCATGCAGCGCCGGGTCGGCCATGCCGGGCGGTTTTTGGCCTTGGGCCACGGCCTCGATGGCCGCCAGCAACATGCGTCGGTTGGCCATGATGACTTTGTCAGTGGTACCCAGGTGCTCGCGCGTGCGGTCCTGGATGGCACCCATGCCCTCGACCGCCCATTGGTCGTGCACATTGATGTCTTCCTCACCCATGCCCAAAAAGGTCTGGGTGCGCTGCTCTTGGGCGTCAAAGCCCCAATCGTTGTGCCGTCCCGCCTTGGGGATGTAGTCGGGGCCAGGGATGAATTGAGCGCGCTGCAAGCGCATGGCCTCTTTGTCAACGGGCTTGTCAAAGCTGGTGAAAAACGAATACCAGTAGGTGTGTGTGTCGTCGACGGGCACGTGCATCTGCGTGATGGTCAGAGTCTCGGACAGCGGAATGACGAAAGTGTGGGGGAAGATGCTGTGGGTGATGCGCACATGGGTGAGCGCCTCGGTCATGGCGCGCAAAGTGGTGATTTGCATGCCCCAGGGACGCGGTTCGCAACGGATGTCGGGGCGATGGAACTCGCGCATGACGCGCGTCATGGGCCAGCGCTCGCCGGCGAAGTCGCCCGCGCTGGCGCTGCGAAACTGCCTGCCGGCCGCGTTGTCACCAATATCCTCCAGCGGCGCGTCATTCAAAAAGCGGTGCAAAAACGAGGTGTGCACCGGATCGAGGCCGACTTCGAAGGCCTGCAACCAATTGCACTGCCACATGCCCTTGTAGGCGAACGTGTGGGTCTGGGGCGCACGAAAGCAATCGAATTCGGGCATGGGCGGGGCCTGATCGGGCTGACCCAACCAGGCAAAAAGCACCCCCGAGCGTTCGATCACGGGGTAAGCCCCTTGGCGCACGCGCTGACACAAGGTACTGCCCAAGGGCTCGCCGGGGGTGTCCAGGCAAGTGCCTTGGGTGTCGAATTTCCAGCCATGAAAGGGGCAGCGTATGCCGTCGCCCTCGTGGCGGGCAAACGCCAAGTCGGCGTTGCGGTGCGGACAATCGCGATCGAGCAAACCCCAGCGGCCCTGCCCGTCTTTGAACAAGACCAAATCCATGTCCAACAAGCGCAGGGCTTTGAGTGGGCGTTGCGCCATGCGCGGATCAATGCGGGGGTCGAATTCATCGACCAGGGCGACGGGCTGCCAATACTGCCGCAGCAAGTTCCCGCAGGCGGTGCCGGGACCAACCCGGGTGATGATTTCGTTTTGTTCGGCTTTCATGCCACCTCCGAAGCGCGATGCACCACAGTTTACATGGCTGGCCAGGGAGTGGCGACCCCCTAATCAAGGGGGCCAACGAATGGATCAGTAGGTTTTGTAGGGCAGGAATTGACCCGAAAGGACCACATTCACGCGGTCGCCCTTGGGGTCGGGCTCGCGTTGAATGTCCATACTGAAGTCAATCGCGCTCATGATGCCGTCGCCGAACTCTTCGTGAATCAGTTCCTTGATGGTGGTGACATAGACGCTGACGATTTCGTACCAACGGTAAATCAGCGGGTCAGTGGGCACGGGCGTGGGCAGGGAACCTTTGTAGGGAACCACTTGCAGCCACTTTTGTTCTTCGGCGGTCAATCCAAACAACTTGCCCAGCGCCTTGGCTTGTGCGGGCGTGGCGGTCATCTGCCCCATGCACAGGGCGGGGGTCCATTCTTTGGACTCCCCCACCTTCTTGGCAATGGCATCCCACTTCATGCCCTTGGACACTTTGGTGCCGATGATTTTTTCGGTGACGTCGTTGCGGTTCATTCAAACACTCCGGTTGGTTCAAAAAAATGTCAATGCCCGTGCCACCCACCAGCATCTCGGCGGCGACGATCACCAACCAGGCGATGCTCATGCTGATGCGCATGCCCGTCAAAATGGTGGGCGCGGCGGCCGGCAGGATCACTTGAAAGGCCTTGCGCAAGGGAGAGACCTCCAGCGTCAGGGCCACATTGAGCCAGTCGCGCTTGACCGATGCGACGCCAAACGCGGTGTTGATCAACATCGGCCACACCGAGCAGATGAAGATCACGAACACACCAGATATCGACGAGTCTTTGATGGGGTAGTGCGCCAGAGGCATCCAGGCCAACGGGCTGATGGGCTTGAGCACCTGGATGAACGGGTCAAATGCGCGTGATAGCAAGGGGCTCATGCCGATCACAAAACCCAAGGGCAAATCGCCGCCAGATGAGGCGGGCGCAAGGCGGCCACTTGCCATTGCTCGATGCCGTAGTACGACACGCCCAGCAAACCCACTTTGCCGTTGGACCAGTCTTGCACACCGGCCCATTCGATGCAGTCGAAGTCGTCTTGAATTTCACGCGGTGAAAAGGGGTCGAGGTAACCGGGTGATTTGCCAGTGCCGCGCGAGTCGACTTGAACCACCACATAGCCGTCGGGCACCCATCGCTCGGGATCCACGGTCTCCCAGCGCAAGTAGCGTCCGCTGGAGCCCTGAGTCCCCAGACCCGGGTAGATGCGGTTGAGCTTTTCCCATTGGGGCTTGAAGGCGTGCGAGAAGTGCATATCTTTGCCATAGGACCCGTGGGCCATCACCACCGGATAGCGGCCAGGGGCGTCGGGACGAAACACGTTGGCGCGCAGCAGCAGACCATCACTGGCCTCGATGGCCACGTCTTGTTCAAATCGCATGATGGTTCAGGGCTTCAAACCCATGCGGGGCAACAGGCGTTGGTAGAGCTCGTATTCGGCCTTGAGCTTGGCGGCGTAGTCGGCACTGGAGACCTCGGGGGTGGGCTCGCCGCTTTGGGTAGCGAATTTCTCGCGTGTCTCGGGTTTGCGCAGCACGGCAACGATGTCGGCATGCAGTTTGCGCACCAACTCGGGCGGCATTCCGGCAGGGGCCACGATGCCCATCAGGGCTTCGGCTTCGGCAGCAGGCAGTCCCTGCTCGCCCACAGTGGGCACCTCAGGCAGGGCGACATTGCGGGATTTTCCGGTCACAGCCAGCACGCGCGCTTTGCCGCTTCGCAAGACACCGGCAGTGGGGACGAACAGGGCCGCGTAGTGCACCTCGCCCGAGATCAGGGCGGTGTACAAATCAGACGCGCCTTTGAAGGGCACATGAACCACGTCGGCACCGGCGGCGGCGTTGAAGATTTCAGCGCCCAGATGGGTGCGGTGCCGTTGCCCAACGATCCGAAGTTGTACTTTTTGGGCGCAGCCTTGATGGCGCTGACCAATTCGGGCAGGTTCTTGGCTTGGACGGTGGGGGCTGCCACCAGAATAAAGGGCAAAGCCGTCAATTGGGCGATGGGCGTGAAATCGGCCAGGGGCTTGTAGGGCGGGTTGGCCTGTAACATGGGCGAGACCACGTGAGCAGTCGAGGCCACACCCAGGGTGTAGCCGTCAGGTGCGGCGTTGGCCACTTCACGCACCGATGATGCCGCCGGCTCCAGGGCGGTTTTCCACCACAGGCGCAACGCCCTTGTCGGTGTCGGCCAAACCCTGCGCCAAGGTGCGGGCGAAGAAATCGGCACCCGAGCCAGCTGGCGTGGTCACGATGATGCGGATGGGTTTGCTTGGGAAGTGAGCCACCTGAGCCAGAACGGGGGCGGTCGAACACAGGGCGACGGCGACAGCCGCTACCAGGGGACGGATCATGTAATTCTCCTGCGATTGTGCCCGCCGCAACTGCCACGGACGGCGTGAATCTAACCCCCGCCCTGTATCAAGTCAATGCTAGGGGCGACAAGCAGCGGTTCTGTGTCAAGCGCAGGATAATGCCTACAGCGTCTATGATTTGCTGATGCACCGTAGCGTTCACAGCCCCCAACGTCATGCCGGCCCAGCCCAATTGGCTCAAGCCTTGACGCATCTGCGAGAGCAACACCTGGCGCTGATTCGGGCTTGGCGTCAGGCCTTGCCCGATTTGGCCGTGCCCCAAGAGTCGGTGTTGAACCCGCCAATTTGGGAATGGGGTCATGTCGCCTGGTTTCAGGAATGGTGGACGGTGCGCAATGCCTACCGCTATGGCGGCAGACACAGCCCCAGCGAGGGGTCAGGTTTTGGGCCCTCGATCCTTGCCGGGGCTGATGCGCTGTACAACTCAAGCAACGTGGCCCATGACCGCCGCTGGGTCTTGCCCCTGCCCGATGGGGATGCAACGCTGGCTTATTTGCAACAAGTCAACGAACTGAGCCTGTCTGGCTTGCGCACTGCCCCCAATGACAGCGACGACAGCATGTATTTCTGGCGTCTGGCCCTGTTTCACGAAGCCATGCATGTGGAGGCCTCGGTCTATATGGCGCAACACCTGGGCTTGTCATGGCCGCTGAGTCCGGAACGACGCGAATCCACGGATCTGCAGACAAAGGCTGCCAAGGCCACATTGCGAGTCGAGGCCACATCGGTGTTGCTGGGGCATCGGGGGCCGGGCTTTGCCTTTGACAACGAATGCCAAGCGCACACCTTGCAGGTGGACGCCTTCGAGATCGACGTTCGGCCAGTGACCTGGGGGGCGTATTTGGATTTTTTGACCGACACCGGGCACCCGCTGCCCCAAGTCTTGCGCCAACACGAGGGGGCTTGGGAGGTGCGGCGATTTGATCGCTGGCTGCCTTTGCCGGTCGACGAAGTGGCCGTGCACCTGAGCGCCACCGACGCGCAAGCCTGGTGCGAGTGGGCGGGACGGCGCTTGCCCACGGAAGCCCAGTGGTGCGCTGCCGCAGCACACCCAGAATTCATCTGGGGCGAGGTGTGGGAATGGACTGCCAGCCCCTTTGAGCCTTTTCCGGGTTTTGTGGCTCACGCCTATCAAGACTACTCGGCCCCCTGGTGGGGCACGCATCGGGTACTGAAAGGGGCGTCTTGGGCAACACCCGAGTGTTTGCTCGATACCCGGTTTCGAAATTTCTTCATGCCTCATCGCACCGATATGCTGGTGGGCTTTCGCACCTTGGCGATGCGCTGAGTGGGGCTACCGATGGCCCCGGTCTTTAGCGGGTCAACCAGCGTCGCGCCCATGCACTGAGTGCGTCGACCCAGGCCACCATGATCAACATGGCCAGCAAGACCGTGGCGGTTTTGTCCATCTGAAACAAACCCAGGTGGAAGGACAGCAACTGGCCCAGACCTCCCGCCCCCACCACGCCCAAAATGGCCGCTGCGCGGATGTTGTTCTCCCATCGATACAAGGTGTAACTGAGCAACTGAGGCAAGACCTGTGGCAACAGGGCATAGCCCAACAAACGCACATCGTCGATGCCGTGAGCCCGCAAAGCCTCAGCGGGTCCCTTTGGGGCGTTCTCGATCGCCTCGGCAAACAAACGACCCAGCACACCGGTGGTGTGCACCGCCAAGGCCAAGCCGGCCACGGCCGCCAACAAGGTACCCAGGAGCGACATGGCCAAGGTCTCGACAAAACCCCAAGCCACCCGCGCAACGAAGGGCGCACTCAACCCAGGGCCTTTCTGAGCTCTGCGCTGACGCGATCGGCAATGGCCACCAGGGCCACAAATACGCACAGCAAGGTTGCCACTTCACCGCCGTTGAACATTTTCATGGCGTTGTCCATCTGCTGGCCCAAACCACCGGCCCCGACAAAACCCAGCACCACCGAGGAACGGATGGCGCATTCCCAACGGTAGACCGTGTAGCTGGTCAGTTCGGCGGCGTGGGTAGGTAACAAGCCATAGAAAAAAGCCTGCAAACGTCCGCTGCCTGATCGCAACAAGGTCTGGGTGGCGTGCGGATCGCCACTTTCGAAAATTTCGCTGTATACCTTGCCCAACATACCGGCATAGGTGAGCGCGATGGCCAGCACCCCGGCCGCCGGACCCAGGCCCACCACCCGCACGAAGACCAGGGCCCAAACCAACTCGGGGATGCTGCGCAACACGATCAACAGCCAGCGTGCAGCCTGCCGCATACACCAAGGCCAAGCGGCCATGCGGCCTGAAAGGGCCGAAATCGAGAGCACGCGTTTGTTGATCAGCGCCAAAGGAATGGCCAAAACCAAGGCCAGAGTGATGCCCGCCGTGGCCATGGCCAATGTGCGCCATGTCTTCAGCAGCACCAGTTGCAGAAATTCGGTGTCGTGCGCCAAGGGCCAGAAACTGGCGATGAAAGAAGCGCTGACACGCAGGTTGTCGGGCTCCAAAAACACCCAAGGCTTGAATTCGGTGGCGACCAGCATGGGCCACAGCAACACCAAGACCACGCTCAAGCCGAAGACGCGCCCCAGCCAGGCCGGATCACGCGTGGGCGCCAGAGATACAGTGCTGACCTTGCTCATTGAGGATATGCTTCAGCGGCAGTGCATGACCGCTGGCGACTCAGCCTGAACTTCGGTCTGTGCGATGGGGGCAGCGCCGGTCAGTTCGTGCTCGTGGTGTTGGTACAGCCCAGTGAGCAGCATGTCGGCATGCACCGACCAGTTGTAGTTGAAGTACGGGGGGGTGGTGTAGAACACATTCACGGCTCGGGTGTCGACCTTGTTCTCGTCGACGAATTTGCGCCAGACCGTGATGTCCAAAGCGGCCGCATCAACGCGTCCGCTGACCACCGAGGCGATGGTGGCGTCATGTGCACCGCTATAAGCCACCCGTTTGAAATCGCGCTCAGGGGTGATGGAGGCTTACAACAAAAAACTGCGCGGCATCAGATGCCCCGAAGTGCTGCTGGCCGAACCAAAGGAGACTTGCTTGCCTTTCAAATCGGCCAAGGTCTGGATGCCGGAATTGGTCTTGGCGATGAACACCGATTGAAAACGGGTGTCTTCCTCGCGCTGCGCCAATGCAATCACCTTGCCGCCCGAACGGCGGTTGGCTTGCACATGGGTGAAGCCACCCAACCAAACCAGATCGATGCGCTTGTTGACCAAGGCTTCCACGGCGGCCGGGTAGTCACTGACCGGGGTGAACTCGACCTTCATGCCCAGGGCTTGGGTCAGGTATTCGGCCAGCGGCGTGAATTTGCGAATCTGCTCGGTGGCGACCTCTTCAGGGATGGTGCTGACTTTGAGCACAGACTGAGCATGGGCGGCAGACATCCCGAAGGTCGCCAGCACGGTCCACATGAGCAGGTTGCGACGGAGAATGGAAAAGGGTTTCATGGTCAGGGCCTGAAAAAATGTGAAGATCAAATCCAATTAGACCCGATTGCTCTTTTCAGAGAGATCTCTGGGGACATCTGAAGCAAGACAGGCTGGAATGCGTTGCGCACCGTAAAATGACTGCGTGAGTACCTACAACCCCACATTCATTCAAATCCATCAAGCTCAGACCGCTGACACCGCGACTGAGCTGGATGTTGGACTGAGGCAATCTGCCGCCAGTGTAGCGCCCAAGTTCTTTTACGACGAATTGGGATCCAGGCTATTCAATGCCATCACTGAGTTGAGCGAGTACTACCCCACCCGCACAGAGGCGTCGATCTTCGCCCGGCATGGTGCGGACATGGCGCGCCATGTGCCGGCGCAATCGGTCATGATCGATCTGGGTGCCGGTTGCTGCACCAAAGCCGCGCGTCTGTTCCCGGTCTTTCAACCCCAGGCTTATGTGGCGGTCGACATTTCGGTTGAATTCTTGCGCAACACCTTGCACGCTTTGGCGCAACAGCACGACGCCCTGCCCATGTTGGGCCTGGGCATGGATTTCTCAAACACACTGTCTTGGCCGACCCAAGCACAGGACTGGCTCACAGCTCAGCAAGCCGAACGACAAGGTCGCTTGTTGTTCTACCCTGGTTCGAGCATCGGCAACTTCGCCCCCGATGAAGCCCTGAGTTTGTTGCGTCAGGCTCACGCCCTGTGCCAACAAGGCGGGCCCGATGGAGGTTTGCTGATCGGCGTGGATCGGGCCAAAGCCGTGGCTGTGCTGCAAGCCGCCTACGACGACAGCTTGGGCGTGACCGCCGCATTCAACCGCAATGTGCTCTCACACGCCAACCGAATTTTAGGCAGCGACTTCAACCCCAGGTTATGGGAGCACGTGGCTTTTTTCAATTCCGTCGAGTCACGCATCGAGATGCACCTGGAAAGCCGTCAGCGACAGATGGTGCGCTGGCCTGGGGGCGAACGCACTTTCGAAGCCGGCGAACGCATCCACACGGAAAACTCGTACAAATGGACGCCCGAGGCATTCGCCGACTTGTTGCAGCAAGCCGGGTTTCACCCCAGCGGCGTTTGGAGCGACGAGCAGAACTGGTTCAGCATCGTCTGGGCCAAGGTGTCTTCATGAGCCCGGGTGCTACCCGCCCCCGGGTGGGAATCGTCACGCCCGCGCTGGCCGACGCCAACAACGGGAACTGGCAAACGGCTCGCCGTTGGTCGCGCATGTTGTCGGGCACTTGCCGGGTGCATTTGCTCAGCCGCTGGCCGGATGAAGAGGCCCCTGAACTGGATGTTTTACTGGCCTTGCACGCGCGCCGCTCGGCGTCTTCGATTGCCGCCTGGGCCGAACGGCACCCCAAACGCCCACTGATCGTGGCCTTGACCGGCACCGATCTTTACCGAGACATTCTGACCGACGCCAGTGCCCAGCGTTCTTTGCAACTGGCCAATCGGCTGGTGGTCTTGCAAGAGGCCGGACCGTTGGAGTTAACTGAACCGCTGCGAGCCAAGTGCCGGGTGGTGTTTCAATCCAGCACCTCACGACTGACCCTGGGCAAATCCCTTCGGCACTTGCGAGTGGTGGTGGTGGGGCATCTGCGCAGCGAAAAATCACCGCAAACGGTGTGGGAAATCGCCCAACGCCTGACCCCGCAAGACGGCATCACATTGGATCACTTGGGCGTGGCCTTGGACCCCGCCTTGGGCGAGGCCGCAATCGCGACCATGCAAGCCTGTCCCCATTACCGTTGGTTGGGCGGCGTAAGCCATGCCCAGTCGCGGCGCCAGATCCAGCGCGCTCACTTGCTGCTGCACCCCAGTCAGATGGAAGGCGGTGCGCATGTGGTGATGGAAGCCATCACCTGCGGCACGCCAGTGCTGGCATCCAAAGTCGCGGGCAACATCGGCATGCTCGGCGTGGACTACGATGGCTATTTCGATTGGGGCGATGCCGCCGCCGCTACCGAATTGCTGCGCGAGTGTCGTCGCAGCCAAATCGCCAGCCCTGATGGCCAGGCCCCCAGGTTGACCCATTTGCAAGCACAATGTGCCTTAAGAGCTCCCTTGTTCGCCCCTGAGCGTGAAGCCGCCGAACTGTGCCGCTTGGTGCATGAATCATTGAACCCTGTATGAAGAACGAGAACCCCATGACTTCCCTGCCCTCGACCCCCCGTTTGACCAGCCTCTCGCATGGCGGTGGCTGCGGCTGCAAGATCGCCCCTGGCGTGCTCAGCGAGATATTGAAAGGCACGACGGCGATGCCGATCCCGCCTCAACTGTTGGTGGGGATCGAGACCGCTGACGATGCAGCGGTGTATCAACTCAATGACGAACAGGCGCTGATCGCCACCACCGACTTCTTCATGCCCATCGTCGACGACCCGTTTGAGTTTGGTCGGATCGCCGCCACCAACGCGATCAGCGATGTCTATGCCATGGGCGGACAACCCATCATGGCGCTGGCGCTGGTGGGCATGCCCGTCAGCGTGCTGCCGGTCGACACCATCCGCCAGATTCTGGACGGCGGGCAATCGGTCTGCCGTGCTGCGGGCATTCCAATTGCCGGCGGGCACACCATCGACTCGGTCGAGCCCATCTATGGCTTGGTGGTCATGGGACTGGTGCACCCCAAGCGCGTCAAACGCAATGCCGACGCTCGCGTCGGTGACCGCTTGGTGTTGGGCAAGCCCCTGGGCGTGGGCGTGTTGTCGGCCGGTTTGAAGAAAGAAGTGCTCAGCCCCGAGCAATACGCACAGATGATCGCCAACACCACACGCCTGAACACACCCGGTCCCAACTTGGCGGGAATTGAGGGCGTGCACGCATTGACCGATGTCACAGGTTTTGGTTTAGCCGGTCATGCGCTGGAGATGGCCCGTGGTGCCCAAGCCCGCATCCATCTGAGCATGGACCGCGTTCCGCTGTTGCCGGGCGTGAGAGAGCTGGCGGCCCAAGGGCTGATCACCGGCGCGTCGAGGCGCAACTGGGCGGCGTTTGGTCACGAGGTCAGTTTGGCTTCCAAACTGAGTCAGGTCGATCAAGACCTGTTGACCGACCCGCAAACCAGCGGTGGCTTGCTGGTCGCCTGTGCGCCCGAATCAGTGGCCGAAGTCATGGCCACCTTTCACAAACACGGCTTTGCCGATGCCGCCGAGGTGGGGCACATCGCCCAGGCCGAAGCCCTGGGCGCGCGACTGGTCGTGGCTTAAAGCCCCTGCTCCGCC
>JASGCM010000004.1 GCA_030054175.1 Alphaproteobacteria bacterium | reverse complement strand
AGCTTGAGTATTGAAAAATTGAATACCGATATCATTGAAGCCGAAGACCTTGTCCAAGAAGGTCAAAGTGTCCGGTGAATAGGGGCAACTCCAGGGTGCTGAGCAAAGCGGTCGACCCGGGCTGCTTTGACAACCTGGCCGCCGGTGGTCTGGAGGCGGGCGAGAGCCCACTGGACTGCGCCTGGCGTGAGTTGGCCGAAGAGGCCGGATTGGCCCCCGAGCACATCGCTCGACTGGAAGCTTTGGGTACTTGCGTGACCGAGCGCATGGAGCCCCAGGGCTGGCACAGCGAGTCGCTGACCCTCTTCAATGTCCACCTGTATCCAGGGGTCGTGCCCGTCAATCGCGACGGCGAAGTCATGCAGTTTGACCTGATCGATTGGCCCGAAGTGTTGCGCGATTGGCAGAACGGCACCTGGACGCACGACGCGGCCTGTGTCATGGCCCGCGCTGGCCTGCACGCCCTGGGGGCTTGAGTCGGCCAGGCCAATGGCCTGGCAAGTGGGGGCTAAACTCAGGGCTTTCTTGCCCCTCATTCATTTTGTGATCAAGAGCTTGCTTCGTTGGACATTGGCATTGGCGGGAGCCCTGATCCTGGGCCCGTCCCGAGCCGATACCGTCATGGTGGCCGTGGCGTCCAATTTTGCGCCTGTGGCCCAGCGATTGGCGGTCAGTTTCGAGCGCGACACCGGTCACAAGGCTCAAATCGCTGTGGGCGCTAGCGGACATTTCTATGCCCAGATCAAAAATGGCGCACCCTTTCATGTCTTGCTTTCGGGCGATGCCGAAACCCCGCGCCGCTTGGTGAATGAAGGCTGGGCCGTTGCCGATTCTCTGTTCACTTACGCCGTCGGTCGTTTGGCCTTGTGGAGCCTCTCCCCGGATCTGGTCGACCCCCGGGGGCAGGTGTTGCGCCAAGCCGGTTTGCATCGGCTGGCTGTGGCCAACCCCAAACTGGCCCCCTACGGGGCGGCCGCCATGCAGGCGTTGACGCGTTTGGGCGTCATGCCGGTCTGGCAAGCCCGCTTGGTCCAGGGAGAGAACATCGCCCAAGCCCACCAGTTTGTGAGCAGCGGCAACGCCAGTTTGGGACTGGTGGCTTGGTCGCAAATCAGCCTCGATGGTCGCGTCAAACAGGGTTCGGCTTGGCTGTTGCCTGAACATTTGCATGACCCCTTGCGCCAAGACGCCGTCCTGTTGCGCGCTGGTCAGACCAATGTCGCTGCTCACGCCTGGTTGGCGCACTTGCGCGGCGACGGCGCTCAAGCCCTCATCCGTTCCCACGGTTATGCTTTGATGCCATGAATCCATTGGTCCACCCCGACACCTTGGCGGCCATCGTCCTGACCGTGCAACTGGCCACTGTCACCACGGTCGTTTTGCTGCTGCTGGGCATGCCCCTGGCTTGGTGGCTGTCGCAAACCGAATCACGTTGGCGAGCAGCGGTGGCCGCATTGGTCAATCTGCCCTTGGTATTGCCACCCACCGTGTTGGGCTTTTATCTCTTGGTGCTCATGGGCCCGCAAGGTGCCTTGGGACAACTGACCCAAGCCTTGGGACTGGGCTTGTGGTCTTTCAGCTTCCCCGGATTGGTGCTGGGCTCAGTGGTTTTCTCGCTGCCCTTTGCCGTGCAACCCATGGTGCATGCCTTCGCCGCCATCGGACGCAGGCCGATGGAGGTCGCCGCCACTTTGCGGGCCTCGCCTCTGGATGCTTTTTTCAGTGTCGCATTGCCGCAGGCGCGCTTTGGCCTGCTCGGTGCCACCATCCTCAGTTTCGCCCACACCGTGGGTGAGTTTGGTGTGGTGCTGATGATAGGTGGCAACGTGCCCGGTCAAACCCGGGTCGTATCGACGCAAATTTACGGTCACGTCGAGGCCATGGAGTACGCCCAGGCCCATGCCCTGGCTGCCTTGATGGTGACATTTTCTTTCCTCGTGCTCTTGTGGCTTTCGCGCCAAGGGCGCCGCAACACGCAGGTGACGCCATGACCTCGGCCCTGCAACTCAGTGTGCGTCTGCGCAAACCTGGATTCGACTTGCAAGCCGACCTCCATTTGCCCATGGGCGGCATCAGTGTGCTCTTTGGACCCTCGGGCTCGGGCAAGACCACGCTGCTGCGTTGCATCGCCGGGCTCGAGTTGCACGCCACGGGGCGAGTGCAAGTGGGCCAGGACTGTTGGCTGGACAGCGCCTCGGGGCTGAATCTGCCCACCCACCGCCGCGCGCTCGGCATGGTGTTTCAAGAAGCCAGCTTGTTCGCTCACCTGAAAGTGCGCGATAACCTGACCTATGGTCTGCGTCGATCTGGCGGCTCAGCCGAGCGCCAACGCTTGGATGACGCCATCGATCTACTCAGTTTGGCGGGGCTGCTCGACCGCGACTCGGCCGATCTCTCGGGGGGGGAGCGCCAGCGTGTCGCCATCGCCCGCGCCTTGGCGACCCAACCTCAAGTTCTGTTGCTCGACGAACCGCTGACTGCGCTCGATCCTGCCCGCCGTGCAGAGGTCATGCCTTGGTTGCTGTTGCTGCGCGAGGAACTGCGCATCCCCATCGTCTACGTCACCCACTCGGTCGATGAACTGATGCGCCTGGGTGACCACATCGCCGTGCTTGACTCTGGACGGGTGCGCCTCAGTGGCCCACTGCAAGACATTTACCCCCGACTGGGCGCCCCAGGCTTGCCAGAACACGAACAGGGTGCCTTGTGGACGGGGCAGGTGCGTCACATCGACAGCCATTGGCATCTGGCCGAAATCGATTTGGCGGGCACCACCCTGTGGACCGGCGACAGCGGCTTGCAACAGGGCCAATCGGTCCGTGTCAGGTTACTGGCGCGCGACGTCAGCATTGTCACCCTGGCCCCGCAAAACACCAGCATCCAGAACCATTGGCTGGTGCGCATCGAAGAGGTGACCGACACCGATCACCCCTCTCAGCGAATGCTGCGCTTGCGCCACCCGGCGGGCCTTTTGTTGGCACGAATCACTCACCGCGCTTGGGCCACTTTGGGCTTGCAAGTGGGGCGAGACGTCTGGGCGCAGGTGAAATCCGTGGCGGTGTTGCGCTGACCCTTACTTCATTCAAGGCCGATCGTCACCCGGGCCGGGTGTGATCTGAGGCGATGGCGTCTCCTTTTTGACCCGCTCACGCTCGGCGATGGCCTTTTTCACATCCCTGATTTGCCACAGGCCAAAAGCCAGCGCCAGCCCAAAAATACCCAGTTCGACCCAGATCGCCATCGCCGCACCTCCTGTCAACTCAGATTGACAAACCCAAAAATAGATTTATATTTACATATTATGATGTCAATTAAAAATGACACATGAAGGGTGTATGGAACTGCTCAAGCGCGCCGAACAGGCTTTGGAACTGCATTTTGACCGTGCCTTGGGGCAGGGCACGCCCGGTGGCCTGGAAAAAGCCATGCGGTTGGCGGTGTTCTCGGGCGGTGCCCGGATTCGGCCCCAACTTTGCCTGGCCGTGGAATCGGTTCCCGCATGCAGCTGCCGCGCCCATCAGCGCCAGTGTCCACCCCGGTCATGGCCGGCGGCGTGGCCGGGAGCTGAGCGTGTCGCACAGCGACGCCATGACGCCCCAAGGCGGGTGGTTCACCCGCTGGTTGCGCCAGTTCGAACGGCGTGGTATCCGCATGGCGCGTGACTTGAACAACGAGTATATGAACCCGTTAACCGACACCTTCCCGGCGCACCGCAAGGGTGAGTTGGGTGATGTCGCCAAGGTCAACTGCGCCACTTGCCACCAAGGTGCCTACAAGCCCCTGTACGGTGCCCAAATGGCGAAAGACTTCCCCGAACTTCAGTCGACCCCGGCACCCGCCCCGGTCAAAGTGGCCAAGAGGTGAGACCATGACCCGGACTGCGCTTGCACCCCATGACCCTGAAGCAGGGGGGAGGGTGTGAGCCTGGAGGAAATCGGTCGCTTCGCACCCCCGTTATCGGGGGTTGTGTTCATTTTGCTGGTCGACTACATGCGCCAGCACCAGGGCTGGGGGTGGTTGCGACTGATGTAGGGCCCCTCCGCATTGCGCGACGTGCCGGGACTGCGCTTTGCCAAAGTCATGGGCAGCGGCCTGGGCGGCGGCTTCAGCTTGCGCCCCAGCGCGACGCACCAGGGCATCCTGGTCAATTTCGAGAATTGGGATCACGCCCGTCAGTTCATGCAAGGCCCGTGGGTCGCCTCGGTGCGTGAGCGTGCCCGTGAGAGTTGGGTCGGGGTGATGTCGGTGCAGTCTTCGCGGGGTCACTGGGACCAGCAAGAGTGGCAACCCACCACCGACGCCGCCGTGCAAGGTAGCCCCGAGCAGACCAGCAGTGCTTTGGCTGTCCTTACCCGAGCCAGCATCCGTGCGGCCAAGGCGATGGCGTTTTGGCGATATGCACCTGCCGCACAAAGAGATCTGGATCGCGCCGATGGCTGCCAATTGGCCATGGGCTTGGGTGAAACCCCGTTGCTGCGTCAATGCACCTTCAGCGTGTGGCGCGAAGCCGCTGCCATGCGGGCCTATGCGCACCATGACGCGCATCAACTGGCCATACAGGCGGCCTACAAACACGAGTTTTTTTTCTGAGTCGCTGTTCGTCCACTTTGTGACGCGGCGGGAAGAAATCGATCTCGCTCACGCCCATCTGGCCCAGCAAGGCGCGCATCTGGTCTTCGACCACATCGGCCAGTGCGCCCACCACCAAGACATGGCGTCCGGGGGTGCTGCGTTGCGGCAGGTGCGGCACCATGGCCTTGAGACATGCGTCTTCGCCCTGAGTGAAGATGGTTTCAATGCCGCTGCCCGAGTAATGCAGCACCCTCACCCCTTCGGTGGTGCGGCTCAGGCGCTGGGCCGCGCGGGCCAGGTCGAGTTTGATGACTTCGGAAGGGCACGAGCCCACCAAAAACAAGGTTTTGATTTGCGGTCGGCGCGCCAGCAACTGGCCGACCACCCGGTCGATCTCTTCGTGCGCGTCGGCCAGGCCAGCCAGATCACGCTCGCCGATGATGGCGGTGCCAAAGCGCGGCTCGGCAAAAATCATCACCCCGGCGGCAGATTGCATCAGGTGGGCGCAGGTGCGGGAGCCGATGATCTGGAAGAAAGCATCTTGCATCTTGCGATGCAGCCAAATGATCCTTGTCAGACCGCAAAAAACCGCGTGTTGGTCTCGCTCGCGCAACACCGGTTGGCTCTCGCAGGCTTCAGCGACGATGGGTATGGTGATCATGTGACCCTCCCGTAACGCGAGGGAGAGGGCCGCAAGTCTTCGGCCTCAATGGGTTGCTGCAAGCGCGCCATGCGCAGTTTCCATACAAATTGCGCCGCATTCACCACATAGCTGGCATAGGCCGCCAGTGCCAGCCACAAGAGGCACCGGTGATCATGATCAGGTAAAGCACCCCGGTTTTCACGGCCACCGAGACCAGCGCCCAGTCTGCATCCACGCCCCAGATCAGCGTGCGGCCCACCAGCACCAGACTGACCAGAAACTCCAGAAACTGAACTGGCGCCAAAATGCCCTGCACCAGCGTCCAAGGCGTGTGGTCGCGTCGCCACCGTTGTTCGGGGGTGTAAAGGGCTTGGGTCGGTGGGGTGGGGTCCAACATGGGGTGCTTTCTTCGCAGGTTCGCCCCACTTTAATTCGCACACCAGAAAGTGTTAACATAAATTGACGATCAAAATAATTGACAAATTCAGGGTAAACCCTAGTGTTGATTTGCGATTCTCTGATCAAACTCTAAAATAACAGCACAAACAAGTCGCAAACTTAGGCACACGGCAGAGGTCGACAAGTGACAGGCGGATTCCTTGAATACACAAGCTCACACGTTTCAAACTGCATTGGCAGTCGGCCAAGCAGAGACGGGTGCGCGCGCCTTGTCTCTCTCTGAAGTCGAGCAACTCGCCCGACTCAGCTTGCAAACCGGTGCTGATCTCCACAACTTCATTGCCCAATGGCAAGATCGTGGCATCGATCTGCCGGATATTTACTTGCAAGGCATCACCGAAGCCACCCGCGTATTGGGGTGCTGGTGGTTGTCTGATGAAATCGATTTCGCCAGCGTCACGGTCGGCAGTTCTCGCCTGCTCCGCCTCTTGTACGACCTCAGTCCCCAATTTTTGGCCGACGCGACCCCCCCTTTGGGGGCCACTGTCTTGATGTTGGCCGAGCCCGAGTCACAGCACACCATGGGCCTGTTCATGCTCTCCGAGTTTTTCCGCAGGGCGGGCTGGTACACCTTGGTCGAACAGCCCCGGCTTGATGCCGATTTCTTGCGTCTGATCTCGGGCCATTGGATTGACGTGCTGGCCTTGTCGGTCAGCACCGAACGCCAGTTACTCGCTCTGAAAATTTTGGTTCGCCAGGCCCGTCAAGTCAGTCCCAACCCCCACTTGGTGGTCATCGCCGGCGGGCCTTTGGCCCTGTCTCAGCCCAAGTTGTTGGCTGATCTGGGCGTGGATTGGGTGGGGCACGATGCCCCCAGCACCGTCGAGCGCGCCAGCCAAGGTTTTATCCCCCACGGCTCGGCTTTTTAATCTGGTTTATTGATTAACTCGTTTGAATTCGCATGATCGAAATGCTGACATCAAACTGACCCCTGCAGTCCAACCCACGCCCACTCCATGGATCTCCCCGCACTCAAACCTTCTGGTCTTCATCGATTGATCGGGAAGACCGCTGACATTGCGTTGCTGTTGGACGCCAAAGACCTCATCATTGATGTCTCCATGGTGCGTCCTGAACTCAATGCATTGGGTTGCGAGCGCTGGTTGGGCAAGGGCTTGGTCGACGTGGTCACCACCGAGAGCATCGTCAAGGTCCAGGAACTGATCAAAACCTGCCGCGCTGACGCCGACGCCGGTTGGCGTCAAGTGAACCACCCCGTCCCAGGGCTGGACGATGTGGCCTTGCAATACACCGGCATGCTGCTCGACAAGAGCGGTCAGATGTTGCTGCTGGGTCGTGACATGCAGGCCATTTCGCAATTGCAGCGCCGACTGGTTGAAACCCAGCAATCGATGGAGCGCGATTTCGTGCGTTTGCGCCACGTTGAATCGCGCTACCGCGTGCTACTCGATACCAGCCGCGAGCCGGTTCTGTTGGTCGATGCGAAGACTGACAAAGTGTCTGACGCCAACATCGCCGCCCAGGCTTTGGTTCGCGACAGCCAGCGCCGTTTGGTGGGACGCGATGTTTTCGATTGCTTCGAAGAAGGCAATCACGACGACATCAAGGCCGCATTGCGGATGGCCTTGGCTACGGGTCGCATCGAGATCTTCCGCGCCCGTCCGGTGGGCGCCAACGCCGAGTGCTCGGTGTCGTGCGTGATGTTCCGTCAAGAGGCTGGCGCACAGTTGTTGCTGCGTATGTTCCCGGTTGACGCCTCGGTGGCCTCGCCTCATTCAGTGCCAGGCTCTGCCGGCCCGCTGGACGAATTGATGCGCCGTGCGCCGGTCGGCTTGCTGCTGACCGATCGCCAGGGGCGAATTCAAGAAGCCAACGAGGAATTCCTGCAACTGTTGGGCGCCTTGTCGGCGGGCCAATTACAAGGCCAGCCCATGGAGGATTGGTTGGCACGCAATTCGGTCGATTGGGGTGTCATCAAGACCCACTTGCGCCAGTTGCACACGGTGCGCGGTTTCGCCACCGAACTCAAGACCCTGTCGGGCCTGAACGTGCCGGTGGAAATCAGCGCCATATCGCTCTCTGAGCCCGATGGGCTGTACGCCTTCTTTGTGCGCGATGTGCTGCGCCAGCGTGTCATCGAATCGCCCGCCGCCAGCCCGGCACTGGCTGGCCAGCTCTCTGAGCTGTCCAGCTTGGTGGGTCGCATGCCCATCAAGGACATCGTAGGCGAGACCACCGATATGATTGAGCGCAGTTGCATCCAGTCGGCGCTGACCCTGACGCAAAACAACCGCGCTTCGGCTGCCGAAATGCTGGGCTTGTCTCGGCAAAGCCTCTATGTCAAGCTGCGCCGCTTTGGCATGTTGACCGAAGACGAAAAGATTTAACACATTAAAGTGTAAACATCACCCGACATTTGTCGGGTCAGCCCAAAAAATGGGGGTATGCAGATTCCCCAGCCTGGTGCCGTCGCCCAACTGCTCAAACCCATCACCTGGTTTCCACCCATGTGGGCTTTCGCCTGTGGCGTTGTCGCCTCGGGTCAGGGGCTGTCGGGTCAGGCCTGGTTGATTGTGCTGGGCTTGGCTCTGGCCTGGGCCTACAGTGCGCCACCGCTGCGCCTCAAGGCCAATGGGTGGTGGGGCAACGCCGCCCAGTGGCCGCACCACTGCAAACGGGTGGTGATACTCTTTGGCGTCAACGCCTTCTTCAACGTGCTGTGGAGCGCGCTTTTTTTCACCCTGAAACGATCTGACTGGGCCATGGCCGAGTGGGGCTTTCTGTGGCTCTCCATCGTCTGGCTGATCTGGGGTCTGTGGCGCGTGTCACGCCTTGCGGCGCTGCTGAACCTGCCCTACCTCGCCTGGGTCAGTGTGGCTGGGCTGCTGAACTGGCAGAACGTGTTGATGAATGGGCCGTTTGGAAGTTAGAGACCCTGGCGACGACCTGGATTGACTCTGAATCTGAACGGTCATGCCCATGAAAGGCTTGACCGTAGACGCTTGCGACAAGACGATGTTTGACCCACCTGCTATGGCACGAGACACCCTGTGTTCGGTCAACCCCGAATTCACCGCCGAAGAAATTGGGGTCGGCCCTCGTTTTAGCCGAAGGCGGCCAAGGTTTTACCGCCGGCTTGCACCGACTTGGCATGGATCAGGATCACGGCCAGGACGCAGGTCTCGTTATAGGGGTTGACCCAGTTGTGGACGGTGCCGCGTTGCACCATCACGTCGCCTTGGTTCAGGGTGACCACATCGCCGCCGGGTTCCAGTTCCATGTCGATCTTGCCCTTCATGACCACGATGTAGTCGACGGTGTCGGTGCGGTGATTTCGTGCCTCTAGGCCCGGATGGAAATCAAGGATGCGAAATACCGTGCCGTCAGGGATCATGGTGAAAGCACCTTGTCGCATGCCCTTGTCTTCAGCGCCATTGTTGTTGGCGGGGTGGGTGTCGGTGGTCCAGATGTTACAAACGTTGGCGTTCCCACGACCTTCCCGGAAATGTTGGCAAACCTCGTCAATTTGCACAATGGCTCGACCTTGATCGTCATGTCCAGTGATGACGCGGCGGATTTTGGGCGGGGCTGGATTGGCCATGACTGACTCCTCTTGTTGTTCATCTGATCATTATGAGCGACGCTGGGGGCAGATCGCAGTCAGGGAAACCCCGAGTCTGACCCACTGGCGATAAGTTCGGATTCATGACGATACGTAGACCCCCATGCACCGCAGAGCCCTTTTAAGGCTGGGGCGGCCGTCATGGCCTTGCCCATGGCCCACGCAGCCACCTGGCCCGAGCGCCCCATCCAATTCATTTGCCCTTGGCCGGTTGGGGGCTGCAGACGCCACCATGCCCAAAGGAAACCCAACTGATTGAGCGTCTGAAGCTCAAAGAGTTGCTGGTCAAGGGCTGAAAGCCAGACTTATACCCCGTGCAGCGCCAGCAGCAGTCGCATGCGTTGCTGGGCCAGTGTGGGGTCGATCAGACAAGCGGCCTGGTCGGCCAACCGATACAACTCGCACAAGTGAGACAGAGAGCGGGCGCTTTGCTGTCCGCCCACCATGCTGAAGTGGCCTTGGTGGCCATTGAGCCAGGCCATGAAGACCACTCCGGTTTTGTAAAAACGGGTGGGGGCCTGGAAGATGTGACGCGACAAGGGCACGGTGGGAGCCAACAAGGCGTCAAAGCGTGCGCGATCACCCGCCGCCAGTGCGTTCAGGGCCGCGCTGGCCACTGGGGCGATGGCATCAAAAATACCCAGCAGGGCGTCACTTTGACCTTGTTCGGGCCGGTTGCCCCAACCGTCACCGGCGATCAATTCGGCATAGTTGAAGTCATCCCCCGTATACATCCGCACGCCCTGTGGCAATTGGCGGCGCATGTCAATCTCGTATTGGCGCTCGAGCAATGAAATCTTGATGCCGTCAACCTTGGTCCGGTGTTGGGTGATCACGCTCAAGGCCGTGCGCATGGCGGTGGGGATATCGGTGCTGCCCCAATAGCCACTCAGCGCTGGATCGAACATGTCGCCCAACCAATGCAAGACCACGGGTTCGCGAACTTGAGACAACAATCTGTCGTAGACCCGCACATAGTCGTCGGCCGAACGCGCCACCCGCACCAGTGCGCGGCTGGCCATGACAATCAATCGGCTGCCGGCCTGCTCGATGGCTTCGGCCTGTTCCAGATAGGCGGCGATGACGTCATCGATGCCGCGCGCGTCGTCGGGATCCAATTGATCAGTGCCACAGCCGCTGGCCAACATGGCGCCGGGGTAATCGCGCGCTGCGCGCACGCTCTCGCGGATCAATTGCAGCGCGGTGGGCCAGTCCATGCCCATGCCGCGTTGAGCGGTATCCATTGCTTCGGCCACGCCCAAGCCCAAAGACCACAGGTAGCGTCGGTAGGACAGAGTGGCGTCCCAGTCCAGGGCGCAGTCCAGCCACGGGTTGACTGGTGACTTGGGCTCGACCACCACGTGCGCCGCCGAATAGGCCACGCGGTTCCAGTTGGGACGAAAGTGGGGCTGCACCGGGGCACTCAAGCCCCAGGGCCGATACGCCACGGTCTGGCCATCACAGATCAGGGTCAGGGAGGAATCGCTCATGGGCTGTCCTGTACGTCATCGTCCCAAATCTTGGGGTGTCTTCTGCGAACATTTTAGAGCGCTGCCCAGACCCCGTCGGTCACATCGAGCGCACCCCTTGCACCCGAAAACTCATGCCCAAAATCTCGCTGTCGCTCAAGGTTTGGCCGGCAGGCACCACAGTCTGGCCACGATCGTCCAACAGGGGGCCTTTGAAGATCTGCAGGCGGCCTTGCGCTAACTCGGCTTGGCGCATCTGCAACTCTTGCCGCACGATGGCGCTCAGTTTGGGGCCGAAGCCCTCGATGCGCACCATGCCTTCGCGCACCCCCCCCCATGTGTCACCACTCTCCCAGCGCCCCTGCAAGACGGCTTGCACGCGACGGGTGTAGTAATCGCCCCAGTGGTGGGTGACGGCCAGCAACTGCGCATCGGGTGCGACCTTGCGCATGTCCGAGTGGTAAGCGATGGCCAGTTTGCCGCGCTCTTGCGCCGCTACCATCACCGCATTCGATCCGGTGTGGAAGGCCAGCACATCGACGCCCTGGTTCATCAAGGTCATGGCAGCATCGCGTTCGCGCGCCGGGTCAAACCAGGTTTGCAACCAAATCACGCGCACCTGCGCATCGGGTCGCACCGAGCGCGCGCCCAAAGTGAATGCATTGAGGCCTTGCAAGACCTCGGGAATGGGAAAGCCCGCCACATAGCCCAGCACGCCCGTGTTGCTGGCGCGTCCTGCGGCGATGCCGGCCAAATAGCGGCCTTCATAGTAGCGTGCGTTGGCCGTGGCGACATTGGTGGTGCGCTTGTAGCCCGTGACGCTTTCGAATTTCACATGCGGAAATTCGGCCGCCACGCGCATAGTGGGCTCCATGTAGCCAAAGCTGGGGGTGAAGATGATCTGGTGACCTTGGCGGGCCAGATCACGGATCACTCGCTCGGCGTCGGGTCCCTCTGCCACGTTTTCAACGTAGGTGGTTTGCACCCGTCGAGCGTTGACATTGAGTTGCGCCTCTACCGCCAGGCGGCCACTTTCATGCTGGCGCACCCAACCAGTTTCGGTGAGTGGCGCCACATAGACGAAGGCCGCTTTCAGTGGTTCTTGGGCTACCGCATGCTGCGCCAAGTGGAGGGAGAGAACAAGAAAAATGCCGCGCCAGGCGGCGATGAGGTTTTTGTACATGGTGTTCCTCGACATGTCCGTCTGCAACAGCCGAAAAAATCCGGAGGGTCAGCCCCGGGGCGAAAGGCTCAGCTATTTTCAGCGGCTGAGACCGCGGCGCGCAGGGCCAACTCGTAACTGAGGGCCCCAAAGCCGCAGATTTGGCCCCGAGCGATGTCGGCCAGCACCGAGTGGTGGCGGAACGGCTCGCGGGCATGGATATTGGACATGTGCACTTCGATGACCGGACAGGTCAAGATGGCCAGCGCGTCGCGCAAAGCGATGCTGTAGTGCGTCCAAGCGCCAGCATTGATCAGCACGGCGTCGATCTGGTCATGAAATGCGCGATGGATGCGTTCGCACATCTCGCCTTCATGATTGGTCTGAAAGCACTCGACCTCGGTGCCCAGCTCAGTGCCAAGGCTTTTAACCCTTTGTTCGATTTGGGCCAGCGTGATCGTGCCGTACTGCTTCGGGTCACGGTGACCGAACATGTTCAGGTTGACGCCATTGAGGAGGAGGATTCTCATACCCAGGATTGTAAAGCCTGATCTTGGGCGACCTCTGAAGACCGCACCGTAGTCTCTGATCTTCTGACAACCGGTTGTTCTTAAAGTGCGCAACACATGAAGCAGCCCTAGACAGGGTCGGTAAATGTAGAATGAGGGGGTATGACCATCAAATCCGACCAATGGATCCGCCGCATGGCGCAGCAGCACGGCATGATCGAGCCTTTCGAGCCGGGCCAAGTTCGTCAGCGTGACGGCCAAAAAATCGTCAGCTACGGCACCAGCAGTTATGGCTACGATATCCGCTGCGCACCCGAATTCAAGGTGTTCACCAATATCCACAGCACGGTGGTCGACCCGAAAAATTTTGACACCAAAAGCTTCGTCGACATCGAGTCCGATGTCTGTATCATCCCGCCCAACAGCTTTGCCTTGGCGCGCACAGTCGAGTACTTCCGTATTCCGCGCAATGTGCTCACCATCTGTCTGGGCAAAAGCACGTATGCCCGTTGCGGAATCATTGTCAACGTCACCCCCTTCGAGCCCGAGTGGGAAGGCTATGTGACGCTGGAGTTCTCCAATACCACCCCTCTACCGGCCAAAATCTACGCGGGCGAAGGCTGCGCCCAGGTTTTGTTCTTCGAAAGCGACGAAGTCTGCGAAACCAGTTACAAAGACCGGGGCGGTAAATACCAAGGGCAGGTGGGCGTCACCCTGCCCAAAACCTGAAACCATCTCGATGTCCTCTTTTTCCAATTTGAATTTGGCGCCGAATCTGGCGCGCGCAGTGGCCGAAATGGGCTACGAGTCCATGACCCCCATCCAGGCCCAGGCCATACCGGTCGTACTGACTGGTCAAGACGTCATGGGCGCAGCGCAAACCGGAACGGGCAAGACTGCGGCTTTCTCTTTGCCCCTGCTGCAACGCTTACTCCAACACGAAAACGCTTCCACCTCGCCCGCCCGCCATCCGGTGCGCGCGTTGGTGCTTTTGCCCACCCGCGAACTGGCCGACCAAGTCGCTCAACAAGTCAAGCTTTACGCCAAGTACACCCAGTTGCGCAGCGCCGTGGTGTTTGGCGGCATGGACATGAAACCCCAAACCGCCGAGTTGAAAAAAGGCGTGGAAGTCTTGGTAGCCACTCCGGGGCGTCTGCTTGACCACATTGAGGCCCGCAATGTGGTGCTCAACCAGGTAGAGTATGTGGTGCTCGATGAGGCCGACCGCATGCTTGATATTGGTTTTCTGCCCGATTTACAACGCATCCTCAGCCATTTGCCCAAGCAACGCACCACATTGCTGTTTTCAGCCACCTTCTCGCCTGAAATCCGGCGCTTGGCCAACAGTTACCTGCAAAACCCCATCACCATCGAGGTGGCGCGACCCAACGAAACCGCCTCTACCGTTACCCAACGCTTCATCAGCGTGAGCGACGACGACAAGCGCCGCGCCTTGGTGCAACTGCTGAAGCAAAACGAGGTCAGTCAGGCATTTGTTTTCGTCAATAGCAAGTTGGGGTGCGCTCGGTTGGCCCGATCGCTAGAACGCGATGGCCTGAAAACCTCGGCGTTGCACGGCGACAAAAGTCAGGACGAACGCCTGAAGTCGCTGGACGCTTTTAAGCGCGGTGAAGTTCAGCTGTTGGTGTGTACCGATGTGGCCGCCCGTGGTCTGGACATCAAGGACGTGCCGGCAGTGTTCAACTTCGATATCCCCTTCAATGCCGAAGACTATGTGCACCGCATCGGCCGCACCGGTCGAGCCGGCGCTTCAGGTTTGGCCATCAGCTTCGTCACCCACTCCGACCAACGACTGTTGGGCGATGTGGAAAAACTGATTAAGAAAAAGACCGAACTCGAACCCATTGAGTTCGAAGATGATCGCCCGCGGGGCCGCATCAACACGGGTCGCCGCCATTGGGGCGAAGACGAACCGCGTGATGCCATCGACGTGCCCCAACGCGTATCACGTCCAACTCGCGGCACGCCGCGCCAAGCGCCGCTGGACCCCTTCTTCACCCAGCCCTACCAGGCCCCCGAGGGGGCTCAGGCCGAGTCGGCCGAGCCGGCGATGCCCACCCGCGTGTCGGGCAACATCAAACCCAAGAAGAAAATGGCAGCCCTGTTCAAGTAAAGCTGAATGTCCGCTCAGTCGATCTTGACCTGATTGGCTCGCACCACCTCGGCCCACTGCTGGGTTTGTTGGCGCACCGAATCTGTCCACTCCTGTGGTGAGGCCGACAGCGCCAAAGTCATCATGCCTTTTTGCAATCGTTCGAGCACATCAGGGGCGTGCATGACTTTCGTCACGGCCGCGAAAAGCTTGTCCTGGATGGGCTTGGGAGTTGCAACCGGTGCGAACAAGCCCTGCCAAGCGTTGGTTCCCACATTGGGGTAACCCAACTCGGTCAGGGTGGGCACCTGGGGCAATTCGGCCAAACGGGTACTGGGCACGCTGGCGATGGCGTTGATTTTGCCGACACGCAAATGCTCCAGCACCGAGGACATGTTGATGAACGACATCATGATCTCGTTGGCCAACAAGGCCGGAATGATGCCCGCTGCCCCGTTTTTGTAAGGCACATGCACCATTTGCATTTGAGCTTTGCTGTTCAACACAATGGTATCGAGGTGCGGATACGAGCCCAAGCCAGCCGAGCCATAGTTGTACTTGCGCGGGTTTGCGCGTACAAGTTCCACGAACTCGTTGAATTGAGCGGGCATTTGCGGCGAGACCGCCAGCACGTGCGGTATTTCCACCAAGCGGGTGATGCCCGCCAAGTCGCGCGAGGGTTTGACCGTGCCGATGGTGGTCTCGTTGATCGCATTGGTGGTCACATTACCCACGAACAGTGTGTATCCATCAGGCGGCGATTTGATCGCGGCCTCCAGGGCGATATTGCCCGAGGCGCCAGGGCGGTTTTCCACTACCACGTTTTGCCCCAGCGTCTCGGCCAGTTTGATCGACAGCAAGCGCGCGATGATGTCGGTGGCCCCGCCCGGGGCATATGGCACCAACACCTTCACGGGCCGATTGGGATAGTTGTCTGCCCCTTGGGACCAAGCGGTCAAGGGCAGGCCGAGCGAGGCAACGGTGCCCAAGCCAGATTGAATGACGGCGCGGCGTGTCAGACGCGGTGATGTAGCCATGCGAATCTCCTGAGTATGAAGGGTGAGACATCCAGCGGCGCGTTCAGCCCAGCTTGTTGCCATGCAACCCGTGTGAGGCGTCCTTGCAAGTGAAGAACACACAGTCGGCATCGGAGGTGGCGCCGGCCTTGTGATAGGACTCTGCGGGGATATAGATCAGGCCGCCAGGCCCCACGGTACGGGTCTCATCGCCGATCGTGAATTTCAGATGTCCCTCCAGAAAATAGATCCACTGTTCATTGGGGTGATTGTGCAAATCGGCGTGCTTTCCGGCCGGGGCCCGCATCACGGCGACAATCATGCGATCGCCCTCAACGCAGCCACCAAACACTGGGGAGTAGGCAGGCCCTCCCAAAATCTGATTGACTTTGCCCAGGTCAAAGTAGTGTTCGCCCGGTTGGGCCCGGGTGCGCGCCCGGGGTTCGGGCTGCCAAAGGGGTTGCGGTTTTGCTCATGGTGTCTCCTGTGATTAATCTGCTGTGGCTCGGGCGTCGCGGGCCACCTTGCCCCATTTTTGGGACTCGCTGGCCAAAAACTGTCCGAATTCTTCGGGGGATTTGCTTTGTGCCGGGAAAACGCCGCCTGCGGCCAAACGTTCGCGCACATCCGGCATGTCCAACACCGTATTCAAGGCCCTGTGCAATTTCGCAACGATTTCCTTCGGTGTTTTGGCCGGCACCAACATGCCTTGCCAAGAGCCGGTCACCAGGTCTGGATAGCCCAACTCGGCCATGGTGGGGACATCGGGGAGTTGCTGCATGCGTTGCGCGCTGGTCACGGCCAGTGCATGCATGCGGCCGACTGTCACGAAGTTTTTGACCGAGGGCATGGTGTTGAACATCAACTGCGTTTCGCCACTGATCAAGCCCATTGCTGCTGGACCACCGCCACCTTTGTAGGGCACGTGTACCATGCTTACGCCTGCGCTCTTCATCAGCAATTCCATTTTCAAACGATTCAAACTGCCGCTGCCGGGCGTGGCGAAATTGAATTGTCCGGGTTTGGATTTCAGCAAGGTCAATGCATCACCCAACTGGCGCGGCCCCCACTCAGTGTTCACCACCAGAGCGCTGGGTACATCGGCGATCAGTGTGATCGGCGCGAAGTCCTGCAACGGTTTGATCGGCAGGGTGGGGAAAATTGCCGGGTTGATGGCCAAGGTGCCGATATTGCCAAGATACAGGGTGTAACCATCGGGAACCGCTTTGGCTGCTGCTTCCATGCCAATGTTGCCTGCCGCGCCCGTGCGATTTTCGATGATGACCTGCTGCCCCAATTGGTCGCCCAATTTTTGCACCAGAATGCGACCGACGAAATCCGAGGCACCCCCCGGAGCAAATGGAATGATGACCCTCAGGGGTTTATTGGGATAGCCGTCGGCCGGGTTGGCAAACAGAGTCAGTGGCCAGGCCAGCAACAGCATTAGCCCGCCGACCCATCGACGAAACAAAGTTCGAGCCATGGTGTGGCCCCCTTTCATTTCAGTAAATGTCGTCTTCAGGCGCCAGTGGCAGTTTCACCGGCTTGTGGGTGCGGGCCGACAGATCGAAGGCCTTGGTAAGCATCAGATTGCGGTGAGCCTCTCGGGCTGTGGCAGCCTGTGTTGGCAAACCCAGCGACACGCGGTTGAGCCACGAGTCGGTTTCCTCTCGCATGGGACCGCGCAGTTCGCCCAAAGCCATATCACCCGGAGGGTAACTGCCGAGGAAGTCGACGCGGCGAGATTGGTCAGGGGCATAGCCCTCACCCTGAAAGCGGCTGGTTGCCAAGACGATGTCGCGGTGTGTATCGTCGATGGTCAACACCCCTTCGGTGCCAACGATGCCGACATCAAGGCTGTAAACTGCGCCGGGCCAGACCACGGGCAATGCCCAGGAGATCGTCGATTGATACACCGATCCATCACTGAAGGTGATCATGCCGGTGGTCGCGTCGATGCCTTTCCACTCGGGCCCCAAAGCCTTGTCGATGGCGCGTGCGTACACCTCGACAGGGGTTTTGGCCTCCATCATCCACATGACGATGTCCAGGGCGTGCGTGCCGCTGATCACCATGGGCGATATTTTGTGTGGGTGGTCGGTGCGCTTATAGTTGTCGATCGCGACCAATCGGTTCATGAAGGCGCGCGAGGTGACCAGAGTCACATCTCCCAAAGAGCCTGAGCGCACTTTTTCCTTGGCGGCTAACCAGCGGCGGCGAAACCGCTGGGTATAGCCGATCACGGCGTCTACACCGGCTTTTTCGATCGCTTGCAACACGCGGGCCGAGTCGGCCAGGTCGGTCGCCAAGGGTTTTTCGATCATCAGCGATTGACCGCGTTCAACTGCATGCAAGATGGGATCTACGTGCAAGTGCTCATCGGTGCTGATGATGACAGCGTTGACTTCAGGGCGATTGAGCAGGGTGCGGTAATCGTCGGTAATGAAGTCGGCTTTGAGCTTTTCGCCCACCAGTTTGGCACGCTCTGGGTTTTTCTCGGCGATGCCGATCCAGCCCACTTGCGGATGACGCATGGCCACCTCACCACGAAACAGGCCCACGCGGCCCGCCCCAACAATGGCCAAGCCGATTTTTTTGCTTCTCGATCACGCATCTCAACGCTCTCCCACTCGTTGAAGACGAGGCTCGGACTTCATGGGCAGAGTCACGGGCATTCCGGTTTCGGCCGACACATCGGCGGCCATGTAGACCTCCATCACGGTGCGGGCTTGCTCGGCGGTCACCAACACATCGCGATCAAGTGCCACCGCCTCAATGAAGTGGATGGTTTCTTGGGCCATGGGGCCGGCAAACATGTGATCGACTGGCTCGCCGGGCATGGTCGACATCGGGAGTTGCATGCCCTTGGCCATGGTGTTGAGAATCACGTCTTTGTGAGAGTCATCGACCAGCAAGGCCCCATCGGTGCCAACGAACTCGATCCAGGTCGAGGAGAAATTCGGATAACCCGGAGGCAGACTCCAACCCCCACCCACCACAAAGCTCAGGCCATTGTCCAAGGTGACCGTGATCCACTGGGTGTCGGGAATGTCGGCGCCTGTACTCTCGCGCATGGCCCCGTAGTTGACTTGGGAATAGACCTTCACCGGCTTGGCGGGCGCCAGGCACCACAACACGAAGTCGAGATCGTGGGTTGACTCCATGGCTGCAGGTGACAGCTTGATGCGACCTGAGATTTTCTTGCCCAGGCTGCGCGTGATGTGACGGCTGACCAGCACGCTGACCGCCCTCCCGATCGTGCCATCGTTCAACGCCTTTTTGACGTAGGCGTATTTGGGATTGAAACGCTGTGAGTAACCAATGGTGAATTTAAGATTCTTTTGCCGTGCCAGTGAAATCAGTTCATCGGCTTCGGCCAATTCGATGGCAAACGGGGTGGCGACCGTCCAAGACAAATCCAAGGAGAAGACGAAAAAAGGGGCCCGGATGGGCCCCTGACTGAATGTGTTCTGACACGCTTCAGGATTTGCGCATTCAGTTGTTGTCCTTCTTGCGTCGTATCTTGCCAATCAAGGGCCACACCAACATGAGCAAGGCCAAGGCAGTGATGCCACCTGCCAGCCAGTTTTCGAAGAAAACACCCAAGGAACCCTTGGAAATCAGCATCGACTGGCGGAAGCTGGACTCGGCCATGTCTCCCAGAACCAGAGCCAATACCAGTGGGGCCAGAGGGTAGCTGAGCTTCTTGAAGGCATAACCCAGGACACCGAACACCAGCATCATCACCACATCAAACATGTGGTTGTGCACGGTGTAGGCGCCCACCGCGCAGATCACAACGATGACAGGGGCAATGATCGAGAAGGGGATGCGCAAGATGGCAGCCCACCAAGGCACCGTAGTCAGCACCACGATCAGGCCGGCAATGTTGCCCAGGTACATCGAGGCGATCAGACCCCAAACGAAATCTTTTTGCTCTTGGAACAGCATCGGGCCAGGTTGCAAACCCCAAATCAGCAAGCCGCCCAGTAACACGGCGGCGGTGGGCGAGCCAGGGATGCCTAAGGTCAGCATGGGCAGCAGGGCGCTGGTGCCGGCGGCGTGCGCTGCGGTCTCGGGGGCTACGACCCCTTCGATTTTGCCTTTACCGAACTCGTCAGGGGTCTTGGACAAGCGTTTGGCCATGCCATAACTCATGAATGAAGCCGGGGTGGCGCCACCAGGGGTAATGCCCATCCAGCACCCGATCAGGCATGCGCGAATCGATGTGGCCCAGTAGCGGGGCAGCTCGGCCCAGGTTTCCAGCACGTCACGCAGGCTGATGCGTCCCTTTTGGCCCTTGAAGGCCAAGCCTTCTTCCATGGTCAGCAAAATCTCGCCCACACCAAACAGACCGATCACCGCCACCAGGAAGTCAAAGCCTTGCAGCAGCGACTCTTGTCCAAAGGTCATGCGAAGAGTGCCCGTCACGCTGTCCAGACCCACGGCTGCCAGAGCAAAGCCCAGCATCATGGCCATCAGGGTTTTGGAGGGAGGTTCTTTGGACATGCCAATGAAACTACAGAATGTCAGCAACTGGACTGCAAAGAATTCAGGTGGACCGAAGTTCAGGGCAAATTTGGCCACCACTGGAGCAAGGAAGGTCACCATCAACACGGCGAAGAGGGCTCCGATGAAAGAAGAGGTGAAGGCAGCGGTCAGGGCCTGGGCGGCTTTGCCCTTTTGAGCCAAAGGGTAGCCGTCGAAGGTGGTGGCCACAGACCAGGGTTCTCCAGGAATGTTGAACAGCACCGAGGTAATGGCGCCGCCAAACAGGGCCCCCCAGTAGATGCACGACAACATGATGATGGCCGAAGTTGGCGACATGCTGAAGGTCAGTGGCAGCAAGATGGCCACGCCATTGGCGCCACCCAAGCCGGGCAACACACCAATCAGCACGCCCAGCAAAATGCCGATCAGCATCAGCAATATGTTCTGAAAAGTCAGGGCAACTGCAAAGCCCTGAAACAGACTGTTGAGTTCATCCATGTTCAGAATCCAAACAGAGCTTCAAGAGGCCCCTTGGGCAGGGGCAAGAGGAACCAAATTTCAAACAGTGCGAATAACACCAAGGGCACAGCAATGCCCACGGTGGTCGCCTTGAAGCCGCTGTATTTGCCCTGCCAGATCATGAAAAAAGCAATGAACAAGGCCGATGCCACATACAGACCCAGCACAAAAATGGTCCCCACATAAACGATGGTGGGCCAGAACATTTTCATGACCAGTCCCAACTCTTCGTAGGTGGCAAAAGAATCGGTCATGGTGTCATGGTCCCAGTGGCTGATCACGCCCCACAGCACTTTGGCAGCACCCAGCAGCAAAAGCACACCGATGTAGAACGGAAAATAACCCGGTTGTGGGCCGTCATCTCCCCACTGCATACCGACACGCAGGCTGTCCCAAATCACCGCTGAGCCGATCAGGGAAAAAAACAAGGCCACAACAACCTCTGCCCAGCGGTGCTGAACATGTTGATTGCTCATCAAAAAACTCCCTCGTTGAAAAATGCCCCGGAGTTCAATGGCTCCGGGGTAACGTTAGTTACTTCTTGGCCAGGAAACCGGCTTCGGTCATCAGACGGGTGTGCTCAGCTTCTGCTTTGGTCAGCCAGTCGATGTAGTCTTTTCCGCTCAGCGACATGTCCTTGAAAGCGCCAGCTTCCAGGAATTCTTTCCACTCGGGCAGGGCACGAACCTTGCTAAAGACTTCCTGAAAATAGGCCACTTGAGCCGGTGTGGATTTGGGTGGCATGAAAATGCCGCGCAGCATCAAATACTCCACATCCAGTCCTTGTGAACGGCAAGTGGGCACGTCCTTCCAGGATTGGGTCGGGGTGATCTTGTTCGGATAAGGCAAGGGGTCGTGGTCGAACACGCACAAGGCGCGCAGGGTGCCGGCTTTCCAATGCGAGGCGGCCTCAATCGGGTTGTTGACGGTGCTGTCAATGTGCTTGCCCACCAATTGCACGGCCACATCGCCACCCCCCTTGAAAGGAATGTAGGTCATTTTTTTGCCCATGGCTTTTTCCAGCGCCACGGTGATGATTTGGTCTTCCTGCTTCGAGCCGGTGCCGCCCATCTTGAATTTGCCGTCCTCGGCCGACTTCACCGCCTTCACATAATCGGCTACTGTCTTGTAGGGGGATTCTGCATTGACCCACAGGACGAACTCGTCCAGGGCCAACATTTGTACGGGGGTCAGCTCTTTCCAGTTGAATGGCACCCCCGTAGCCAAGGGGGTGGTGAACAAGTTGGACAGGGTGATGATGATTTTGTGACCATCAGGACGTGCATTTTTGGCGTCCAAAAAGCCTTCTGCACCAGCGCCGCCAGATTTGTTCAAGACCACCAGTGGCTGATTCATCAATTTGTGCTTGGTGATCAGACCCTGGACAAAACGAGCCATTTGGTCGGCGCCGCCGCCAGTGCCTGCAGGCACGATGAACTCTACCGATTTGGTGGGCTGCCAACCCTGTGCCCAAGCCGAGGTGGTGGCGAGCAGTCCAACCAAGGTTGCAACCGCCAAAGTACGCAAGCCGCGCCGTCCACGGGACAGAGCCGCAGGGGGGGGCTGGAGAACAAATTTCATGACAATCTCCTGTTAAACCATGATGGAAGTGAAGTTGTACCCATTAGATGACAAAAAAACAAAAGTGGTTTCTCTTTTAGGGGAAACACTAGGGATTGTGTTGGAAGTCTATTGACCAGAGTCAATCAAAACCCGCCTGTATGAATGGTTTTGAATCGGGGTTGCCCCTCATGCTATCAAAAGCGACTCCATCCTGGGGGGCGCAATTCATGTTGCAGGCAGACCCGCACCTGTCATGCACTATGATGGTTGGCATGAATACAAAGTCCCCCACCCCTGTGGCTGTTGTGACGGGTGGTGCCCGTGGCATCGGCCTGGCGGTCGGTCAGTGGTTCTTGGAACACGGCCACCGCATCGTCCTCATCGACACCGACGCTGACACCTTGCGACAGACTGTAGACCACTTGGCCCGCTCTGATGATGTGATGGGGCTCCATGCCGATGTGTCCAAGCCCGAGCAGGTCGAATCGGCGGCCCAACAGGTGATGGCCCGTTGGGGCCGCGCCGATGCCCTGGTCAACAATGCCGGAGTGGCCGTCTTCAAACCAGTCTTGGAAACCACTTTCGAAGAGTGGCGTTACGTTTTGGGCACCAATCTGGACGGGGCCTTTCTGTGCAGCCAGGCCTTTGGTCGCATCATGGCCAAGCAGAAATCGGGGGCTATCGTGAACATCGCCTCCATTTCGGGCCTTCGCGCCAGCACCTTGCGTGTGGCTTATGGCACCAGCAAAGCGGCGATCATTCACCTGACCAAGCAGTACGCCGCAGAATTGGGCAACTACGGCGTGCGGGTCAATGCCGTCTGCCCTGGACCGGTTGAGACCGAAATGGCCAAATTGGTCCACAGTGTGGCCATCCGCTCAGATTACATCGACACCATTCCGTTGGGCCGCTATGGTTCGCCGCAGGAAATGGCCCAAACCGTCGGCTTTTTGTGCAGCAGCCAAGCCAGTTACATCAACGGTCAATTCTTGGCTGTCGACGGTGGCTTTGACGCTTCCGGCGTGGGCTTGCCGACCCTTCGTCGCAACGATCCGGAAATCCGTCACGTGGGACAACCCCCCGACAGCTCACATTGAATCCCGTTCCATCCCCATTACTTCAGGAGACTTCCATGATCCTCTCACGTCGCTCCCTCGTCATCGCTTCGGGTGCCGCCACCTTGACCGCCGGTCTGCCGCTGGCGTATGCCCAAAAAGCGCAGTTCACTTTCAAGTACGCCAACAACCAACCGCCCCAGCACCCCATGAACGTCCGCCTGAAAGAGGCGGTTGAGGCCATTGCCAAAGAGACCAACGGTCGGCTCGATGTCCAAGTGTTCCCCAGCAACCAATTGGGCAATGACACCGACACCCTCAGCCAATTGCGCTCGGGCGGTGTAGAAATGTTCAACCTCTCAGGCCTGATCCTGTCGACCCTCGTGACCCCTGCAGCCTTGAACGGCCTGGGTTTCGCCTTCTCCAACTACGACACGGTTTGGAAAGCCATGGACGGTGACGTCGGAGCCTACATTCGGGCCCAAATCGCCAAGGCCAACATTTTGGCGCTGGACAAAATCTGGGACAACGGTTTCCGCCAGATGACCAGTGCAACCAAGCCCATCAATACCGCTGACGACCTGCGTGGCTTCAAGATCCGCGTCCCGGTTTCTCCGATGTGGACCTCTCTCTTCAAGGCCTTTGATTCGGCACCGACCTCGATCAATGCTTCCGAGATGTACACCGCCTTGCAGACCAAGGTGGTCGATGGTCAAGAGAACCCGCTGGCCGTGATCTCCAACTTCAAACTGTTTGAAGTGCAGAAATACTGCTCGGTCACCAACCACATGTGGGATGGATTCTGGACGCTGGTCAACCGCCGCGCCTGGGATCGTCTGCCGGCCGACATTCAACAAATCACCGCCAAGCACATCAACGCAGCCGCCATGGCCGAGCGCGCCGATTTGGCCGCTCAAGACTCCCAACTGCGTCAAAGTTTGGAAGCCAGCGGTATGGTATTTAACACCCCGCGCACTGACGGCTTCCGCGACAAACTCCGCACGGCAGGTTTCTATAAAGAGTGGCAAGGCAAGTTCGGTGACGAGGCCTGGTCTGTGCTGGAGCGCTACACCGGCAAGCTCGGCTAAAGCCCAGGGGAAGCCATGAGTGATGTGGGGGCTGCCGCCCAGCACGACGGACAGTCGAGGTGGATGTGGCCTCTGGAAGCGGTGGCCGCTGCGTTGACCTTGCTGATCACGGTCTTGCTGTTGGGCGGGGTGATCTCGCGCTATGTGTTTGGCTTGCCCCTGGTCTGGTCGGAAGAGGTCGTCTCGATTTCTTTCATCTGGCTCACCATGTCGGGGGCAGCCATCGCCTTGCATCGTCAAGAGCATTTGCGCCTGAACCTGTTTGTCGACCTGTTGCCCCCACGGGCCAAACAGTGGGCCGTCGCCATGTCCCAGGTCTTGGTGACCACCTTGTTGCTGGTGCTGATGCGCCCTGCCATTGAATACGCGCAAGACGAGTGGTTTATCAGGACGCCGGCCTTGAACTTGCCCAACACGGTTCGTGTGGGCTCTATTGCTCTGGGCTTGGCTTTGATGGTGCTGATGGTTGTCAATCAGGCCCTCAAGACCTCCAAGCGCATGGATTTATGGGTTTCGGCTCTGGTGGTCGTCGCATTGGGATGGGGGGGCTCGCAGTGCTCTGATTTTTGGTGGCAACTGGGTTTATTTAATATCCCCATTTTCCTCATTGGCTTGGTGGCCGTGTGTCTGGTGTTGGGTGTGCCAATTGCTTTTTGCTTCGGTTTGGGGGCGGCCTGTTACCTGGGCTTCTCGACCCAAGTGCCTCTGACCGTGATCATTGGTCGGATGGACGAGGGCATGTCCAGCGTGGTACTGGTTTCGGTTCCCATTTTCGTTTTTTTGGGTTGCGTGCTCGATGCTACCGGCATGGGCAAAGCCATCGTGGATTTTCTCGCCTCTTTGATCGGTCACATCAAGGCCGGTATGTCTTACGTGCTGCTGGGCTCGCTGTTCATTGTCTCGGGCATATCGGGCTCCAAGGTCTCTGACATGGCCACCGTGGCGCCAGCCTTGTTTCCCGAGATGAAACGGCGCGGCAACAAGCCCTCTGAAATGGTGGCTTTGCTGGCCACCGGTGCCGCCATGGCCGATACCGTACCTCCCAGCATCGTGCTGATCGTTCTGGGCGCAGTGGCCGGGGTGTCGATCGCAGGCCTGTTCCAATCGGGCTTCGTGGTCGCCATGGTTTTGCTTTTGGCGTTGATCGTGTTGGCGCGATGGAAAGCCCGCCACGAAGACACCTCAGGCTCGCGCCGTGCAAGCCGCCGTGACATCTGGCGCTATGTTGTGGTGGCCGCACCCGCCTTGGTCTTGCCTTTCCTGATTCGCAGTGCGGTGGCCGAAGGCGTGGCCACCGCCACCGAAGTGTCCACCGTGGCCGTGGTCTATGCCCTGATTGTTGGTCACTTCATTTACGGCGGCATTGGATGGCGCAAGTTCTACGGCATGCTGGTCGAAACCGCTGCTCTTTCAGGGGCCGTGTTGCTGGTGTTGGGTGCCGCCTCGGCCATGGCCTGGTCCATCACTCAAAGCGGTGTGGTGCAGCACCTGTCGGCCTTCATGACCACCTTGCCCGGAGGATGGATTGGTTTCATGGCGGTCACCATTTTCATTTTCCTGGTTTTGGGTTGTTTGCTCGAAGGCTTGCCCGCCGTGTTGTTGCTGGCTCCGATCATGTTCCCCATTGCCCGTAAATTGGGCATCCATGACATCCACTACGCCATGGTGATCGTGTGTGCCATGAACGTGGGCTTGATGATGCCGCCCATCGGAGTGGGGTTTTACATCGCATGCCGCATTGGCGGGGCTAAGCCCGATGAAGTGATCGGCGCCATTTGGCCCTATTTGGTGGCTTTGTTGGTGGGTGTTTTCATCATCGCAGCCTTTCCCTGGATTTCAACCGTCGCCCTCTGAACCCCATGAATTGGCTTGATCTTTATCACACCATGGCGCGCATACGCGCCTTTGAACTGGCTGCCGAAGTCGCCAGCCAAGGCGGCGTTCAGGTGCTGGGCGCGAAGTTGAATGACAGCGCCAAGGTGCGCGGTCCTTTGCATCTGTCCATTGGTCAAGAGGCCGTGGCGGTGGGTGTGTGCGCGCACTTGAAAAAAGAAGACTTGCTCACCAGCACCCACCGTGGGCATGGGCACACATTGGCCAAAGGAGCCGACATGCGTCGCATGATGTCCGAGTTGTTTGGCCGCGCCGATGGTTTCAACGGGGGCAAGGGCGGCTCGATGCACATTGCCGACTTCACAGTGGGCATGTTGGGCGCCAACGGCGTGGTGGCGGCTGGCTTGCCCATCGCGTGTGGCGCTGCCCATGCCCTGAAGTTGCAAAAACGCCCGCATGTGGTGGTTTGCTTTTTTGGCGATGGAGCGATCAACCGCGGCCCTTTTCTTGAAGCCTTGAATTGGGCGGCCGTGTACCAACTGCCGGTTTTGTTCGTTTGTGAGGACAATCGTTTTTCCGCCACCACCTCGACCCGCACCTTGACAGCCGGAACGGGTGCATTGGCGCGTGCCCAGTCTCTGGGCGTGACGGGTGTTGCGGTCGACGGCAACGATGTGGCTGCGGTTTATCAGGCCAGTGCGAAATTGTTGCAAGAGGTGCGCGCCGGTGAGCCCCGCTTTTTGCATGCACATACATGGCGCGTGCGTGGACATGTGTCGGTCGATGTACAGGGCTATCGCGACCCGAATGATTTGCAAGGCGCGATCGACGCCGACCCCTTGTTGCGCGCTCGGCAAATGGCGCTTCAGGCCGGAGTCGCTGCCGCCGATCTGGATGCCTTGGACGCGCGAGCCCAAGTCGAAGCCGATGTGGCAGTCGAATTCGCCAACCAATCGCCATGGCCCGAGCCACAAGCCGCCTACAACGACATTCAAACCCTGGGAGCTGGCGTATGGCGCTGATGACTTATGCCGAAGCCGCTGCATTGGCCGTATCGGAAGCCATGCGCCGCGACCCTGCCGTGGTGGTGTTGGGTGAAGACGTGGGACGTGGTGGCATTTTTGGTCAGTACAAAGGTCTGCAAGCCACCTGGGGCTCAGAGCGCGTGATTGACACGCCCATTTCTGAGGCCAACATCATGGGTGCCGGTGTCGGCATGGCACTGATGGGCATGCGACCGGTGGTCGAGATGCGTGTGATCGATTTTGCCCTGTGCGCCATGGACGAAATCGTCAACCAGGCAGCCAAGAACCGCTATATGTTTGGCGGTCAGGGCCGGGTGCCGCTGGTGATGCGCATGCCGATCGGCATGTGGGTCAACTCGGCCGCCCAGCACTCACAAAGTCTCGAGGCCTGGTTCGCTCACATGCCTGGAGTGGTGGTGCTGTGTCCGGCAACGCCTCAAGACAACCACGACATGTTGACCTGGGCTCTGCAAGCCGAAGACCCGGTGGTCTATCTGGAGAACAAAGAATTGTGGACTTTGCAGGGGCTGGTTGAACCGGGTCCTGTTCAAAGTCCCAATCAAGCTCGGGTGTTGCGCCGTGGCGAGCACCTGACCCTGGTGGCCTGGTCGGCCGCCGTGCACACCGTGACCCGTGCCGCAGATCAATTGGCGACTCAGGGCGTGTCGGCCAGTGTGATCGACTTGCGCAGCCTGTGGCCTTGGGACCGCGACACCGTCCTCGCCGATTGCGCCCGAACCGGTCGTTTGCTGGTGGTCCACGATGCCGTGCAAGTGGCCGGTTTTGGCGCTGAGGTCGCAGCCACCGCGGCCCAGATGACTGCTTGCAAGATCGCCCGATTGGGAGCACCCCGTATTCCCGTTGGCTATGCGGCCAGTTTGGAAAACCTCGCACGCGTGGGTGTCGAAGAAGTGGTTCAAGAAGCCCTCGCATTAAGGCGTCGCTGAATTCGGGTCTTTTCGATTCAGCTTTGCCGAGTTTGCCGCACGGCCCGTTCCCACTGGTCCAGCTTGTGTTGAGCCAAGTCGCGACTGATTCGTGGCTCGAATACCCTCTCGCTTTCCCACCGCTTGACAAAATCGTCTTGGCTGCTGAACACGCCGCTGTGCAACGCAGCCAGACAGGCGGCTCCCCAGGCTGTGGTCTCGATCACTTTGGGGCGAAGCAGAGGCAGGCCCAGTAAATCCGCCTGCATTTGCATCAACAGGTCGTTGGCGCAGGCTCCACCGTCTACTCGCAATTCGCTCAAGGGAGGCGAGCCCTGGGCCAGCGCGTCTGCGTTCATGGCCCGCAGCACCGCCGCATTTTGCAAGGCGATGCCCTCTAGCGCGGCCCGCGCAATGTGGGCAGCGGTTGTCCCACGAGTCAAGCCCAAGATCGCCCCACGGGCTTGCGCATCCCAATAGGGTGCGCCCAATCCCGTGAAAGCGGGCACCAGCATCACGCCATCGGTGTCGCTGACTTCAGCCGCTAAGGTTTCGATGTCTGAGGCCGACCGTATCAAGCCCAGTCCGTCGCGCAGCCACTGAACGACAGCGCCGGCCATGAAAACGCTGCCTTCCAATGCGTAGGCGGGCTCATGCCCGCTTTGAGCCGCTGCGGTACTCAGCAAACCATGTTGACTTTCAATGTGCTTATTGCCGGTGTGCATCAGCATGAAGCAACCGGTGCCGTAGGTGTTTTTTGCTTGTCCGGCTCTCAGGCAGCCTTGGCCAAACAGGGCGCTTTGCTGGTCGCCCGCCACGCCTGCCAACTCAATCGGGGCGCCCAGCCAAGCAGCTTGGGTGTGACCATAGTGTGCTGCCGATGGGCGAATCTCGGGCAACATGGCGATGGGCACGCCAAAGACGGCCAGCAGTTCATCATCCCAGTCGCCCGTCTCCAAGTTCATCAACTGGGTGCGTGATGCGTTGCTGACATCGGTGGCGTGAACTTGTCCACCAGTCAATTGATGGATCAGCCAAGTATCGACCGTGCCAAAGGCCAGTTCACCATTTTGGGCGCGCTGATATCCGTTGGGCGTGTGGCGCAAGATCCAGGCGATCTTGGTGGCCGAAAAGTAGGGGTCGAGCACCAAACCACTCAAGGCGAGCACGCGTTGGCCCAGACCTTGCTCGCGCAGTCGTGCGCAATCGGGTTCTGTGCGCCGGTCTTGCCAGACAATGGCGGGATACACGGGCAAGCCGCTGGCTCTATCCCACACCAGAGTGGACTCACGTTGATTGGTGACGCCGATGGCCCTTACTTGCTGGGCTGAAGCACCGGCGCGCGCCAAAACTTCGCGAGCCGTGCTCAATTGAGAGTGCCAGATGTCCATGGGGTCGTGCTCGACCCAACCCGGCATGGGGTAGTGCTGCGGGAAGGACTGCCGGGCCGTGGCGATTTGTCGGCCTTCAGGGTCGAACAGCATGGCACGTGAACTCGAAGTGCCTTGGTCCAGGGCCAACAGATAATTCATGAAATTCCTCAGGTCAAATCGCAATTGAAACATGCTAACCTAGCCTCACCTCGGGCTGTCAAGCCTGTCATTTATAAACAAGGATCAGGAGACTTCCATGACACATTGGATTCAGAAGGGCGCGGCCCTGTTGTTGGCTTTGTCGGGCCTGAGCACGGCCCAGGCTCAGACCGAAATTCAGTGGTGGCACTCGATGGGAGGTGCCTTGGGCGAGTGGGTCAACGACATGGCCCAGGACTTCAATAAAACCCAGAGCCAGTTCAAAGTGGTGCCTGTCTTCAAGGGCAGCTACGATGAATCCATGACCGCCGCCATTGCCGCCTACCGATCAGGCAATGCCCCGCACATCTTGCAGGTGTTCGAGGTCGGTACCGCGACCATGATGGCCAGCAAAGGCGCCATCCGTCCGGTGGCCGAAGTCATGAAAGAGGCCGGCGTAAAGTTCAACCCCGATGCCTATGTGCCAGCGGTGGCGGGTTACTACACCTCACCCAGTGGCCAGATGCTCAGCTTTCCCTTCAACAGTTCGACACCGGTATTTCACTACAACAAGGACGCCTTCAAGGCCGCCGGCATGGACCCCGACAATCCACCCCAAACCTGGCCTGAGGTGGCCTTGGCAGCGGCCAAGCTCAAGGCGTCGGGTCACAAGTGCCCTTTCACCACCAGTTGGATCAGCTGGACCCAGCTCGAGAGTTTTTCGGCTTGGCACAACACCGAGTTCGCCACCAAAGGCAATGGCATGCGCGGTCTTGACGCCCGCCTGAGCTTCAATACCCCTTTGCATGTGCGGCACATCGAGAATCTGGCCAACATGGCGAAGAGCGGTTTGTTCGTCTACAAAGGCCGGGGCAATGCGGCAGACGCCACTTTCGTTTCGGGCGAGTGCGCCATGGCGACCGGGTCGTCAGCGTTGTATGGCAGCGTGGTGCGCAACGGCAAGTTCGCCTATGGCATTGGCACCTTGCCTTATTACCCCGATGTTCAGGGCGCCCCCCAAAACACCGTCATCGGTGGGGCCAGTCTTTGGGTCATGAATGGAAAAAAAGCTGCGGAATACAAGGGCGTCGGCCTGTTCTTTGCCCACCTCTCCAAGCCCGACGTGGCTGCTGCCAGCCACCAACGCACCGGCTACTTGCCTGTCACCAAGGCCTCGTTCGAGCTGACCGACAAGTCTGGCTTTTATAAAAAGAATCCAGGCACCGATGTGTCAGTGACGCAGATGATCCGAAAAACCACCGATAAGTCGCGCGGCGTACGCCTGGGAAATTTCGTCCAGATCCGCACCATCATCGATGAAGAACTTGAGCAGGTATGGTCGGGCAAGAAAGCCCCCAAGGAAGCTTTGGATGGCGCCATCAAGCGCGGTAACGAACTGCTTGAGCGTTTTGAGAAGTCGAACAAGGGCTGATCCCGGGCATGGAAAAACGCGTTTTCTTTCGCCAGGCCTGGTTGCCCTGGGTTCTGATCGCTCCGCAACTGGCGATCGTGAGCGTGTTTTTCTTCTGGCCGGCCGGACAGGCCCTGTACCAAAGCCTGTTCGTTCAAGATGCATTTGGCACCAGCTCAGAGTTCGTGGGCTGGCAGAATTTTCAGAATCTGTTTGCCGACTCCACCTATCTGGCTTCATTCAAAACCACAGCGGTGTTCTCGATCTTGGTCGCCACCTTGGGTTTGTCGGTGTCCATGCTGCTGGCTGTCATGGCCGATCGGGTGGTGCGTGGGGCAACCTTCTATAAAACCCTTTTGATTTGGCCCTATGCGGTGGCGCCGGTGGTGGCGGGTGTCTTGTGGCTTTTCATGTTTGCGTCCCCCATGGGCGTGGTGGCCTATTGGTTGCGAGGATGGGGATTTCATTGGGATCACTTGCTCAATGCCGACCACGCCATGGCCTTGATTGTCCTGGCGGCAGTCTGGAAGCAGATTTCCTACAACTTCCTGTTTTTTCTGGCTGGTTTGCAGTCCATTCCACGCTCCCTGATCGAGGCCGCAGCCATCGATGGGGCCCAACCCTGGCGACGCTTTTGGACCATCGTATTCCCATTGCTCTCGCCCACCACCTTCTTTTTGCTGGTGATCAATGTCGTTTACGCTTTCTTTGACACCTTTGCCATCATCGACGCCACCACCCACGGAGGACCTGGCAAGGACACCGCCATTTTGGTCTACAAGGTGTACTACGACGGATTCAAAGCGCTGGATATCGGTTCATCAGCGGCCCAGTCGGTGGTCTTGATGCTCCTGGTGATCGCACTCACCGTCATCCAGTTCCGCTTTATTGAAAAAAAGGTGCAGTACTGACATGGTCGAACGCCGCCCTTGGCTGAACCTCATTTCTCACCTGACCCTGTGGTTGGGGGTGTTGGCCGTCGCTTTCCCCATTTATCTGACCTGGGTTGCGTCCACCCAGACTGCGCAACAGATCAATCAGGGCAACCCGATGTCGCTATGGCCCGGGGACCATTTCATCGAAACCTACACCTTGACCTTGCTGGGGGGGGGCAACTCGGCGGGCTCTCAGCTGGCGCCCATGTGGCCCATGTTGCAGGTCAGCCTGATCACCGCTTTGACGATTTCTGTCGGGAAAATTGCCATCTCGCTGTTGTCGGCTTTTGCCATCGTCTATTTCCGCTTTCCGTTTCGCGGCTTGGTGTTTTGGATGATTTTCATCACCTTGATGCTGCCGGTCGAGGTCCGTATTTCGCCCACTTACGAGGTGGTCGCCAATCTGGGTTTGCTCAACAGCTACGCAGGACTCTCCGTGCCTCTGATTGCGTCGGCCACAGCCACCTTTCTATTCCGGCAGTTCTTCATGACGGTCCCCGATGAATTGGTTGAAGCTGCTCGCATCGACGGTGCAGGTCCTTTGCGTTTTTTTCGAGATGTGTTGTTGCCGCTGTCGGCCACCAACATCGCAGCCATGTTTGTGATTCAGTTCATTTATGGCTGGAACCAATACCTCTGGCCCTTGCTGGTCACCACCAGCGAAGACATGTATCCGGTGGTGCTGGGCATTCGCAGGCTGATCGCTGGCGAATCTTGGACCGAATGGAATGTGGTCATGGCCTCGGTCATGTTGGCCATGCTACCCCCGGCCTTGGTCGTCATCCTCATGCAGAAATGGTTCGTCAAGGGTTTGATCGAAACTGAAAAATAAAACGCCATGGCATCCATACATTTTGATCAAATCGGCAAGACCTACGGCAAACCGCCCAAAGACAACACTGTCATTCACGCGCTCAGTGCCGAAGTGCGTGATGGCGAGTTCGTGGTCATCGTTGGTCCCTCGGGATGCGGCAAGTCTACTTTGTTACGCATGGTCGCCGGTTTAGAAGAGGTCACCCATGGACAGATCCGCATTGGTGATCGGATCGTCAACGATTTGGAGCCCTCGCAACGCGATATCGCCATGGTGTTTCAGAACTATGCGCTCTACCCACACATGAGCGTGTATGACAACATGGCCTATGGCCTGAAAATCGCGGGTCTGTCCAAAGACGCCATCCGTGAGCGCGTGCACAAGTTGGCCCAGTGGCTTGAATTGCAAACCTTGCTCGAACGCAAGCCCGGCCAACTTTCCGGGGGACAGCGCCAACGGGTGGCGATGGGCCGCGCCATGGTTCGCGAGCCGCAGGTTTTTTTGTTCGACGAACCCTTGTCCAACCTTGATGCCAAACTGCGTGCCCAAACCCGGCTGGAGATCCGTCGACTCCACGCCGAGTTGGGCGTGACCAGTCTGTATGTCACCCACGATCAGGTCGAAGCCATGACCTTGGGGCAACGCATGATGGTCATGAATGCGGGGCGGGTCGAACAATTTGGAACCCCCGAGGAGGTCTACAACCGACCGGCCAGTTTGTTTGTGGCCTCCTTCATGGGCTCTCCGCCCATGAACCTGCTGCGTCAGGCACCGGGTGTGACCTCAGGGCGGGTCTTGGGCGTGCGCCCCGAACACTTGTACCTGTCGGATGATGGGTGGACGGTTCAGGTCGAGACCTTGGAATTGCTGGGCGCAGAGCGCTTGGTTCACGCCCGTTTGGGTTCCGAGTCGCTGACCCTGCGCCTGCCTGCCGATCAGGCGGCACCTGGGCCCGGCGAGCACTGTCGCTTGGCGGCCCCTCCCGATCAACTGCATTGGTTTGATGCCGCAACGGGTGGGCGGGTGGCGGCATGAAGCCCTGGCCTTATCCACGCTGGGTGGCGCACCGGGGAGCCGGTCTGCAAGCCCCAGAAAACACCTTGGCGGCATTTCAACTCGGTGCACGCCATGGTTTTCGCATGTTTGAGTGCGACGCCAAGCTCAGCGCCGATGGCGTGGTGTTTCTTCTGCACGACGCCACGCTCGAGCGCACCACCAACGGGCAGGGTTTGGCGGGTGATCTCAGTTGGGAGGCTTTGAGCGCCCTCGATGCCGGCAGTTGGCACAGCCCGGCCTATGCCTCTGAGCCCCTCAGTCGTCTGCGTACCGTGGGGCGTTGGTTGCAATCACGTGATTTGTTCTTGAACATCGAAATCAAACCCACATCGGGTTTCGAGGCAGAGACGGGTACGCAAGTGGCGCGCGAAGTAGCCCAGTTGTGGGCCGACGCCAAGTTATGGCCCTTTTTGACATCATTCAGCCCGGTAGCCTTGGAAGCAGCTGCAAGGGTAGCTCCGCATCTGCCACGGGGCCTGCTATTGAATCAATGGGATGACACGGTTTTTGACGCTGTGCGAGCGCATCGCCACCAGGCCTTGATTTGTCATTACGCACTTTGGACCCCGCTGCGTTTGCAGCAAGCAGCGCAACAGGGCCTATGGCGTCTGAGTTACACCGTCAACGATCCAGCAGTGGCCGATCAATTGTGGCTTTGGGGTCACGAAGCCATCATCACCGATGCCATCGATGTGTTCGACCCGAGACGTTGAAACGGGGTGGCCCTGCGCATGAATCCAGACTTCGATTTCAGTCCAGCCCGACCTTTGATCGATTGGCCCAAAAGTCAACGCATGGATATTGTGGGCGTTCTGACGGACATCGACGACACCCTGACAGAACAAGGTTTGCTCATGCCCCAGGCGCTGTCTGCTTTGCAGGCTTTGCGGCAGTCTGGCATTGAGGTGATGGCCGTCACAGGCCGACCGGCGGGTTGGAGCGAGCCATTTGCCTTGCAATGGCCGCTGCGTGGCATCATCGCGGAAAACGGGGCCGTCGCCTTGTGGCGAAATGCCTCTGGTGGCTTGTCCAAAGACTGGTTGCAAACAGCCGCTGAGCGTCGCACCAATGCCCGGCGTTTACAAGAAGCTGCCCGCGATGTGCTGGCGCAGATGCCCTGGGCGCGTTTGGCCACCGACAGTGCCGGGCGAGAGACCGACATCGCCATTGACCACTCAGAGTATGCGCAACTGGATGCGGCCGAGATTGGGCGAGTCGTGGCCTTGTTGAAGGGGCACGGCCTGACCGTCACCGTGAGTTCCATTCACATCAATGCATGGGTGGGTTTGCACGACAAATGGGCAGGTGCCTGTTGGGCGGTGCGGTCCTGGTTAGGACGCGATCTGAAGGCCGAAGTCGGGCGCTGGGTTTATATCGGTGACTCAGCCAATGATCAGGCCATGTTTCGACACTGCCCACACAGCATCGCAGTTTCCAACATTGCCCCATATTGGGGCCAATTGCACCATTTCCCAGCCTATGTCACAGCAGGGCAACGGGGTTTCGGCTTCGCCGAAATGGTTCAGGCCCTGTTGGATGTAAAGTAATCTCAGTTTTTTTGAAGAAAGCAGTGGCATGAATCTGCAACCGAAATGGGGCCGTCGCGGCATGGCCGTTGCCCCTCACTCTTTGGCCGCCGAATCGGCTCTTTCAGTCCTGCGCGAGGGGGGTAACGCCCTGGAAGCCATGGTCTCTGCGGCAGCCACCATCGCGGTGGTCTACCCCCACATGAATTCAATAGGTGGCGATTCTTTTTGGGTCATACATCAGCCAGGACATGCCATGGGAGGAATCGATGCCTGTGGTGCGGCAGCGGGTTTGGCCAGTCGCGAGTGGTATGCTGCCCAAGGCATTGACCAAGCCATTCCGTTTCGCGGCCCAGTCGCTGCCAACACCGTGGCAGGGACTCTGTCAGGCTGGGGCGCCGCGCACGAGCTTTCCCGCCGCACCCTGGGGGGGCGCATGTCCATGCGCCGTTTGCTCGACGACGCCATCACCTATGCACGCGTAGGCGTACCGGTCACCCACAGCCAACACCGACTGACTGCGGCCAAACTCCCCGAGTTGAAAAACCAACCAGGCTTTGCCGAGACCTTTCTAAGCCAAGGTCAATCGCCGGCCACCGGCAGCGTATTCCTGCAGCCTCGCCTGGCGGACACGCTGGACCACATTGCCCGCTCTGGCACCGATGACTTCTACCGTGGCGACCTGGCGCTGAACATGGCGACTGAATTGGAACGAATGGGCAGCCCTCTTCGGTTTGCAGATCTGCAGCGGCATCGCGCCAAGCTCGTCGATCCGCTCACGTTGCAGCACAGCCAGGGCAAGGTGCACAACATGACGCCGCCTACCCAGGGCCTGATGTCGCTCATCATCCTGGGATTGCTCGATCGACACTCTTTGGGTCAACACACGGTGGACAGCGCAGATCATGTGCACTTGTGCGTCGAGGCCACCAAGCAAGCCTTCAAGGTGCGTGACCAACATCTGACTGACCCGGCTTACATGACGCGTGACCCCGCTGAATTTCTTCAGCCCAAGGCGCTAGACGCCATGGCGAAACAGATTGATGTCCAGCGTGCATTGCCTTGGGGCGCTGGACGTCCGCCCGCAGACACCATTTGGATGGGGGTGATCGACGGCAATGGACTTTGCGTGTCTTTCATCCAAAGCATCTACCACGAGTTCGGCTCAGGCATTGTTTTGCCCACCACGGGTGTCAACTGGCAAAACCGCGGCTGCAGTTTTTCGCTCTCTCCCACGGCGCTCAATACCCTGACCCCCCATCGCAAGCCCTTCCATACCCTCAACCCGGCTCTGGCGGTTTTTGATTCGGGCCGTTCCATGGTGTATGGCTCGATGGGCGGCGACGGTCAGCCTCAAACGCAGGCCGCCATCTTCAGTCGTGTGGCTCACTATGGCCTGGATCCGCAAGACGCCATCAGCCGTCCGCGTTGGTTGTTGGGCCGCACCTGGGGACAAAGCAGCGATACCCTCAAACTGGAGAGCCGTTTCCCGGCCGAAGTCATGGGCGAATTGCGCCGCCGAGGTCACGATGTCGAAGTGATTGGCGCCCTGGATGAAACCGTGGGACATGCCGGGTGCATTGTGCGCGAGCCCAACGGCATCATGAAGGGCGGTTGGGATCCGCGCAGCGATGGTGCCGTGGCGGCGTTCTGACAGTTCCCGCCCGTGAAAAATTGATTCATATCAAATTTGTCACGGAATAACTTTACAAAAAATCGGTTTTTAAATAGTCCTTACCATGCCCTCATGAAATTCATGAGCTCTCGGGTTGTGTTTGTGCGACTGCGATGGATGTCGGTGCTGGGTCTGTCGGTTTGTTTGGCTTCGGCCCAGGCCCAAAGTCCAACTTTCGTCATGGCTCCCATGGCCGATCTGGCGAGCATTACCCAGGCGGTGCTCCACCACAACCCTACATATCAAGCCGCCTTGCAGGCCGAACGCCAAGCCTTGGCCGGCATCATCACGGCCCAGGCTTTGCCAAACCCCTGAATTGAGGTGAGTCAGGGCAATTCAAATGCCCGCATGCCCGGTGCGGTGGTGGGCGGCGTCAGCGCTTTGAGCTTCACTCAGCCCTTTGAAAATCCGGCACTGCGGTCCTCGCGCCTGCGCTCAGCTCAGTCGCTGAGCACTTTCACGCAACACCAGGTGCAGATGATGCGCCTGCACTTGATCGCCGAGTTCGAGGCCTTGGCCTATGAGTATTTCTGGCGTCGCGACACGGCTTTGTTGTTTCGTGAAGACTGGCAGTTGCTTGAACAGGTGCGTGAACGTGTCCGCGTCAAGGTTGACAGCGGTGAGGCCGCCCGCTACGAATTGATCAAGGCCGAGGCCGAAGTGACGAACGCCCGTCAACGCTTCCAAAGTGCCGAGGTTCAAGCTCAGCAGGTGCTGTTGGGCTTCAACCGCTTGGCGGCGGGTCAATTGCCGGGATTGACAGGTCTGCAGGGGGGGCTTGATCAGTCGATCGACATGTCGGCTTTGGTCGAACTACAGGACATGGCAGAGAGGCGCAACCCCGAACTCGGCGCTTTACGCGCTCAACTCGAGCGCGCACGCCACCAACTGGATTCGACCAAGGCACAACGTTGGCCAGGTGCCGAATTTCGCTACAGCCAGACCCAAGACCCACAAATCAGACAAGACAGCTTCAGCCGTTCAAGTAGCCGTTCCATTGCTTGACCAACGCCAGGGCCCCACCGCTGAAGCCCAGGCTGAGGTGATGCGTGCCCAGACCCTGTTGGATGGCCGCAGCGCCGAGTTGCGGCAACAGTTGCTGCAGTCTTGGAAAGCGCTGGAGATCGCCCGTGTCAAAGTGTCTTCTCTCAGTTCTGGTTCGGTTCGTGTGGCCGAGACTGCCTTGCAAGTGGCTCAAGCGGCCTATCGATTTGGAGAGCGCGGCATTTTGGATGTGTTCGATGCTCAACGAATTTTGCAAACCGTCCGCGTTGATCTGTTGCAAGCCCGTTTCGAATTACAAAAAGCCCGCATCGAGCTTGAATTCCTCAGCGCTCAACGTGCCGAACCCACCACCTCCAACCCGTGACTGCGTCTGACCTGATGACCATGAACACTTGCCGACTTGCCTTTGTCGCCTTGGCTTTCTCTGTGGTGTTGTCTGCCTGTGGCCCCAAAAGCGGCGGCCCCAATCCCCAGGCCACGACCACCGCCGCGCCACCCGACCCCATGAAGGTCAAGCTCAGCGCCGAACAGCAATCGAGTTACCCGACGCATACCGTACAACTTCGACCGGTGGCCGACGTGCAAAGTCACCCGGGCCGTATTGAAGCCAATGAGCAACGCGTCAGTCGCGTGGGATCCGGCGTGGTGGGACGCATCAGCTCGGTGAACGTCGAGCTGGGCGATATGGTCAAGCCAGGCCAGGTGCTGGCGCGTCTGACCAGCCCGGAGTTGACCAGCGCCCAGTTGTCTTTTCTGCGAGCTCACTCGAACTTGACCCAGGCCGAGCGGGCCGTGGACCGGGCCAGACAAATGATTCAGGCCGATGTCATCAGCTCGGCCGAATTGCAAAAGCGCGAATCTGCCCAGACTACCTTTGGCAGCGGGGTGTTTGCAACCAATGGTGCGACCCTGAACTTTGCCCTGGGCACGTCGCCCTGGAGTGCGGTCTCTGGCGGTGGCACAGCCAATGCCGCAGCGTCGAGCAAAATCAGCACAAACGCCAGTGGCACATTCAACATGTCTAGTACCGCCATCGTTAATGCCAGTTTCCTGGGCAGCCTGCGCGATGGTGCAAGCTTCACCCTGGTGGACGCCAGCGGTGGTACGGGTCTGGCCAACACTTTGCGGGACAACAGTTACGTGATGGGTTCATCCTTGTCGCGCGGCACCACCAACCCTGGCAATGTGGGTGACTTGATCCTGACTGTCAACCGTACTGCCAGCGATTACGTCACCTTGTCCAATACCACGGGGCATTTCTCCAACAATGCTGCTTTGCGCTTGGGTGCTATGGCCACTGTGGGCACCGGATACACCGCGGATGTCCAGACGGCCTTGAACAAGTTGGACATCGACCAATGGGGCTATGGCAACAACCAAGCCAATTTGGCCACCCAGGTTAAACGCCTGGCCCCGATCGCCAACAACTCGCTGGCGCAGAGTGCATTTGGCGCAGTTGCTTTGGGCAACGCCAGTGTGGCCAATCGCGTTCAAGAACTGCGTAATAGCTCAGAGGGTCAAGCCGATGCCCAAGGGGTCTGGATCAAGAGCGATTACGCCCGGGGTTCACAAGCGGCCAAGGGCGATTACGATGGTTACACGAATCGCACCTCTGGTTTGTCTGTGGGTTACGACATGCGTCCCGATGCTCAATCGATCGTGGGCGTGGCTCTGGGCTACAACGGCTCGACCGTTCAGCAACGTGACTTCCGAAGCGGGGACAAAGCCACCATCGGGACGACCCTGCTGTCTGCCTACGCAGGCTACAACTTCACCAAGGAAGCGTTCCTGGACGGCAGCCTGACCCATGGCTGGCAAGATTTCGACAGCGATCGTTCGACCATCGTTGGGCGAACCGCCAACGCCGGATTCAACGGCAGGCAACTCTTGGGACGCCTCAGTGCCGGCTATCGCTTCCAGTTGGAAGACACCGTCACCACACTGACCCCCTTGGTTTCGATCGAACAGGCCACCTTGAGGCAAAACGCTTACACCGAATCTGGTGCAGGTGACATCGGCTGGCAAGTGGTTTCGCAATCGCTGAATCGCAAGCAAACCGCCTTGGGTCTGCGATACACCACGATCACCTACGCCGGTGGTGTACAGATCAAACCAGAGGTGACCTTGGCCAGTGGTCGTGAGAACAGCAACTTGAATCAGGGCCTGAGCACGACCTTCATCGGAGACACCTCGGGCACTTCTGTGCAGACCCCGACCCTGGATCCGTCCAAGCGATTCTCGGCGGTCGGTGTGGGTGCCACCATGGTGATGAGCAATACATCTTCATTGCTGCTGCGTGTGGACAACAGCCAACGCGCTGGGCTCAAGACCCAGTCGCTGTCTTTGGTGGCTCGCTGGGAACTTTAATCCTTGGCGCCCAGACCCAGAGCGGCCGCTCGCGAGGCGGCCAGCTCCTGGCTGGTGGGTGATGCGGTCGGCCAACCCTGCATGTGCTTCAAGGTCACCCCATACAAGGCATCCAGCCATGTCGCATCGTCGTTCAGGCAAGGGATGTAGTGGAACTCACGCCCGCCTTCTTCGATGAAGGCGGTACGTACCTCCATGGCGATTTCCTCCAGTGTCTCCAAGCAGTCGCTGGTGAAGCCAGGGCAAATCACATCGACGCGCTCAGTGCCATTGCGAGCCAATTCGCGCACGGTGGGATCGGTGTAGGGCTCCAGCCATTTGGCCTTGCCAAAACGCGACTGAAACGTGACCCGGTATTGGTCACGACTCAGCCCCAAAGCCTCGGCCAACAGGCGTGCTGTTTTGTGGCACTCGCAATGGTAGGGGTCGCCCTGCATCAGGGTGCGTTCAGGCACCCCATGAAAACTCATCACCAGTACCCCGGCTTGGCCGTTTTGCTGCCAATGACGGCGCACCGACTGGGCCAGGGCACCCATGTAGCCAGCGTCATCGTGATAGCGGTTCACAAAGCGCCACTCGGGCAACAAACGGGTGCGCATGGACCACTGGTGAATGCGGTCAAAAACGGCCGCTGTCGTCGTCCCCGAGTACTGCGGGTAGGCGGGCAACACCAGCACACGGGTCACACCTTGTTGGCGCATTTCATCCAGCACCCGAGCGATCGCCGGCTGTCCATAGGTCATGGCACTGCGCACCAGCACCGACTGACCCGCTTGGTCAAATCGGCTTTGCAGGCCAACGGCCTGTCGTTCGGTGTGGACCTTCAGGGGCGAGCCCTCGGGGGTCCAGATGCTGGCGTATTTGTGGGCCGATTTGGCAGGGCGCACCCGCAAAATGATGCCGTGCAATATCAGCAACCACAGCAAGCGCGGAATTTCGACCACCCGGGGGTCACCCAGAAACTCAGCCAGATACGGACGCAAAGCGGCAGCGGTGGGCGCATCGGGCGTGCCCAGATTGCACAGCAACACCCCGGTTTTCGGGGCTTGTCCATGCGAAAAAGGCGGTTCAGGGGCGAAACGTGGCTTGAGCATGGTGCTATTCTCGCCCACCTATGATCGATTTAACGCCCATTCGCGCAATATCCCTGGACTTGGACGATACCTTGTGGCCGGTTTGGCCCATCATCGAGCGCGCCGAGCAACAATTGCTAGCTTGGCTGCGAGACCATGCCCCCGCAGCCGCTCGATTGGGGGCCAGCCCCGAGGTCTTGCGCCAGATCCGTTCACAAGTTCAGGCCGATTGGCCTGTGCATCGGCGTCATGATTTGGCTGCTTTGCGCACCGAGGCCATCCGCCGCCTGCTGTTACAAGCGGGTGAACCCGAGCAACTGGCCGGTCCTGCTTTCGAGGTCTTTCATGCCGAACGTCAACGGGTCGAGCTGTATCCTGACGCCTTGCCCCTGCTCGAGTTTCTGCATGCGCGCTACCCCCTGTTGGCAGTGACCAACGGAACTGCCAACGTGCAACGGGTCGGATTGGGGCGGTTTTTTGCGCACGCGGTGAACGCCCCCATCCTGGGTCATGCCAAACCACAACCTGACATCTACCACCACGCCGCTCGCTTGGCCGGTCTGCAAGCCCATCAGGTGCTGCACATTGGCGACGACGCCCATTTGGATGCCTGGGGCGCACGCAATGCGGGCCTGCCCTGCATTTGGCTCAACCGCGAGGGCAAGGCCTGGGAGTTGGATGGCGATCCGCCACCCAGCGTGTCAGATTTGATGGCATTGAAAACCTGGTTCGAGGCCGCCAGCGCTTCGACTTGAACACCTACCCGACGCTCAGAAACGCCCCAGAGCCTGCATCTTCCAGGCCAGCCAAAATTTACGCAACGGGGTCAGGGCCACCCTTTCGCGCAACACAGGGAAACCGCCTTGCTCTAGTTCATCCAACAGGGTGCGGTAGATGCTGCACATCATCAGCCCGGGCTTTTGGGCACGCCGATCTGCCGCCGGCAGCAAGGCCAACGCCTCGTCGTACAGGCTCTGGGTGTAGTGGCACAACTCGGCCATCAGGCGCTGAAAACGTTCTGAGTCCACCCGGTTCAAAATCTCGTGGGCTCGAACCTCGTGTCGTTGCAGATCCTCGATCGGCAAATAGATGCGGCCACGCAGCGCATCCTCCCCCACATCGCGCAGGATGTTCGTCCATTGAAAAGCCAGACCCAAGCGGTGCGCATAAGCCGTGGTGGCGGGATCGGTCTGGCCAAAAATCCGTGCCGAAACCTCCCCCACCACGCCAGCCACCAAATGACAATAGCGCTCCAGACCAGTGCGGTCCAGATAGCGCGTTTGCGTCAAGTCCATCTGACAGCCCTCGATCACCGCCAGCAGTTGATCGGCCCGCAAGCCATACGCCTGTGCACCGGGCATCAAGGCGTGCATGACCGGGTGCTGGGCTTGACCGGCGAAGGCTTGCGCCACCTCCTGCCGCCACCAGGCCAGTTTGGCTTGCGCCACATCGGGCTCGTTGACCTCGTCCACGATGTCATCGACTTCGCGGCAAAAAGCATAGAAAGCCGTGATGGCCTTGCGTCGTGGCGGCGGTAAAAACAAAAAAGCGTAATAGAAACTGCTGCCCGAGGCGGCGGTTTTTTGTTGAACATACTCTTGCGGGGTCATGCCCCCATTGTCCCATCACCCTGAGGCGGTAATTCAAAAGCCCCCACGCCACCCAACTGTCGCCCTAATTGAATCAACCCTGTTTGTGTCAAGCCTCCCAGGGCCAGTCGCAGCAACAGACCCCGAACCCAAGTGCGTGGTACCTTCACCGGGCGCGCCAAAGCCATAGGCCCGGCAGCTTGCAGGTCTTGCAGCGTGCGCAGACCGATCAGGGCGGGCAGGGCGCTGGCCAGACGCAATCGCCAAGGTCGCACCGCCAAACTGTAGGCCAGGCCCAGGCTCAGGTCTTGGCGGATGATCCCCTGCCAACGGTTCATCAGGGGCTGGGCCTGAGACAACACAGCCAGATCCGCATGATGGACTGCATGTGCCAGGGTGGCAGGGTCCAGGCCCACCTCGGCCAGGGTCTGTGCGGGCCAATAGCAGCGGCCTTGGGCCAAATCGGCCGCGCTGTCGCGCAACAGATTCAGCCCCTGCAATCCCATGCCATAGCGCCGTCCTGCTTGCAGCATGGCCGAGAACTCGGCGCTGCGCCACTGCGGCACATGGGCTTCGCAGATATGGGTCCAAAAATGGCCGACACAGCCAGCCACCCGCCAGGTGTAGTCGTCCAGTTCCAGCGAACTGTTCAGGGCACACACTTTCTCCCATGAACCGTTAAAGCGTTCCAGATCCAGCCGTTGACCGGAAAAAATCGTCGCGCACACCTCGCCGATCAAGGCCTGTTCAACAGGGGGCAGGCCACGCCATGCCGCCAGCAATTGGGGCAGTGCATTCAAAAGCCGACGTTCAGCGTCACTGGGGACGCCGGGCACGCAAGCCCGAACGGCGTTCAGCCTGGGAGGCAGCCCTGTGACCGAACCTGCCGGGCTCAACATCGCTTGTTGCAACTCATCCAATGCCGCCAGACGGATGGCGCATCCCGCCGTCGGATTGATGTCTGCCTCCAATGAGTCGGCAATGGTGTCACTGGCGCGCGCCAGCAAATAGCCCAGGGCCACTGCCGGGCGGACATTGGCGGGCAAGACCCGCACACTCAAGGCGAACGAGCGCGCCACCTGGGGCAGCAAGCGGTTCAAGTCGGTCGGTGCTGAGGGGGACAAGTGGGAACCCATGATGGGGCGTTGGAAACCCCACATTGTCATGCATGTTTGAAATCGTGTTAAATTAATGACCAATTGGTTATTAATAGTCAAAGCTATGAAATACGCCCTTGCCACATGTGCAGCCCTGTTGACCTTGCTCTGGGGCTGCTCGCAGCAATCACCTGCCCCCGAGCCTGTGCGTTCGGTGAAACTGCTCACCTTAAATTCGGCCGAAGATCAGGCCCAAGTGGGGTGGGCTGCCGAAGTTCGGGCTCGCCAAGAGACTCGCTTGTCGTTTCGCATCGGTGGCATGCTGACCCAGCGACACATTGAGTTGGGTCAGCGCTTCAAAGCCGGCCAATTGCTGGCGCAACTCGATCCGCAAGACGCAGCCCTCAGTAGTCAAGCGGCCCAAGCCCAGTTGGCCAGTGCCAGGGTGCAACGCGATCTGGCCGCAGCTGAACTCAAGCGCTTTGAAGCCCATCTGAAGCAAGGCTTCATCGGTCAGGCCGAATGGGATCCCCGATGTCGCCAAGGTCGAGTTGTAGGGTGACCAGCCGGAAAAAATCTACATCGATCTCTCACCAGCCCGATTGGCCCAATATGGGCTGGATCTGAATCAAGTGCTCGCGCAGTTGAACCAGCAAAACGCGGTCGAGAGTGGGGTGCCCCTGATGCTGTTCCTCATCTTTACCCTGTTGATGTTGCAACTGCAAAGCTTCAGCCGCGCCATCCTGGTCTTCCTGACCGGGCCCATGGGTATCGCCGGGGTCGCAGCAGCGCTTTTATTGCTGAATCGCCCCTTTGGCTTCGTGCCTTTATTGGGGGTCATCACGCTCATGGGCATGATCCAGCGCAACTCGGTCATTTTGATCGACCAAATCGAGCAAGACCGAGCCAGGGGCGTACCGGACCGGGAAGCCATCATCGAGGCCGCTGTCCGTCGTTTGCGCCCCATCGTACTCACAGCGGCGGCGGCCGTCTTGGCCATGATTCCACTGTCGCGCAGCGTGTTTTGGGGGCCCATGGCCATCGCCATCATGGGCGGCTTGATCGTGGCAACTGTGTTGACCCTGTTGGCTCTGCCTGCCAAGTACGCCACATGCTTCAGGGTCAAAGGACATGGTATTTCAGGGTAAAATGTCAGGTTCAACAAAACAGCCTCGGAGATCTGTCCAAAACCCCCGAGGCTCTTTTGCCTGCGCGGGTGGCGAAATTGGTAGACGCACCAGGTTTAGGTCCTGACGCCAGCAATGGTGTGGGGGTTCGAGTCCCCCCCCGCGCACCAGATCATTTTTCACCGCAGCTTAGGCTGCGGCCCCTTCAAATCGGAGAAATCAAATGACCGTGACCGTCGAAACCCTGGAAAAGCTCGAGCGCAAGATCACCTTGACTCTGGCTGCAGACACCATCCAAAACGAGGTCAATGTCCGCCTCAAGCGCCTGGCCCGTCAAGTCAAGATCGACGGTTTTCGCCCTGGCAAAGTGCCCATGAACATCGTGACCCAGCGCTACGGTTATTCAGTCCACTACGAGGTCATGAACGACAAAGTGGGCGAGGCCTTTGCCCAGGCCGCCAACGAAGCCAACTTGCGCGTTGCCGGCCAACCCCGCATCAGCGAAAAAGAAGAATCCCCTGAAGGTCAAATGGCTTTTGACGCCATTTTCGAGGTCTACCCTGAAGTCAAACTGCCCGACCTTTCGGCGCTCGAGATCGAGCGCTCGACAACCGAGGTCAGCACTGAAGCCATCGACAAAACCATCGACATCCTGCGCAAGCAGCGTCGTTCCTTAGCCCTGCGTGCCCTGGAGGCTGCCGCCACCGATGGCGACCGCGTTCAGGTCGACTTCGAAGGCAAGATCGACGGCGAGGTCTTTCAAGGCGGCCAAGCCAGCGATTTCAGCTTCATCATTGGCGAAGGCCAGATGTTGCCCGAGTTTGAGACGGCCGTGCGTGGCCTGAAAGTCGGTGAAAGCAAAACTTTCCCATTGGCTTTCCCCGCCGACTACCATGGCCGCGAAGTGGCTGGGAAAACCGCTGACTTTTTGGTCACGGTGAAAAAAATCGAAGCCAGTCACCTTCCCGAACTCAATGACGAATTGGCCAAATCTCTGGGTGTGACCGGGGGTACCGTGCAAGCCTTGCGCGAAGACATTCAGAAAAACCTCTCGCGCGAAGTCAAGTCACGTCTGATGGCCCGCAACAAGCAAGCCGCCCTGGATGGCGTGGTGGCCAAGGCCGAACTCGATCTCCCGCAATCCATTGTCCAGGCCGAGATTGATCGTTTGATTGAAGGCGCCCGAGAGGACCTCAAGCAGCGTGGTATCAAAGACGCGGACAAGGCCCCCATTCCTGCCGACTTGTTCCGCCCTCAGGCCGAGCAGCGTGTACGCATGGGTTTGGTCGTCGCCGAACTGGTTCGAGCCAACACCCTGAGCGCTACCATGGAGCAAATCAAGACCCATGTGGACGAGATCGCATCCAGCTATGAAAAGCCCGAAGAGGTGGTGCGTTGGTACTTCGGCGATAACCGCCGTTTGTCTGAAGTGGAAGTCGTGGTCATTGAAAATAACGTGACCGAACACATCTTGAGCAAAGCCAAGGTGACCGACAAGGCCTTGGCCTTTGACGAACTGATGGGCCAATGAGCCCACGAACCGGAGTTTCTATGAGCGCACTAGACACCCAGGCCCTGGGCCTGATTCCCATGGTCATTGAGCAGTCCGGCCGCGGAGAGCGGTCCTACGACATTTATTCGCGTTTGCTCAAAGAACGGGTGATCTTCATGGTCGGCCCCGTCAACGATCAAACCGCCAATTTGGTGGTGGCCCAATTGTTGTTTCTGGAAAGCGAGAACCCCGATAAGGACATTTCGTTGTACATCAACTCGCCTGGCGGCTCGGTCAGCGCCGGCATGTCCATCTTCGACACCATGAATTTCATCAAGCCCGATGTGTCGACCCTGTGCATCGGTATGGCGGCCAGCATGGGGGCTTTTTTGCTTTCTGCCGGTGCCAAAGGCAAGCGCTATTCGCTGCCCAACTCGAAAATCATGATCCACCAACCCCTGGGCGGAACCCAGGGGCAGGCCACCGAGATCGAAATTCATGCCCGCGAGATTCTTAAAACCCGCGAGCAACTCAATCTCATCTTGGCTGAAAAAACGGGTCAGCCGCTGGAGAAAATCCAGCGCGACACTGAGCGCGATTACTACTTGTCTGCCGACGAAGCCAAGGAATACGGTTTGGTCGACCAAGTCATCGCCAAGCGTCCCTGAGGTTTTCTGGGTGTGGGCTGGCATCCTGCCAGCGCAGGGTGGCAAACCAAGTCCAGAGCCTGCCCGACAGACCCAAAAATCGATGGGGGCGCTCTCAGCGCCCCTTCTCGCATTCAACCCCTGTCATTTGCTGCCGATACCCTGTAGAGGTCCTGGCAGGTCAAATCAGGCCTGTGTTGCATTGACACCACTCTGGGGGTGTGCGTTTGGTTATCATTAACTATCAAAACTGGATTTCCTGACATGGCTGACGACCAAGGCGCCAACGGCGAAAAAACCCTCTACTGCTCCTTTTGTGGCAAGAGCCAGCACGAGGTCAAAAAGCTCATCGCGGGCCCTTCGGTCTTTATTTGCGACGAGTGCATTGACCTGTGCAATGAAATCATTCGTGATGAGTTGCCCGAGACCGAAATGGCCCGTCAGGCCAAGGGCGATTTGCCCACTCCGGCCCAGATCAAATCCAACCTGGACAACTACATCATTGGCCAAGAGATCGCCAAGCGCACATTGGCTGTGGCTGTGTACAACCACTACAAGCGCCTGCGCCACAAAGAAAAGGCCAAGAAGGATGATGTCGAGCTCTCCAAAAGCAACATACTGCTCATCGGCCCCACCGGTTCTGGCAAGACCCTGTTGGCGCAAACGCTGGCGCGGATGCTCGATGTCCCCTTTGTCATGGCCGATGCCACCACCCTGACCGAGGCCGGTTATGTGGGAGAGGATGTAGAGAACATCATTCAGAAATTGCTGCAAAACTGCAATTACGAAGTCGACAAGGCGCAGCGTGGCATCGTCTACATCGATGAAATCGACAAAATTTCCCGCAAATCCGACAACCCTTCGATCACCCGTGACGTGTCGGGTGAGGGTGTGCAACAGGCCTTGCTGAAGTTGATCGAAGGCACCATGGCCAGCGTGCCGCCGCAGGGTGGGCGCAAGCACCCCAACCAGGATTTCCTTCAGGTCGATACGACCAACATCCTGTTCATTTGCGGTGGTGCATTCGCTGGTTTGGAAAAAGTCATTGAAAACCGCACCGAAGCCTCGGGCATCGGTTTTGGCGCCACCGTCAAAAGCAAGCAACAACGCAGCTTGACCGATGTGTTTTCCGAGGTCGAACCCGAAGACCTGATCAAGTTCGGCCTGATTCCGGAACTGGTCGGCCGCATGCCCGTGGTCGCCACCCTGAACGAATTGACCGAGGATGCCTTGGTCCAAATCCTGACCGAGCCCAAAAACGCGCTGGTCAAACAATACGGTCGTTTGCTGGCCATGGAAGGCGTCGAGCTAGAAATCCGCCCCGCCGCCTTGCACGCCATCGCCAAAAAGGCCTTGGCTCGCAAAACAGGCGCCCGTGGCCTGCGATCGATACTTGAACATGCGCTGATTGACACCATGTTCGATTTACCCAATGCCACACATGTGGAGAAGGTGGTGGTGGACGAGTCCACCATCGAGGAAAACAAGCCCCCTCTCTTGGTCTACCAAGAGGCAGCCAAAAAGGCCTGAAGTATGTCCGCAACCCATCTGCTGCCACCGACCACGTTAGAACTGCCTTTGTTGCCTTTGCGCGACGTGGTGGTTTTTCCTCACATGGTCATCCCCCTTTTCGTGGGGCGACCCAAAAGCATCAAAGCGCTGGAAAGTGCGATGGCGGCAGAGCGTCGCATCATGCTGGTGGCTCAAAAAGCCGCTGCCAAAGACGAACCGACGGTCTCCGACATGTTCGAGGTCGGATCGGTCGCGACCATTTTGCAGATGCTGAAATTGCCCGACGGAACCGTCAAGGTGCTGGTTGAGGGACAGCAACGTGCACGCGTCTTGCACATCGAAGACGGCCCCGAGCACTTTGTCTCGAAAGTCTCGCCCATCCAGGCCGAGCCCACTGAGGCAGATACCGAAGTCGAGGCCCTGCGGCGCGCGGTGTTGCAACAGTTTGACCAATATGTCAAATTGAACAAAAAAATCCCTCCCGAGATTCTGACTTCAATTTCCAGCATTGATGATGCAGGCCGATTGGCTGACACGATCGCAGCCCATTTGCCTCTGAAACTCGAGAACAAGCAAGTCGTGCTCGACCTCTCGGAAGTTCGTCCACGTCTGGAAAATCTGTTTGAGCAGCTTGAGCGCGAAGTTGACATCTTGAATGTCGACAAACGCATCCGCAGCCGCGTCAAGCGCCAGATGGAGAAGAACCAGCGCGACTTCTACCTGAACGAGCAGGTCAAGGCCATACAGAAAGAACTGGGCGAGGGTGAAGAGGGCGCTGACATTGAAGAGATCGAGAAAAAGATCAAAGCCGCCCGCATGCCCCAAGAAGCACGCAAAAAGGCCGACACCGAGCTCAAGAAACTCAAGCTCATGTCGCCCATGTCGGCCGAAGCCACCGTGGTGCGTAACTACATTGACGTTCTGGTCGGTTTGCCCTGGAGCAAAAAGACCAAGATCAAGCACGACCTGTCGCTGGCTGAGAATGTGCTGAACGAAGACCACTATGGTCTTGAAAAGGTCAAGGACCGCATCCTGGAATATTTGGCGGTGCAGCGTCGTGTTGACAAGGTCAAGGCCCCCATCTTGTGTTTGGTGGGCCCCCCGGGCGTGGGCAAAACTTCTTTGGGGCAGTCCATCGCCAAAGCCACCGGTCGCAAGTACGTTCGCATGGCTCTGGGTGGCATGCGCGACGAGGCTGAGATCCGTGGCCACCGTCGCACCTATATCGGCGCTTTGCCCGGAAAAGTGCTTCAAAGCCTGTCCAAGGTCAACACCCGCAACCCGCTGTTCTTGCTCGATGAGATCGACAAATTGGGCAGCGATTTCCGGGGTGATCCCTCCAGTGCCTTGCTTGAGGTGCTCGACCCCGAGCAAAACCACACCTTCTCGGACCACTATGTCGAGGTCGATTTCGACTTGTCCGATGTGATGTTTGTCGCCACCTCCAACTCGATGAACATCCCTCCGGCCTTGCTCGACCGCATGGAGGTCATTCGCTTGTCGGGTTACACCGAAGACGAGAAGACACACATCGCCACCAGCTACTTGTTGCCCAAGCAACTGAAGAACAACGGCGTCAAAGAAGAGGAGTTGAGGGTGGAGGAAAGCGCCATCCGTGACGTGGTTCGCTACTACACCCGCGAGGCAGGCGTTCGCGCCCTCGAGCGCGAGCTCTCGAAGATTTGCCGCAAGGTGGTCAAGGCCCTGCAATTGGGTCAGATGCAGCCGCAGGTGATTGTCAACGCGTACAACCTCAATGATTTCTTGGGTGTGCGCAAATACACCTATGGCCGCGCCGACCAGCAAAACCAGGTTGGTCAAGTCGTGGGTTTGGCTTGGACCGAAGTGGGCGGTGATTTGCTCACCATCGAAGCGGCCGTGATGCCCGGCAAGGGCAATATCACCCGCACGGGCTCTTTGGGCGATGTCATGAAAGAGTCTGTCGAAGCGGCGCGTACTGTGGTGCGCAGCCGTTCCCGCGTGCTGGGCATCAAGGACGAGATGTTCGAAAAAAAGGACATTCACGTCCACGTGCCCGACGGCGCCACCCCCAAAGACGGCCCCAGTGCCGGTGCCGCCATGACCGCCGCCATCGTCTCGACCTTGACGGGCATCCCGGTGCGCTGCGATGTCGCCATGACCGGCGAGATCACTTTGCGCGGCGAAGTGACCGCCATTGGGGGGCTGAAGGAAAAGCTCTTGGCCGCACTTCGGGGTGGCATCAAGACCGTACTCATCCCCGAAGAGAACGTCAAGGACTTGCAAGATATCCCTGAAAACGTGAAAGAGGGTCTGGAAATTGTTCCCGTCAAATGGATCGACCAGGTGCTGCAAGTGGCCCTCGAGCGACAGCCCGAGGCCCTGAAAGACGACGAGCCAGTGGTTGCCCCTGTGGCTGCCGCACCGGACGCCGAAGGAGTGTCCGTCAAGCACTAAAGGGTGTGCATTTTTAGTCTCTCTTGTGCAAAGGGCTAAAAATGCGCTATACTCTCATCCCTACGCGGGAATAGCTCAGTTGGTAGAGCGCAACCTTGCCAAGGTTGAGGTCGCGAGTTCGAGACTCGTTTCCCGCTCCATATTCCAAAAAGGGAGGCTCATGCTTCCCTTTTTTATCAGATTCACGGCGCGGTAGCAAAGCGGTTATGCACCGGATTGCAAATCCGTGTAGGTCGGTTCGACTCCGGCCCGCGCCTCCAAATAAATCAACAAGTGAGCCCCGCAAGGGGCTTTTTGTTTTGTACTGCTGATCTGGTTGAAGGGTACAGGGAGCGATAGGCACTTATGCCAATGCGGGCAATGATTCTCTTGACCCGCTCCCGATGAACACCCTCAGTCAGTCAACTGAATAACCCTTTATCCTAGTCATAATTAATAGATTTATAAATATGAAAAAAATAGATTTTTGTTTGGATAAATATGATTAAATTTCGTTTTTTCGCATTTTTGTTCTCATTGGTGGTATCGGCTTGCGGAGGCGGTACCAGCAGCAACGTTGAATTCAAAACCTTGCCCTCGAACATGCGAATTGGTGGAGGTATCTCACAATGAGACCCATCTTTAAAAAAATCATTGCAGGTGGTCTGCTTGCCGGCGTTTTTGGGGTGATTGCCACCGGGCTGATCGACATTGAAACCGACATACAAGGTCAAAAAATCATTTCACTATATGGTAACGATTACAACGCTGTTACTTCTGAGTGGGAGACCTTGTACAACGATGGCGTCTTGACCATCCCCGACGAGATGGTTTGTGTTTTGCGGCAACTGTGGAAGCCCGAACTCCTTAACCAGGGCAATGTCCGTGTCGAAGTCAATGAAAAACCATGCAAGGGTAATGAAGACGGTAAGACTTCAATTGCTGCTGTGGCCAATTTGTCCTCTGGCGTCAACGGCAATGTGATTGGAAAATTTTGGTACGACGATACTCAATCAGCGGTTTACCCCGGAAGTCCTGATGTGGTTGTTTATCTCAAGGTCAATGTCACCGCATCCCCGACTGCATCCGAGCCTTTGGGCCGGTTCACGATTGATGCGGCTGATGAAAGAAAGTCAGATGGTCAACTTTTGGCCACCTTTCGAATCGAGCCCTTGGGTAATCAATTCAAAGTGACCGGAAAAATTCCCGCAAACAACACATACTTTGCGGCATACGCTGATTTCTTGAATAAAAAGGCCGTTTACAAACTGAGTACGGAAGCTGGTTTTTCTGCGGTCAATCCAGTCAGGCTGGGGTTCAATGACTCCCACATTTGTTTTCAAACACAGGGCAGCAATGAAGATTGCTTTTCGCGCGATCTCAATGCACAAGGTGTAAGAACAAATGCATGGGCTTATGGCATCTATAGCCTGGACGGTAGCCGGTACACGGGTGTTGTTGATTACGTCACAGTTGATGGCGTTATCTACAATCTTACTGGTGGATTTGGCTCCAGTCTGAGTAAGCGTGACAACCCTGGGCAAGGGAATGGTCCTGGGGACGCATCCCGAGAAAATGGCGATGCCGTGTTTTGGTCTAACAAATCTGCCACCATGGGAGCGGCCAATGTGCCTGTCCGTTTGGCGTGGTTGACCAAAACGCATTCGGTACCCAGGGCTACATCTGTTAGAAAAAGTTCTGTGCCAAATGGAGGGACTATTTTGTTGGATGCCAATGCATCCAATTTGATTGATCCGGCCACACTGGATGCCTCGGTTGCTCGATCAATCGGTAGTCTGCCCAATGTCAGTTCCCAAGCAGTTCGAGTTAAGTCTGGAAAGCTTCAGTGAGCATTCAATTGGAGAACTGCTGAACCAGACTTCTGGTGACGGGGCGAATGACATGTTCCCGCCATCAGATCAAACTGCACAGCCCCTATTCCTCTGAGCGAGAGTAGGTCACCACCCATTCAATCCATGATTGGGTGGATGTCGCTCAATCTTCGGCTTTGAATCCCGAGGCCTTCACCCAGGGCTCCCACTGCGCCGCTTCCGCGCGTTGCAACTGAGCCAAGGCATCGGGTCGCAGATAGGCTCCGCGCATGGCATTTTTGGTGAAGAAGTCGGCCTGTCTGGTGACCGCCATTTCCAGCGCGCGGGTCAGTGACTGCAATGAGGCATCCGCCATCCCAGCGGGCCCATAAATGCCGTACCAACCATCGACCACCAGGTCTATGCCCGACTCTCTGAGGGTGGGGATCTCAGGCAGCACCGGGTTGCGCTGTGAGCCCGTGGTGGCCAATACCCGCACCCGTCCGTTGCGGTGATGTTCGACTGCGTCAGGCAAAGGGGACACACCCAAAGACAGATTGCCGGCCATCAAATCGACCATGGTCAATGCCGAGCCCTTGTAGGGGACATGGACCATGTCAGTTCTGGTTTTTTGCATCAAGCCTTGGCCAATGAAATGCGGAATGGTGCCCGCACCCGGAGAGCCATAAGCGGCTTTGTGCGCTGGGTTTTGAGCCCATTGCAGATACTCCCCCACGGTTTTGGCTGGGGTGGCAGGCCCGGTGGTCAGGGCATAGTCGACCACGCATACCCGCCCAATGGGCGTGAAGTCTTTCACGGCGTCGTATCGCAATTGAAGGTGCAGCCATTGAAACAGCGTCATGGGCCCGTGTGGGACCAGCATCAAGGTGTCCCCATCGGGGCGGGCCTGTCGGATGGTTTCCGGCGCAAAGCGCCCCGACGCGCCTGGCCGGTTTTCCACCAGCACCGAGCGACCCAAAGTCTCCCGCATCGATTCCGCCATGGCCCTTGCGGTCAGGTCCACAGAGCCACCAGCCGCAAAGCCCACGACCAACTTGATCGTTTGGCTCTGTGCCCAAAGGGATGAAACTTGGGGCAAGGCCAGACCGGCCGCCAAGGATTGGGTGAATAAACGTCTTCGCATGCCCCGACTCTATCCAAGCACCTTGATTCGGTGTTTCGGGTTTATGCTGATTTCGTGGAAGTTTGAAGGCCTTCAAGGCCCCAAGCCAGATCCGATCGGGCTCAAGTGGCCCGGTTCCAATAAGCAACTTTCCCAAGGGGTTAGTCGCTCAAGTCCATGTGTCTTCAGACCTTCAAGTAGACTCACCGAGAGTTTTTCGCTGTTCACATCACCTTTTGAACCCGACAGAAATTGGATATGTTAGAGAGTTTTGAATTTGCTTCCGTCGCTTTTGCCGTCATGATTGCGGGCATCATGCCCATCGTCTGCGCCGGCATCGCCAAGTGGGGTCGCAAGGACTACGACAACCACAACCCGCGCATTTGGTATGCCTCGCTCGAGGGCATGTCCGCCCGGGCCAATGCAGCGCAACACAACTGTTTTGAAGCTTTTCCGTTCTTTGCTGTTGGCGTGATCTGGTCGGTGCTGGGCGGTGCAGAGGTTGAAACCATTGAATTCGTGACCTGGCTCTTCATTGCCGCCAGAGTGGCGTATGTCGCCTGCTACTTGGCCGATAAAGCCGCATGGCGCTCCATGTGCTGGACCGTGGGCTTTGGCTGTGTGATTTACCTGTATGCCATCGCCTTTCTCTGACCCGCAAATTCCTCTTGAGGAGCACGGCACAGCGCTAGCCTAGAACCTGCGCATGATCAAGAAACGGTTTTGGCTGCTGGTGCTTGTCCTGCTCGGGGTCGGATTGGTGTTCAACCATGTCCGTTGGGTCAAGTTTGACGGGCGACTGATCCTTGAAGTGGACGGCCGACCCGTAGATGCGGTGGGTATGGTCAAAAACCAACTCAATGCCCTGACTCGTGACTGCAACGAGGTGTCCAACCATGGGGCAGAGCACCCGCTACACCAACAGGTTTGGGCAGTGGTTCAAGGGTACAGTCCGCCGCAATCCATGTCGGGCCAGCTCATCGGCGTTTGGGCATATCAGGGCTGGGTGTTGGCCGAAGCGGAATTCGCCGAGTTGCTGCCAGCGGTGGTCACTTTGAAGCGCGTTGAAGGCCAGTGGAATATCGTCTCCAATGCAGTCTGGAGCGGCAATGTTCGACCCTGGAAAGCGGCGCCATTGATCCGAGATTACATTGCGATGCAGGCGTCGGGCCTGCCCGGAAAATTGCGTTGCGTTGCTTTGAACCACAGTCCAAGTACTTCAAGTCTTGAAAGATGCCCCTAGTGTGACCACCGCTTCAGCACTCTGGTGGGCTCTGAACATCAGATTCAGGGGGGGGGCGTGAGATCAAGAGTGGCATCGGCCCTTCGTGCCGACGGGGCTCAGTGCTTATGCTGATGGGCCGATGCGCCGCCCATGGAGCGGACAGGCACCTTCAACTCTTGCTGGGTCTGCTTGCCCTTGGCGTCTTGGAAGATCAGTGTCAACGCCACTTGACCATCGACAGGCAATGCGGCCTTCAGGTCCATCAGCATCACGTGGTAGCCACCGGGTTTGAGTTCCACGGTTTTGCCGGCAGGCAACTCGAGCCCGTTGGGCAGGGCCGACATGCGCATCACTTGTTGGTCCAATTTCATTTCATGGACCTCGACCACGCCGGCTGCAGCGCTGCTGACCGAGATCAGGCGGACGTTTTCAGCGGCCCTCAGTTTCATGAAGGCGCCGGTGGCATTCTGGCCGGGGACCGTGGCGCGAACCCAGGCATCCGTGACAGTGATGGTTTGTGCAAAAGCGGTGCCAGTCAGCAAGGCGATGCTGGCAATCAGTACATTCGGTTTCATGGGGTCGTGTGGGGTCTAACGATCATTCCATACAGAATCGGTGGCCGCTGGGGCGTTGCACGAGTCCGGATAAATCAGAGACCTTGCGAAGAGCTTGTATGGCCGTCATTATCGCATCAATGCTTGGCCCTTCACCCTGGTTCGCCCTGATGCAGATGAAGCCCAGGTTCGATAGACTGAACTCAGTGATCAGCCACCCTACACAACAGACCAGAGGGTCCAATGAAAGCAGCATGGTATCGGCGGCAAGGCCCCGCCCAAGAAGTGATTGAAGTGGGCGAGATGCCCAGCTCGCCCGTTGGCGCCGGCGAGGTGCGCGTGCGCCTCGCGTGCTCGGGCCTGAACCCGTCTGACATCAAACGCCGCAAGGGCTTCAACGGCCAGCCCCACGCCTTTCCGCTGATCATCCCCAACAGCGATGGTGCTGGCGTGGTGGCCGAATTGGGCCCGGGCGTTCAAAGGCTGGCGGTGGGAGATCGGGTATGGGTTTATAGCGCCCAATGGAAACGCCCCCATGGCACCAATGCCGAAGAGGTGGTGTTGCCGGTGCAGTTGGTGCAACCTTTGCCGCAGCGGGTGAGCATGGCTTACGGCGCTTGCGTGGGCATTCCGGCGCTCACGGCTCATCGGGCGCTCTTTGCCGATGGCCCGATCGTGGGTCAGACTGTGCTGGTCCAGGGTGGCGCAGGTGCAGTGGGCCATTGTGCGATTCAAATGGCCCGTTGGGGCGGCGCCAAGGTGATTGCCACCGTGAGCTCGGCGGCCAAGGCTGAGAGCGCAAGACTGGCCGGGGCAGACCATGTCATCAACTATCAAAAGGAAGATGTGTCGGCTCAGGTGATGCAAATCACCCAGGGCGAGGGCGTACACCGCATCATCGAGGTGGCCTTTGGGCAGAACCTGCCCATCACCCAGCAGGTTCTGCGACCACACGGCGTCATCAGTTGCTACGCTTCAGATGCTCAGCCGACGCCAGTTTTGCCCTTTTACGCCTTCATGATGAAGAACCAGACCCTGCGTTGGGTTTTCATGTACGAACTGCAGCCCGACGCCTTGCTTTCGGCGCTGTCTGACATTTGTTTGTGGCTCAGTGGAGCGGGCGCGCGCGGAACGCCACGCCCGATTGTCGAGCATGTGGATCGGGTTTTTGCGTTGGAAGAGACCGCTCAGGCCCACGACTACCTTGATTCGGGCCAGGCCGGTGCCAATGTGGTGATCCGGGTGTCGGATATCACTTAAAGCCTGTCCAGCGCGCGGTTGAATCGCTCCAGCAGCGACTGCACCTCGGCTTCGCTGATGATCAGTGGCGGGCAAAAAGCAATGGTGTCGCCGATGGCGCGCACAATCAGCCCCTCCTTTTCGGCGATGCGGGCGCAGTAGCGCTCCCGGCCAGCCACCTGTTCCACGCCGGCCAGCAAGCCGATGCCACGCACCTCTTTGACCATCGGGTGGCCAGATCGGGCATGCAAACCACCCAAGAACGCGGGCGAGACCGAGCGAACATGGTCAACGATGCGCTCTTCTTCGTAAATCTTCAGGGTCTCGAGAGCGACCGCAGAGGCCACCGGATGGCCCGAGTAGGTCATGGTCAGCCCAAACAGCCCCAACTCGCCGCTTTGGCGTTCAATGGCCTCGTACACGCGTGGGCCGATCATCAGCGCCGAGATGGGTATGTATGCGCTGGACAGCGCTTTGGCGCAGATCAGCAAATCGGATTGCAGATTCATGGTGGTTGAACCAAACATCTCACTCGTGCGGCCAAATGCGGTGACCACTTCGTCACATACCAATAAGATATTGTGCTTTTTCAGCAAGGCTTGCAAACGCTCGTAATAGCGTGCCGGCGTGACCACGATGCCGCCCGCACCCATCACTGGCTCGGTGAAAAAAGCGGCGATGGTGTGCGCACCTTGTTGTTCGATCAAGCGCTCGATGTCGGCAATCAGGCGGTCGCTGAAGGCCTCTTCGCTCTCGCCGGGTTGGCCGTGTCGGGTGTAGTGCGGCGTGGTCACATGATGAAAGCCGGGCAGGGGCAGGTTGAATCGATCGTGCGCATAGCTGACACCCGACAGGCTGGCCGAGGCGATCGTGTTGCCATGGTAGGCCACAGTTTGTGGGCGATGAATTGGCGCTTTTGCGGCTGTCCCATCGCATTCCAAAAATACCAACTCAGGCGGGCCGCACAGTCATTGGCTTCCGAACCGGTACTGGCGAACCAGATCCTGGACATGGGCGCTGGGGCGATCGAAAGCAGTTTTTCGGCCAAGGCGATGACCGGTGGGTGACTCTTGTGATTCGTCAGGTGGTAATAGGCCAGTTGCTTCATCTGGCGATGAGCCACATCGGCCAGACGTTCGTTGCCATAGCCCAGGGCGATGCACCACAATCCCGACATGGCCTCGATGTATTCGCGCCCCTCAATGTCACGCACCCACACGCCGTGGCCGGATTCGATGACGCTGGCCCCGCGCTCGGCGTGGACGGACAAATTGGTCAGGCCATGCACCACGGCTTGAGCGTCGCGGGCAGGCAGAGATTGGTGTTCAGGCTTGCTCGACATGCGCGCATTTGACCAGTACAAAAGGGGGTGGGCAAGCGCCTATGAGATACCCCCAAACCCTGTCCTGAAAAAAATCCCCCAAGTGGGGGTGGGCGGCTTATAAACCCAGATCGGCTCCGGCCCCCATCAAAGTCGCCACTCCCAGCGTGGCAAAGATGGCCGCAGCCACACCGTGAACCAGACGCATCGGGATTTTGTCGGTCAACTTGTCCCCCACGAAGACGGCTGGAACGTCGGCAATCAGCATGCCCATTGTGGTGCCGATCACCACCAAGATCGGGGTGGCATAGTGCGCGGCCATGGCCACCGTGGCGATCTGGGTTTTGTCGCCCATCTCAGCCAAAAAGAATGTGATCAGGGTCGCCCCAAACACGCCCCAGCGCTGAGCGATCTGGGTTTCTTCCTCTTCGATCTTATCGGGGATCAGCGTCCAGGCCGCCATCGCGATGAAGGACAAGCCCAGCACCCAGCGCAACACCACCGGGCTGAGCACGCTGGTGATCCAACTGCCCAAGGCACCGGCCAGCCCGTGGTTGACCAAGGTAGCCAGCAAGATGCCCAAAATGATGGGTACGGGTTTTTTGAAGCGCGCGGCCAAGATGAAAGCCAACAACTGCGTTTTATCGCCCATTTCGGCCAGCGTGACGACGCCGGTCGAGACCCACAATGCATCCCAACTCATTTCAATCCCCCTCATTCATTTCAAAGGAATCACATCGGCCGGATCAGCCGGTACCGAAATCCATTCCCATCCGCTCAAATCTGGAGGCTTCGCCCCATCCCAGTTGGCAGGCACCCGCAAGGCACTCAGACTCCTGCCCCACAGGCAGCCCGTATCCAGACAAGCCAAGTTCGGGCGGCACAAACCGCCCACAGTAGACCAATGGCCAAACACCACCGGTGTGTCCGCTGTGCGGCGACCCGGTACATCAAACCAGGGCATGAAACCCGGCGGTGCCGAGCCTGGCCCCTCTTTGGTGGCGAACTCCATTTCGCCCTGCGCAGAGCAAAAGCGCAAGCGCGTCAGGGCGTTGACCGTCACCCGCCAACGCTCGGGCTGACCCAGGTCATCGCGCCAGCCCAAAGGCTCATGACCAAACATCTGATGCAACAACTCAGGGCGCAGCGGGCCACGCAGGGCAGTTTCGACTTCCCTGGCGCATTGCAGTGTTTGGGTCAGATCCCAGCCGGGCAGCACGCCGGCGTGGACCAACAAGCAGCCCGATTCGAAACGCGCCATGTCGCGGTGTGCCAACCAGTCCATCCAGGCCGGGGCTTGGGGAAGGTCAAATAGCAGGCGCGCGGTGTCGCTGCGTTTGAGCTTTTTGACCCCGTGGTATGCCGCCAGCACGAACAAATCATGGTTGCCCAGCAGGCAGGTGGCGCTGTCACTCAAAGCGATCAGTCGGTCGAGTACCCCGGCGTTGTCGGGGCCTCGGTTGATCAGGTCACCCAAAACCACCAACCGATCTCGACTGGCGGAAAAACCCAGTTGGTCGAGCAAATACCCCAAAGAGGCGTTGCATCCCTGTAAATCACCCACCCAATACGTTGCCATGGGACAATTGTCGTTGAAAAGAGGAAGGGTCATCGACCGTGGATTTTTTACTGATCATTTTTCTCACCTTGCTCAACGGCTTGTTTGCGCTCTCCGAGATGGCTTTGTCGGCCAGTCGGCGCGTGCGTTTGTTGACCATGAGCGAGATGGGGGACGAGCGTGCGGCTGCTGCCTTGCGCCTGATGGATCAGCCGACCCGCTTTTTGTCCTCCATCCAGATTGGCATCACCTCGATCGGCGTGCTCAATGGCATCGTCGGTGAAGCGGCATTCAGCCAGGGTCTGTCACGCGCATTGGTCGAGTGGGGGGTGGCCGCAAACTGGGCCGATGTGTTGGCCACCGCCTTGGTCGTGGGTCTCATCACCTGCATCACCATCGTGTTTGGCGAGTTGGTACCCAAGCGCATCGCCCAGATTTATCCGGAAACTGTGGCCCGTTGGGTGTCCCCAGCGATGGAGAAGTTGGCCTGGCTCACGCGCCCTTTGGTGGCATTGCTGAGCTTATTGACCAGCATGACTTTGCACCTGATGCGCGTCGACACCCGAGCCGAGTCATCGGTGACCGAAGAGGAGATCCGTGCCAGCCTGAGCGAGGGCGTTGACGCCGGCGTGATCGAACAGCAAGAGCATCAGATGGTGCGCAATGTGTTTCACCTGGACGATCGGCCGCTGTCTTCGCTGATGGTGCCACGCACCGGCATCGTTTGGCTTGATCACGAAGAGTCGGTTTCACAAGCCTTGTTACAGTTGCGCCATCGCCCATCGCATTCCTGGTACCCGGTATGTCGGGGTGGATTGGATGATGTGCTTGGCTTGGTCAGTCTGGCCGATTTGCTGCAACAAGACGACGACACATTGGCGTTGGGGCAGTTGGCGCAGCCTGTCGCCTTCATTCCCGAGACGCTCAGTGGTTTGGATTTATTGGAGCAGTTCCGCCGCCCCAACGCCCAACGTCAGGCGCCGGCCATGGCCCGAGTGGTGTTGGTGGTTGACGAGTATGGCGTAGTACAAGGTCTCATGACGCCACGTGATTTGCTCGAAGCCATTACCGGCGAATGGGTGGGGCAGGCCGCAGACGACAACGCTTGGGCCACCCGGGAGACTGATGGCAATTGGTTGCTTGATGGTGCCATGCCCATCATCGAGTTCAAGCACCAGTTGGGCATCGAGCAAGACCTGCCCGATGAAAGCAAAGACCGCTACAACACCGTCGCAGGTCTATTTTTGTCTTTGCTGGGGCGCTTACCCGAAGTGGGCGAGCGGGTCGAGTGCGCCGATTGGCAGTTGGAGGTGTTGGCTTTAGAGGGGCGACGCATCGATCGGCTGCGGGCCACATCAACCCATCGGGCTGACCCCAATCAGGGCCAAATGTCCACCACCTAACGCCAACCACAACCAAACTCCGGTGCCAGCCAACAGGGCAATGAGGGTGCCCAAGTTAACCAAGGGGTTGGTGCTGCGCATCACGCCCACCATGTTCGAGCGGTCTTCGCGGCGGGCGTTGCGATAGATCAGAACCGCCCAAATCAACAAGGTGCCAAACAGCAATACATCGGCGATGTGGCCATTGCAAAGCAAATGCGCCAAGGCCCAGATTTTGATCCCCAGCGTCATCGGATGGCGTAACTTGGCCCGGATGCCGTTGCCGGGTACATAGGCCGCAATCACCAGCACCGTGGCCGGCCACATCAACAACACACTGAGGTGGCGCAGGAAAAAGGGCGGTGACCACAATTCATAGGGCAACGTCTTGGCTGCGGCATAGCCTTGAATCAGCACCCACAGACCCACCAGTGAGATGACCGAATACACCCCCTTGAAGGGCAGAGTGCCCCAGGCCGTCATAAGACGCATGCGCAAGCCGGGCATGAAGACCCGCATGGAGTGGATGCCTAAAAAAAGCAACAAGCCCAGCAACAGTTGAGTCATGACATGGGTGTGTGAAAGACCAAAACCATTCAACTCTATACCCAAAGTCAGATGGTGAATAGTCGTTTTTACCCTGCATTCATACCAAAGGATGTCCCAGATGCTGGCGCAGGCGGTTTTTCAAAAATGTGCCGTCGCGGGTGGGCAGGGCTCGGGGCAGGTCATCTTGCTTGATGTGCACCTGGGCAAACAGCAGTCCCTGGCGGGCGTTGATGTCTTGGGCCAAAGTTTTGAATTCGGACAATTGAAAAATCTCCCGCGAACGGACAATGCCGCAAGCCTTGGCCACTTCGACCAACCGGGTGCCCAGGCTGGTGTGGCTGCGCTGCTTGCCAGTTTCGCCAAAGTGACCATTGTCGAGCACCACCACCGACAGGTTATTGGGCTGTTGAGCGGCTGCAGTGGCCATGGCACCCATGCCCATCAGCTGCTCGCCGTCGCCGGTGATGACCAGCACCGGGCGCTGCGGCTGTGCCAGCGCCAGACCCAAACCCAAGGGCAGGGCACCGCCCATGGCGCCCCACAGGTAAAAGTAGCGATCGCGGTCTCCACTGGCGTAGACGTCATAGGTGGGCGAGCCTAGTCCGGTGATGACCAAGGCGTCGGGTGTTCCCGCCAGCAGTTCGGCCACAAATTCGCGCCGGTCGATGCTCCCCAGGCGACTGGGGTTGTGGTTTTGAGGGGTATTCATGGTGGGCCTCTCGATCACTTGGCGATCCATTTTTTGCGACCAATCAGCCGCTGTGACAACAAAAGGGCCACTTGCTGGCCCCCTTCAAAGGCGGCGTCCAGCGCCGCTCCAATCAGATCTTCGACTTCGGCGGGGTCATTGGCGCGCATCACTTTGAAGCCCATCAGCTCGAGCGCAGCCGGAGTGGCCTCACCCATGGGGCATTGCCAGTTGTTGAACTCGGCGTACTCGCCACGCATGGTGACCAGGGTGAGAAACGGAATGCGGCAGCTTTGCAGCAGCGAGAACATGTTGATGCAGTTGCCCACGCCGCTGCTTTGCATCAGCAACACGGCGCGCTCACCACCCAACCAGGCGCCGGTGGCCAAGGCCACGCCTTCTTCTTCGGTGGTCAGGACGATGTCGCGCATCTGTTTGTCGGCTTGCACGCGTCGGATCACATGGGCATGGCCTGCGTCGGGCACATAAGCCACTTGGCGCACATTCGCCTGCTTGAGGCTTTGAAAAATACTCTCCTGCCACGCCGGCGCGGGGCTCACGACTTCGGACATGCCAAACTCCTCTTGATGACAATTTGATCATTATGGGGGGTGTCACGCAGGTGAGCCATCACCCCGGCGACATCATGGCATCATCGGACTTTTGAGAGGAGTCGAACATGCCGAAAGCCTATTGGGTCACCACCTACCAAGCCATCAACAATCCCGAAGCGCTGGCCGCTTACGCACAGTTGGCTGGTCCCTCGATTGCCGCCGCCGGTGGAAAATTTCTGGTGCGCGGGATGCCCTCGCTGATCAAAGAGCATGGCCAAATGCAACGCGTGGTCATCATCGAATTCGACAGCCTGGCTGCTGCCGATGCCGCATACAAGAGCGCCGGCTATCAAGAGGCCCTGTCCAAACTCACCCCGGGCGCGGTCATTCGCGACATGCGCTTCGTCGAAGGTGCCTGATCATTCGCTTGGCGGCAAGTTGCGCTGCAACTCGGCTTCATCCAAGCCTTCAATGCTCAGACGCTTGAAGTGGCTTTGCTGGCCGGATTGAATGCTGACGCGGCTTTTGGGCAGTCTCAGCCACTGCGCCAAGAACTCGATCAGCGCCTGATTGGCCGCCCCGTCAACGGGCGACGCTTTCAGTTGCAATTTGGGGCGACCATCGTGCCAACCCGCCCATTGGGTCTGGCGCGCGCCAGGTTGACAATAAACATGCAAAATCGCCATAGGGTCATCGTGCCCCATGGCTCGACTTGCCCGCATGGGCCAAATTGCACACCCAAGGACTCTTCCCAGCATGAACCCATCCTTTCGTTTCAGTCGTCGCCAAGCTTTGACAATCGCCGCCTTGTCGGTTTTGCCTGCAGGGGCGCAAAGCCCGGCCAACACCAACCCGATCAAGCTGATCGTGCCCTTCACGCCTGGCACTGGGATTGATATCGTGGCGCGCCAAATTGGTCCCAAGTTGGCGCAAAAGCTCAATCGCCCGGTCGTGGTGGAAAACCGCGTCGGCGCCTCGGGCAGCATCGGCACCGAGGCCGTGGTTCGCTCGGCCCCTGACGGCAACACCCTGCTGGTGAGCGTGAACACTTTGGTGATGAACCGTGCGCTCAATCCTGCGTTGCCCTTTGATCCGCTCAAAGACCTGACCCCGATTGCCCTGACCAGTTGGGGGGAGTTGATTTTGGTGACGCACCCCAAAACTGGCTGGAAAACCGCCAAAGATCTGGTCCTGGCTGCCAAGTCCGCTCCCGGGCGCATCAACTATGCTTCTCCGGGAGTGGGCACGCCGCACCACATGTCGATGGAGCTCTTCAAAAACACCGCCAAGGTCTTCATCACCCACATCCCTTACCGAGGCACTGCCCCGGCTGTGACTGACATCTTGGGCGGTCAGGTCGACGTGATGTTCCTGCCCATCCACGTGGCACTGGCCCATGTGAAGACTGGGCGTTTGGTCGCATTGGCCATTGGCAGCGAGCGACGCCATGCCCTGATGCCTGACCTGCCCACAGTGACCGAAACCGGTTTGGGTCAAGTGAATGTGGGCATGTGGTTTGGCGTCTTCGCGCCCAAAGGCATGCTGGCCGAGCAGGTGGCCAGCTTGAACCGCGAGATCAACCAGATCATCGCTGGAGACGATGTCAAGACCGCGTTCTCCACTCAGGGCATGGATCCGGCCAGCGCAACGCCTGCCGATTTTGCCCGCTTGGTCGAGCGCGACGCCGACAAGTGGGCGCGCCTGGTCAAAGACCAGGGCATCAAGCCCGAATGAGCGACACTGCCCATCAGATCCCAGTAAAGGGGCGGGTGATGTCCACGCTCCATGGGTTGTAGGGGTAGAGCCAATTGTTGCGCGAAGCGGCGATGTTGCGGTCTTTGAAGGCTTGCTTCATTTGGGCCGCATCGGCAATGTGATACAACTGACCCATCTCGGTCGACTCGGTCACCACCCGTGCTGCGCGCGGGGCACGGTGCCGTTCGTAAATCCCCAGCCGCTCGAACAGGGGGGCCTCCAACGCCACCGCCCGACTCAGGATGGCGGCATCCTCAATCGCCATGGCCGCACCTTGCGCCATGTAGGGCAGGGTGGCGTGCACAGCGTCGCCCAGCAGCGCCACCCGGCGCGTGCACCAGGTCATGACGGGCTGGCGGTTGTTCAGGGCCCAACGGAAGCACTGGTCTTTATCGGCCGCCTCGATGGGCGCACGCACCATCGGATGCCAACCTTCGTAATCGGCACTCAGTTCATCCCAGGGCTTGCGTGAGGTCCACGACTCTTCTTCCCAAGGGCGCTCGACGCAGCCCACGAAATTCAGCACCTGGCCGCCGCGCATGTAATACATGACAGCGTGGTTCTTGGGGCCACACCAAATGGTCGAGGCCATGGGCGGGCGCAGTTCGGGGGCAATGCGCTCGATGGGAATGGCCAGACGCCAGGCCACCTGACCGGTGAAGACCGGTGGGCTGTCGTCCACCACATGGCGGCGCACCACCGACTTGATGCCGTCGGCGCCAATCAGCAAATCGGCGCGCACTTCGGTGCCGTCTTCAAAGCTCACGCTCGCTTCGTTCTCGGTTTCGCACACGGCTTTGGCGCGTTTGCCCAGCACCAAGGCGTCGGCGTCTAGCGCCAGTACCGCCTGCATCAAGCCCTGATGCAAATCGACCCGGTGAATTTGGGAATAAGGGTGGCCGTGGCGCTTTTCGTGTTCATCGCCCAGCACAATCAGGTGCAGCAGTTCGCCAGTGTCATAGCGCAAAAACTGAAACGATTCGGGGCGAACCGCATGCCGTTCCAGCGTGTCTTTCAACCCCAGTTGGTACAGCACTTTGACGGCGTTGGCGCTCATTTGCACCGCCGCGCCCACTTCGCTGACCTCGCCGGCCTGTTCGTAAACCCGAACCTTGTGGCCCTGTTGCAGCAAGCAGGCCGCTGCTGCCAAGCCGCCGATGCCGGCCCCTACCAATGCGATGTTCATGTACTTCCCGTTCTAATCGCTGGAATGTCCAATTTGTTTAGGCCTCGGGATGTGTAACCATCAGGCTTGGTGCTGTATGACTGCCCAGCTTATCCACTGTTATTTTAACCAGTGTCTCGCAATTTTGGTTGTATCAAAGTTGGGGGGGAAAGAATTAAGCGCCCGATCTTTCGAGTCGCTCTCAAACTTTCCGGCCACGATGAGTCTATGCGTTATCCCATTGCCCAGTACCCGCGCTGGCGTTTTAACGTTGCTTGTTGGCTTGGGAAAGAACCGAAGCCGCCAGCTCTTTCGTCTCTTTGGCGTATCGGTCGCTGGCCAAAACCCGTGCGGCCTTGTCTTCCATCTGGGCACCGGTCTGTTTGTCGCCGCTGCGCTGAGACAGTGCCGAGGCGGCCAGACTCTTGGCCACTTGCGACGAACTGCTGCTTTGCAGCGTTTCCGACGCCAGCCGACCAATTCGTGAGGACGTCTGCTTTGTGTTCTTGGACATGGCTGCTCCTTTCACGTCAGGATTTGGAGACGGGCCGGAACGGCACCACCTTATTGCCTTGGGCTGGTTGGTCATCAACCTGCTTCTGGGTTGCTTTTAGTCGCGCAAACTCCACGACATTGGTTTTGCCCTGGAAGTAGCCTTCAGGCAATCCGGCGAGTGCTTCCACGTCGCCCGCAGCCAGTCCGATGTGTCTCGGGATGGCGTCCAGAGGCATGACCTTCTCTTCGACCAACAGATCGATGGTGCGACGAAGCAGACGCGGCTGTTCTGGGCGACGATCCTCGTCTCCGGGTTCCGATTTCGCACCCCATCGAGCAGAGCGACGCTTGAAAAGCATCAGAGCACCATCTTCATCCAGCATCTCAAGTGCCTTGAGCCGCATGATGATCGCCGCCGCCGACACGCCCCAACGGCGCTTCAGCAGCAACAAGTCATCCAGAGTCGGTGGCACACGAACTTCGCTGGCGAACGTTTCGGCGGGCAGCAAAAAAGCGCCTGCGAAGCGGTGCGCCTGCTGCTCCATCAGTTTGTGGCGTGCGCTGTCAGTCGTGCGCTGAATGTGACGATGTAGGACAAGATGCCCGATTTCGTGGGCAAGGTCGAAGCGACTGCGGTAACCATTGTCCTTGTCTGAGGACAGGAGGATCAACGGTCGGCCCAACACTTCGCTCCAAGCCGACAGCCCTTCAATCTGGGCAACGCCGGTTTCTTCTCGAACGAGGATGACACCAGCGCCTTCCACGGCCAGTGCCAAGTCTTGAATCGCCGAGCGGCCCAAACGCCACAGATCCCGGCATTCGCAGGCAGCCTTCTCGATGTCCTCGTTAGTGATCTGCTCCGGCTCGGTGTAATCACGAGAGGGCAAATTGACATCGGGGTAGTCAACGTACTCCATCAGGGCAGCCGCCACGTCTTGGGCCCACTCAAGGCGGGCCTCCAACATGGCGCGTGCAGCGACGTGCGCTGACGCGTTGCTGCGAAAAAGCGGCAACGACAACTTCGCCCCGGGCGCACGCGTAAACCATTCCGGCGTGACATTGACCACGCCAGCAAGGCGTTCAAGCGCGTCACGCTCGGGCGCTTGCGTTCCTGCACGCCACTTGCTGATGGTTGCCGGAGACACATCGACCATCGAAGCCAGCTGGACTTGAGTCAGACGACGGGCCGAAAGAATTTGGCTAAGTCGATCTTTCTGAAATCCTTGTACACCGCCCCTGCTCATGATCCTGTTCCGTCTTTGTCTTGTTGTTTGCCAATGTTCTTCTTCAGCTTCGGCACAGCCAAATCGTCCTGGCCTGCTGTCGGCTGCTGGTCGTAGCGCTTGATGAATGCGTCGATGGGTTCCCGGAAAAGCCAGCCTTGCATGTGGCGATCTGGGACCGCGATTTCGATGGAGACGGGCGTGTCCGGCTGGCTATGCAGCGATCCTGCAAAGCAGGCCACGACGAACACAACCGCCTGGGATGGCTCCACGTAGCCTGAAAAGAGCCCGGGTTGAACCAGTGGCTCGATGGCAGCGTTTGCCAGCGACATCTGTTTTCGGGTTTCGCTACGCCGCCCGCTGTTCCAGACCCCATACTTGGTGTTGAACCGTGTCAAGGTGAAGATCCCTGACCGGCCAGTGACGATCTGATTGCCGCGCAGCGGTGAAGGAGATGCGTCTGCAACGGCGAGTGCGCGATGGAACGACTCATTCATATGGAAGTGGCGCAACTGCCCCACCACGCTGGGCAAGTGCCCGTCATCCATCCCGCGCGCTGCGGCATAGGCACGTTGAGCGCCGACCAGCTTGGCTTCCTCGAGGCCCATGACGAGCTCTCGCGGAATGTTCCTTACGAGCAAGTCATAAATAGTTTCTTGATTCGTCTGAGCCATCGGCAACCTCATCATCGAATTTCCCATAAAAAGATTCTACATCGAATTTATTTCGTTTAAGGGGAATTTTATAAAAAATGCAACTCAATCGATGACCTGGGCTGATTTCAGGGTTTGTCGTTGCCCGGTTGCGCCGCCAACCAACGCTGCCCAAGGGCAGTCAAGCGGTAACGCTGACTGCGACTGTTGGGTTTATCAGGCAGAGTCATTTCAATGACGCCCTGCTCTAAAGCTGGTGCCAAATAGGTCTTGCGAAAGTGTTCACGGTCGGCCAGCCCCAGAGCATCCTGAATGGCCTGCCGGGCCATTTCACCTTTTATCCGCGACAGCAGCATTCCTGCTTGCGGGGTGACTTGCGGGGTGACTTGCGGGGTGACTTGCGGGGAATCTCCTGGAGGGACAAGAGCCAACGGATGCCGAGGCAAACGGATCACGAATGAAAGACGGTCGTCGTCTGTCTCAAATAGCGGGGCGGGTGACCCGTTGGCCGCCATTTCTTTCAGAATTTTCGGGATACCGGTAGACCGACCTTCGGTCATCTCCAGTTCTTTTAGGAACTCCCCGATCCGTCGGTTACGGTAGCGCCGGCTGACCGCACGTCCAGTCTGAAAGTCCTCCAGTCGAATCGACCGATCTGGCCCGGGAAAACTCAAAATAACCAATTCCTCATTGCTGATGCGCACCTCGATAGGCTCGCGCTCTTCATAGGACCGGTGATAGACCGCGTTGACCAAAGCCTCCTCGATGGCGGCATAGGGAAAATTCCAGACGCGCGTGGCCTCAGCACGATCTGGATGCTTGATCACAGTCTCGCGCAAAAAATTGCGCTGGATATAGTTCAATGCCTCGCGCGTCATCCGCGCCAGCGGACCCTTGAATATCTTTTCCTCAAAGCGATCACCGCCCGCGCCTTCGGGGAACCAGACCACATCGATTTGCACACCAGGGAAGAATCGCTCTGGTTTTTCGTTGAAAAACATCAGGCCCACGTTCTTGGGCCATGGTGATTCGGTCGGCCCACCTGCCACGTTCATCTGTCGCGCCAATGCCTCGACCGACAGCCCGGGCGCATCATCTGCCAGCGTGCTACCCACCTCTTGCAAAAAGGCCTGCATTAACGGCTTGGACAGCTCATCGATCCGTGCCGACTGGTTGTATCGATCATCGAACGGCACCTTGGCCGCCAGGCTCAGCAACTCCTGCTCGGTGTCACCCTTGGCCTCGACCGTGCTGCTGTAGCGACGGATGTAATGGTGCCATGTCTTTTTTTTGGCAGTAACAGCATCTGGCGCTTTGTAGGGACGGTTCTGGCCACCCGGTGCCCAAAGCACAATCAGCTTACGACCCTCGACTTCCTCAATGCTCAACACAGGAAAATACGGCGGCTGGATCAACTGGCAAGCAGCCAACAATTCCTGCTGAATCTTGTCGAGCTGGTTGTCGGCCAGCCCCACCGGCGGGAACACCGGTTGACCATTGACATCACAATCTTGCCCGATCACCACATAACCGCCACCGAGATTTTCGAAGTCGTTGGCAAAGGCGCACACTGTGCGGATGATCGGGTCCGGATTCCAACCGGCCTTGTATTCGATACGCTCGCCCTCCACCGTACGCTGTCGTAGAAAGTCAGTGAGATTGATGGGAAGCCTGCTCATATCAAGGCCCGCCGTCCATAACTTCGAATCCACCAGAACCCACCTCAAGATCTTTCAACGATTTTCCATCTGCGTTTTTCCAAACGGCAGGTCCTTGTGCACTGCCACCCATCACAACAGCGGCGGCAGCGCTCGGGCTGGCAAATTCAATGTCTTTAGCGAATACATAAAACCCGCCCTGCAAGACCAGGCCACCAGTTTGCACGAGTTGATCCCGAAGCTTGATGATCCATTTTCCACTGGTGTAGGTGGCCTTTTGAAATTCCTTGACGGCGGTCGAACCCTTGAACACCATGAAGCCGTTGGGCGATCTGACTCCAGTAGCCTTGGCGCCCTTGCGTGCGCAGTAAAGGGCGTTATGCAAGTCAGTGGCAGACGCCACCACCGCAGTGGGCGTCAAGAAGTTGCATCCCAAGACGGGTAGCAACTGGGCCACACGAGAGAGAAAGACCTCCATGTCGTGCAGATCGGATTCGGGTAGTTTTGAGCCGCCGCCCTTGCCATTAACCAGCTTGCATTTACCTACGTCCAATGCAATTTCGATCAAACGGCCTTCGAGGTAGCGCACATGCGCTTTGGTCAGATTTTCGTCTTTGCTGAATACGGCAATGACCGAATTCCAGAATTCTTTGGACAGATGCTGTTTCAGGCGATAGGTCACTGACTCGGCTTCGCCGATATACAGCAGCGGAACGCCAGACTCCTCGTCGTCGCCAATCAGAAAGTACACGCCAGGATTCTTCAGCTCCTCGCGTGACATGAAGTGCTTCAGTTCAGATCGGGGCGCGGCGACTGCTTTGCCAGACCAATTCGAAATTTCGGCTGTGCGAATCCCTTGAGCATTTCCGAAGGGAAGGAACAACTTGATCGTGGCTGATTTATTCATACTCATCCTTTAGACCTGACCGCCCACACCTTTGAACTTCTCTACAAAAGCAGCGATTTTTTGAAAAACACTTTGCTTTTTGGTCAGGTACTGCGGATTCAATGGGCTCATCTTAGGAAGAACGGCATTCAGTTCCGTGCCACTGTCGCTGGCGAATTCACGCTTAAGAGATGCACTGATGTAGCGCTTGGCCGCTTCTGCGTTCAGGCTTTCAGAGTTGATCAATTCCTGGGCTTCACGCTGTTGCTCTGCTTGCGCAAAGGTAAAGAAAGCGTCAATCACGCTGGCCTTGTCGCCAATCTGGTCCAAGTCTGTCTTATTGATGAAGTCCACGAGCAAGCTCTCTTTGGCGCGATTGCCCAAGCTGCCCCGAATGACGCGGCGAACTTCATCCACCAGGTCGGATTTGCTCTTGATCTTCTTGTTGTGCTCGAAGATCAATTCCAGGATGTAATCCAGATTGATTTCCTGTGATTTGAGCAGGTCTACCTCAAAAACCACGTCATCCCAGTCGATGGTGGATTTTTCTTTCTCTGAGGAAGATTTTTCCCGGCGCAGCCAATCGCGCACATCGTTATAGGTGGAGCGGTAATCCTGAATTTTCCGATCCGCCGGGAGCGTGATGGCTTGCAGCGCCGTCAGATCTTCATCGTTTAAGTAGTGCTTGGCCTTGAACGCCTCCACCGCATTGGCATCCGTCAGATCAACGCTCTGAAGCTCTTTCAGGCTGGCAAACTCGTCGTAGTTCTGCAGCACGTTCTCAACGCGGAGGTACTCGCCGAACAGTTTAGCGAAGGCCTTTTTGTCGGCTTCCTTTTCAATGGCAGCGGGATCAGGGAAGCGTGTTTCCAGCTCTTTCACCACATCGACAAAGCCACGCCGCGCTTCACCGGTGGCCGCATCGGTGAAACCTTCCATATATTCCTTGTAGCTCTTCTCCAGCACCACGTTCTTGGTGTTCTTGTCACCAAACAGGGTGATGGCATCAATGGTCGCCTGCTCCAGATCACGAAAGGTGACAATGTTGCCGAAGGTTTTGGTGGCGTCAAAAATGCGGTTGGTGCGCGAGTAAGCTTGCATCAGTCCGTGGTAACGCAGGTTCTTGTCTACGAACAACGTGTTCAGCGTGGGCGCATCAAAGCCGGTCAGGAACATGCCGACGACAATCAGCAGGTCGATTTCCTTGGCTTTGACTTGTTTGGCCAGATCACGGTAATAGTTCTGGAAGCCATTGCTGTCCACGCTGAAGTTGGTTTTGAACAGCGCGTTGTAGTCCGAGATGGCCGCGCTCAAAAATTCCTTGGCACTGCTGTTCATGGCCGACACATCAAAGCTCTCGTCCTGGATGTCGCCAATCGCTTCCTGCTCTTCGTTGGCGGCGAAAGAGAAGATGGTGGCCACCCTCAGTGGTTTGTCGCTGCCGTTCTGCAGCTCCCTGAAGGATTCGTAGTACAGCTTGGCCGCATCCACGCTGCTGACCGCAAACATGGCATTGAAGCCTTTGTTGCCCGCGTGCAGGCGATGGGTCTTCTGCCGGAAATTATTCAAGATGTACTGCGTGATCTCACGGATGCGATCTGGGTGCAGCAGTGCCTGCTTGTTCTCGGCAGCGCTGAGTTTTTTCTCATCCAGTTCAGATTCAATAGCTTTGAACTGCGGGCGGACATCGTTGTAATCAACTTTGAACTTCAAAACCTTTTCATCGCGAATCGCATCGGTGATGACGTATGAATGCAGCTCACGACCAAACACGCTGGCCGTGGTTTCAGCTCCCAGCGCGTTTTCCGGGAAGATAGGCGTGCCGGTGAAACCAAACTGGTAGAACTTCTTGAATTTCTTGTTTAGATTCTTTTGCGCTTCGCCAAACTGGCTACGGTGGCACTCATCAAAGATAAACACGACCTGCTTGCCGTAGATGGGCAGGTCGCCCTCGCTCTTCATCATGTTGTTGAGCTTCTGGATGGTGGTGACGACGATTTTGTTGTCGTCCTTCTCCAGGTTCCGCTTCAGGCCTGCCGTGCTGTCTGAGCCGTTCACGCTGTCTGGTGAGAAACGCTGGTATTCCCTCATGGTCTGGTAGTCCAGATCCTTGCGGTCCACCACGAAGAACACTTTGTCAATGAAGTCCAGCTCGGTGGCCAGTCGCGCCGCTTTGAAACTGGTCAGGGTCTTGCCAGAACCCGTGGTGTGCCAGATAAAACCACCGCCCTCAATGTCACTCCAGCGCTTTGCCTGGTACGCGCTGTTGATCTTCCAGAGAATACGCTCCGTGGCTGCGATCTGATACGGGCGCATGACCAGCAACGTGTTGCTCACGTCAAACACCGAGTAGTGCAGCAGCACATTGAGCAGGGTGTTCTTCTGGAAGAACGTGGCCGTGAAGTCTTTCAGATCCTTGATCAGGCTGTTGTCCGCCTTCGCCCAGTTCATGGTGAAGTCAAAGCTGTTCTTGTTGCGCTGGGTGGTGTTGGCAAAGTAACGGCTGTCGGTGCCGTTGGAAATCACGAAGACCTGCAGGTACTTGAACAAGGAATGTTCGCTGTTAAAGCTCTCCTTGCTGTAGCGATGCACCTGGTTGAAGGCTTCGCGAATCGCCACCCCACGCTTTTTGAGCTCCACCTGCACAAGTGGCAGGCCATTGACCAGAATCGTCACGTCATAGCGATTGGCGTGTGAACCGGTCTGCTCAAACTGTTTGATGACCTGCACCTTGTTGCGGGCGATGTTTTTCTTGTCCAGCAGGTAGATGTTCTGGATGCGACCATCATCGAAGACAAAGTCGTGAATGTAGTCGTCGTGAATCTTGCGGGTTTTATCGACGATGCTATCGCTGGGTTTGTCCAGAAACGTCTCCACAAAACGCAGCCACTCGCCTTCAAGAAACTGCACGTTGTTGAGCGTTTGCAGCTGCACACGCACATTGGCCAGCAAGGCATCCGGCGTATTCAGGCCGGGTAAGTATTCATAACCCTGATTTTGCAAATCCCGAATGAATTCCCGCTCCAGGTCGTATTCGCTCTGATAGCTTTCGCTGACCTTCCATTCTTGGGTGTATTTATCCAGAACGATGAAATTTCTGGATTCGGCAATGGGCTTGATGTAATCAACCATTTTGTTGTTCCTGCTGCCAATAGCCATAGTTGCTCTTCAAATGATCGAGCAACAGCTTGACCGTCGCTTTCTCCGCCTGCGTTGGCTCTGCAACGGCTTCATTTGAAAGCGTGCTGTGGCTGGTGAATTGGATGACTCTGTTCAGGTAGAGCTGCTTGTCATCTGGCAAAAGCTCCGACCATTTCGGATAACCCAGAAAGTTGGCCGTTTTCTCGTAAAGATTGCGCAGCAAAGTGAAGTGATACTTTTTAACCTTGTTTTCGACAATAGCCTGTTCGATGGCGTGCTTCAAATACAGGTGATAGGAGAAGCTTTTGTTGGAATCACCCTGCTTTTCAGTGAGCGAAAAACTGCCATCTTCAATGCGCTCCAGCATGTAACAGGCTTTGCCGTTCAACTCATTGAAAAGCACGTTGTAGAACAGCGGGCTGTGCGTTGTGACAATGAAGCGCAGATCGGATTGACTGGATTTGATCAGGCTCGCCAGATTGACCGCCAATTCGATCAGATGATTTTCATCCAGAGAACTGACCGGGTCATCAACGAAAACGTATTCCAAATTATTGAAAGCATCCGTGGACCGATTTGCGACCTCCGCGATATTTAACTCGGAAATCATCTGCTCAATCAGGGAATGAAACACGCTCCAAATGAAGTTGCTTTCTTCACCCTTGGAAATCTTTATGTTGGGTTCATGCTCATTGTTGCCGCGCTCGAATGAAAAACTGACTTCCGAAAAATCAGCGCTGAAATTCGGCGTCAATTTGTCATTGGTGTAGTGCTGAAATGTGGAGGTCACATTCCGGTCTTGACCTTGTTCGTCAAGCACCCATTGGGTGAAAGCGTTGGGCTGGATTTTCAACCTGGGCTCGGCATCACCCTCCAGATCGTTATCCCAATAGAACAAATCTTCGGTGAACGCGCTGTAGTAGAGGACCTTCTTTTGTGCCAACTCTGACTGTCGTCCATCTTCAGCTTCGGTTTTGGGGGCAATCAAATCTTTGAACGCCCGCGACAGGCGCGTCTTGCCCGAGCCGTTGAAGGCGTAGATCAGCTGCACCTTCTTGTTGGCGTCTTTCAGCTGTTGGGCGATTTCGGTCAGCGTCTTGCCCATGCTATGCCGTGGCCTCCAGCTTCGCGAAACTCAAAAGCTTGTCCCGGTAGTGTTCGTATTGCTGACGCCGCGCCTTGATTTCGGCGGGCAGGCCGAATGAAATGTCGCTGACTAGTGAGTCGAATCTATCGAGGATGGCTGCAATACGCTTTTGTTCCACCATTTCTGGAATGGGGATTTTTACTTTGGCGAGTCGAGCTTTAGAAACGTTGAAACGAGTGACACCGCTTGCAGTGCGAATTAGCTGGCTTCTTATCGCATCTGATCGAAAGAGGTGCTTTGAGAATTCAGGAGCGAGAATTTCGGGGTCGTTGAGTCGATATCCAATGCAAAAGCTATTGAGATAAATTGGTTCATTAACGAGGGCTGTCACAACGGACGACATGGCCACTTCATCGGGCGTTTCGGATGAACCTGTGAACACGATGTCACCATGTCGCAGCGTGCGTTGACTTTCACTTGGGGCGATCTTGACAAAATCATCAGCACCAATATTGAGTGCGATGTTTTTGAAGACATTGACGTAGGACGCATAACGCGCATTGCCATTGGAAAAGTCATCTTTCGACTTTCCAGTCAGCCCGCCAAAAATTGTTCCAATGTCACCCAAGGTCGTTATCCTTATTGCTTGCTTGCTTGCTTGCTTGCGTCAGCGTCCGTGTGTTTGCCGAAAGTCAGAAGCGCGTCGCGGTAATACTGGTATTGCCGCCGACGCGCTTCCAGCTCCGCTTCCAGCTCCGCTTCCAGCTCCGCTTCCAGCTCCGTGAAAGTGTCAAGCACTTTCACGATTTCACGTTGCAATTCGAGGGGTGGTACGGGAATCATAAATTCACGAACGCGACTATCAGGGATTGACGGGTAGTTTCCCGGAACCTGCTTCTCCTCTACGTACTTTCGAAATCTCTCCGTTCCAAGAAGATGTGCAAGGAAATTTGTTAGCACCTGATCTTGAATTGGCCTTAGAACGCAATATCCAGTGCTTGCAATCTGCCCGTCAAACTTGGCAGGAATTACTGCCCAGCGCATCTGCGTTGGTCGGGTGGTTGCAAAAATAACATCGCCCTCACGAACGAGCTGTTGAGCGCGACTCGGCGCATTTTCGGCCCTGATCGTTGCTGTTTCCCCGATCGCTCCCGTGACTCGATCTACTGATGTCAGATCAATATATTGAAAATCGGTACTACCCGCATTTGCCCATCGAATATTTGAGCCACGAATGGTCACATCAGCCAGTGCCTTGAACTCCACCCCTCCCGGGCAACGCTCGGCAATCAATTCATCAATTCGGCTCATGCTTCCTCCCCTTCAAGGTCAGCCACGATGGCATCAATTTGAGTTCGCAACTCTGCCTGTCGCATCACAATGCTGGCGATCTTCGCGTTGAGTGCCTTGATGTCCACCGCTTCGCGGTCGTCACGGGCTTCGACGTAACTGCTGACCGAGAGGTTGTAATCGTTGGCGGCAACTTTTTCGAACGGAATGGACAGGGCAAAGTGGTCCACATTCGCCTTGCTGTCAAAAACCGCCATGATCTCTTTGATGTGATCGTCCAACAGCACGTTGTTGTTGGTTTCTTTCTTAAATAGGCCACTGGCGTCGATGAACTGCGTGGTGGTGTCCGTCTTGTGTTTGGACAGCACCAGGATCGTGACGGCAATCGTGGTGCCGTAGAACAGGTTGGGCGCCAACGAAATCACGCTCTCGACATAGTTGTTGTCCACCAGGTATTGGCGAATTTTCTGCTCGGCCCCACCCCGGTAAAAGATGCCGGGAAAGCAGACGATGGCTGCGCGGCCTTTGCTGGACAGGTAGCTCAGTGCATGCAGCACAAAGGCAAAGTCGGCCTTGGACTTCGGCGCCAGGACACCAGCAGGTGCAAAACGGTCGTCATTAATGAGCGTGGGGTCATCACTGCCCACCCACTTCACCGAGTACGGCGGGTTGGAGACGATGGCATCAAACGGCTTGTTATCGCCAAAGTGGGGCTCAATCAGGGTGTCGCCCAGCTGGATGTTGAACTTGTCGTAGTTCACGTTGTGCAGGAACATGTTCATCCGCGCCAGGTTGTACGTGGTGTGATTGAGTTCCTGACCGTAAAAGCCATCTTCAATGAGATGTTCATCGAAGTGCTTTTTGGCCTGCAACAGCAGCGAGCCAGAGCCGCAAGCTGGGTCGTAAATTTTGTTAACACTGGTTTGCTTGTGCATGGCCAGCTGAGCGATCAACTTGGACACGTGTTGCGGGGTAAAGAACTCGCCACCAGATTTACCAGCGTTGGCTGCATAGTTGGAGATCAGAAATTCGTAGGCATCGCCGAACAGGTCGATGTGACTGGCATCAAAGTCGCCGAAGTCTAGTTCGGCCACGCCTTTGAGCACCGCAGCCAGGCGGATATTCTTGTCCCTGACGGTATTGCCCAGGCGGTTGCTGGTGGTGTCAAAGTCGGCAAACAGGCCCCGGATGTCTCGCTCCGATGGGTAGCCCATGGCAGAGGTTTCAATAGCCGAGAAGATTTTGGCCAGGTCGGTGTTCAGGCTGTCATTGGTGTTGGCACTGGCGGCCACGTTGGCAAACAGCTGGCTGGGATAGATGAAGTAGCCCTTGGTCTTGATGGCGTCGTCTTTGATTTCGGGCGTGATGACAATGTCGTTCAGCTTGGCGTACTCAATACTGTCGTCACCACCCTCAATATAGACAGCGAAGTTTTCGCTGATGAAGCGATAAAACAGGGTCCCCAAGACGTACTGCTTGAAGTCCCAGCCGTCCACAGCCCCTCGTACATCGTTGGCGATTTGCCAGATCCGGCGTTGTAGTTCGGCGCGTTGTTGAATGCTGGTCATGCTTGGTTTCCTGTTGAATCGTTCATCTTGTCTTCATCTGCGCCGCCCGCGCGCACCCAGTCATCCACCTCTGAAAGCTGAAATTTCCAGAGCCGCCCAATCTTGTGCGCAGGCAAGCCTTTGCGTTCACGCCAGCGATAAACGGTGTCCTTCACGACGCCAAGATGCCGAGCGACCTCAATTGCGGTCACCCACGGTTCAGAGTTCACGGTGTTTACACCCAGCATAAAAAAACAAAATCGTCTTAAATCGTCATCAGTCTAACAGAGGTAAGTGCGAACCCGGTGCGAACTGCAAACCCGGATTTCAGGTCTATCGGTGGCGAAATCTCGGGCCTTTGCCCCCCGCATAGGGATTTGGCGAGGAAGGACCCAGAAATTTGTGTGACGCTGGCCGTGACGGACATGTGTGCGTTTTCAGCACCCCAAACAATGGGAATTCACCATCACGACCATCACCATCGTCACGCCTGCCCAGTTCTGTGATGGTTGTGATGGTGGTGACGGTGTTTCTCTTTTGTTTAACCTTGGCGGAACGAAGATATGCCACACGCGCAGGACCATCACACCCTTCAGCGCGACATTGCCCGTGCCTTCTCCAGCAAGCTGGCGTCAACCTCACCCAGGCCACCTGGAACGAACTGGTGCGCAAATGCGCGTGCCGCTGATCGGGTTTGAGGGCCAATCAGACCGTCTGCCTGTCCAGGCTTAAAGCCCAGATGCCTCAAGAGGCGTTGAAGCTCGCGAATTTCTTCACGGCTGAGTGCTCGCCCCTGCGCCGATGCAATCGCCTGCGGCGCTGGCGTGGGTGATTGAACAATCGTCACGGCGGCTGGCATCACGTTTTTATTGGAACCACTCCACAGCATCACCAGCACGTTCAACAAAAGGGCCACGAGCAAGACCACCCCAATGACCTTCAACCATGAAACCCCTGGGTGAGCGGGGGCTGATGGGGGTGAGGTGGGCGATGGAGTGCTTGCGCTATTCAAGCCCTGTGTGTCCTGGTAGGAAATCCCTGTACCCGGCAGACCTATTGTTTTGCGAATACCACGGGTACCGATATTCACATTCATCCCTCGAGGACCCATGCCCAGGCTCAGTCCAGATTTGCTCAATGAAATCCGAAACAAGCTCCCCAGGGGAATAGTTTTTCTGAATCGCAGGCCCATGACGGATCAATATACACGGCCACAACACACTGTGATTACAGTCCTGGTCACATTCAACACGACGCGGTGATGGTCAAACCGCCTGGCATGTGCACGTGATTTGAAGGTTAAACAAGAGCGATTCATCGTCACAACCGTCACGACCATCACATCCGCATGGTGCATGGTATGTCGTGGGGTATTTAGCGTGAATTCGCGGGGGTGCAGGTAAACCGTGGTGGAACGTAGAAATAGGCACGCAACTGCGCGTACGTCCTCACGGTATTCTGAAATGCCTGAAACGTCCAGACTCACCCTCACGCCTTCATGTTCCATGCCTTACCGCGACCAATTCCAACAATTTGATCCCCTTGATGGAGTGGTCCCGAAGGTGGCCTTCGCTGGTCTGCCCGATATTGCCGAGCGCGCCAGAGCGCTATTGAACGGGGCGTCATCCAAACAAATCACTCAACTGGCTCACGATGTCGAGTGGATCATTGACCGAGGCCTGGCTTCAGCCAATGCGCAGGCCCAGGATGAGATGAGGCGAGAGCAGCGTAGCGATGGTCAATGGCTTCATGAATACATTCATGCCTACGGTGATCGGCCATTGCCAGATGAACAATTTGCGCATCGCCACCATGCGTTTGCCATCTTGACCTTGTGGCTGGTGGCCGATTGTGTGCTGGCCATCTCCCAAAACCAGATGGAATTTGCAGGCCAAAGTGCCATCGATGCGATGGAAGCACTGTGCATGGCAGAAAAATTGTTCAATGACCACAGCACTGAGCGCCTGTTCCAGATTTTGCTGCCCAATGCGGGAGACGAAATCAAAACGGCGATCAAAACAAGCATCTCACGCCAAGCCCAAGCTGCCGCCATCGAAAAACACAAGACCAATCATGCTGCGCGGTTGCGTGCCATTGAGCTCTACACCTCGCGTCACTATCCCAGTGTCGAGGCTGCAGCGCAGGCCATCGCTGTGCAAGTTTGTAAAGCACCGCGCACCGTGGCCAAGTGGATTTATGACGAACGCAAGGGACGCACACCCTCATTGACCGAAATGTCGGCATAGCTTGTCACTCCCTGTCCGCGCACAGGGAGCAGCCTGCGCGTAGCGCGTCTATCGCGCACAAAGAGCCTGCTATTCAATAGCGAGCATCCTCAATTCACCAGAGATGCTCACCATGAATCAGCCCCGTTCCCACCTGCCCGAAACCGGTTTTCTTCGACTGCCGCAGGTCCTTGCCTTGATCCCTATCAGCCGCTCCGCATGGTGGGCTGGTGTGAAACTGGGCAAATACCCCAAAGGCATCAAACTGGGCAGCAAGACCACCGTCTGGCGTGCCGAGGCCATCCGTTCGCTCATCGATCAAGCCCGTTGATGTGGGGCGACGATGGACGATTCCTCAACATCGACTGACCCAGGCGCAATAGCAGGAGCAGTTCTCAATTCCGATCCTGCAAATTCTGATCCCACGTCGACCTCCATCTGCGTGATCGAGGCTGCCTTACTGCGTTTAGTCGATGACGTGGGCGTCCTAGCCGAAGAACCGGTGGTGCGTGCCTTCGCTGTACTCAAGGCCACCGACATGGTCAATTACCTGCGCCTGCGACATGCAGCCAAGGTGGCCAACCGCGCCTGCTCCGTCACCACCCTGGACAAACTGGTTCGTGACGAGCTGCCGCATGCAGGCACCGAACCTTCGGCCATCGATGACCTCGTGGACCTGGGGCGCTCTCAGTGCCAACTGCACCATGACGCGGATCGCCAGGCCGTAGCGATTATTACGACGCCATCACGCCAAGAAGTGTGGCGCGTCATGTCCACCGGCTATGAATCTTGGCTGCGGGCGGCGTACTGGCGCGCCAATGAATCAGGCGTGCCGGACATGACCCTGCGCGCCGCATTGGCCACCTTGTCGGCAGCAGGCATCAACGATGGCGATCAGGTCGAGGTGCATTTGCGCGCCGCCCAAGCCGAGCCTGGCTATCTGATCGACTTGTGCGACGAACACTGGCGAGCCGTGCATGTAACTGCTTTTGGCTGGCAAGTGCTCAACACCTCTCCCCAACTGTTCACACGCACCCAATCTCAACGCCCCTTGCCGCTGCCTCAATCCGGTGGTGACATCGAGCTGTTGTGGCAGCACGTGAACATTCCGGCAGAGCGCCGTCTCATGGTGTTGACCTGGTTGCTGGAGTGCTTTCGTCCCGACACCCCATTTCCTGTGCTGGAACTGGTCGGTGAACAAGGCTCTGCCAAGTCGACCACCCAGTCTGTCCTGCGAAGCCTCGTTGATCCGAACAAGGTGATGCTGCGTGGCCGCCCCAAGACGGTTGAGGACATCTTCGTGGCCGCTCAGAACAACTGGCTGGTGTCCTACGAGAACCTCTCGGGCCTGACAGCTGAGCAACAAGATGCCTTTTGCACCCTGGCCACAGGGGGCGGCTTTGCATCTCGACTGCTGTACACGAACGGCGAAGAGCACGTGATGGAGACCAAACGCCCCGTGGTCTTGAACGGCATTGCCGTGGTGGCCACCCGCCCCGACCTGATTGATCGGGTCATTCACGTGAGCATGCCGGTCATCGCAGCCACGGACCGAAAGGATGACGCTGATACCCACTCAGCGTGGGAGCGAGACCGTGCCCAGGTATTTGGCGCGCTGCTGGACCTCTTTGCCCAAGCCCTGGCCATCCTGCCCACCGTGGTGCTTGAGCGCAAGCAGCGCATGGCCGATTACGAGCGCCTGGGAGAAGCCGTGGCGCGCGCACTGGGGTTTGAGCCGGGTCACTTCCAGCAACTGTATGCCGAACAGGTCCGAGCTGGAGTTGACCGAGCGCTGGAGAGCAACAGCGTGGCGCAGGTGCTGGACAAATACATCCAGGAGCGGATTCAGCCCTTTGCCTGGCAAGGCACTGCCGGGCAGCTCTACGACCAATTGAATGGTCAGTTCATGAGCGACCGCGCCAACTGGCCAAAGTCTCCGAAAGGCTTGGCCGATCAGCTGCGCCGCATTGCACCAGCCTATCGCGCCAAGGGGGTGGAGATCACGCACCTTGGCCACAGCCGCGAGGGAGCCCTCTGGCGCATCGCCACAACAAGCACCACGGCTTCTGAGTACCGAACGTTCGACGTCACGCCGCCCCGCGTCAACCCCGTTTCTGTGGGCGGCACCCGCTATGGGGCGCACCGTGAATGAGCACGCCGCCCTATTGACACACACCTGTATTGAAAGGACTCCCATCATGAAACTCAACCCCTTCGCCAAAAAAGCCCCCAGCTATCTGGCAGGCGTCAAGGCCGACTATCAAGGCCTGCAACTCGAGCTGTCAGCCAAAGAATCGGCATTGCAAGCAGCCCGAGAGGACCTGAGCAGCTATTTGCAGGAACTGGCGAGCGAAGAAGCCCGCTTCCCCAATCGCCACTTTCGCAGCGAAACAGAAAGCGCTTTGAACCGCCAAGCCGATGCTGCACGGATCTCGATTGGCACGTTGGAATACGCCGTACGTGATCTTCAGCGAGAGATCAACAAGCTCTCGGCCATCGTCAATGCCGCTGAAAACCTCAAGGAGGCTAAGCGCACCTGGACCGCGCTGCGCACCTTGCGCCAAGGACTGCAAAACCATCTGCTTCAACTCGAAGAACAGTCCCACAAGCTCCAGAGCCGCATCACGTCATTGGAGACACAGCAGTACGCGGACATCGAGCGAGCCGGTCAGGCGCTGATTGCCTCGGACGCAGATCAACCGGTCCCGGAATCCGTGGCTCGTATCGACACCCAACTGCGTGTGGCCAAAACCGCTCAGGCACAACTGGCACAGCAGATGCAAACCGTCAAAGACGAGTTGAGCGCCGTTCCCGCACAGCTCAAAGAGGCGATCCAAGTGTTTAAGCACTGCCGTGCCACGGTGGCGCAGGTGGAGATGAAAGAGCAGGTCCACAGCCTTGCAGCCATTTTTGCCAAAGCCAGTGTGTCGGCCTATCTCCTGCATTACCAGGGCATGCCCAACAAGCTGGAAATCGAACTGCCCGATGAGGTGGTCGAGGCCATTCAGGATGAGCTGTCATCCGAAATCCTGGACGACTGAGGCACTGAGCAACAGCAGGTGATGGGCAGCCGCGACATATCCATGACCTGCTGTGGTTGCGTCCTTGCAGCGCAACCATCCTTTGCCCATGTCGCGTAACGCCTGGCCGGTGCTGACTGTGAACGGCATTGCAGAAAACCGGCCACCCCTAAATCGAACACACATTGGACACCACCATGGACATCAAAACCTCCCGACTGGATGCCAGCAATCCGTTTGCCCAGTCACAGCAATTGGCCTCGAATATTGGGCAGGGCTTGGCCCAGCTGCCCACGCACGCTCGCGCCGCACTGATTGAGCAATCTTTGCCACCAGCATCCACCAAGCCAGCGCCTGCAATCCAGGCAATCTTGCACCGTGAGCCCGCCGCAGTTACTGAAGAGGTAGCTCCTATTGTCAAACCCCAGCGGCGGCTGGATCGTCCTCATACACGGCCACAACAGCGCCCACAGCTTCGGTCGCTGCGGGCGGCTCGTGGGCTGCCTTGGCAGTGGCAATTGCGCACCCTCGCCAACCGCATGGCACGCCAGGTCAAAAAGGCCTGGACGCGGGCCATGCGTCTGCCTGTCCGTCGTTGAAGGAGCTGCGCATGCAAAACACCATGGAACAACGCGTGATCTCCTGGCTCGATGCCAATCGCCTGCTGATCTGGCAGCCCATCCTCAGCGCAGACAACTTTCCAGAGATTCCGCAAGACATCTTGAAATTCGCCAATGCACAGCGGGCCGCTTTCCACTGCCTGATCCGGGGCATTGAAGATTTCTCGAAGCTGCCCGACGGGGTGACGGGGTGGCTGCTGCCTTCGGATGAATCCGACACCGATGTGGCTTGCGCCCACTGGCATGGTGAAGTGCATTTCTTGCAGGTGCTGGACAAGCGCACCGGCCATCCCCAAACCTTGCTTGGCCAGACGGATGGCAGCCCATCCATGGAACCGCCCAGCAGTCAACCCATGGCGGGCCCTGACAGTCAGAACCAAGCGACAGATTGAAACAGAGCGGGTTTTGGACTTGGCTTATGCCCGCAATGAAGCGTTCATACAGGTCCGCAAACCCCTCTCAGAAAGGAAACAACCATGACAAGAAACATCCTCACCACGCTGGTGACGGACACCAACAACCGCCCCAAGGGCGCCATGCCTGTGCAGGTCGATTTTGATGCCGCTGGCCCCGTGCGTGTGCAGCATGCAGGCCAGGCTTACCGCTTTACCGGCAAGGTTGGCCACAACCGCGCCACCCGTCTGGCCGTGCGCGAAATGGCCACGGTCGATGACGCTCGCCTGTGGATCACCTTCGATGGCACACAGATCTGGGAGGACTGAGATGACGCACACACGCAGATACAGCGATGCGGGCATCACCGCCCAGCTCAGCAGTCTGGCATCGATGAAGATGTCAGACCTCTGGGCCTTGTGGGATACGCATTTCAGAAAGCGCCCTGGCACCTGGAGCCGGGATTACGTAATCAATCGAATCGCTTACAAAATCCAGGAGCAGGCCTACGGTGGCATTGATGCCGATCTCAAACGTCGGCTCATCCGCATGGGTGAGAAGCACTCGAACATCCAAACCGCCAAGAACCCTGCGGAGTTGTTGCTACTGCCGGGCACTGCTTTGGTCCGACATTACGGTGAACACGAACACCGTGTCGTCGTGCTGCCCGATGGGCAATTTGAATACCAGGGCAAGGCCTTCAAGAGCCTGTCTGTGATTGCGCGCTTCATCACGGGCACCCACCGCTCTGGCCCGGTGTTCTTTGGCCTGCGCAAGGAAACCTCCAAAAAGCGTGAGGTGGTGCGATGACACAGTCCCCCATCATGAAACCCAAACGCTGCGCGGTCTACTGCCGGGTCTCCTCCGACGAAGGGCTCAACCAATCGTTCAATTCGATTGATGCACAAAAGGAGGCCGGTCACGCCTTCATCAAAAGCCAAGCCCACGAGGGCTGGATCACGGTCCCTGACGACTATGACGATCCGGCTTACTCGGGCGGCAACATGGAGCGACCCGCGCTCCAACGCCTGTTGCGGGACATCGAGCTGGGCAAAGTGGACATGATCGTGATCTACAAGATTGATCGCCTCTCGCGCTCACTGGCTGACTTTGCCAAGATGGTTGAGATCTTTGATCGCACCGGCGTGAGTTTCAGCGCCGTGACGCAACAAATCAATTCGGCCACCTCCATGGGCAGGCTCATGCTCAATGTGCTGCTCTCCTTTGCGCAGTTCGAGCGTGAAGTCACCAGTGAGCGCATCCGCGACAAACTGGCGGCCTCCAAAGCCAAGGGAATGTTCATGGGCGGACCGGTCCCTCTGGGCTATCGGGTGGAGAACCGACGCCTGTTGGTGGTGCCTGAGGATGCCGCGCTCGTGCAACGCATGTTCAGTGATTTCGTTGCCGACCCTTTTATCACCGGCATGGTGCAGCGCTATATCGCCGAGGGCATCAAGACCCGCAAGGGTAGGTTGTTCTCCAAGCAGACGCTGTATCAAATCCTGCACAACCGGATTTATCTGGGTGAGATCACCCATAAGGGTCAGAGCCACCCCGGCCTGCATGAGCGCATCATCGATCAGTCACTATGGGATGCGGTTCACGCGCTGCTGGGCGTTGACCGGAAAGTTCGTCACTCCAAAAACTTCCATCGTAAAAGCCCCCCGGCCTTGCTGCGCGGTCTGGTTTATGCGCCCAACGGCAACCGCATGGTGCCAAGCTACACCGTCAAGACCTCTGCTGGTGGCAAGCGTTATCGGTATTACGCCGACCTGCAATATGTGCGCTTCGGCAAAAGCGATGAGACCTTTGGCTCGATCAATGCCGAGCAGCTCGAGGGCATCGTGGTCCAGCAGGTGCTACAGGCTTTGCAATCCCCGGCCTCGATTCAGGCCGTTTGGGATGCGGTTCAGGCCATGCCTCACCCCATGGACGAGGCCGATGTGGTCCTGGCCATGCGCAATCTGGGCGCGATTTGGCCCTCACTCTTCCCCGAAGAGCAAAGCCGGATCGTCAACTTGCTGATTCGGCGGGTGCAGTTCACGGCGGACGCCATCGAGATCCAATGGCACCCGATGGGCTGGCAGGCCCTCGTCGGCGAGTTCCAACCCAACAGCATCGGCGCAGAGCTGGCCGAAATGGAATGAAGGAGAGATGAAATGAAGGCCAAACAGGTCATTGAACAAGCCGGGCAAGCGCAGGTGCGCCAGATCAAGGATGGTGCGCAGTTTCAATTCACCAGCGTCATCCCCATCCGGATTGTTCGCCATCGCTTTAGCAAGGTGATTGTTCAGCCCGAAGAAAACCCGGACTGCGCCACCACCAACTGGCAAGCCCAGATGGACGCCAATTTGATGAAGTCGCTGTGCAAGGCGTTGTATTGGCAAGAGCAGATCGACAGCGGCAAGGTGACCAACCTGGTGGACATTGCCAAGCGCGAGGGCACGGATAAGGTGCGGGTTCACAAGCTCATGAAGCTTGCCCGGCTGGCTCCCCACTACGTCGAGACCATCGCGAAGGGCAAAGGCCCCATCGGCTTGTCCGTGCAATTCTTTGTGCGCAAAACGCTCCCCTATCACTGGGGCGAACAGGAGGAGTTACTGGACAGCCTGTCAAAGTGACCGGCGACGTGCGGTTTTCTTATGGCCCGAGATGTATGGCTGCGGTGCAAACCACCGCCCCGCAAAGCCGCATCAAATCTCGGTCTGTCGGCGACTACGACCAACGCAAAAACAGAGAACTGAGACGGTCATGAGGCCTCTGACAGCGATGAATGCTGCCAAAAGGAATGGGCTAACACACGCAACACCCTCGGGAACCCCACGAAAACAGGAGGTAAGGCCCAAAAGAAAAAGACCTGAGGGCGTCAGGTCTTTATGGGATGGTGCCGGAGAGAGGAATCGAACCCCCGACCTTCTCATTACGAATGAGCTGCTCTACCGACTGAGCTACTCCGGCATCGTTGCGAATTATAGCCAAGCGCGTGTGCTGCTCGAGTCGAGACGGCACAAAAACCAGGGCGAGATTAGCCCTGGTGGTAAGACCTCACGCGCTCGACTTCGTTTTTCGAGCCCAAGATCACGCTGACGCGCTCGTGCAGTTGGCTGGGCTGAATGTCCAAGATGCGTTGGCGTCCATTGGTGGCGGCGCCACCGGCTTGCTCAACCAGCCAGCCCATTGGATTGGCCTCGTACATCAGGCGCAGCTTGCCGGGCTTGTTGGGCTCGCGCTTGTCCCAGGGGTACATGAAGATGCCGCCACGCGTCAAAATGCGATGCACATCGGCCACCATCGAAGCGATCCATCGCATATTGAAGTCTTTGCCGCGCACCCCTTCCTGGCCTTGCAGGCACTCATCGATGTATCGGCGAACCGGTGCGTCCCAATGGCGCATATTGCTCATGTTGATGGCGAACTCTTTAGTGTCGGCTGGGATTTGCACGTTCTCTTGCGTCAGCACGAACGAGCCTTGTTCGCGGGCCAGGGTAAACATGGCCACGCCATCGCCCACGGTCAGCACCAAGGTGGTTTGCGGGCCATAGATGCAATAACCTGCCGCCACCTGTTGTTTGCCGGGCTGCAGGAAATCGGCCTCGCTCACGCCTTGACCGCCATCGGTTTTTTTCAACACGCTGAAGATGGTGCCGATGCTGACATTGACATCGATGTTGCTCGAGCCATCGAGCGGATCGAATAGCAGCAGGTATTCGCCTTGGGGGTAGCGGTTGGGCACCAGGTAGATGCTGTCCATCTCTTCAGAAGCCATGGCGGCCAGATGGCCACCCCATTCGTTGGCCTCGATCAACACCTCGTTGGCGATGATGTCGAGCTTTTTTTGCACTTCGCCTTGCACGTTCTCGCTTTCGGCCGAGCCCAACACGCCACCCAGGGCGCCTTTGTTCACAGCATGGCTGACGCTTTTGCAGGCCCGAGCCACCACTTCCAGGAGCAGACGCAGCTCGGGTGGAATCTTGCCCTTGGCGCGTTGCTGCTCGACCAGGTACCTAGATAAAGAGACGCTCATGATGGTTTACTCCGTCAGGGCGCGCGAGACGACCTCGCGCACATCAGAACTGAGATCGGCTTTGGCTGCCACGCGAGCGATGGCCTCGTGAGCGGCACCTCGGTAGGGCTCGGCCAACTTGCGCCAGCGATCCAGCGCTCGCGCCAGTCGGGCGGCGACTTGCGGGTTGAAGCCGTCGATCTCGATGACTTTTTCGGCCCAGAGCACATAGCCCGAGGCGTCGCTGCGGTGAAAGCCAGCCGGGTTACCGTTGCAGTAGCTGAAGATCAGACTGCGGGCCCGGTTCGGGTTTTTGATTTCGAAGTCGGGGTGCCGCAGCAGTTGGCGCACATTGGGCAGAACGTCGCTACTGCGGTCGCAGGCACCGGCTTGCAGGGCGAACCATTTGTCGATCACCAGGGCCTCGTGGCGATACAAGGCATGGAAGCGTTGCAAGGCGTTGTTGGCCAATGTGCTGCCCGACTGTACCAAGGCGGTCAGGGCATTGAAGCGGTCGGTCATGTTGCCAGCGTCTTTGAAGGCCTGCAGTGTCTTGCCCTGCCAAACCTCGTCGCCCTGGCCCACGGCATACAGGCACAGCATGGACAACGCCAACCCGGCCAGCGCGCGTCGGCCACTTTGCTCGGCATTGGGTACGTATGCGCCCTGATGGCGGTGGGTTTCATAGGCCCACTGCCAGTCGGAGCGCAATTGGCGCGCCAAATCGGTTCGCAGGGCCTCGCGCACGGAGTGCACTCGTTGGGGGTCCACGGTTTCCAACTGCTCGCCCATATAGGTTTCGCAGGGCAGGGTCAGCACCAGCTCTTTGAAGGCGGCGTCCAGGTCTGGGTGGCGCAACACTTGGCGCAAAGCACCGGACAGTTCTTCGCCCAGTTCAGGCGCGTGGCCCTGTTGCAGCGCACGCACCGCCACTTCCAGGCAAAGGCGTTGCGCAGCCTCCCAACGGTTGAAGGGATCGCGGTCGTGCGCCAGCAGGGTCAGCAACTCGGCCCTGGTGTAGGGGTAGTGCAGAGTGACCGGCGCACTGAAATCGCGCAGCAGCGACGGCACAGGTGCCTCGTCGATGTCCTCAAAGGTCCAGCTTTGCTCGACTTCAGTCAACACCTGCAAGTTGGTGGACACCAACTCTCGGCCCGAGCTCGAAAGCAAGCCCAGTTGGATGGGAATGACGAAGGGCAGTTTTTCCACTTGACCGGGGCTGGGCGCGCTGAATTGGCGCACAGTCAAGGTGTACCGGCGTTGCGTGGCGTCGAAATGGGTGGTGACCTTCAGCGCTGGCGTACCCGCCTGGCTATACCAGCGCTTGAAGGCTTCAAGATGCTGGGCCAGCGGCGAGCCGGGGTTGACGTCGGCCATGGCTTGGGCGAAGTCGTCGCAGGTCACGGCCTGGCCGTCGTGGCGATCGAAGTACAACTTCATGCCGCGGGCAAAACCATCACGGCCAACCAGCGTCTGCATCATGCGAACGACCTCGGCACCTTTTTCGTAAATGGTGACGGTGTAGAAATTGTTGATTTCCAGATAGCTGTCGGGTCGCACCGGATGCGCCATGGGGCCTGCGTCTTCTGCGAACTGGACATTGCGCAACAAGCGCACGTCTTCGATCCGTTTGACCGCGCGTGCTGACGGGCTGCCGGCCAGGTCTTGGCTGAACTCTTGATCCCGAAAAACCGTCAAGCCTTCTTTGAGAGAAAGCTGGAACCAATCGCGGCAGGTCACGCGGTTGCCTGTCCAGTTGTGGAAGTACTCGTGGGCCACCACGCTCTCGACGTTGTCGAAGTCGATATCGGTAGCGGTCGCGGGGTTGGCCAGAACATACTTGGTGTTGAAGATGTTCAGACCCTTGTTTTCCATGGCGCCCATGTTGAAGTCGCTGGTGGCGACGATCATGAAACGCTCCAGGTCCAGGCTCAGGCCAAAGCGGGCTTCGTCCCAGGCGATGCTGTGCATCAGCGACTGCATGGCGTGCTCAGTTTTGTCAAGGTCACCGGCGCGCACATAAACCTGCAGCAGGTGCTCTCCACCCAAGCGCGAGCGGATGCGTTGCTCGCGGCACACCAGGCGACCCGCCACCAGGGCGAACAGGTAGCAGGGTTTGCGGTGTGGGTCGACCCAACGCGCGAAGTGGCGGCCATCGTCCAGGCGACCTTCCTCGATCAGGTTGCCGTTGCTCAGCAAGACCGGGTATGCGGTAGCGTCGGCGCGCAGCGTGACGCTGTACGACGCCATGATGTCAGGTCGGTCCAGGAAGTAGGTGATGCGGCGAAAGCCCTCGGCTTCGCACTGGGTGAAGAAGGTGTTTTGGCTGACATACAGACCGCTCAGGGTGGTGTTCTTCAACGGGTTGCAGGTGGTGAAGATCTCCAGATCGAAAGGCTCATGGCCTTCGGGCAATTTCTCCAGCAACAACTGGCCGTTGTCCATCTTGAACGAGGTGCCTTCGCCATTGACCAGGACGCGGGCCAGGTTCAGCTCTTCGCCGTCCAGGCGCAAAGGCTGGGGTGCGACATCGGGATTGCGGCGCATGCGCATGCGGTTGAGCACGCGGGTTTTGGCCGGGTCGAGGTCGAAAGTCAGATCGACGCTGTCGATCAGATAGGCCGAAGCCTGATAGTCGAGCCGCTTGACCAGTTGGCCTGGGGGTTCACGCATGGGGTTCTCCGGTGGGCGTCAGACGCCCTGTTTCAATGAGGCTTCAATGAAGGCGTCGAGATCGCCGTCCAGCACTTTTTGGGTGTTCGAAATTTCAACGCTGGTGCGCAAATCCTTGATGCGGCTTTGGTCCAGCACATACGAGCGGATTTGGTGACCCCAGCCCACATCGGTCTTGGTGTCTTCCAGCTTTTGTTGTGCTTCCATGCGCTTGCGCATCTCAAAGTCATACAGGCGAGAGCGCAGACGGCGCCACGCCACGTCGCGGTTGCTGTGTTGGCTGCGGCTGTCTTGGCACTGCACCACGATGCCGGTGGGCACGTGGGTCAGACGCACGGCCGAGTCGGTTTTGTTGATGTGCTGACCGCCGGCACCGCTGGCGCGGTAGGTGTCGACCCGCACATCGGCTGGGTTGATGTCGATCTCGATCGAGTCATCGATTTCGGGGTAAACGAAGATCGAGGCGAACGAGGTGTGGCGACCGCCCGAAGAGTCAAAGGGCGACTTGCGCACCAGTCGGTGAACGCCGGTTTCGGTGCGCAGCAAGCCATAGGCGTACTCGCCCTCAATCTTGATGGTGGCGCTCTTGATGCCCGCGACGTCGCCCGGGGTCTCGTCCTCGACTGTGGCTTTGAAGCTCTTGCGTTCGGCGTACTTCAGGTACTGGCGCAGTAGCATGCTGGCCCAGTCGCAGGCCTCGGTGCCGCCAGCGCCGGCTTGCAGGTCGACAAAGCAGTTGCTGGGGTCGGCCGGTTGATTGAACATGCGGCGGAATTCCAGCTTTTCGATTTCGCCGTTGATGCGGGTGGTATCTTCTTCCAGTGTGATCAGGCCGGCCTCGTCGTTGTCGGCCTTACTCATATCGAACAACTCGAGGTTGTCCTCGATCTCAGCGCCCAAACGCTGCAGCACCAACACGATGTCGTCGAGGGCTTTTTTCTCTTTGCCCAGCTCTTGGGCTTTCTTGGGGTCGTTCCAGACCGCAGGGTCTTCCAGCGATGCGTTGACGGTTCTCAGGCGTTCTGACTTCGCATCGAAGTCAAAGATACCTCCGTAGATCCTGAGCGCGTTGGCTCAGGTCGGTCAAAGTGCTGCCTATAAGGTTGATGCGTTCGGCGTCCATGCGTAGTCCTGATTCTTTTGAATTAACCCGCTATTTTCGCATGCGCCGGACCGGGTGTGTGCCAAACCCTTCAAAACATCACCGACCACCACCACGGATGGGCTGCCCAGTCCTTCGCGCGCCACCAGGGCCGACAGGTCTGAGAGCACCGAGACGGCATGGCGTTGCTGGGGCAGGGTGGCATTTTGCACCACAGCCACTGGCACATCGTCGCCCAAGCCTTGGCGCAGTTCTTTCTCGATGGCGGGCAGTTCGCGCACGCCCATGTAAATGACCAAGGTCCAGCGCATCTCGGCCGCCGCCCTGGCGACGGCGCCCCAATCGGTACCATAGCTGCCGGGTTGGCTGTGACCGGTCAGCAGCACCACGCCCTGGGCGTGTTCGCGGTGCGTCAGCGGCACCCCCAAACTCGTCACGCCGGCCAGACCGGCGGTGATGCCATTGATGACCTCGACCTCGATGCCGTGCTCGCGCAGGGTTTGCACCTCTTCGCCGCCCCGGCCGAAGATGAATGGGTCTCCCCCTTTCAGGCGCACCACCCGTTCACCGGCGCGAGCGCAGCGCACCATCAGGCGCTCGATGAAGGCTTGGGGGGTTTGGCGGCAGCCGCCACGCTTGCCCACCGCAATCACGCGAGCTTGCGGCGAGGCCAGGGCCACGATGTCGGGGCTGACCAGGTCATCGACCAAGAGCACGCTGGCCCATTCGATGGCACGACAGGCGCGCACAGTCAACAAGTCGGCGGCACCGGGGCCGGCGCCGACCAATTTCACCAAAGGGGCGTTAGCGGACTTGGACATGGCTCTCTCACAATAATTGGATCTATTGTGAGAGGTTTAATATAAAAAAAAGTTATATGGATATGGCCTGTGTCAACTCATCCAGCGGCCAGCGTGGGCGCACGTCAAAGCCGTAGTCGGTGCGCGTGTCGGCCAAGCCCGCTTGCAGGCGCAGGGCCGCTGCCATGGCGATCATCGCGCCATTGTCGGTGCACAGGCTCAGCTCGGGATAATGGACCTGCACGTCCCGTCGTTCGCAGGCCTGGGTCAAAGACAAACGCAGGTTGGCGTTGGCGCCCACGCCACCGGCCACCACCAGCCGCTTGACCCCGGTTTCTTGCAGTGCAGTCAGGGTTTTTTTCAGCAGTACTTCGACGATGGCGGCCTGGGTCGATGCCGCCAAATCGGGTTTGCGCGCCTCCAACTCCGGGCCCAATTTGCGCACTTGGGTGAGCACGGCGGTTTTGAGGCCGGCGAAAGAAAAATCCAGGTTGCCGCTGTGCATCAAGGGTCGCGGCAGTTTGAAGGCTTGGGGGTTGCCTTGATCGGCCAGCTTCGACAAGGCGGGCCCGCCGGGGTAGGGCAAGCCCATCAGCTTGGCCGACTTGTCAAAAGCTTCGCCGGCGGCGTCATCGATCGTTTCGCCCAACAACGTGTATTGCCCCAAGCCCTGCACCCACATCAATTGGGTGTGGCCGCCCGAGACCAGCAGGGCGACGAATGGAAATTGCGGGGGATCTGCACTGAGAAATGGCGAGAGCAAATGCCCTTCCAGGTGATGCACCCCGAGGACGGGACGTTCGAGCGCGGCTCCCAAGGCACAGGCCACGCCGGCGCCAACCAACAAGGCACCTGCCAAACCCGGACCCCGGGTATAGGCCACATGGTCGATGTCGGACAACTTCAGTTGCGCTTGGCTCAAGACCTGATCGGTCAGTGGCAACACGCGGCGGATGTGATCCCGGCTGGCCAACTCGGGCACCACGCCGCCGTAGGCTTGGTGCATGTCGATCTGACTGTGCAAGGCATGCGCACCGAGAACAGGCGTGGCATCGGTACCGGGCTGATAGCCCACGACGGCCACGCCAGTTTCATCACACGAAGACTCGATGCCCAACACCCATTTCATGCATCAAGTCTAACCCCCCCGGCCCAATGGCCGAGGCGGGGGCATCAGCCCACCATCAGACTGTGCGCTTTGGAGACGGGTTGCAGCTTGGCCAAGGTCAGGCTAAGCACGCCGTTTTCCAGTTTGGCGCTGCTGGATTGCGGGTCGATTTCTTGCGGCATCTCGTATGCGCCACGGTATTGGCGCTTGGCTTCAGGCAAGGTCTCGATGCGCACCACGGCGCCTTCGATATCAATCTTGACTTGTTCGCGCGAAACGCCGGGCATGTCCAGGCTGAGCTCGTAGGCTTTCTCAACTTGACTGGCGGGCAAGCCGGGCTGGGCCGGGGCGCGCATGACTTCGTCCAGAAAGCGCTCGAAAGCGTGCAGGGTGGGGCGGCGGTAGGTGACGGGTGCAAACAACATGGCGGACTCCTGTAGTGGGTTTAAACTCGGCGGCCATTGATTGGCCTTGAGTGTCAATTGGTGTGGCTCAAGATTTTTTCAAGTCTCCATCTATCATGAATTTTTCTCTCTCTCCCCTCTTGAAAACGGCTCGCCTTGCCCTATGCGCAGCGGCCCTTTGGGTCTGCGCTGGCCTCGCCATGGCGCAAAACACGGCGCCGGTGCGCTTGGCGCTGATCGAGGGCTTGAGCGGACCCTTTGCAAACGCCGGCGAAGCGGTCTGGCGCAACCTGGCCTGGGGTGTCGAGCGCGTCAACGAGCGCGGCGGCGTGAGCTGGGGCGGTCAGAGGCGGCAGCTGCGTCTGGAGCGCTACGACAACAAGGGCCAGGTGGAAGAGAGCTTGGCCGCCTTGCGCGCGGCCATCGACGATGGTGCGCGGGTGATTTTGCAGGGCAACAGCTCGGCGGTGGCTGCGGCTCTGATCGAGGCCATCGACAAACACAACCAACGCGATCCAGCCCGTCAGGTCTTGCTGCTGAACTACTCGGCAGTCGACCCGGCGCTGACCAACGCCCGCTGCACCTTCTGGCACTTTCGCTTTGACGCCCATGCCGACATGCGGCTGCGTGCCCTGCTGTCGGTCTTGCGGGGCGACCGCGACATCACGCGCGCCTATCTGATCGGCCAAGACTACAGCTTTGGTCAATCGGTACTGCGCGAGACCCGCCAACTGTTGTCCGAATGGCGGCCCGACATCGCCATCGTCGGCGACGAATTGCACCCGTTGGGTCGGGTGCGTGACTTCTTGCCCTATGCCCAAAAGATCAAGGCCAGCGGGGCTCAGGTCGTCATCACCGGCAACTGGGGCAACGACCTGACTCTGTTGGTGAAAGCTGCTCGCGAGGTGGGATTTGACGGCAAGTTCTATACCTTTTACGGCAACGCCCTGGGCGCGCCGGCGGCCATCGCCGAAGCCGGGGTGGGGCGAGTGATTGCCGTGGCCGACTGGTTGCCCAATTTGGGCACGCCAGAGTCGGATCGCTTTGTCGATGCATTTCGCCAGCGCTTTCCCAAGCCCGCCGACGATTACCTGCACTTGCGCATGCAGATGCTGGTTGAGGCCCTGGCCCAGTCCATGGGCCGCGCCAGTGCCCCAAACGCATTGGCCCTGGCGCACGCGATGGAAAGTGCGGACGCAACCGTGGCGGGCCTGCGCGGGCGCATGCGCGGTGCCGACCATCAGTTCCAACAACCCCTGGTGGTGGGGGTGATGGACCGCTTGGGTACCCCGGGCGTCAAGTACGACGTCGAGGGCTCGGGCTATGGCTTTCGCGTGATCCGCCGCCTCAGCGCCGAGCAGGCCGAAATGCCGCACAACTGCGCCATGAACCGCCCTTGAGGGCTCACAGGGTCGCCCAGCCTGTGGCGATGCAACGAATGTGTTACACTCTGAAGGTTGTTCAAAGTGGGTTTGCCACTGGGGGCAGCAAAGCACGCCAGCGGCATTTCCGGCTGCCGGCGCAAGTCAAATATTTCAAAGGAAACTGTAATGACCGCCATCAACAAGGCCGAGGTCGTCAAGACCAATGCGCGCAGCGCCAACGACACGGGGAGTCCCGAGGTGCAAGTCGCCCTTCTGACTGCCCGCATCAATGAACTCACCCCGCACTTCAAAACGCACGCCAAGGACCACCACGGCCGTCGCGGTTTGCTGCGCATGGTGAGCCGCCGTCGCAAATTGCTCGACTACCTCAAAGAGAAAGACGCCGACCGTTACACCGCGCTGATCGCCAAACTCGGCCTGCGCAAGTAATTTTCGGTGACATCACAGTCGATGCGGAATGCCCTGCGGGGCAAGCCGCATCGAGTGGCGTATCGGCACGGAGCGAAGCTGTGTCATTCCACAAAACAGGTTGGTCCCCGGGTTCGACGTTTTCTGGAATGGCATCGTGTTCTGTGTGAGCCGCCCGGCCCCTTGGGGAGGCCCATGGTTCCCCTTCCACAGGAAAATACATCATGTCCATGTTCAATAAAGTCACCAAGACCTTCCAATGGGGCCAACACACGGTCACCATGGAAACTGGCGAAATCGCCCGTCAGGCCACCGGCGCCGTGCTGGTCAACATCGATGACACCGTGGTGCTGGCTACAGTGGTTGGTTCGAAGTCGGCCAAGCCTGGCCAAGACTTCTTCCCGTTGACCGTCGATTACATCGAGAAAACCTACGCCGCCGGCAAGATCCCCGGCAGCTTTTTCAAACGCGAAACCAAGCCCAGCGAACTCGAAACCCTGACCAGTCGCCTGATCGATCGCCCGATCCGTCCATTGTTTCCGGAAGGTTTCTACAACGAAGTGCACGTGGTCATCCATACGGTGTCGCTCAACCCCGAAGTCGATGCCGACATTGCCGCCATGATCGCCACCAGCGCCGCTCTGTCGGTTTCAGGCATTCCCTTCAATGGCCCCATCGGTGCGGCCCGCGTGGGTTACATCAATGGCCAATACGTGCTGAACCCGGGGCAAACCCAGCGCAAAGACAGTCAGATGGATCTGGTGGTCGCCGGCACCGAGTCTGCCGTGCTGATGGTCGAGTCCGAGGCCCTGCAATTGCCCGAAGAGATCATGCTGGGCGCCGTGGTGTTTGGCCATGAACAAGGCAAGGCCGCCATCAACGCCATCCACGAATTGGTGCGTGATGCCGGCAAACCCATGTGGGATTGGCAGCCCCCGGCCAAAGATGAGCCGCTGATCGCCAAGGTCAACGCCCTGGCCGAAGACAAGCTGCGCGCCGCCTATCAAATCCGCAACAAGCAGGCCCGCACCCAGGCTTGCCGCGAAGCCTACGCCGCTGTCATGGAAAACCTCAAGTCGGATGGTGCCGAGTCCGACAGCGTCAAGGTCGAAGGCCTGCTGTTTGAAATCGAAGCTCGCATCGTGCGTGGCCAGATCCTGGCCGGCGAGCCGCGCATCGACGGTCGCGACACCCGTACCGTGCGCCCCATCGAAATCCGCACAGGCGTGCTGCCCCGTACTCACGGTTCGGCTCTGTTCACGAGGGGTGAAACCCAGGCGCTGGTCATCACCACTTTGGGTACCGAGCGTGATGCCCAGCGCATCGACGCGCTGGCCGGCGAGTTCGAAGACCATTTTCTGTTCCACTACAACATGCCCCCGTTCGCCACTGGCGAAGTCGGCCGCATGGGCAGCACCAAGCGCCGCGAAGTGGGCCATGGTCGTCTGGCCAAGCGCGCCCTGGTGGCCTGCTTACCCAGCAAGGAAGAGTTCCCCTACACCCTGCGCGTGGTGTCCGAAATCACCGAGTCCAACGGTTCGTCATCGATGGCTTCGGTGTGCGGCGGCTGCTTGTCGCTGATGGACGCTGGCGTGCCAATGAAAGCCCACGTGGCGGGCATCGCCATGGGTTTGATCAAGGAAGGCAATCGCTTCGCAGTGCTGACCGACATCCTGGGCGACGAAGATCATCTGGGCGACATGGACTTCAAAGTGGCCGGCACCAACAATGGCATCACCGCTTTGCAAATGGACATCAAGATCCAGGGCATCACCCAAGAGATCATGCAAGTCGCTTTGGCTCAAGCCAAAGAAGCCCGCATGCACATTCTGGGCAAGATGCAAGAGGCCTTGGGCGAAGCCAAAACCGAAGTGTCCAACTTCGCGCCCAAGCTCTACACCATGAAAATCAACCCCGAGAAAATCCGTGACGTGATCGGCAAGGGCGGCGCCACCATTCGCGCGCTGACCGAAGAGACCGGTACCCAGATCGATATTGGCGAAGACGGCACCATCACCATCGCCGCCACCGACGCCGCCAAGGCCGATGAGGCCAAGCGCCGCATCACCGAAATCACCGCCGAAGTGGAGGTGGGCAAGGTCTACGAAGGTCCGATCACCAAGATCCTTGACTTTGGTGCCCTGGTCAACCTGTTGCCCGGCAAAGACGGTCTGCTGCACATCAGCCAGATCAGTCACGAGCGCATTGCCAAGGTCACCGACGTGTTGGCCGAAGGCCAAGTGGTGCGTGTCAAGGTGCTCGAAACCGACGACAAAGGTCGCGTCAAGCTATCGATGAAGGTCCTGACCGAGCGCCTGGCTTACGCCGAGACGTCGGACGGCCAACAGCAACAGCAACAGTAAACATGCAGCCATGAAGCGCAAGCTGATCGCCGGCAATTGGAAGATGAACGGTGGCCTGGTGCAAAACCAGGCCCTGGTTCAGGCCGTGCGTGAAGGTTTGCCAGCGCAGTCCTGCGGCGTGGCCATGTGCGTTCCCGCGCCTTACTTGGCTCAGTTGGCCGAGTTGGTGCGCGCTAGCGGCATCGATCTGGGGTCGCAAGATGTCTCGGCTCACGAGCAGGGCGCTTACACCGGTGAAGTATCTGCAGGCATGTTGCGCGACTTTGGGGTCCGTTACGCCATCGTTGGGCACTCCGAGCGACGCCAGTACCACGGCGAAAGCGACGCGACCGTCGCCCTCAAGGCGCAGCGTGCCCTGGCTGTCGGCATCGCCCCCATTGTCTGTGTGGGCGAAACCCTGGCGCAGCGCGAAGCAGGTCAAACCGAAGAGGTGGTGAAGCGCCAATTGGCGGCAGTCATCCACCAAAACGGCCATTGCATCAGCGAAATCGCCATCGCCTACGAGCCCGTCTGGGCCATTGGTACTGGCAAAACCGCCTCGCCCGAACAGGCGCAGGCGGTGCATGCTTTGTTGCGCACTCAACTGCGTGCAGCCACTCCTCACCCCGAGCGGGTGCACATTTTGTATGGCGGCAGCATGAATGCCGCCAATGCCGCCGCTTTGCTGGCCATGCCCGACATCGACGGTGGCCTGATCGGCGGCGCAGCCCTCAAGGCCGCTGACTTCCTCTTCATCATCCAGGCTGGTAGTGTGCCGGCTTAAACCCACTGCGTTGACACCATGACTCTTTTACACAATATCGTCTTGCTGGTTCAAATTTTGTCGGCCCTGGGCATGATCGGCTTGGTGCTGGTCCAGCACGGCAAAGGCGCCGACATGGGGGCCGCATTTGGTTCGGGCGGATCGGGTAGCTTGTTTGGTGCCACCGGTGGCGCCAACTTCCTGTCGCGCGCCACGGCCGTGTTGGCCACCGTGTTTTTCCTCAGCACCCTGGGCTTGGCTTATTTGGGCAGCGCCCGCCCCGAAGCACCCAGCACCGGCAGCGTGCTCGAGCGCACTGCGCCGAGCTCGGTGCCCACACCTGTTGGCGTCGATCCCGCAGTACCCGCACCGGCTGCTGGTGTGCTTTCACCGGCTGCCACGCCTGAGCCCAAGGCGCCGGTCGGCAACATCCCGCGCTAATGTCTTTTTGGGCCCGCTTCCAAGCACCAGGTTCAGTTACAATCATCAGTTCTAAATTCAGGCCGTCGTGGTGAAATTGGTAGACACGCTATCTTGAGGGGGTAGTGGCGAAAGCTGTGCGAGTTCGAGTCTCGCCGACGGCACCAAATGGGAGGTTATTACCCATTCGGGACAAACCTGGGCTCTTCCGGCTCTTCTCCATTGACGGGGCATGGTGCTTTCCCTGAACACGGCCTGTTCGATTTGACACTTTATATTGCGTCAATTGGTGTAATAAATTACAATTCAATTATTCTTGCAATTCATTGTCTTTGAATGAATCAGGTTCAAAAGGCATCGCAAAACATACCCACGACTTGGCAAAAGCGCATGGTCATCGGTTTTGCTGTCCTTCCCCCATTCATGAATTTCGGAGAAAAGCCATGCTGCCTACCGTATCAAGCGTGGGATCATCAAGTGCAGGATTCACTGGCATTTTCTACAAAGTTCCTCGCAGGGCTCCTTCTGCGGAGTACGCTCAGGGGACACAGGGAACCTGTTTCAAGGTGGTGGCGGAAGGTCTTTTGAATCCTTTAAACAAACTGGCGATTTTGAGAAAGTTCAGCGGGAATACGCTCAACAAGCAGAACGTCTGAAACAGTTTGCCCATCAAAATAATCCCCATAATGCCAAGTTCATTGCTGAGCAGATCGATCATTTTTTGCACCAAGCTCGGGCAGATGGGGTGTTGAATAGCGCAGATACCGTCAAGATTCTGGAGACAAAACGAAGTGACTAGGGTCAGTCTGAAAAATTACCGATTTTTTAGTGCCAACCATGCCGCACTTCGCATGGTGAAAGTGGCCTTGTGTCTTCCGTCCGATTTTCGTCAATTCGAGTTGTTTTCGCCTCCTATCAGGGAGGTTTTGGGGTGCGCTGGGCGCACCTATCCCATGTGTCGCCTCTGCATGAGCGCCTTTCTCGCCATCCACAGATTCGAAAGCGCAAAGAGAGTGAACAACTGTGCCGTGTTTTTGGCCAGCCCGCGATAACGTGTTTTCACATATCCGAATTGGCGCTTGATCATCCCTGAATGGGTGTTCCACCTTGGCTCTCACACTGGCTTTGATTTTTTCGATGCGTTCCCTGATCTCGTCTGTCCCTGTCTTTTTGAGCGCCCGGCGCTTGCCAGGCATCATGGCCACATGCCACTGCACATTCTTGTGCTGATGCTGAATTTCTTCACGCTTGTCAACGCCTCGATACCCCGCATCTGCGAACACATCGCTCTTTTGTCCATGCAACAGATGAACCGCCTGCGTCACATCATGTTCGTTGGCTGGCGTGGTCGTCACTGTGTGCACCAACCCTGAGTCCTGCAAAAGTGCATTGACCGTGGCCATCATCTGTTGGCTCAAATCGTGCTCCTCCAGAAAGTGGCGAAAACGCAAGATGGTGCTCTCATCAGGCAAGCGACTCAGGCCAGTATCCAGTTGGGCAAATTGACACAACACAGGCGTGTCATGCATGGCTTCTTCCATGGCCGGATCGCTCAGGCCAAACCACTGTTGCATGAAGTGAATTCGCAGCATCGTCTCGACCGCAAACGGTGGTCGACCCATCTTGCTGACTGGTACATGCTGGCTGATCAAGGTCACCGGCTCTCGCCAGGGCACGATCAGGTTCATCTCTTCCAGAAATTGACGCTTGCGTGTGCGCTTGGTGGCCAGTTCGAATCCGACGGTGGCTAGGCTTTGTTGTCTCATGCTCGTTTCAATGCATGAATTACGAATTTAATTTACATTCATCGGAATTTTGCAAAAAATATCTATTCAAAATCCATCCCATCTTTGCAGAGTTTCTACATTAGGATCCCATGCTGACACCTACACATTCAGTCTTTTTTATCAGAACTATCCTTCCGTGGTTTGTTGCATTCTTGGCTGGAGGGGCTGCTGCACAGACGTCTGCAGATCAACGGGTAAATCCGCTTCCGACCCAATTGCAGTACACGTCAACTTTAGGAGGCTATCAGGCGTACACGGATCAAGCCGTGCTGCCTTGGCGGGAGGCGAATGACCGTGTTGGTCGGATTGGGGGCTGGCGTGCCTATGCCAAGGAGGCTTCAACTGGTCAATCGACATCAGATGTCCCGGCTGCACCTGATTCACATGACGGTCATCACGAAGGGACTAAACGATGACCCGGATCATTTCATGCCGCCGAATCAAGCTGGCTGCTGTGGTGCTCGCCATTGGAGTCTTGTATGGTTGTGCTAGTGTAAGTCTTGAGCAAAATGTCAGTAGGGTCAACGCTGACACCTCAAGCCTCACAGATGGTCAACTGAAGCTTGCTCAGACTAATCAGGAGCGTGAACAACGTGCCCAGCTTGCAGCAAAGCTGCTGAACACGCCGATCGGGCAAAAGGAGGCCGTTCAGCTTGCATTGACTAACAGTTACGCCCTGCAAGCTCTGCTGGCGCAAGGATGGGCTGAATCTGCCGATGCTGCACAAAGTGGGCGCATTTCAAACCCGATCTTCAGTTTCGAGCGCCTGGTTGCTGGTGATGAGCTGGAACTGGGACGCGCGCTGTCATTTGGGCTGTTGGACGTTTTGACCTTGCCTGTCCGTTCAGGGATCGCCGAACGTCGTATTGAACAAGCTCAACTGCGTTTATCCAGTGAGGTTGTAGATCGTGTCACGCAGGTCCGTCAGGCATGGGTGCGGGCACTGGCGGCACAGCAAAAGTTGATCTACGCACAACAAGTTTTTGTCAGTGCAGAAGCCGGCGCTGAACTGGCGCGGCGCATGCAATCGGTGGGTAACTTTAACCGCATCAGTCGAGCTCGTGAGCAGTCCTTCTACGCGGATGCGGCCACCCGTTTGGCCACTGCCCAACATCAAGTCACAGCCAGCAAAGAAGTGTTGGTGCGCTTGCTAGGGCTAGATGAGGCGCAGGCCCAGATACTCAAATTACCCGAACGCTTGCCTGACTTGCCTCAAACTGCACTCGAACCCCAAGCCGTGGGAGCATTGGCAACGCAAGGGCGTCTGGATATCCGACTGGCACAAAGTGCGCTAACCAGTGCGGGCAAGGCACAAGGATTAAACGTTGTCACCAGTTTCACAGACATCGAACTCACTGCGCGGCGCAATACAAAAATCGATAACGCTGCCGGAACAAGAACCGATCCGCGTGGATTTGAGGTTGCGGTGCGTTTGCCGATTTTTGACTGGGGCGGCATGCAACGCGATGCCTGGAATGCCCGCACTCTGGCAGCAGCCAATCAATTAGAGGCCACGATCCGCGCGGCAGGCTCTGGCCTGCGCGAAAGCTATTCGGCCTACCGGACTGCATATGACGTGGCAAAACACTATCGAGACGAAGTAGTGCCCTTGCGCCGCGTGATCGCAGACGAAAACCAGCTTCGCTACAACGGCATGATCATTGGCGTGTTTGAGTTGCTGGCAGATGCCCGAGATCAAGTTGGCACTGTTACCGCAGCCATCGATGCGCAGCAGTATTTCTGGCTTGCTGACGCGGCCTTGCAGGCATCGTTGATCGGACGCCCCACTACTGCTTCGCTGACGGTGACGTCCAACACTCCCAGCGCAGGTGGCGCTGGGCATTGAATACGAGATTGAATCCATGACATCCAGACGAGACTTTTTCCGAATGACCGGTATCACTGGCGGAGCCATCGCGGCCAGCGCGGTGAGCCGAGTGGCGCTGGCTGCCTTGCCAGAGCCCATATTGCAAACCAGCCCAACTACCATGCCGCCGCTGGTTCCAAACACCGGTCGTACTTACAACCCGGTGGTGACCCTTAATGGCTGGACGCTGCCCTGGCGCATGAATAACGGAGTCAAGGAGTTTCACTTAGTAGCCGAACCCGTGGTGCGCGAGATGGCTCCCGGCTTTAAGGCTCACTTGTGGGGGTACAACGGCCAGAGCCCCGGCCCCACCATCGAAGTGGTGGAAGGGGATCGCGTGCGCATATTTGTCACCAACAAACTCCCGGAACATACCAGCGTTCATTGGCATGGTCAGCGCCTTCCCAATGGCATGGACGGCGTAGCTGGGTTGACCCAGCCCGCTATCCAGCCTGGCAAGACTTTTGTGTACGAATTCATGGCGCGTCGTCCCGGCACCTTTATGTACCATCCCCATGCGGATGAAATGACACAAATGGCCATGGGCATGATGGGTTTCTGGGTGACGCACCCCAAAGCCAAGCATCCCATGATCGATGAAGTAGATCGGGATTTCTGCTTTTTACTCAATTCCTACGACATCGATCCCGGTAGCTACACGCCCAAGACGATGACCATGCTGGACTTCAACCTGTGGAGCTGGAACAGCCGTATCTTTCCTGGCATTGATTCGTTGAATGTTCGTCTCAATGACAAGGTGCGTATTCGTGTTGGTAACTTGACAATGACCAACCACCCGATGCACTTACATGGACACGAGTTTGTGATCACGGGCACTGATGGTGGCCCCACCCCAAAAAGCACGCGCTGGCCCGAGGTGACCACCGACATCGCCGTCGGTCAGATGCGGCAATTTGAGTTTCTGGCGGATGAAGAGGGCGACTGGGCTTTCCACTGCCATAAAAGCCACCACACCATGAATGCCATGGGCCACAACGTGCCCAACTTGATAGGCGTTGATCACAGCGGCATAGCAAAAAAAATCAACAAATTGATTCCTGACTACATGGTGATGGGCGAACGCGGTATGGCTGACATGACAGAAATGGAGATGCCCATTCCAGACAATACTGCCCCGATGATGACCGGTGAGGGACCATTTGGTTCCGTTGAAATGGGCGGCATGTTCAGCGTTCTCAAGGTGCGGCGCAACCAAAAGTCAGGCGATTACAGCAATCCAGGTTGGTACAAGCACCCCAAAGGTACGGTTGCTCACGAATACAACGGTCCTCTTGCTGAGCCAGCCCGTTTTAAGTCCGGAGGTGGGCAATCCATGCCACGTAGCCAGCGACCTGTCACGCCCATGGAGGTGAACGTGCGTAAACCCAACGGCGGCCATGAAAACCACTAACCCATTTCATTCGAAACCAGGAGAAATTGCTATACCGCCCCCCAGATGACCCGTACCTTTCGTCCTTTGACCATCATTTCTGCACTGACCTTATCCAGTGCTGCTTTTGCCGGAGCCAACCATGCTGGTGGCCATGGGCACGGCAGCGAAGAAACCGCTATTGGCAAACCCGGCGTGGCCAGTAAGACCAATCGAACCGTCACTATTGAAATGACGGACAACATGCGCTACTCGCCTGCCGATATCCTAGTCAAACAAGGCGAAACGGTCCGATTCATCCTCAAGAACAAAGGCCAGGTCAAACACGAACTCAGTTTGGGAACACAAAAAGAATTGTTGGAGCACTTGGAGGTAATGAAGAAATTCCCAGATATGGAACACGATGAACCGAGCAAAGTCACGCTGGAACCTGGGAAACAAGGTGAAATCATTTGGCAATTCACCAAGGCAGGAGCAGTGAATTTCGCCTGCCTGATGCCCGGACACTATGAGTCAGGCATGAAAGGCACCATCAAGGTTGAGAAAAAGTAGATTCTCAGCCAAGGAGTTCCAATCATGACTTACCAAGACTCTCGACTGAATGCCTTAAGGCGTTCATTGATACTAGGTTTTATTGCATTTGGGGGAGCATCTTTTTCCAATGTAATTAATGCAAGAACTAATGACGTTCAGGTATGGAAAGATCCCAATTGCGGTTGCTGCAAAGATTGGATTTCCCATCTTGAAAAAAATGGATTCCAGGTAACCGTCCTAGATCAAGGTAACAATGCTGCTCGTGCACGCCTGGGATTGCCCCAAAAGTTCGCTTCATGTCACACAGCCCTAGTAGAGGGGTATGTCATCGAAGGTCACGTGCCAGCAGCAGATATTCAGCGACTTCCTAGGGAATCTCTGCAAATCCCCATGCGTCGTTTCATCCCAAACTCGGGCGCCCTGCTTCGTTGGACTTCTTGCAGATATCTACGGATTTCTGCGGCGAAATCCGCCTTGCATGGCATCCCGATTTTGGACAAAACTTGAACGCAGCGAGTTTTGCAGAGATTCCCTAGGTCACCAATTTCGTTTATGCTCTTACAAAAGGACAATCCGAATCCCGACGCTTGCTGCTTTGTGTAATTTCAAATTTAAAAATTATTTTTTGAAATTCTGTATTTAGGAGATCTTTGATGCTGTTCCCCAAAGCTGGTATGGTCGCTCCCCAAAGGGGATACGGCCCTGTTTTCGTCACTCAACCTGCACCAGGCTTTCCGCCGGGCACCAAGATCAAGGACACGGCATTTGACCCCAAGACGGATTTTGATGTTTTTAAACAATCCGATCAATTTCAGCGTGTTGTGGATGAGTTTATTGCGGGATCTGTAAATCTGATTGGATTTGCCCATGGAAATATGAGGGAGGACTACCTGAAAATTAAATCCGAACTCACTAATTTCGCAGTTATGATCGGTCGGGCAAATTTCGATCCCGCGCAATCCTGCTTAATCTACAGCCATGGGAAAAGGATGTTTGATGAATTTTGCGCATTGATGTCCGACGATAAAATTCAACTTCCAGACCGAAAAAAGGCACTGAAAGACCTGTCCTGTCGGCTGAGTTGCTGTGGTTCAGCGGTGATTTATGGAATTCAAAAGGCTGTTTTTGACTTGAAATCTCCAGAAGATGTCTTCGCGTCCCAGGTATTCCAAAAGCGACAAGCATTGATCGATACCACTTTAGAACGGTTGGTCCAGGATCAATTTAAAGACCTTGATTCAACCAATTCAAACAAACAGTGTGTCAATGAACTGAAAGATCGCTTGGGTTTTTTTGTTGCAACATATCCTGGGCTTGCCCCGGTTCGGGCCAAAGGCTTTCATCATATAACGCCAGATCTGCTCGTTGCTGCTGAACAATCGATCCAAAAAAACGTGGGCGATTGTCAAATTTCAATCTCGATGGCCAAGGATATCCTGAAAAAGCTCAATGAGGATATCCGAACCCCATTTACAAAACGGCAGCTTGAATCAAAGTTGAATCAATTGAGTGAAGTGTATGGGGTGTTCCCCCTTAATGCTGTGGCCAATGAGCAAAGTGGATCTTTGAGTATTGTTGAAAGTCCATACCTGCTTGCAAAATGCCTGCTTCAAAAATTAACTGGAAATGGCCTATGTCCAGAACATGTCCCAACTAAAATTTTAGAGTGGGCGGCTTCGACAAACACCTCAAGGTCAATCTTTGTTCATGGCGAAAGCATCCCCTACGTTGAGCAGTGTGACTACAATGTGATCAATGCATCCCAATTAACGCCAGATGATATCGAACAGTTAAAATTTGCACTCAAAGAAGGAACTATAGCCAAGCAATCGGTCCAAATTGCCCAGGATTTGGTGAGTCTGGCTGAAGCGTCTGCAACAAGAGCTCACGAGCCGATCCCGGATGATGGGCCTAAGCACCGCTCCAGTGCGCCGGAAGTAACGACGGACGCTGAAAAATTGAAGCAGCTACTCGAAAATTTTTCCAGGCAAGGAGGCGACCTTAAGGGAATTCTGGGGCCGTTGCAAGCCAAAACCGACACAGGCCAAACAGCTCTGACCTTGTCTGTTCAACTTAAAGAATATCAAATCACCGAAAAATTATTAGGAGTAATTCAGAAACTCAACCTTCCTTCCGATCAAAAGATGGAAATCCTGCAGGCTAAAGACGATACAGGAAAATCAATTCTTGAAATGGCTCTGGCCTCAGAGGACATTAATACCGTCAATGCGATCTTGAATGCTTTGCCGACCCTGGGACTTGATCCCCAACAAACACATGATTTCCTGTGCGTATCGAAAGTGCTGCGTCAGGAAAGAGACAGCGTTCCATGGGATGGCATCAAAAATTACCTGGCCGTGGCTCTCCGCGTGTCTCTCCAAAGCGGGAACACGCAGGACATCCAATTGATCCTGACCGCTATTCCCGATATCCTGCTTGGTCCAAATCCAACTGAAATATTTGATATTCTTCAAAACACAGATAAGGCTGGTCGTACCGGTCTTTTCTTGGCAGTTCAAGAGAAACAATTTCTTGCCGTCCAAGCGTTGTTGGAATCATTGCCTCAATTTAATCTGGATTCCGATCAGTTACAGAAAGTCATTCAGGCGTTGGCCAAAAACGGCTTCTCAGCCTTGGGCATGGCCCTGATGAACGCAGACTCCGACACCGTCATGCTGATCTTGAATACATTGCCGAAACTGAAATTAAATTCTGAGCATATAGAGAAAATCTTTAATGCTGCCGGTATAGGCAAACTCCAGGACATCATGTTGTTCATTGATGGGAAGGTCATTTCTAGCACCGACCAACTTTTGATTCACCTGAATGCACTGAATCTTGGGCCTGAAAAATTGCTTCATTTGATGCATGCAGGTCTTATCTTGGCCAACCAAGAAAAGTCCATTCTCTGCTTGAACAAGTTCTTGGAGGTTCTGCCCAGGCTGGCACTGTCTCCTAAGGGAGTGGTGCCTGCACTCATGAAGGTGACTCTGCTGGCGGCTCTTAAAGAAGGGTACCCGCTGGGAGTCGAGTCGGTCTTGAGGGCTTTGCCCGAGCTGAAACTTGAGCCTGCGAAAGCATCTGATTTTCTGCGAGAAGGTCTTTCCATGGCCATTGAAACCCGAAATAAGGTTGGCCTCGAGACATTCTTGAATGAATCTATTCATATGCTGCCTGATGATCCTGGGAAAAAACAAGAATTTCTGCAAGCAGGCCTCAAAATCTCCGCCAATGAGGAGATCTCTCGGGTTTTAAGTGCCAAATTGGAATCCTTGAATCCAAGCAAATAGAAGTCATTGCGTCAAGGCTATACCGAAAGGGAGCGGGTTGTCTGTCTTGCCAAAAGGAACGGTTTGGTTATGATGGCCTTCGAGTGATACGGCCCTTCCCCACGGAAATGGGATGTGATGCTCGGCAGACAGTCGACACACGGCGCATGCCCCACGGGGTGTCTTGGTTTCTGGTTTTTCCCTCCAGCCCAAGCGGTTCGTTGGACTCAACGGAAAGCACGGCATGAAATTTGGAGACTTCGTCAAAGTGAAATCCCTGTCCGACACGGCGGGGTTCAAAGAAAATTTGCGGCGCCTGGGCTTGGACATGCCGTGCGATGACACCCCGCAGTCTGGGCCCGACGCCATCATGGCGCAGCCTTTAAAGATCGGATCATTCACTGTAGGTAATCGTTATGCTGTGCACCCCATGGAGGGATGGGACGGCCAGCAGGACGGAAGCCCCACCGACAACACGCGCCGACGCTGGCGCAATTTTGGTTTGTCTGGGGCGAAAATGATTTGGGGGGGCGAGGCGGTGGCGGTGCGCCACGATGGTCGAGCCAACCCGCGTCAATTGGTCATGAACCAGAAAAACCAGGCCGGCATCGCCGAGTTGCGTGAAACCTTGGTTCAGGCCCACCGCGAGGCCATGGGTGACGACAAAGACTTGTTGATCGGCTTGCAATTGACGCATTCTGGTCGGTTTTGCAAGCCCAACGACGATGCCCGCATGGAGCCCCGGGTGCTGTACCGACACCCCTTGCTCGATGGTAAGTTCGGACCCAAAGAAAACATCGTGCTCATGAGCGATGGTGACATCCGCCAACTCATCGATGATTTCGTGCTTGCGGCCAAACGCGCTTGGGATTGCGGCTTTCAATTCGTCGACCTCAAGCACTGTCACGGTTATCTGGGCCACGAGTTTTTGTCCGCCAAAACCCGCGCGGGGGACTACGGCGGATCGATGGCCAATCGCACCCGCTTCTTGCGTGAACTGGTGCAGGGCATCCGCGCCGAAGCGCCCGCCATGATGCTGGGCGTGCGTCTGTCGGCGGTGGATTTTTTACCATACATACCCGATGCCAGCTTGTCTGATGCCAGGACCTTGGGGCCTGGCATTGCGGTTGACGCCTCATTGGCAATGCCGTACCGATACGGCTTTGGCATCAACGAGGCCGACCCGAATCAAATCCATACCGGCGAGACCGCCGAATTCTTGCAGGTCATGATGGATCTCAATATGGCCATGGTCAACATCACCATAGGCAGTCCGTACTACACCCCGCACGTGACTCGCCCGGCCTTGTACCCGCCATCTGACGGTTATCAGCCGCCCGAGGACCCTTTGGTCGGAGTGATGCGTCACCTGAGTTTGGTGCGTGACCTGAAAAAACAATTTCCCTCCATGTGTTTTGTGGGCAGCGGTTATACCTATTTGCAAGAGTTCCTGCCCTACGTGGCCCAGGCTGTGGTGCGCCAAGGATGGACCGATTTGGTGGGGTTGGGGCGCATGATGCTGTCTTACCCCGAGTTGGCCGCCGATGTGCTGGCTGGGCGCCCTTTGCAGCGCAAGCGCCTGTGCCGCACCTTCAGCGATTGCACCACGGCCCCAAGAAACGGCATGGTCTCGGGCTGCTACCCACTTGATGGGCACTATAAAAAATCACCGCAAATGATCCGGCTGACTCAGGTGAAAAAAGAAGCCAAATTGGCTTAAGACCAAGCCAGGGCGACCAAGGACTCTTCACTTCGCGACCCTGAGCAACGCCTTGCCCTGAGCTTGCAGGCGGCACGTCATGTGTTTGGCGGCGCGGGGCTTTGTCAGCGCGCCCACGCCCGTTTATGTGCGATGGCGCCAATCGGGGCTTGAAGCCTTCGGTCCACTGGAAACACCTGATCTGACGGGCCCCGACGCTTGCTTATGATGGGGGAAACTCATCAAAAAAGATCAGCCATGGCCAAAGACCATTCCCGGATGGAAGACAGTAATACCTCGGGCAACCCCAGCATCCACGAGGTGTCGGACCCCCACCGTCGAACCCTGCTGCAAGGGGCCGGGTGGGCTGCATTTGCTGCCTTGCTGCAACCCCTGACGGCTTGCGTCAGCCTGCCCCCGGGGGCGCCGCGCGGCATCGGCTTTCAGGGCATTCCTGCCGGTTTTGGCGACACCTTGGTGGTTCCTCCGGGTTACGTGGCCCAGGTGATCGCCCCATGGGGCGAACCCATCGGTGTACCTGCTCGCATGCCGGCTTTTCGTTTCGATGCCAGCAACAGCGCCGAAGACCAAGCGGTGCAAATGGGCATGCACCACGATGGACTCGAATTTTTTGCCATCAACGGCAGTTCCACCCATGGTCTGATCGCGCTCAATCACGAGTACACCGACGATGGCCTGTTGCACCCCGATGGCTTTCGGCCCATGAATGCCGACAAAGTCCGCAAATCACAAAACGCCCATGGCTTGTCGGTCTACGAGGTTCGTTGGGTGGGCCAACGCTGGGAGATGGTGCGCCCGTCGCGCTGGGCTCGGCGCGTCACCCTCAGTACCCCCTTTCAGGTCACCGGTCCGGCTGCCGGCCACCCGCTCATGCGCACCCAAGCCGATCCAGACGGTCGCTCCGTGTTGGGCACGCTCAACAATTGCGCCAGCAGTCAAACCCCTTGGGGGACCTATTTGTCGGGCGAAGAAAACTGGATGAATTACTTTGGCGGTGGCTCTCAAATCAGTGCCCACCACCGCCGTTGGGGCATGCGCGAAAAAAGTGCTTATGGATGGGATGCGCATGACACGCGCTTTGACGCCACCCAAAACCCCAACGAACCCAATCGTTTCGGTTGGGTCGTTGAACTCGACCCACACGACCCCGACAGCACACCGATCAAACGCACGGCCCTGGGTCGTGCCGCCCACGAGGGGGCTTGGGTCGCGCTCACCCGAGACCAAAGGGCGGTGGTCTACTCGGGCGAAGATGCGCGCTTCGAGTACATCTATAAATTTGTCAGCCGCGATGCCATGCGAGATGGGGGTGCGCGCGCCAATCGCGAATTGCTTGACCATGGCACGCTGTATGTGGCGCGTTTTGACGCCGACGGCACCGGGCGGTGGTTGCCCCTGGTGCATGGCGTTGGACCTTTGACGGTCGCCAACGGCTTTGCCGATCAGGGCGAGGTGTTGATCAAGGCGCGTCAAGCCAGCGATCTCTTGGGTGCCACCAAAATGGACCGCCCTGAATGGCTGGCCATCGACAAAGGCTCGCGTTGGGTTTATTGCACCCTGACCAACAACAGCGCCCGCGGCGAAGACAAACAGCCCGGGGTCGACGCCGCCAATCCGCGTGCCAACAATGTCATGGGCCAAATCATCCGTTGGAAGGAAGAAGGTGATTTCGACGGCTTGGGCATGGTTTGGAATCATTTGCTGCTGGCGGGGGACCCTGAAAACTCGCGCGTTGATGCACGCGGCAACATCCAGGGCGACATCTTTGCTTGTCCCGACGGGGTGTGCTTTGGGCCCAACGGCTTGCTATGGATCCAGACCGATGCCCACGCGACCCAAATGTACAAAGGTGAAATGGCGCGCTTGGGCAACAACCAGATGCTGGCTTGTGACACCCGAACTGGGGAGGTGCGTCGATTCCTCACTGGCCCCACGAATTGTGAAATCACCGGCGCCACGTTCACCCCGGACGGGCGGCATCTTTTCATCAGCGTGCAGCACCCCGGAGAAACCCCGTCCGATCGCAGCGACCCGTCCCAACCCCAGCGGTACTCCAATTGGCCTGATTTCCGCTCGGACGGGCGCCCACGCTCGGCCAATGTGGTCATTCGTCGCCTCGACGGTGGCATCATCGGCAGCTGAACCCACCACACTCTGGAGCCTTGTTTTGGAAGTTTCATTTGTCGAAGAAATCAAGGCCTTGCGCCTGGGTTCGGGCCACACCTTTCACGGTGAAGGCATCATGGCCATCACCAAAGCGCTGTTGCAAGCGGGGGTATCGTATGTGGGGGGCTACCAGGGTGCGCCGGTTTCACACCTGCTTGATGTCATGGTGCAGGCCAAGCCTTATATGGACGAGTTGGGCGTGCATGTCGAGGCCTGCTCGAACGAGGCTTCGGCCGCCGCCATGCTCGGGGCCTCCATCCATTACCCGGTGCGCGGTGCCGTGACTTGGAAGTCGATCGTCGGCACCAATGTGGCCGCCGATGCGCTCTCGAACCTGTCCTCGCCCGGCGTCACGGGCGGCGTGCTGATCGTGGTCGGCGAAGATTACGGCGAGGGAGCCAGCGTCATCCAAGAACGTACCCATGCTTATGCCTTGAAGTCGGGCATGTGCTTGCTTGACCCACGTCCTGATCTGCCGCAGATGGTGAGCCTGGTCGAGCAAGGCTTCGAATTGAGCGAGGCCAGCCACATGCCCGTCATCCTAGAGCTGCGCATTCGTGCTTGCCATGTGCGAGGCAGCTTTGACGCCAAAGACAACATCGCCCCGCGCTGGTCCAAGCAAAACCTCATTCAAGACCCTGCGCGTTTTGACTACATGCGTTTGGCACACCCGCCAGTCACCTTCGTGCAGGAAAAAATCAAGGCCGCTGAACGCATTCCGGCAGCCCGCCGTTTCATTCGTGAACGCGGTCTGAACGAAACCCTGCCCGGCACCCAGCATCCCGATCTGGGGCTGATCGTTCAGGGCGGTTTGTACAACACCCTGATACGCACTTTGCAGCAGTTTGGCCTTGCCGATGCTTTTGGCCACAGCAGCCTCTGCATCCATGTGCTCAATGTCACCTGGCCGCTGGTGCCGGAAGACCTCAGTGCGTTTTGCGCCGACAAGCGGGCGGTTCTGTTGTTGGAAGAAGGACAACCCGAATACATTGAACAAGAATTGGCGCTGACCTTGCGCCGACTCGATTTGCAAACCCCTTTGCATGGCAAAGATTTGTTGCCCAGCGCAGGTGAGTACACCGCCGAAGTCATGGCGGCCGGTTTGTTGGCCTTTCTCGATCGCCACCGACCCAATGCAGTACCCGAAACCACCCGACAGTGGTTGCGTGGCAACGTCCAACGCCGCCGGGATGTGCAGCAGACCCTGGGACAGCCCATGCCTGCGCGTCCGCCCGGCATGTGCATCGGCTGTCCGGAGCGACCGGTGTTCGCCGCATTGAAGCTGTCCCAACAAGACGTTGGCCCTGTGCACATCTCGGGGGACATCGGTTGTCATGCCTTGGCCACCTTCGAGCCCTTCTCGGTGGGGCACTCGATCCTGGGTTACGGCATGAGTCTGGCCAGCCGCGCCGGTGTCTCGCCGCTCATGAAGCGCCGGGTGCTCTCGGTCATGGGCGATGGAGGTTTTTGGCACAATGGTTTGTTGACTGGCGTGCAAAGCGCGCTCTTCAACGGCGACGACGCGGTCCTGCTGATTTTCAAGAATGGCTACACCTCGGCCACTGGCACCCAAGACATCATCAACACCCCACCCGAGCAGGTCAAGCAGTCGGTGGACGACAAGCGGCAAAGCTTGGCGCACACCAACCAGACCATCGAGCAAACCTTGAAAGGCTTGGGCGTGCAGTGGCTGCGCACCGTACACACCTACCATGTCGACGAGATGCGCTCGACCCTGACCGAAGCTTTCACCACATCGTTCCAAGGACTCAAAGTCATCGTTGCAGAGGGTGAATGTCAATTGGAGCGTCAGCGCCGCATCAAGCCCTGGCTGGCGAGCTTGCTCGCACGCGGCGAGCGTGTCGAGCGCGTCAAGTACGGCGTCGACGAGGACGTCTGTAACGGTGATCATGCCTGCATCCGTTTGTCGGGCTGCCCGACGTTGACGCTGAAAGACAACCCTGACCCTCTCAAGGTCGATCCGGTGGCCACCGTCATCGATGGTTGCGTGGGATGCGGACTGTGTGGCGCCAACGCCCATGCCGCCACCCTATGTCCGTCGTTTTACCGCGCCGAAGTGGTACAAAACCCCCGCTGGTCCGAGCGCCTGCTGGGCGGTCTGCGCAGCGTCGCTCGCCATTGGCTGCAAAGGGCTTGACCATGACCGCTCCGATCTCCATTTTGTTGTGCGCCTTGGGCGGCGAGGGCGGTAGCGTGCTGGCCGAATGGTTGGTCGAAGTCGCCCGCCATGCCTGCCATCCGGCGCAGGCGACTTCGGTGCCTGGTGTGGCCCAACGCACCGGTGCCACCACCTATTACCTGGAAATCTACCCCCAGCCTTTCAGCGCCCTGGGCGGGCAACGTCCGGTGTTGGGGTTGAACCCCTTGCCGGGCCGACTCGACGCCCTGATCTCGTCCGAGTTGCTTGAGACCTCACGCCAGATCGCCCAAGGCATGGCCTCGTCGGATCGCACCCTGGTCATCAGCCATGGGGGCAGGGCGCTGACCACCGCTGAGAAAATGGTCATAGGCGATGGACGCGTGAACGCCACTGCATTGACCGAGCTGGTCGCCCAACACAGCCGTGCCCACCATGTGCTGGACATGGCCGATTTGACCAGCCAGGCCGGTACTGTGGTCAGTGCAGTCATGCTGGGTTGCATCGCCGCCAGTGATTTGCTGCCCTTCGATCGTTCCATCTACGAGGCCGTCTTGGCCGGTGACAGCGCCAGCGCCCGCGCCAGCCAGCGTGGTTTCGCCTTGGGTCATGCGGCGATCACCCGCCAACGCGAGCAACAGCGCTACCTTGAGGTTTTGCTGGTTGAACCCAAGGCCGATGCTGCCCCCATGCTATCGGCCGATTTGGCCGCCCAGTTTCCTGCCGATACGCACCCTGTCCTGGCTTTGGCGCAGGCGCGTTTGATTGAGCATCAAGGCCCCGCCTATGTGGCCTTGTATGCGTGTCGCCTGCAAAGCGTATTGCAGGCTGAGCAAGCCAGCAGCCCCGGCGCCGAACAACACCCCATCACCAGAGAAGTCGCGCGTTGGTTGGCGCTTTGGATGGCTTTTGACGATGTCATCCGCGTGGCCGACCTGAAAAGCCGCGCCAGCCGCATGGCCCGCTTGCGCCGCGAGACCCGCGCGGCAGAACACGATCTGTTGAAGATTTACGACCATTTCAAACCCGGTGTACCCGAAATCGCCGGCCTGTTGCCACCCGCCTGGGCCAAACGCACCCTGAACTGGGATCGCCGCCGGGTGGCTCAAGGGCGTGCCCCTTGGGCGCTGCCAATCCAGGTGGCCACGCACACCCTGGGCGGCTGGCTGATGCTGCGTCTGTTGGCGTCCTTGCGATGTGTGCGACCTTGGGGCAGCCGATACATCACCGAGCAGGCCCAAATCGAAAGTTGGCTGCAGGCCCTTTTACAGGCCACCCGCATCAGTCCGGCGCTGGGCTTAGAGGTCGCGCGTTGCGGTCAGTTGGTCAAAGGTTACGGCAGCACGCACGACCGTTCGCGTCGCAACCTGCAACACATCCTGACCCATGGCTTGGCTGGCGATGTCTCCGTGGACGAACAATTGGAGCGCATCGAGCGTTGGCGTCGTGCCGCCTTGCAAGACGAGGCCGGACAGGCTTTGGATCAGGCCTTGGCGCAGCACGGCGCCCCTGCGCGCCCGGTGTCCGAACAACCCATTTTGTGGATGAAAAACCCGCGCACCGGACGACCTTGAGGTGAGTGGGGTGGACATCAAAGACCAAGAAGGAGACCCTTGCATGAAATTCATTCCAGCCTGCGTAACCCTCACGCGACGCATGTTGACGGCCAGCCTCCTGGCCACGGGCCTTTGGGGCACGGCCTGGGCGCAAACTTGGCCCACGAAGCCCATGCGCATCGTGGTCAATTTTCCACCTGGTGGCGCTGCAGACCAGATCGCTCGCGCCATCGGTGCACCACTGGCCGAAGCCTTGGGTCAAAGCGTGGTGGTGGAAAACCGTGCCGGGGCCAACGGCAATTTGGGCGGCGAAGTGGTCGCCCGTTCTGCTGCCGATGGTTACACCCTGTTGATGAGCTCGGGCGGCATGGTGTCGGTCAACCCACACATCTACCCCCGCATGCCCTTTGATCCTGTCAAGGAACTCACCCCCGTGGCCTCCGCTGCCCGCGTACTGGTGTTCCTGGTCACCAAACCGTCTTTGCCGGTCAACACCGCGCAAGAATTTTTAGACTTTCTCAAAGGCAACCCGGGCCGCCTGTCGTATGGTTCGGCGGGGAACGGCAGTTCGCCCCATCTGGCTGGCGAGATGATGAAGAGCCAAGCCGGCTTGTTCGCCGTGCATGTCCCTTACCGGGGTGCGGCCCCGGCCCTGCAAGACCTGTTGGCTGGTCAGATCGATTTCTACTTCGACCCCGGTATTGGCCTCAACCAGGTCCGCGCCGGTCGACTGAAACTTTTGGCCGTCGGCAGCCCCAAGCGCTCGCCGCTATTTTCACAAGTGCCGACCCTGGACGAAGTGGGCTTGAAGGGCTTTGATGCCGATACCGTGTTTGGTTTCTATGCCCCGGCGGGCACCCCCGCCGATGTGATTGCCTTGCTCAATCGCGAGATCAATCGGATCTTGGCCACGCCCGCTGTAAAGGACCGCATACAAGCCTTGGGTGGCGAAGCCTTGCCTCTCAGCCCAGCCGAATTCGCCGCCAAAGCGCAGGAAGACTCCAAGCGCTTTGGCGCCATCATCCGTGAGCGCAAGATCGTCGGTGACTGACCGATAGACTCCCCCGAGTCACGCCATTTCTCCGGCGGTACGGTGCAAACCCAGGCCACCGACCGTGGTCTGGTGCGAATGGCGCATCCGCTACACCGCTTCAGCCCTGCGCTCAAACCATCTCGGGCAAGTCGGCGTTGCTCGGCGCAGTACGACGCAGAATTTGCAGCAGCTTTTGCGCAACCGGTGTCAGTGGTTGATTGGCTCGAACGATCATCGAAACGTCCAAGCGCGGTGTCAGCTCGCGGATGGGCAGCATCAGTAAGCGCCGACTGGTGATCAGATTGCGGATCAATCGCTCGGGCAAAAGAGAAAGCGCATCTGACCCCTCCCGTAAGCTCAGTGTGGCGATGAACGACTGCGAGATGATGCTGGGCACTGGCGGCGGTAACTGGTGCGCTTTGAAGACGGGCGCATACATCGAGCCAGGTCCCTCCTCGGGGCCGTGCAGCAACCAATCACAATCGAGCAATTCAGACAACGATTCAGCCCCGGCTTTGGGATGGCCGACGCGGCCCGTGACCACCAAGCGGTTGTAGTAGAGAAGCTCGACCAAAAACTCTGGTTGTTTGCTTTTTTTGATGTGGGGGTGCGCCCCCAGGGCGATGTCCGCCAAGCCCTCGCGCAGCATTTGCAGGGTGTCGGGGAACACCGCTTCGCGGATGCGCAATTGCACATTCGGGTACTCTTGCCTGAAACGCGACAGCGCCTGTGGCAGCAAGATCACGGAAGGACTGGGTGATACCGCCAGATTCACCGTGCCTTGCAAAGCCCCACGCATTTGTTCGATTTGCTCGCGCAACCGATCCACCTCTTGGGCGATGCCGCGTCCGCGAGTGACCATGGCTTGGCCAAACGGGGTCAAATTAACCCCACGCGAGGTGCGATGCACCAAGGCCACGCTCAATTCCTCTTCCAGGCTTTGCAAGGATTTGCTCAAAGCAGGTTGCGTGACCCCGACACGGACAGCGGCCGTACGGATGCTGCCGGTTTCGGCAATGGCCACCAGGGCCTGGATTTGGTTCAGCTTCAAATGGGCGCCTTGGGTATGAATTTTGGTTATCGCTGAAAACAAGAATTTTCTTGACCGTGGTCAAAGCGAATTTTACGCTTCGAGACATGGAGACGCAAAAACTCATAATCAAAGGTCGCAAAGATGTGGCCCTAGGCATCGTCGAATGGACGTTGACCGACCCTGACGGGAAGTTATTGCCTGGGTATCACGCTGGGGCGCACATCGACGTCTTCATCACCCCCCAATTGGCGCGGGCCTATTCCCTGACCCAGCCCAGCGAGGGACAACCGACGCAGCACTACGTGATGGCGGTCTCCCTGGCGGCGCAAAGCCGTGGCGGATCGGCACACATGCACCAGCATTGGAGCCCGGGCGGTTGCGTTGAGGTGGGCCTGCCGCGCAATCTCTTTGCCATGGCCGACAGCGACGATCCTGTCTTGCTGGTTGCCGGTGGCATCGGCATCACCCCCTTGCTGGCCATGGCGCGCGAGCGCGAAGCTCAGGGCCGGGGTTGGCATCTGGTGTTGGCAGCCCGATCGCGCGCCCATGCCGCCTATGTCAATGAATTGCAGTCCATGCCCGGTGTTTTGCAGACGCATTTTGACGACGAGCACGGCGGCCGGCCATTGGACGTCAGTGCGCTGTTTCATGGCCTCAATCCTGCGACCCAGGTCTATTGCTGTGGTCCGCAGCCACTGATGGACAAGGTTCGAGAAGTCGGCGTGGCGCTTGGCCACCCGGTCGATCGCCTGCACTTTGAATCGTTTGGCGGTGCACCAGCGGCCCCAGCCGCTGGTGATCGCACTTTCAACGTGCACTTGAAGCGCTCGGGTCAAGTCGTGGAAGTGCCCGTGGGCGTGAGCATATTGGATGCGCTGGAATTGGCTGGCGTCATCGTGCCATCGGTGTGCCGCGAGGGCAACTGTGGGTCTTGCGAATGCATGGTGATCGAGGGCGAACTCGATCACCGCGACCAAATACTGAGCGAGCAGGAGAGACAGGCCAACAAGAGCCTGATGATTTGCGTCTCGCGGGCCAAAAGCGAACGTCTGGTGATCGATCTATAGGACCAGATGGGGTTCAAAGGAGCAAAGCGATGAAGTCACATTTCGAACACATGATGGACCTGAGGTGGGGTGATCTGGATCGCCGAATCTTCTCTGACCCGCAAATTTTTGAACTGGAACTCGAGCGCATTTTCGCCCGCTGTTGGTTGTTGCTGGGGCATGAATCGATGTTGCCCAAGCCGAATGATTTCTTCACCACCTACATGGGTCGTGACCCGGTCATTGTGACCCGCAAATCAGATGGCTCCATTGGTTGCTATCTGAACATGTGTCGCCACCGTGGCAACCGGGTCTGCCGCGCCGATGCTGGCAATGTCCGCGCGTTCAGTTGCCCCTTCCACGGCTGGACCTTTGGCAACGACGGTCGCCTGACCAATGTGCCAGGCTACAAGGAAATCTACTTGGAAAAGCTCGATTTGGACGCCCACGGTTTAGTGCCGGTGGCCAAGATCGACAGCTACAAGGGTCTGTTGTTCGCCACCTTCGATCAGCATGCGCCCCCTTTGCTTGAGTTTTTGGGCGATATGGCCTGGTACCTGGACATGATGCTCGATCGCCGCGATGGTGGCGTAGAGTTCCTGCCTGGTACCCACAAGTGGCTGGTTCACACCAACTGGAAATTTCCGGTCGACAATTTCATTGGCGACAGCTACCACGGTCCGGTCAGTCACAAATCGGCTTGGGTCTCGGGTTTTGAAGGCATGCCGCGGCGCAAAAGCGGATATGGCTACGAGGGTTTTCAGGTCAACCCAGGCGGAGGCCATGGCTTTGGCGTTCGTTGGGCGGAAAACCGGGAGCAGGTCTACGAGATGTCGTTGCCCGAGTTCCTCGACTACGAAAAAAGCCGCTTGGAAGAGTCGATTCAGCGCTTGGGCGATTTGCGTGGCCTGCATTTCTCGCCCATGCACGCCTCTATCTTTCCCAATGTGTCTCTCTTGTGGCAGGGCGGTGCAATCCGGGTCTGGCACCCCAAGGGGCCGAAATTGACTGAGGCCTGGGGCTGGTGTTTCGTCGACAAAGCCGCCCCCGAGGCTTACAAGCGTGAGAAAGCGCTGCACATGTTGCAACGCCACGGTACCAGCGGCACCTGGGAGGCCGATGACGTCGATAACTGGGTGCAGTGCCATTCATCCAGCGAGGGCTATGTGGCTCGCCGTTATCCGCAAAATCTGGAGATGGGTTTGGGTGACGAGATCAAAGACCCGAGCGCCATCCACCCGGACATCAGGGGCCGTTTGGGCAAGTTCCAGTCCGAAATCAATCAGCGCGCCTTCTACCAGCACTGGGCCGCATTGATGGACGACACCCGCGAGCCTGCCGTGCCCGATATGACGCGTCGCGCCTGCCAGCAGGTGCAATCATGAGTGAGCACGCCGTGGCCGACATGGCCTTGTGGTTTCGGGTCCAAGCCTTTCTCACGCGTGAGGCTCGCTTGCAAGACGACCACCAACTGACCGATTGGCTGAGTCTGTTCAGCGACGATTTGCGTTACTGGATGCCAGTCATCACCAACCGCATCGGCCGTGACCTGGGCAAAGAAATCAGCAACTTTGGCGAAGTCGCCCACTTTGACGATGACAAGACCAGCCTGACCAACCGTGTCAAACGTCTGCAGACCGGCATGGCCTGGGCCGAGACGCCCCCTTCACGCACCCGTCACCTGCTGGGCAATGTCGAAGTCTTGAAGGTCGAAGACGATGGTCGGCTGGAAGTTCGCAGCACCTTTTTGCTGTACCGTTCGCACCTGGAGTACGACTTCGAATTTTTCAGCGGTTTTCGGCACGATTACCTGCGCCCGCACCAGGACGAGTGGCAAATTTATCGGCGCGACATCATTCTCGACCAGTCGGTCGTGACCCAAAAAAACCTGAGTATCTTCTTCTGATATGGACACCGGTGCACTGTCTCGATTGAACCAAGTCAGCCTGCAAGGGCGGGTGGCTGTGGTGACTGGTGGAGCCATGGGGATCGGCAGCGCCATTGCGCGCGAACTGGCCGGGCTGGGCGCCAAAGTGCTTATCGCCGATCGCAGCGCTGGCGGTGCCGAGCAGATGGCCCAAACGCTGCACCAGGCCGGCGCACAAGCTCAGGGCATCGCCTGTGATGTCAGCGACGTCGCGCAGGTCGAGCAGGCGGCCCAAGCGGTGTGCCAGTCTTGGGGTGGCATCGACGTGTTGGTCAATTGCGCCGGTGTCGCATCGGCCCCGGGTCAGCCCTACACCCGATGTACACCTGAGGAATGGCGCCGCACGCTCGACATCAATTTGATGGGTGCCGTGCATTGGTGCGCTGCTGCCCGTGAACCCTTGCTGGCATCCAAGGCCGGCCGCATCATCAACATCTCTTCCATCACTGGGGTGATCTCGACACCTTACATGCCCGCCTACAGTGTCTCAAAAGCGGCCCTGATATCCTTGAGCAAGGTCTTGGCCCGTGACCTCGCCATGGCGCTGGTCACCGTCAATGCCGTGTGCCCCGGCTATATCCGCACCCCGATGTGGGGCGAGTTGGTTCAACGCGGCACGTTGCCTGAATCGGAAGGCGACAAATTCGATCAACGGGTGCGTTTGCACGTGCCCATGCAACGACCCCAGAGCGTCGAAGATGTCGCCGCCTGCGTGGGCTTTTTGGCGACCGACCTGGCATGCCACATCACCGGACAAGTCATCGGTGTCGATGGCGGGGTGACGATTTGAAACCATGACAACCATGAGCAAAGTCAAGAATATCCTCTTCATCATGTGTGATCAGCTGCGCGCCGATTACTTGTCGTGCTACGGTCATCGCACGTTGCACACCCCCCATATCGACGAAATCGCTCGACGCGGTGTGCGCTTTGACCGGGCTTACTGCCAGTCGCCCAATTGCGGCCCATCCAGGGCCTCGTTCTATTCGGGACGCTACGTGTTCTCGCACGGTGCGACCTGGAATTTCATCCCCTTGCCCCTGGGCGAGCAGACCCTGTGTGACCACCTGCGCCACAGTGGCATGCGCGTGGCGGTGGTCGGCAAGACCCACATGTACGCCGACCGCGATGGGCTATCCCGTTATGCTCTGGCGCCCGAGGGCCCCGAAGCCCGTTACGCCGCCGAAGCCGGATTTGAGCCGTACGAGCGCGATGACGGCGTCCACCCCGACAGCAAAGTCGACCCCAAACTGGCCTACAACGAATACCTGCGCGGCCATGGCATGACTGGCGACAACCCCTGGCACACCTGGGCCAACGCCGGCGAAGACGAGAACGGTCAGATCGCCAGTGGCTGGTACTACCGAAATGCCCATCTGCCTACGCGCGCCCCTGACGAGCATTCAGAGACTGCGTACATGACCAAGCGCGCCATGGACTTCATGACCGAGCATGGCGATCGCCCCTGGTTGCTGCATTTGTCGTACATCAAGCCTCACTGGCCTTACATTGTCCAAGCCCCTTACCACAAGATGTACGGCCGCGAGGACATTCAAGCCCCGATCCGGGCCGAACATGAGCGCCAGGACGACCATCCGGTGTACGCCGGTTTCCGCCGACACCCGGAGGGCGTTGCGTTCTCACGCGATGTCGACCGCGATAACGTGATTCCGGCCTACATGGGGCTGGTCAAGCAAGTCGACGATTACCTGGGGCGCCTGTTTGCATTCATGAAAGAGCGAGGCCTGTGGGACAACACCATGATCGTGTTCACCGCCGACCACAGCGACTATTTGGGTGACCACTGGTTGGGCGAGAAAGAGTTCATGTATGAACAAGGGGTGCGCATCCCCATGATCGTGGCCGATCCGTCCTCCCCCCAAACCCATGGCACCACCAGCCAGGCGTTGGTCGAGGCCATCGACCTGGTGCCGACTTTTTTGGAAACTGTGGGGCAGGAGTTGCCTCGACATTGGCTGGAGGGTCGCTCACTGCGCCCCTTGCTGGAAGGGCGCACCAACTCGATCCGTGAAGCCGCATTCTCGGAACTCGATTACGCCATATACGGCGCTGCGCGCGAGTTGGGCTTGAAGCCGCATCAGGCGCGCATGGTCATGGCCCGCAGCGATCGCTACAAATACATCCATTACGACGGCCTGCCGCCGCAACTCTTTGACCTTCTGGAAGACCCGCAAGAGCTGCGCGATTTGGGGCGCGACCCAGGGTATGCCCAAGTTCGCGACGAGCACTTGGGCTTGGTGTTTGACTGGATGCGGTTGCGGCGCAATCGTGTCACCATATCGGACGCCGACATCATGAAACGAGCGAACCCGGCAGCAGCCGGGGGCGTGATCATTGGAGAGTGGTGAAGGAAATATCATGAGTCTAGCCATATTGCCCGACAAATTTTTTCTGCGCGACGCTTGGTACATGGTGGCCTGGCCCAGCGAAGTCACGGCTCAAGAACCATTGGCGCGAACCGTGCTGGGCGACGATCTGGTGCTCTTTCGCACCGCTGCTGGCGAGGCGGTGGCACTGGAAGATCGCTGCGCGCACCGCCTGGCACCGCTCTCGAAAGGGCGGATCGAGTCCGACGGCATCCGCTGCATGTACCACGGGGTGAAGTTTGGCGCCGTGGGGCAGTGCCTAGAGATTCCGGCGCAGCCACAAGGCCACCCCAATATGTGCGTGCGACGCTATCCGCTGGTCGAAAAAGACGGATTCCTGTGGGTGTGGATGGGCATACCCGAGCAGGCCGACACCACCAAGATCATCGACGCGCCTTGGGCGCACGACCCTCGTTGGGCGCCCTCGCAAGGTTATCTGCACGTCCACGCGCACATGAGCCTGGTGGCCGACAATCTGCTCGACTTTGGTCATTTGCCCTTTGTGCACCCCAACACCGTGGGCTCGGTGCAACAGGCCGATTTCTCGACCCAGGTCACTCCGTTGACCGAGGGCGTACAGACCGACCGTTGGTACATCGACGTGCCGGCATCCCGCTTTCACCAATCGGTAGGGCGCTTCCCGGGCAACGTCGACGCCTGGCACTGTTTCCGTTGGCATTTACCGGCGGTCATGTCGCTCGATTCAGGCTCTGCGCCCACCGGCACAGGCGCACGCGACAAACCCCATGGCTCGCGCGAAGGTGCGATCGAGTTCCATCACATTGCCGCGCTGACCCCTCAAGATGAGGATCACACGCATTACTTCTGGATCCATTGGCGCAATTTCGAGGTTGACAACCCCGAGATGACCGACATCGTGCATCGAAACATCATGGCCGCTTTTGCCGAAGACCAGGCCATGGTCGAGGCGCAACATCGGGCGGTGCGCCGCGGTGCTCAGACGGTGCCCAAAGCCATCATGGCCGACAAGGCTTTGACCATCATCCGTCAACAAGTGGCCAAGCGGGTTTGAAACGAGATGACCCAGCCGCGCAACGTTCTCTTCATCATGTGCGATCAGCTGCGCGCCGATCATTTGTCCTGCTATGGACACCCCCATTTGCACACCCCCCACATCGACGCCCTGGCAGCGCGTGGGGTCGTATTTGACCGCGCCTATGTGCAGTCCCCGGTGTGTGGCCCCTCACGCATGAGCTACTACACCGGTCGCTACATGCACTCGCACGGGGTGAGCTGGAATTTTGTGCCGCTCAAAGCCGGTGAGATGACCATCGGCGACCATTTGCGTCCTTTGGGTGTGCGCAGCGTTTTGGTGGGCAAAACCCATATGCGCGCCGATTATGCCGGCATGTCGCGCATGGGCATCGACCCCGAATCGGCCATAGGCGTGCGCATCGCCGAGTGCGGCTTTGAGCCTTTTGAGCGCGATGACGGCATCCACCCCTATTCGGGACATGACCCCGATCCCAACTATTCCGACTACTTGCGCGCGCAGGGCTTTGGCGGTGACAACCCATGGGAATCATGGGCCAATACGGTGGTTGACCACGACGGTACATTGCATTCAGGTTGGTACCTCAAGTACAGCCGCTTGCCGGCTCGCATCCCCAACGAGCACGCCGAAACCCCGTACACCACGCGTCGCGCCATCGATTTTCTGCGTCAGGCCGGCAATCAGCCTTGGCTGATGCATCTGTCGTACATCAAGCCGCACTGGCCTTATGTGGTGTCGGCTCCTTACGCCGGCATGTATGGCCCCGAACACGCGCTATCCCTGGTGCGCGATGAGCAAGAACTGAACGATCCGCATCCCGTGTACGCGGCCTTCACCCACCATCGGGTGTCGCGCAGCTTCAGCCAGCCCGAAGTGCGCAACGCAGTGATTTCAGGCTATATGGGATTGGTCAAACAAATCGACGACAGCATCGGAGATCTGATGGCGTATTTGCGCGAGTCGGGTCAAATGGAGCAGACCCTGATCGTGTTTTGTTCCGACCACGGCGACTACCTGGGTGATCATTGGCTGGGTGAGAAAGAATTCTTTCACGAACCCTCCATCCGGACCCCTCTCATCATTGTCGACCCCGACTCGCGTGCCGACACCACCCGGGGCACCCGCTGCAGCGCCCTGGTCGAGTCGGTGGATCTGTTGCCCACTTTCATTGATGTCTACGGTGGGCCTGCTGTGCCGCATGTGCTCGATGGTCGCTCGCTGCGTTCGTTTTTATTCGGTCATACACCTCCCGACTGGCGGCAAGCCGTGGTCAGCGAATACGACTATTCATTCCAAGACGCTCGCATCGAGCTGCAAACGCCGCCGCGCGAGTGTTGGCTGCGCATGATCTTTGACGGTCACTGGAAATACATTTGGGCCGAGGGCTACCGCCCCATGCTGTTCGACTTGCAGCAAGATCCCCAAGAACTGCGTGACTTGGGGGGCAGCGCTGATGCCGAGCATGTCGCAGCGCGTCAGCGCATGCACGAAAAGCTGTTCGAATGGGCCCGACAGCCGCGCCAGCGGGTGACCGTGCCCGATGGCCTGATCGCCACCACCGAGGTACAGGCCCGCATCACCGAGTCTGGCGTGCTGATTGGCTATGTCGATGAGCAAGACCTGATCGAGCAGCGCAAGACCTTCAAGCCGCGTTTCGCTTCCAGCAACCCGCTGGTCAAACGCACGCTCGACCGACTCACCCAACCCATCGCCCCCCACCGGCACGAGGATCTGGCATGACGCTGCGCGAAACCCCCGAAATCACCCGCAACAACCAAAGTCTGGATGGCGTCAGCTGGAACATCTTGGGACAAGTCTATACCCCCAAGCAAATGACCGAGGACAGCTTTTCCTGGCATGCACTGTTCCCAGAAGAAACGTTTGTGCCGCCGCACACTCATGTCGATCAGGACGAGTACATCTATGTGCTGGAAGGCCGCATCGACCTGATTTTGGACGGACAAGCGCAGTCGGCCCACGCCGGCGACCTGGTGCGCATGCCAAGGGGCATACCGCACGCTTTTTTCAACAATTCCGGCAAGCCTGCAAAAGCCCTGTTTTGGGCCGCACCCGCAGGCAGGCTGGTGGACCTGTATCGCCGCATCCACAACATGTCGAGCCCCGCTCAGGTGGTGCAAGTGGCACGCGAATATGGCGTGTTTTTTGAGCCACCCGTTTCATCGGCCGCCTGAGAGGGCCATTTTTTTGACTGAACCCAAGAGGAGACTGAGATGAGATTGCACCGCAGAACCCTGGCCCTGGTGGCCGTATGCCTGGGCTTGGGGGTGGGCGTCGCCCAGGCCCAGCAACAGAAGTTGTTGCTCAACACTTTCATTGGGATCAACCACCCGATCACCACCCAAATCATCAAACCCTGGGCCGATGACATCGCCAAGGCCACCGAAGGACGCGTGGTGATCGACATCGCACCCACCAGCCTCTCGGCTCCGCCTCAGCAACTCGATGGCGTGACCAAGGGTGTGTTTGACATCGCCTACCAATTTCACGGCTTTTTGGCTCCGAAGGTCAAGCTGACCAATGTCGCGCATCTTCCTTTTGTGAATACCTCGGCCAAAGGCAGCTCGGTTGCCTTGTGGCGCACTTATGAGAAATTTTTCGCCAAGGCCAATGAACTGCCCGACGTTCAGGTTCTCGGCTTCTTTGTCGGTGCTCCCGGCCCGATCTTTCCCATGAAAAACACCATCAACTCGATGGCCGACCTCAAGGGCACCAAGATGTACGCTTTGCCCGGCGTGCCGGCACGCATGTTTGAGGCCGGTGGTGCTGGCGTGGTCGCAGCCCCGGCCGTACGCAGCCATGAAATCATTTCGGGCGGCACCGTCGATTCTTTCGCCGGTTATTCGGTCATGGACGCCGATGCCTTCAAAACCTTGCAGTACGCCAAGGAAGTGATCGATGTGCCTGGCCATTTGACTGTGCCCGCTTTTGCTTTTTTCATGAACAAGAAAAAGTGGAGCGCCATTTCGCCCAAGGACCAAGAGGCGATCATGAAGCTCTCAGGCGAATCGTTTGCCCGTCGTTTTGTCGACTATGACAACGTCGACAACCGCCTGCGGGCTGAATCGAAGGCCAAAGGCCTGGTCTACAAAGAAGCCAGCCCGGCATTTGTGGCGGAGTTGAAGAAACTGGCGGAGCCGATCGAAGCGGCTTGGTTGGCCGATGCAGCCAGCTTGGGCGTGGACGGCAAGGCCGCACTTGCCTTCTTCAAAGAAGAAGCCGTCAAGAACAAGTGAATCTGAGCACTCTGCCCCTCGCAGCCAGTGGTTTGCAGGGGCATGAACATCACCATAACCAGGAGACAGATTCATGAGTGAGATGCAGGGCTTGAGCCCGTCCGACGACAGCCTCGACCGTGCTCTGGGCATTTTGTCGTCCATCCCGCTGGGTTTGATCGTGGTGCTGACGTTCATTGACGTCTTTGCCCGTTACCTCATTTCAGCGCCCATCAAAGGCAGCCTGGAAATCATTCAATACGCCATGGCCCTGAGCATTTTCGCCGCTTTGCCCCTGGTCACCCGGCATCGCGGCCATGTCACGGTGTCCCTGATTGACGGCATGCTGGGTGTGGGCGCCCTGCGTTTCAAAACCATCGTTTGCGACCTGATCAGCCTGCTGGCCTTGGGGCTCATGAGCTGGCGGCTGTGGGTCTACGCTTCCGAGTCCACTGAGCAAAAGCAGCAAACCATCGTACTGGCCTTGCCACAAGGGCCCTTGGTGTATGCACTGTCGGTGTTCGCCGCACTGACCAGCGTGTTGGTACTCATCGACCTGTGGCGCCAATTCGGCCGCAGTGGAGACGCATCATGACCCTGGCCCTGATTGGATTCCTGATTCTCTTTTTGCTCGCCTTTGCCGGCGTGCCTTTGGGCTTTGCCATGTTGTTGGCCGGCGTGGGTGGTTTTGCCTATATTCGTGGCATCGACGGCTCGCTGGCCATGCTGGGTCAGATTTTGTTCGACTCGTCGGCCAATTACGGCATGTCGGTCCTGCCCATGTTCGTGCTGATGGGCATCTTCGTCCACAAAGCCGAAATCAGCGAAGACTTGTACGACGCCGCCAATGCCTGGCTGGGGCACTTCAAAGGTGGACTCGCGCACGCCACGGTGGCTTCTTGTGCGCTGTTCGCAGCGATCTCGGGCAGTTCCATTGCCACTGCCGCCACCATGAGCCGGGTGGCGATTCCGCCCATGCGCCGTTTGGGGTATCACGACCGCTTGTCCACTGGTTCTGTCGCTTCGGCTGGGGTTCTGGGGGTGCTGATTCCGCCCTCGGTGCCATTGGTGATTTTCGGTTTGTTGACCGAAACCGACATCCGTAAACTCTTTATCGCCACCATCATCCCCGGTTTGATGCTGACGCTGTTTTTCATCAGCGCGGTGTGGGTCACCGTCACTCTGAATCCGTCTTTGGGCCCCAGAGGTCCCAAATACACCCTGAAGGAAAAATTTCTGGCCCTTAAAGGAGTTTGGTCGGTCATCGCCTTGTTTGTTTTCGTCATGGGCGGCTTGTACAGCGGCGTATTCACGGCCACCGAATCGGCGGGGATTGGGGTCATGGGCGCATTCGCATTTGCCGTCGCTCGCCGCAAGCTGTCACCGAGCGTGTTATTGAGCTGCTTGATTGAGACCGGCAAGACCACGGCGATGATTTTCACCATCATTTTTGGTGCGCTGGCTTTCGCTAACTTCATCACCCTGACCGGTATGACCGTACAGTTGGTCGAATGGATCCAACAACAGGGCTTCACCGTCTACGGGGTATTGATCTGCATGGTCCTCATTTATCTGGTGTTGGGTTGCCTGATGGAAGCCATGGGGCTGATGTTGTTGACCGTGCCCATGTTCACTGCTGTGGCGGTCGGCATGGGGGTCAACCCGATTTGGTTTGGCATCTTCGTCACTGTCATGATCGAAGTCGGTATGTTGACCCCGCCCGTGGGCATGAACGTATTCACGGTCAAAACGCTGACCCCCGATGTGTCATTGACTACCATTTTCCGTGGTGTCATGCCCTTCCTGGTGGCCAATATGGCCATGGTGGCTTGTTTGATCATTTGGCCCGACATCGCCCTGGTGGCACTGAAGTGGTTTGCCTGAAGGAGACCTGACCCATGTTCATCCGCAATTGCTGGTATGTGGCGGCTTGGGACATCGAAGTCCCTCCAGATGTTTTTTTGAACCGCATCCTGCTCAACGAGCCGGTGCTGCTGTATCGCGACACCCAAGGCCGCGCCGTGGCGCTGGAAAACCGTTGCTGTCACCGGGCGGCACCCTTGCACCTGGGACGCAAAGAAGGCGACTGCGTTCGTTGCATGTACCATGGTCTCAAATTCGACCCCAGTGGCGTTTGCGTTGAAATTCCAGGTCAAGAACGCATCCCCGACAAAGTGCGGGTGCGCAACTATCCGGTGGTCGAACGTGATCGTTTGGTCTGGGTCTGGATGGGCGACCCCTTGCTGGCCGATCCTGCGCAGATCGTCGATTACCACTGGCACGACCACCCCGACTGGCGCATGAAGCCCGGCTACATCCATTACCAGGCTGGCTACGAGTGGGTCGTTGACAACTTGCTTGACTTCACCCACCTGGCATGGGTCCACCCCAATACCCTGGGCACCGACAGCGCCTCGGGGTTGAAGCCGACCATCGAGCGCGACACACAGGGCTTGGGCACGCTGACCATCAGCCGCTGGTATGTCAACGACGACATGCCGGCCTTGCACAAAAAGGTGGCCAGTTTCGAGGGCAAGGTGGATCGGTGGCAAATCTACCAATGGTCACCGCCTGCACTCTTGCGCATGGACGCGGGTTCTGCGCCCACCGGAACTGGTGCGCCCGAAGGTCATCGAGCGCCCAATTCAGTTCAGTTTCGTCACACCTCGATCCAAACACCCGAGACCGAAACCACTTGCCACTATTGGTTTTGCCAGGCGCGCAATTTTGACTTGGACAATGAGGCATTGACAGAATCGATTTACGACAGCGTGGTGGTGGCTTTTGAAGAAGACCGAACCATGATCGAAGCGCAGCAAAAAATTGTCAGCCTCACCCCTGGCCGTCCCATGATTCCGATCTGGGCCGACAGCGGTCTGAGCCAGGCGCGTTGGTTGATCGACCGCGCCTTGCAAGACGAGCAAACCACCAACCAAGCGCCAACACCATGAACTTTCAAGACAAACGCGTCATCGTGACCGGCGCGGCTTCCGGCTTTGGTGCCGCCATCGCACAACACTTCTCCAGCGCCGGGGCCCGAGTGCTGGTGGCCGATCTCAATGCCGATGGTGCCGATGCCATGGTCCTGCAATTGGCCCAACAGGGCGGTCAGGCCTTGGCCTGCGCCGTTGACGTGTCGCAACAAGACGAAGTCTGGCGCATGGCCCAGACCGCGGTGGACGCCTGGGGTGGCATCGATGTGTTGGTGAATAACGCCGGCACCACGCACAAAAACAAACCTGCACTGGAAGTCACCGAGGACGAATTCGACCGGATTTTTCGAGTCAACGTCAAAGGCTTGTTTTGGGCTGCGCAAGCGGTCTTGCCGGTCATGGTGCGGCAGCGTTCGGGTTGCGTGGTCAACGTGGCCTCGACCACCGGGGTGCGTCCTGGTCCCGGCCTGACCTGGTACAGCGCCACCAAAGCCGCCATGCTCAACGCCACCAAAGGCTTGGCCCTTGAGATGGCTGCGCATGGTGTGCGGGTCAATGCAGTCAACCCCATGATTGGGGAGACGCCCATGATGACCGATTTCATGGGCATGGAAGATACGCCCGTCAACCGCGAGCGGTTTTTGCAACGCATTCCGTTGCGCCGTTTTACTCGACCCAATGATGTCGCACAGGCGGTGGCCTTTCTGGCCAGCGACGATTCGTCTTACCTCACCGGGGTGTGTCTGGACGTCGATGGGGGTCGCAACATTTGACCTGCTGGCCATAGCGGTGCAACGTCGCCATCAGGCGCTCGAACTCAGGGGCGCTGAGGCCCTGTGAATACCCTTGCATCAATTCAAGCATGGCCGGGACGGTGGCGCGCAGCAAGCGCCGACCCTGGTTCGTCAATCTCACTTGCATGGCGCGGGCATCGGTGCTGGATTTGGCCTTGTCCAGCCAGCCGCGCTCGACCATGCGATCAATCAGCTTGCCGATGGTGGTGCGTTCAATCACGACCAAGTCGACGATCTGTGTCAGGCTGACCGATTGCAATTCATCGGTCAGCGCCAAAATCCGCCATTCGGCATGTTTCAGACCGTGTGTTTTGAGCAGGGCATTGGCGTTGGCCTGATGCTGACGCTCGATGCGCGCGAAATGCGCCATCGGCCAGTGGGATACCTTGAACAGTGGTGCGTTCAAATCAAATCAATTCCCCAGCGGGGATATCCTGCCCAAAAAGGGCTTTGCCGTACACATCGTACATGCGATCGGCATCATAGAACGAGTGGCTGGACATGACGCTGATTTCTCGGTGAAAGCGCTGCAGTTCTGAGCTGAGGAAAAACGCACTGGTGCCGGCCTGATCGCACAGCTCCTGGGCCGTTCGTCGAGCGGTTTTCACAACCCAGGTGCAATCGGCGCGCACCGCTGCGCGATCGATCATTTCGAACGTGCCGCCCTGACGCGCGGTCTGGCCAATGCGGCTCGTGTGCGATTTCAAGAGGGCCTCGGCGGCGTTGAGTTCGGTGAATCCACGCGCCGTGTTGGCGCGCATATAGCCCAAGTCCGCCGCTTGCGCCCCGCCATAAGCCAGTGTGCGCCCCTTCATTCGCTGCAACACCTGCCGCGCGACGCCTTGACCGGCGCCCAAGACCATGGCCGTCATGTTCGGGTAATAAAACGACAACATTGGGATGCGCCAGGTGGGACCCACATTCACCCCCAGTCCCGGAGCGCTGCCGTCGAGCATGGACGATGCGGGCATGCTGCGGTGCTGCGGCACGAACACGTCATCGAGCAGACAATCCCAGGTGCTGCTGGCCGACAGTCCGCTGACTTGCCAATTGTTCTGCGGAGAAGTGTCGGCACGCGGCAGGGCGAAGCGGCGCACCTGCTTCTTTTCGCCATCGACCACTTCATGGGCGCTGAGTAAAATCCAGTCCCCCAAGGGGTAGCCGCTGCCAAAACGCCAGTGCCCACTGAGCCAATAGCCACCACTCACGGCGCGGGCTGTCCCGCCGGGGATGATGAAGCCGGGGGCAAAGGTATTGGGGCCATGGGCCCAAAACTCGTCTTGGGCCTCTTCCGGAAACAGACCCATTTGCATATTGTGTTGCAGCAAGATCCCGATGGTCCATGATGTGGCCAAACAGGCGCGGCCCAGCATCAAGGACACCTCGGGGAACATCTCGTAGTTCACCTCCAGGCCGCCGTATCGGCGCGGCACACCCATCTTCATGATGCCAGCATCCAGTACCTGGGTCACGGTATCAGCATCGATCTGCCCTTGTTTTTCGTTCTCAAAACCCCGCTCGCCCAAACGGGTGCATAAATCGGCTGTGCGGGTCAGCACAGCGTCTTGCTCGGTGCTTAGAAAGGCATCAACGGCGGTGTTCATAGGGGGTCTCCAAGATGGTTTGACTCAATTATGGGAAAATTCCCGTAATTGTCAAGACATTAAAACCCCTATCTTCAGGGCAATAAAATCGGTTTGACGGTCAGCCCGCTGAGTGAGTCATCGATGGCCTGTTGAAAATCGGCCAAGGGGTAAAAGCGCACCATGCGCTCGAAGGGAAACAGGCCACGGGCGTGCAAGCGCAGCAACTGCGGGATGAACGCCTGGGCATTGGCATCTCCTTCTACGATGCCACGCAGTGTTTTCCCGCCCAGCATCATGTCGCGCACGTCAACCGGCAAGGTCGTCCCCGGGGCGGCCCCTCCCACAAAGCCACAGCGGCCCAAGGGGCCCAACACCTCCAACCCGACGCGCAACACCTCCGGGTGCGCCGTGGTGTCCAAGCTGACATGGGCGCCGCCGCCGCACAAGGCTTTGATCCGAGCGACCCAGTCGTCGCCATTGGCCAGCACGCCGTGCGTGGCACCCAACTCTTGCGCCAAGTCCAGACGCGACGCCACTCGGTCGACCGCCACGATGGTGGTCGCTCCCATGGCGCGTGCCGCCATGATGGCTGCCATGCCCACGGCGCCACTGCCCAGCACCACCACGCTTTGGCCGGGCTCGGGGCGCAGTACATTGAACATGGCACCGGCCCCGGTTTGCAGCCCGCACCCCATCGGGCCCAGCATTTTGAACAACTCGTGGTCAATGTGTTCAGGGACCGGGATCGCGTTGGTTTCATTCACCAGGCAATGGCTGGCGAAAGTGGACTGGCCAAAAAAGTGATGTCGAACCGGCTGGCCCTGGCGCGCCAGTCCGGTGGTGCCATCGGGGCGTTGGCCCAGGAAATTGCGGCCAAAAAAGTAGTGACAATAGCTGGGTGCATGGCTCAGGCAACTGGGGCAGGTCTGGCAATGGTTGTAGCTCAGTAGCACCCGATCGCCCGGTTTGAAGCGGCCAATCGCCGCACCGACCGCCTCGACCACCCCGGCGCCTTCGTGACCCAGCACGATCGGTTGATCGACCGGGAAGGGGCGCTTGAGCATCGAGATGTCGGTGTGGCACAGTCCGCTGGCTACGACTCGCACCCGCATCTCGTCAGGCCGGGGGTCTTGCATGTGCAAGGTTTGAAGGCGCATGGGCGCTCCAGCTTGTTCGAGCACGACGGCGGTGATGTTCATGGGATGTGTCCTAAGGAAATTCAGGCCGCACTGGTCAAAGGCGAGGGAGTTTGCTCTTGTTTGAGCAATTCATCGATCATGAAGCGCACGCGTCCCAATGCGGCGTCGTTGCGTACAGACATCGGTTGGGTGCCGCTGGGACAGGTGTCCCAGGTTTTTTGTTGCGCCTCGATGATCCAGTTGTCTTCGGAAAATGCCTTGGCAATCCCCTGACCCACTTGCTCGATCAGACCGTGGTCGTTGTGTGGGAATTGACAGGGTTGTACCCAAAAATAATGGGTTGATTTCTCGGTCTCTGGAGTCAGCAGCGAGAAATGCCGCAGATGCAAAGCACCTTCCCGCTCATGGGGCGGGCCTTCGCCCCCGGTAGGCACTGAGCCGGCCCAATTCTCGAAAACAGAGGGCAGCCACCAGACCTGTCGATTCCAGAAATCGACCTTGCCCTCAAAGCGGCCAGCCATGGCATGCAGGGGGGAGGCCTCGCAGTTGAGGATTTCCCGCGTCAAGCGTATGCCGCGCTCAAACGGCGAGATCTGCGGATGTGCGTTCGGGAAAGCGGCATTGGCCAAGGTGGTGCGGTGCACATAGGTCAGGTGCGAAAAATCCAGCAGGTTATCGGCAATCAACTGATAGTTGGCCTTGTAATGAATGTAGCCACGCGCCGTCGGCCAGGCGGGGTCGTGGTTCCAGTGCACATCGACGATTAACTCGGGGTCGGCCCGCTGCGCATCGCCCAACCAGATCCACAAAAATCCATCGCGCTCAACCAAGGGGAAGGCGCGCACACACATTTTGGGAGGAATGACACTTTGGCCGGGAATTTCGATGCAAGTCCCTTGCGGACTGAATTTCATGCCGTGGTAGCGGCATCGGATCCCGTCGGCTTCGACGTCCCCCAACGACAGGGGGGCGAAGCGGTGGCAGCAACGGTCTTGCAGAGACACGCTTGCCCCATTGGGGGTGCGGAACAGCACCACCGCTTCACCCAATAAGGTGCGCGCCAGGGGGCGGTCGGTGCACTCGTGGGAGAAGGCGGCCACATACCAAGCATTTCGAACGAACATGGCATACTCCTTGTAACCGCCTGATGATATGAAGGCCAGCGCCATGACGCCAATACATTCCTTGAAGACTGATTCAAAAATCGAATCACCCGTGGCTGGGCGAATGTCCTGCGGTCTCTGGTCATGAAAATCCAAACTCTGGGTGCCTTGTTGCGCATCGAGGCTCTGGGCAGCATCCGTGCGGCAGCGGCCGCCTTGCATGTCTCGCAGCCGGCGCTGACCCAGGCCATCCAACAGTTGGAAGAAGAGTTGGGCGCACAATTGCTGATCCGATCGCCCAGTGGCATCGCCTTCACAGATTATGGCCGTGCGGTGCTGCGACATGCTCGGCTGATGGTCAGTGAAACGCAACGGGTGAAGGAAGAAATTGCCCAGATGCGCGGCGATGGAAGTGGTCACATCCGCTTGGCGGCGTCGCCGGCGATATCCCTCTCGCTTTTGCCTCTCGCTTTGCGCCCCTTCACCCGGAAATTTCCGCAAGTGCGGGTGCATTGCATCGACGGCGTCTCGCCCATGGTGCATCCGGCCTTGCGCAGCGGCGCCATTGACTTTGCATTGACCCCAGTGCGTGCCGAGGAATTAGAAACCGGTCTGGTCGCCGAGTGGCTGTGTCAGCGCGAGATTGTGGTGGCGGCACACCGCGACAACCCCTTTTGCCAGACCCGTTCACTGGCCGATTTGGTGCAGGCCCGCTGGGTACATGCCACCCCCAGCAACGGACCAGGGGCGGTCATTGATGCCATGTTCCTGAAGGCGGGCCTGGAGCCACCCACCCCGGTGATGGTGTGCGAATCGCTGCTGGCCTTACCCGAAATCGTGCGGGACACGGATTTGGTCACCACCTTGCCCGAGGCCTTGTTCCAACGCGTCAGGGCCAGCCATGGTCTGCAAAGGATCGATCTGACCGAGCCCTTGCCCCAATTGCAAATTGCCATTTTGCGCATGGAGCATCTGCCACTGACCCCGATGGTCGAAGAATTATTGGGTTGGGTTCGACAAGCGGCACTGGACTGAGCCTGCGACTCGGTCAGTGTTTGCCTGAAGGCGCATGGCGGACCTATACTGCGCGCACATTCACTCGCTACAAGGCCACTGCCATGCGTCCTCAAGGCCGAGCCGCCACTGACTCGTTGTATTTCAACTATCCGCAATTTCAAGCGCCCGCTCGCGCCCAAGACCCGGTAGTTCCAGTGCCCGTGGCCATTGTGGGGGCCGGACCGGTCGGTATGACCGCCGCGCTCACCCTGGCCCGATGGGGTGTACCCTGCGTATTGCTCGATAACAAATCGACCTTCAACGACGGTAGCCGCGCCATCTGTCTTGCGCGTCAGAGTTTTCATATCTTTGAATCGGTGGGCGTGGTCGACGCCTTCCTCCATCAATCCTTGCCTTATCTTTCGGGGCGATCCTTTTATCGCGGGCAGCAGATTCTGGAGTTCTTCATGCCCGATGGGCCCGATCACAAATACCGACCCATGTACAACCTGCAGCAGCAGTACACCGAGGCCTTTCTGTATGAAGCGGTGGCGCGGGAACCACTGATTGAGGTGCGCTGGCAAAGTGAAGTCATCGAGGTGGCCCAAGACGGCGCAACTGCGACGCTGACGGTACAAGACCCCGAGGGCAGCTATCCCATGTGTGCCACTTGGGTGCTGGCGGCCGATGGTGCGCGCAGTGTCACCCGCAGCCGCCGGGGCTTGCGCTTGAAGGGGCAGAATTTCGAGGGCCGGTACATCATTGCCGACATCCGGATGAAGCGCCAACCCCAGGGTCCGCATCGACCGGTGGTGCGTTTGGCGCTGTTCGATCCCGATTGCCGGCGCGGTGGAACAGTGCTGGTTCACGAGCAGCCCGACCACATCTGGCGCATCGACTACCAGGTGACTGCCGATGAGAGCGAGGAAGAAGCCTTGGAAGAAGACGCAATCCGCAGCAGCATCGCCGGCGTACTGGCCGACTTGGGCTGGACAGAACCCTGGCAACTGGAGTGGTGGAGCATTTACTCGGCCAATACGCTGGCCTTGGACGACTACCGCGATGGGCGGATTTTTTATATCGGTGACAGCGCCCACATCGTGCCCATCTTCGGTGTGCGCGGACTCAACAATGGTCTGGCCGACGCGCAAAACATCGGCTGGAAACTGGCGATGGTGTTGCAAGGCCATGCCCCTGAGGGTTTGCTCGACAGCTACACCCCCGAGCGACGCGGCGCCACCATGGACGTGTTCGCCAACGCCAGTCAGTCTTCCCGCTTCATGACGCCACAAACCCGAGGATGGGCGCTGATGCGAGACGCCGCGCTTTCGCTGGCTCTCAAGCACCCCTTTGCCGGTGAGTTCGCCAACCCGCGCAACATGACGCCCTACACCTATGCCGAAAGCCCCATCGTGATGGCGGACGCATCCCCTTGGCGCACTGGACCCGGTGTGGGGGCGGTGGCTCACAATCTGAGGCTTGATACCGGCTTTCTCAGCGATCTGTGGGGGTATGGCTTCACACTGATGTGTTTTGGTGCCCGGCCCGTCCCCGTGGAGCACCCTTTGCTCAAGGTGCTGCGTTTCGATGCCCAAGGACCCATAGCGCAAGCCTATGGCGCAGCCGAGGGCAGTGCTTATTTGATTCGGCCCGATATGCATGTGGCTGCCCGTTGGCATAGCGCCGATGTCGCTCAGGTGCAAGCAGGTTTTCGTTGTGCCATGGGAGGAGCGGCTGAACACATTCAGGATGCCGTGAGGGTGGCCGCATGACAACGAATCCGAACGAAGCGAATTTGGAAGATTTCTACAACGGATTGGCACTGGCGATCGACGCCGTTGGCCCGCAAAAGGAATCTTTGTTGCTCTGCAAACTGGCCCTGTTGCTCGCCCAGGAATTGGGTCGCCCTGAGCGGGCCTTTGAACTCATTGCCCAGGCGCAAGCCGATTGATGACAGGTGCCAGTCTCAGCCAGCCATGACTGTGGGCCGTGATCAATCGGGCACCACGGCCGTGGCTTCGATTTCCACCTTGGCGCGGTCTTCAACCAGATCAGCCACTTGCACCAGTGCCATCACTGGAAAATGACGGCCCATCACCTCCTGATAGACCTTGCCCAGTTCCTTGCCCCTTTCCAGGTACTCTTTTTTGTCTTTCACGTACCAGGTCAAGCGCACCAGATGCTGGGGTTGGGCTTGGGCGCAGGCCAGTGTTTCGACGATGTTATGCAGGGCTTGTCGGCATTGGGCCACGAAGTCATCCGTCTCGAACTGACCTTGACCGTTCCAGCCGATCATGCCGGCGACGAAGACCAGGCGACCGCGTGCCTCGATGCCATTGGAATAGCCTTTGGCGGGGGCCCAGCCGGGCGGTTGCAAGACATTGAACATGATCAGACTCCTGGGTTCATTTGACGCAGCTTGAAGCGCTGTAATTTGCCGGTTTCGGTGCGGGGCAGGGCGTTCAAAAACAGCACCTTGCGTGGGTACTTGAAGGGCGCGATGCTGGCTTTGACGTGTTCTTGCAATTCGGTGGCCATGGCCTCGGTCCCACTGTGCCCGTTTTTCAACACCACGAAGGCTTGCACGATCTGACCCCGGGCGGCATCGGGCACACCTACCACAGCGCATTCGGCCACGGCCTGGTGTTGCAACAATGCGCTTTCCACTTCTGGTCCGGCAATGTTGTAGCCCGCCGAGATGATCATGTCGTCGTTGCGCGCCTGGTAACGAAAGTAGCCTTCGGAATCCATGACGAAGGTGTCGCCGGGCAAGTTCCAGCCCTCTTTCACATAGTCGGCCTGCCGTGGGTCGTCCAGGTACTTGCAGCCGGTGGGGCCACGCACAGCCAATCGACCCAAGGTACCCGGAGGCACTGTGCGCATCTCGTCATCGACAATCCGTGCCTCGTAGCCGGCCACCACCCTGCCGATGGCTCCCCGACGCACGTCGCTACCTGCGCTGGCGATGTAGATGTGGATCACCTCAGTGCCGCCGATGCCATCGGTCAGCACGGTGCCGGTGGCTTGCTCCCACAGCTGGCGCGTGGCGTCGGGCAAGGCCTCGCCCGCTGATACCGGGTGACGCAGAGTATCGAGCTTGAAACCCGCAGCCAAGGGCGCCATTTGCCGATACATGGTCGGTGCTGTGTAGCATTGGGTCACTCGATGGCGCTCTATGGTCGCCAACAATGACTCGGGTGTGTATTTTTCCAACAATACGCTGCAAGCGCCAAAACGCAGTGGAAAGGCGAGCAGACCGCCCAAGCCGAAGGTGAAAGCGATGGGAGGAGTGCCACACACGACGTCGTTTTCGCTCATCTGCAGCAACTGACGCGGGAACAGGTCGCACATGGCCAGTACATCGCGGTGAAAGTGCAGGGTGCCTTTGGGCTGACCGGTGGTGCCACTGGTGAAGGCAATGAGGCACACATCGTCTCGGCTGCAAGCATGTGCCACATATGGAGAGTCGTGGCGCGCCATGAGGGCCTCGACGCCCGTGGCATCGTCGCTGCGAAAGTGCAGGCAGTGGCGCAGGGCATCAGCATGTTGGGGATGACCCGGGGTCAGGCAGAAATTAAGCTCTTCAGCCAGCAGGCTGTCACACAAGGCGGCACTGATCTGCGCCTTTTGTATGATGGTCGTTAATTCAGTCGCTCGCAGCAGCGGCATCGTCGGCACTGCGACCAGACCGGCTTTGAAGGTCGCCAGCAAACAGGCCGCCATCATGGGGCTGTTGCCCCCTCGCAGCAAGACTCGGTTGCCTGGCACCAGACCCAAGTCTTGGGTCAGCACATGGGCGATGCGGTCAACCCGATCTTGTAATTCAGCATAGCTCCAGGCCAAGCCCTGGCTGGCGTCGAAATCATGCGCGCCGCGCAAAGCCGTGCGATTGCCCCAGCCTCGAGCGACATGAACGTCGACCAGTTCTTGGGTGACATTCATCGTTTCGGGGTAGTCCAGTTCAGGCCGGTCGGCGACAAACCACGGCCACAGGTGACTTGGTGGCAACCTATCCCGGGTATAGGTGTCTGCATGCCGGGTCGGCAGCAAGGTGTTCCAGTCGATCATGTCTCCTCCTGTCCCTATCGAGGGGCTTGGCTTTCAGCTCTTTAGCAGGTCTTTTCCGATGATCAGTTGCTGCACTTCAGTGGCGCCTTCGTAGATGCGCAGGGCGCGTATTTCTCGGTACAGCGACTCGACGATATGCCCTTTACGCACCCCCATGCCACCATGCAATTGCACGGCCATATCGATGATCTGCTGGGCGTTTTCGGTGGCAGTCATCTTGGCCATGGCCGCCTCTCGGGTGATGCGTTGACCTTGGTCACGCAGCCAGGCAGCGCGGTATGTCAGTAAGGTGGCGGCATCAAGTGCGGTGGCCATTTGCGCCAGCTTGCTTTGCGTCAGTTGAAAATCGGCCAGGTGTTGCCCGAACATCGGACGTGTTCGGGCCCAGGCCAGCGACTCGTGCAGCGCCCTTCGGGCAAAGCCCAGTGCGGCAGCCGCCACCGAAGTGCGAAACACATCCAGCGTGGCCATGGCCACTTTGAAGCCTGTGCCGGGTTCGCCGATGCGTTGCGTGCCCTTCACCGTGCAGCGATCAAAACGCAGCGTTGCCAGCGGGTGTGGCGCCACCACGTCGATCCGCTCTTCGATATGCAAGCCCGGCGTGTCGGCGTCGACCACGAAGGCACTGATGCCCCGAGCCCCAGGGGCTTCACCAGTCCGGGCAAACACCACATAAAAGTCGGCAATGCCGCCGTTTGAGATCCAGGTCTTGCGCCCATTGAGTTCGTAGAAGTCTCCTAGCGCATTGGCGCTGCACGCCATGGCGGCCACATCGGATCCTGCCTCGGGTTCGGACAGCGCAAACGCTGCCACCGCTTGTCCCAGGGCGACGCGAGGCAGGTAGTGTGCTTTTTGCTCGGGGGTCCCAAACAGGCTGATGGCCCCACTGCCCAAGCCTTGCATGGCCAGGGCGAAGTCGGCCAAACCGTGGTGGAAGGACAGTGTTTCGCGCAGCAGGCACAGTTGGCGGGTGTCGAGCGCTTCTTGGGCGCCCCCATGGGCGCTGCCAGCCACCGTGTGACGCAACCAACCACCATCGCCCAGCAAACGCACCAGTCGCAGGCACTCGGCATCCACGCGGTCTCGGGTTTCAGCCTGTTCGCCATGCTCAGGATGCGCCACATGGCAAGCGCACCAGGCGTCCAGTCTCGCTTTGAACTCGCGGTGCGAGGGATCAAAAAAGGGCCAGTTCAATTCGGCTGGCGAGTTGGCGGTGTTGCTCATGCTCAGTTTCCTTCAAACACCGGTGTTTGCTTGGCCACGAAGGCATGGTATGCCCGGTGAAAATCGTTCGTGGCCATGCAGATCGCCTGGGCTTGGGCTTCGGCCTCGATCGCTTCATCCACGCCCATATTCCATTCCTGGTGCAACATTTTTTTGGTGATGCCGTTGGCGAAGGTGGGCCCTTGAGCCAGCTGCGCTGCCATGGCCTGGGCTTGGGACAGCAGAGCCTCAACTTCGATCACCCGGTTATAAAAGCCCCAGCGCTCGGCCTCGTCGGCTCCCAGTCCACGGCCTGTGAACAACAACTCGCCGGCACGACCTTGACCGATGATGCGAGGCAATAAGGCACATGCTCCCATGTCGCAGCCGGCCAGCCCCACTTTATTGAACAAAAAATAGGTCTTGCTGCGCGGGCTGCCATAACGCAAATCAGAGGCCATCGCCAATATGGCACCCGCACCGGCACACACCCCGTCGATGGCAGCAATGATCGGTTGCGGGCAGGCCCGCATGGCCTTGACCAAGTCGCCGGTCATTCGGGTGAAGGCCAGCAGGCCAGGCATGTCGAGCTGGGTCAGCGGTCCAATGATCTCGTGCACGTCTCCACCCGAGCAAAAGTTTCCGCCTTCACCCGAGATGACTACCGCATGGATGTCTGTCGCGTAGGACAGTGCGCGAAAAAAATCGCGCAATTCGGCGTAGGATTCGAACGACAGGGGGTTTTTGCGCTCGGGTCGGTTCAGGCGTATGGTGGCTACACCGCCCTCGACCTGCAACAAAAAATGTTCGGGTCGGTAGCCCGACATCAGGTTGTTGTGGCGTGGCAGCTGGTGCGGCTGACCAGGCAAATGGCACTGGCTCATGAGGCCTCCTGTGATTTCAATGGGGAATTGCCGTTTTTCAAAATGCTCAGCAATTGGTGCAGTTGCTGTTGTTGACGCTCGCTCAATGGACTGAGCAATTCGACCACCCAGGCCTCATGTGAGCGGGCCATCCGGTCAAAGGCGCTGCGCCCGGCAGCGGTCAGGCAGACGCGGTAGGCGCGGCGGTCGCCAGGAAGTGCTTGCCGCTGCACCAAAGCCTCACCTTCCAGTTGGTCAACGATGGCGGTGATGTTGCCGCCTGTCACCATCATGCGCTTGGACAACTCGCCCATGGTCAGACCTTCGGGCTGACGTTCCAGTTGCGCCATCAGGTCAAAACGCGGTAATGTGATGCCGAACTGCTCACGCAGGCGTTGGCGGATGGTGTCCTCGATGCGAGTGGTGCATGACAACAATCGCAACCATAACCGCAAGGAGGCGTGGTGTTCGGCATGCGCACGTACTTCCAGATCGAGCATGGGTTCTGAATTCATGCAGCTTGCTCCCCACCATCGATGGCCAGGGCCTGACCGTTGATCGAGTCACTGCCAGACCGACACAGCCACACGACACTGTGCGCCACTTCTTCGGGCTGCACCAGACGACCTGACGGGTTGCGCTGCGCCAGGGCCAGTCGAGCTTGCTCGGGTGTTTGCCCGGTTTTGGCGACGATGTTGCTCACCGCATGCTCGACGATGTCGGTTTGCGTGTACCCAGGGCACAGCGCATTGACGGTGATGTTTTTCTTTGCCAATTCAAGCGCCAAGGCCTTGGTCAAGCCCACCACGCCGTGTTTGGCGGCGACATAGGCGCTGACATAGGCATACCCGATCAGGCCAGCCGTGCTGGCGATGTTGATGATGCGACCTGGTGTTCCGCTTTGCGCGGCCTCCAACATGGTTGGCAATACCGCATGGCTTAGGTGGTAAGTTCCGGTCAAGTTGACCGCCAACGTGCGTTGCCACAGATCCGGGTCGGTGCGCAAAAACGGTTGACTTTCCGCTTGGCCTGCATTGTTGACCAAGATGTGAACCGCACCGAATTGCGCCTGCGCCTGCGCGACGCCGGCACTGACCGAGTGAGCGTCAGACACGTCCATGGCAGCGATCAACACGGCGGCGTCCGGGACCAGAGCGAGAATGTGATCGGCCTGGGCCTGCAACTTGCCGTGTGTGCGCCCGCACAGCGACAGGCGACAACCTTCTCGGGCCAGAGCCAGTGCGACTGCCGCGCCAATGCCGCTGCCAGCTCCGCTGATCAGGGCATGACGACCTTGCATTGACGCGTTCATTTCAGTCCCCCCTGGTGGCGATCATCTGCGCGCGCTCGCGGGCGAAGATCGACTCGAGTTGTGGCTTGGCCGATGCATAGGCTGGTGGCCAAGTCAGGTCGGTAAAGCCGATGCGTGCAGCCTCAGTCAAGGTCCAGGCCGGATTGGCCAGGTGCGGTCGGGCCACCGCGCACAAGTCGGCGCGACCCGCGGCCAAGATGCTGTTGACATGGTCGGCTTCAGAAATGGCGCCCACGGCCATGGTCGAAATCCCGGCCTCTTGCCGAATACGGTCGGCAAACGGTGTTTGGTACATGCGACCATAGGTGGGTTTTTGTTGTGCACTCACCTGACCGCTCGAGCAGTCAATCAGGTCGGCGTCTGCCGCCTTGAATGCGCGCGCAATCTCGACCGCGTCCGTGGGTGTGATGCCACCCTCGACCCAGTCGTGTGCAGAGATGCGCACCGACATCGGCAGATGTGAGGGCCAAGCCGCACGCACGGCTGCAAAAACCTCCAGCGGGTAGCGTAAACGTCCCGCCAGAGTTCCGCCATACTCATCGCGGCGCTGGTTGGTCAGCGGGCTGATGAAGCCCGATAGCAGATAACCGTGGGCGCAGTGCAGTTCCAGCCAATCGAAACCGGCCTCTGCGGCACGTCGGGTCGCCTGGATGAATTCCTCCTTGACCCGATCCATATCGGCGCGAGTCATCTCACGCGGTACTTGCCCGGCGGGCAAATACGGCTGGGCGCTGGCAGCGATCAGTGGCCAATTGATTTCCTCCTCACCTTCGGGCAAGGCTTGGTCCATTCCCGCGCCTTGCCAAGGGCGACAGGTCGAGCCCTTGGCTCCGGAATGGCCGATTTGCAAACCGATTCGAGCATCGGTTTTGTGGTGGACCCAATCTGTGATGCGCCGCCAATCTCTCTGTTGCTGGTCATTCCACAGCCCCGGGCACCCGTGGGTAATGCGCCCATCGGCGCTGGGTGCGGTCATCTCGACCATCAACAGCCCGGCCCCTCCCATGGCGCGCGCACCCAAGTGCACCAAGTGATCGTCGCCCACCCGCCCATCTTCGGCCATGTACTGTGCCATGGGCGAGACCACCACCCGGTTTTTCAGAGTCACGCCACGCACGGTGTAGGGGGTAAACATCGGAGGAACACTTTCAGAGGCCCCAGCCCGGCGCGCATACCAGTCTTCGAAGCCCTGCAACCATTGCCGGTCGCGCAGACGCAGATTTTCATGGCTGATGCGCTGGCTGCGCGTCAGCATGGCGTACATGAGTTGTTCAGGCTCGAATGTGTCGCAATAACGCTCGCCGCAGACTTCGAACCACTCCATGGCGTTCCAAGCGGCGTTTTGCAAGCGAATCACGTCGATCTCTCGAACCGCCTGGTACTGTTTGAGTACGCTGGGAATGTTTGCAGGGGTGTCGCCTAAAGCTTGGAACTGACGCGCCAATTCAATCGCGTCCTCCAACGCCAGCTTGGTCCCTGAACCGATGGCGAAGTGGGCCGTGTGCACGGCGTCTCCCATCAACACCACATGGCTGTGACCGTTGTGTAGCCACCAGTTCTTGCACTTCACTCGCTGGAAGTTCAACCAAGCCGAACCGCGCAGGTGCCTGGCATTGGTCATCAATTTTTCGCCTGCCAAATTACCGGCAAACAGTTTTTCGCAAAACTCGATGGATGCCCCCTGATCGGCCTGATCTAAACCGTGGGCGCGCCAAACCTGCTCTGGGCACTCGACAATGAAAGTCGAAGTCTGCTGGTCGAATTTGTAGACATGCGCCTGGAACCAGCCGTGCTCGGTTTTTTCGAACAAGAAAGTGAAGGCGTCGTAGAGCTTGCGAGTACCCAGCCAGATGTAGCGGTTGGGCCGGGTCACGATATCGGGTTGGAACACATCGGCGCAGCGCTCACGCACCTTCGAGTTGATGCCGTCACTGGCGATGATCAAGTCGGCATCGGGGTAGTCCAAATCGGATTGTGCATCGCATTCAAACACCAACTTCACGCCCAGCGCCTCGCAACGCGCTTGCAAGATGTTGAGCAATTTTTTGCGTCCTATGCCCACAAAGCCGTGGCCGCCCGAGCGGATCACGCGACCCTTGAAGTGCATCTCGATGTCGTCCCAGTGGTTGAAGGCTTGCTGGACTTCAGTGGCAGTCTGCGGATCCCACTGGCGCATGTGCGCCATGGTCTGGTCTGAAAACACCACTCCCCAACCAAAGGTGTCATAGGGTTTGTTGCGCTCGACCACGGTGATGTCATGCCCAGGTCCGAGCTTTTTCATCAATAGTGCGAAATAGAGTCCGGCGGGCCCACCGCCGATGCACACAATTTTCATGGGAAATGTCCTGATCGTATAGACCTGAATATTTCAAATATAAAGTAATTGTGCGGCTTGGTGCCGAGGGGTATACCCGTATTTACCCTTAAATTCCGAACAGGACAAATCGGGCGAAGTGACCTTCTACGTTGTGTTTACCCGTGATGTGACGCCCGAACGACCCGGAGTGGTTGACAAACAAGGACAGGCGTTTTCATACTGTCGTTCAATTGATCAACAAATCAGGAGCACCGCCCCATGTTCGAATATTTTCGTGGCAACTACGTTTGGAATCTGGCCACCAACCTCACCATCGGCTCCGGGGGGCTGATTGGAGAAATCGACACCGTTGCGCGCAGCAGCGTTGAGGCTGGACAGCGCAATGATGATCCGGCACAGGAAGAGTGGGTGCAGGCCTTCATGCGTCTGGCTGGACATGTGCATGAACAGGCGCGTCGCGACAAGAAAGCTGGTCACCTGCACAGCGCAGGGTGCAAATTGCTGCGTGCAGCCAATTACTACTTTGCGGCAGAACGCCAGACCCACCCCAAAGACCCGCGCAAAACCATGCTCTACAAAACCATGCTGAGTTGTTTCAAGCAAGGGGCGGCTTGGCGCAAAGAACCCATCGAGTGGGTCGAGATCCCCTACGAGGGGAAGAGCATGCCGGCCCTGTTCGTGCCCTCGGGCTTGCCGGGTCGGTCACCCTGCATGATCCATTTCGACGGTTTGGATGTGAACAAGGAAACCATTTAACTGTCCGGCATCGCACTCGAGGCGCGCCGACGCGGTGTGGACGTGTTGATCGTCGACCACCCCGGTGTTGGCGAAGCCTTGAGATTGAGGGGCATGCACGGTACGCATCAGATCGAGAAGGCCGCCACCGCCAGCATGGACTGGCTGGAGCAACGCGTCGATGTCGACGCCCAGCGCGTGGGCATCATGGCCTTGTCCTTGGGGGGCTACTATGCCCCCAGGGCGGCGGCGTTCGAGAAAAGATTGAAGTGCTGTATTGCCTTTGGTGCGCAGTGGAACTGGCATCGGACCGTGGTGGCCAGGTTGTCGCCCAACGCCACCACGCAACGCTCGGTATCGCACTTCGCAGATCACCTTAATTTTGTTTTTGGCAAGGCCACCATCGAGGAATCGATGAAAGAAATCAAACACTTCACCTTGGAGAATGTGGCTGGGCAAATCACTTGCCCCTTCTTGGTGGTGCATGGCGAAAACGACCGCCAGGTGCCGCTGGCAGACGCGCAAACGCTTTACGACGCGGCCGTGAACAGCAGCCAGCGCGAATTGCGCGTCTTCACCCTCGATGAGGGCGGTGCCGAACATTGTCAAGCCGACAACGGCAGTCTGGCGGCCGATGACATGGTCGATTGGTTCGCTCGGGTCTTGGGTGGTCAGTTGTCTTGATGTTGTTTTGATTCATATCCATATCCATATCCATAGGAGGTTCCCAATGCGACGATCTGTATTCCAATGGATGGCCGGTGTGTGCCTGACCTTGGCCTGTTTCACAGCCCAGGCCCAGGACTACCCTAGTCGGCCCGTCAAGGTCCTGATTCCCTTTCCGCCAGGGGGCCCCACCGATGTCTTGGCGCGTTTGGTGGCCCAAAAACTCACCGAAGCCCTGGGCCAGCCTTTCGTGGTGGAAAACCGACCTGGTGGCACCGGCACCATCGCTTCGGGCGCGGTAGCCAAGTCGGCCCCCGACGGTTACACCTTGCTGGTCGCCTCGACCAGCAGTCACATCAGCCCCTATTTGCTGCGCAACAGTGGCATAGACCCCATGAAGGACTTCAGTGCGGTGGTCAACCTGGCCACTTTGCCGTTCTACTACGTCATCAACCCGCAAGTGCCAGCCCAGAACTTGCAGGAATTCGTTGCGTTGGCCAAGCAAAAGCCCGGGTCATTCAATTTTGCTTCACCGGGTTCGGGCAGTGGCGGTCACTTGTGCGCTGAAATGTTCATGCGCGCCACCGGCGTGAAGATGACCCACATACCCTACAAGGGTGCCGCGCCTGCGGTCCAGGGCTTGATTGGGGGCGAGACGCAATTCATTTGCGACAGCATCTCCACCTCTCATCCGCATGTGAAGTCTGGCAAGTTGCGTGGCTTGGCCTTGGCCTCGCCCAAGCGCTTTGAGAGCGCGGCCGAAATTCCGACCACCTCCGAAGCTGGTCTGCCCGAGTTGCAAATCAGCTTGTGGTTCGCCATCTTTGGGCCTGCAGGTTTGCCGCCGGCCATCAACCAAAAACTCAATCGCGAAGTCAATCGCGTGCTCGATACCCCCGAGGTCCGCGCCCGCATTTCAGCCATTGGGGGCGAGTACACGGCCAACTTGGTCGATCAATTCAACAGCTTCCTGCGGGTGGAGTTGCCCCGTTGGGCGCAAATCATCCAAGAGACCGGGGTCAAAATCGATTGATGGAGGTGCATCATGTTTCATTGGAATCAAGTGAGCGCAGTGCGGCGGGCCCTCTTGGGGCTGACATTGGTTTTCACGGCTTGCAGTGCAGTGGCTCAAAGCAACTGGCCCACCAAGCCGATCAAGATCATCATCCCGTTCCCGCCAGGAGATTCGATCGACATCACCGCACGGATGATCGGTCCCAAATTGACCGAATTGTGGGGTCAGCCCGTCATCGTCGAGAACATCGCTGGCGGTAGCGGTCAGGTCGGCATGGGCGCGCTGGCGCGTGCCACCCCAGATGGGCACACCATCGGAGTGGGGCAGGCAGGCAATTTGGTGGTCATCCCGCATACGTTCAGAAAAGTGCCCTATGACCCACTGAAAAGTTTTGTCCCGGTCAGTTTGACCACCACCAACTTTCAGGCCATTGTTGCGAACAATGACGCACCTTTCAAAAATTTGACCGAAATGATCGCCTATGCCAAAGCCAATCCAGGCAAATTGTCTGTGGCGACCAATGGAGATGGGGGCTATCCTCACTTGACCTTTGAAGACCTCAGACAAAAGGCGGGGTTCACATACTTGCATGTGCCCTACAAAGGCAGCGTGCAAGTCACCAATGACGTGCTGAGTGGTCAGGTTCAAGCGGGCATTTTGGGGATGGCGCCTTTTGCACCCCACATTCGAGCCGGAAAGATGAAGCTGATCGCCATCAGCCCACCCTACAAGGTGTCCGATTGGCCGGACGCCCAACTCACGCAAGACGCCGTACCCGGATTCAGTGCTTTAGGCTGGTTTGGCTATGTGGCTCCGGCGGGCACGCCGCCAGATATCGTCGAGAAACTCAACAAAGGCATCAATGCCGCCATCGCTCAACCGGCAGTGATGGAAAGGTTGCAGAACCTGGGCCTGATGGCGGTCAACGAGTCACCTCAGTACTTTGAAAAGATTTTGCGGGCCGATTACGAACGCTACGGTCAGATTGTCAAATCGATCGGTTATCAACCTCAGTGAAAGACACCAGATGACATCCACCACTTACAAGTCTGAAGTCAGGGACAGCATGCGCGTCGATTGGGATGTGCCCATCGAAATGGACGATGGCCTGATTCTGCGCGCCGACATTTTTCGACCCAACGACGACTTGCCGCACCCGGTGTTGTTGAGTTATGGGCCCTATGGCAAGGGTTTGTCTTTTCAGGAAGGATACCCCAGCGCCTGGAATCAGATGGTCAAGGACCACCCCGACACCGCCCTGGGCAGCAGCAATCTGTACCAGAACTGGGAAGTGGCCGACCCCGAGAAATGGGTGCCCGACGGCTACATCTGCGTGCGTGTCGACTCGCGTGGCGCGGGTCGTTCACCCGGCCAGATCGATCACCACTCCAAGCGCGAGACCCGTGATCTGTATTTGTGCATCGAGTGGGCCGGGCAACAGGCCTGGAGCAACGGCAAAGTCGGTTTGGCGGGCATTTCTTATTATGCGACCAACCAGTGGCGTGTTGCCGCCCTGAAGCCGCCCCACCTGGCGGCCATTTGCGTCTGGGAAGGCTACGTCGACCGCTACCGCGACTCTACCCACCATGGCGGCATTTTGTGTACCTTCGTCAAGAACTGGCAAGACATGCAGGTCAAGAATGTCCAGCACGGTGTGGGCACCCGCGGTCCGGTCAGCAAGGTCACCGGCGAATTGGTCTGTGGACCTGACACCCTCGATGAGGCTGTGTTGGCCGAGCGCCGCGTGCCCATGTGGTCTGACCTGTGCCACCATCATCTGGATGACGCCTATTACCATGAGCGAACCCCCGTCCTGGAAAACATCGAAGTTCCCTTGCTGTCTTGCGGCAATTGGGGCGGTCACGGTTTGCACAACCGGGGCAATGTCGAGGGTTTTGTTCGAGCAGGCTCTAAACACAAATGGCTGGAGATGCACGGTGGTGCCCACTGGGCCGGGTATTACACCGACTATGGGTTAGACATCCAAAAGCGATTCCTTGATCAATACCTCAAGGGTGTGAACAATGGCTGGGAATCGAATCAACCCAGGGTTCAATTGCAAATCCGTCATGTGGACCACTTCGAGCTGCGCCATGAACACGAGTGGCCCATTGCGCGAACTGTCTGGACCCCATTTCATTTGCATGCCGATGGCATGAAGTTATCCACCCAAGCCGCCACCCAGCAGAGAACAGTCAGCTATCGACCGCTTGAGGCAGGCGTGACGTTCAGCACCCCGCCCATGGCCCAAGACACCGAGATCACCGGACCCAGTGCCTTGAAGCTGTTCATCCAAAGTGCGTCGACCGACGCCGATATCTTTGCCGTGCTGCGCGTTTTTGATCCACCAGGCAAGGAGGTGGTTTTCCAGGGCGCCCTTGATCCGCATACCCCCATCGGTCAGGGTTGGCTGCGGGCATCTCACCGCAAGTTGGACGCACGACTCAGCCGCCCTTACCGGCCTTACCATACCCACGATGAGGTGCAACCTCTGGTTCCGGGTCAGATCTATGAGTTGGATGTGGAGATATGGGCCACCAGCATCGTCGTCCCCAAAGGTCACACCGTGGCCATTTCGGTATTGGGGAAAGATTACGAATGGGACGGCCCGGCAGCGACCCTTTCAAACATGAAAAACCCCATGAGGGGATGCGGCCCCTTCATCCATGATGAGGCGAGCGACCGCCCGTCCGAGGTGTTTGGCGCGACCGTGACAGTCTTGACGGGTGGCGACTACAACAGTCACTTGTTGTTGCCTGTCATTCCCAAGGGTTGAGGTCCTATTGCTGGGTTCGCTGGCATTGACTCAAGGGGCGACTTCCCTAGAATGACCTGAAACTCACTCAGACTGGGCTGGACATGAAACGTCGCTTATTTGTCGCCGCCGCTGGGGCCTCTTTGGTCAGCCCCGCCCTCATGGCGCAGCACCTGCCCGCCGGGCCGGTGCGCATCGTGGTTGGTTTCCCTCCGGGGGGCGGCACCGATGCTTTGGCTCGGGTGGTTGCACAAAAGTTACAAGTGCTCTGGAACACTTCCATCGTCATCGAGAACCGGGCTGGTGCTGCCGGCGTCATTGCGGCCGACCATGTGGCCAAACAAGCCAGCGATGGAAATACCCTGCTCATGGCGCACATCAACAGCCACGCCTTGGCACCCAGCTTGCAGCCCAGGCTGGGCTACTCGGTGGAAAACGACTTCGTGCCCATTTGTCTGGTTGGGGTCACGCCCAATTTGCTGATTGGCACGGCCGGGCAGTCGGTCAAAACCCTGGCTGAGTTGGTGGCCCTGTGCAAAGCCAACCCGGGTCGCATCAGCTTTGCATCGGCCGGGGGTGGATCGGCCCAGCACCTGGCGCTCGAGATGTTCAAGCTGCGTGCAGGCATTGATGCGCTGCATGTGCCCTATAAAGGATCTGGCCCGCTGTTGGTCGATCTCATCGGTGGCCAAGTGAATTTCTGTTTTGAAACCATGACCGCTGCCACACCGCATGTGAAAAGCGGCAAGGTCGTGGCCCTGGCTCAAACCCGAATCAAACGAGCCAAAGGTCACCCCAGCGTGCCCACGATGGATGAGCAGGGCTTTGCCGGTTTTGATGCCACCACTTGGTATGGTTTAGCGGCACCCGGCAAATTATTGCCGTCCATGGCGCAACGCATGAACGAGGACATCAACAAGGTTTTGGCCATGCCGGATGTGATCGAGAAACTGGATCAGTATGGGGCCGAAGACGGTGGTGGCACTGCACAACGCTTTGCCGACTTCATCCGTGCCGAGCAGCAAAAGTGGTCCAAGGTGATTAAAGAGGCCAATGTCCGGGTGGATGCCTGAATTGATTCTGCTTTGCTCCACCCAATAAAGCCAGACGCTACGGGTTGCCAGGCTACCCCATCTTGCCCATCATGATCATTTGAACAGGTCTGGCATAGACTTTGCTTTGTTCTTTGAAAGTCATTCCATCTGACGCATGTCAGACAGTGTGACATACCATCCAAAGGAAACAGCATGAACGAAAACGCTGGCCATAAAGACCGGCCTGAAAAGTTGCAAGCTTTTCAATGTTGCTTGATTTTCGAGGCAAATACTCGCGATATTATTTTTGGGATTGTTGAAAACTTGTGCTCAGCGAATTTTGCAGAGCTTCCATAGTCAAATCGGGAGATTTTTCTTCTCCCACCCCCACGCATCCCGAATCATCTCCTCCAGCCCCCGGCGCGCCACCCATCCCAACTCTTCATTGGCTTTCTGTGTGGCGGCGTAACAGGTGGCAATATCGCCACTTCGCCTCTCCATGATTTGATAGGGAACATTTCGACCTGTGATTTGCTGGAATTGCTCAATGATTTCCAGAACTGAATAGCCTTGGCCCGTTCCCAGGTTCCAGATGTGATACCCGCCTTTTTCTGACCCTATGGCTTGAAACGCTTTCAGGTGCGCTTCCGCCAACTCCATGACATGGATATAGTCGCGCACACCCGTTCCATCGGGCGTGGGGTAATCGTTTCCGTAAACACTCAGTAGCTTGAGTCTCCCCACCGCGACTTGGGTGACGTAAGGCATCAGATTGTTGGGGATGCCTTTCGGGTTCTCGCCGATCAAAGCCGACTCATGAGCGCCGATCGGGTTGAAGTAACGCAGCACGGCCACTCGAAAGGCGTGGGTCAGCGTGTTGCGCGTCCTGCAACATCAACTCAACCATTCGCTTGTTGCGGCCATAAGGGTTGGCTTGTCGATCGGCTGGATGCTTTTCATCAATGGGCAGGTGCTGTGGCTCGCCATACACAGTGGCCGAAGAGCTGAAGACGAATCGATTCACGCCGTGGGCCTGCGCTGTTTTGAGCAACTGCAACGAACCCTGAACATTGTTCTCGTGATAGGTCAGAGGCTGTTGCACGCTCTCGCCCACGGCTTTCAGGCCAGCCAGATGGACGATGCCTTGAATGTCATGCGATGACATCAGGTCATTCAAGGTGGCGTCATCGCGGATGTCACCTTGTACGAAAAGCGGTACGTGACCAGTGATCTGCGCAATACGCCCGACAACGTCAATCGAACTGTTGCACAGGTTGTCCAAAATGACGACCTGATAACCCGCCTGCTGAAACACCACAACGGTGTGAGCACCGATGTAACCGGTGCCACCTGTGATGAGTACCGTGCCTGACATTTACTTCATCTCGACGATCATTTCAATTTCGACGCAGGCCCCCATGGGCAATTGGGCCACGCCAAATGCGCTGCGGGCGTGCGCACCGGCGGCACCAAAGACCTGACTCAAGAGCTCGCTGCAACCATTGGTCACCAAATGGTGCTCTGTGAAGTCAGGCGTGCTGTTGACCAAACTCATCACCTTGACGATTCTGGCCACGCCGTCGAGAGTGGTGCCGGCGGCTTGGCAGGCGGCCTGCAAAGTGCCCATCAGGTCGATGGCGATGGCGCGCGCGGCCTGCTTGCCGTTTTCGGTGCTCATGGTCTTGCCCAACTGTCCGACCCAGGCAACGCCATTTTTCTTGGCGATGTGTCCGCTCAGAAACACCAGCTTGCCGGTTTGCGCATAAGGCACATAAGCCGCAGCGGGGGTCGACACTGGGGGCAGGGTGATGCCCATGGATTGCAATTGTTGCGCGATGCTCATTTGACAGACCTTTCATGACAACCCGAGGTCATCGGGTCAAACTCACGTTTAAAACCCCAAGTTTAGATGCAATCGGCTCTGATGAACGATGGGGGAGCAGCGTGCGCACGCGTCAGGCTATTTTTTTCATTCTGGTCGGTTTGGCCTTGTGGCGAGCGGCGGTGCTGATCGCACAACCCGCGCCGCCGCCGGTTTTGCCACCCATCTTGTCACACCACACCGAAATGGCCCAGACCAGTTGGTTGCTGGGCGAGGTGGTCAGCGTCACCCGCCATGGATCGCAATCCTTGCGTTTCGCGTTTCAGGTGCGAGCTTTGTCGGTAGGGCCCGATTGGCGGCGCGGTTTGACCCGCATTCCGGAACAACCCAAGGTGTGGTTGACCTGGCGCCTCGATGAAGGTCGCCAAGCCCAAGTCGACTTGCACGCCGGAGAACTCTGGTTGTTGCCGGTCCGCTGGAGAGCAGCACGCGCCCTGCAGCGCGAGGGGGATTTTGACACCTGGCGTTGGATGCAGCAGCAAGGCTTGTCCGGCTTGGGGTGGGTGATGGGGCAGGGAGCCACACCTTGGGGGGCGCGAAGACTGGGAACTGGCCAGTCGCTGATGCAGGCCACCCGCGAGCGGGTGCGCGATCGCATGGCGCAAGTCATCGATCAACCCAGATGGGCCGGCTTGGTGGCGGCACTGAGCATGGGTGACCAAAACGCCATTGACCCGCCCGATTGGGAGATCTTTCGCCGCACCGGGGTCGCTCACCTGGTCAGCATCTCGGGGATGCACGTGACCTTGTTGGCGGTTTGGCTCGCGACCCTGGTCGATGCTTGTTGGCGCCGCGCCGCATGGGGCCACCGAGCCTGTGCACTGTATGTTCCGGCGCCGGTCGTGGCAGCCTGGGTGGCGTTGTCGGGGGCTTGCGTTTACGCTGTGTTCTCGGGCTGGGGTTTGCCGGCCCAACGCACCGTGTGGATGTTGTTGGCCATCCGAGTGCTGAGCATGGCCGGATGGATTTGGCCACCGCACGCGACTTGGTTGGCGCTCGTCGGTACGGTGGCTGCGTTCGACCCCTTGGCTTTATCGCAGCCCGGTTTTTGGCTCAGTTATGTGGCCGTGGGGGTGTTGTATGGCATGCAGGGGCAACATCACCCCAACCCCTGGCGTCGCTGGTGGATGGAGACGGTCGATATGCAATGGCGCATCACTTTGGCGCTGACCCCGTTGAGCCTGCTTTTTTTTCAAGGCGTGTCGCTAGCGGGCTTGTGGGTGAACCTGTTCGCCATCCCTTGGGTCACCCTGGTGGTGACGCCTTTGTCCTTGCTGGGCATGGTTTGGCCGCCCTTGTGGCATTTGGCGGCCTGGGCCTGTGGGTGGTTGTTGTGGGGGCTCGAGTGGGCTGCTGCCAGCCCTTGGGCTTTGGTGGAAATGAGCCGACCCTCGATTGGCATCACGGTGGTCACGACGCTCTTGGCGGTGCGGGCCGTGTGGCCCGGTCCGTTGCTGTGGCGCAGCCTCTGCACCCTCTGCGTGGGATTGCTTTTGGGAGGGCACTGGTGCGTCGCTGGAACCGTACCCAACCCACACGCATCAGTGCCGGTTCACCTTGTGCATGATGTGGGCCAATGCCTCTTCCACCTGATCGATCAGGATCAGGCACAGATCGCCTGAGCGCAAGCGGTCCATGGCTTGATCAATGGCTTTGAACTCGCCATAGATTTCATCGATCTGCTCGGTGCGGTGCACGCCGGCCAAGCCCTGGCGCAGCAGAGCCAACACTTCACCATCGACACGGCCGCGTTGACAAGCATCTTGAAACAAGACGACCTCATCGAACACATCACCGATGATGCGGGTTTGTTCGCGTATGTCCTCGTCACGGCGGTCACCCGCGCCACTGATGACCACGCTGCGACGTTGCGCGGGCAAATTGCTGACCGCTTGCACCAGTGCCTTGATTGCATCGGGGTTATGACCGTAGTCGGCAATCACCGTCGCGCCCTTGTAGTCGAATACATTGAAACGACCCGGCACGGCCTGTGCGTCGCTGACGAAACTGGCCAGCCCTTTGCAGATGGTTTCCCAGGCCACACCCACCGACCAGGCGGCACCAATGGATGCCATGGCGTTCTCGATCTGAAAGGTGATGGCGCCGCTGCGGGTCAAGGGCACGTCAGACAAAGGAATGCGCACCTGCATCGGTCCTTGCATGGCGACGATTTGATCGTCTTCCAAAAACAGCACCCGCTTGCCTTGAGCGCGGTGGGTGGAAATGACCGGGTGGTGAGAATCCAGCGCGAAGAAGGTGACTTGGCCCGGGCAGTTATTGGCCATGGCCGCCACCATCGGGTCGGCAGCGTTGAGCACGGCCATGCCCGAGGAGGCGACGTTTTGCACGATCACGCGCTTCAATACGGCCAGATCTTCGACCGTGGTGATGTAGTTCAGGCCCAGGTGGTCGCCCATACCGATGTTGGTCACCACCGCCACCGAGCAGCGGTCAAAACCCAAGCCTTCTCGCAGCATGCCACCGCGCGCGGTCTCCAGTACTGCGGCGTCGACATCGGGGTGCATCAACACATTGCGTGCGCTGCGCGGGCCGCTGCAATCGCCACTGTCAATCTGCCGGCCATTCACATAGACGCCGTCGGTGTTGGTCATACCCACCCGCAGGCCGCTGGTGCGCAGCAGGTGCGAAGTGAGTCGAACGGTGGTCGTCTTGCCGTTGGTGCCGGTCACAGCCACCACCGGCACGCGGCCATCGTCACCACGCGGGAACATCATGTCGATGATGGCTTCGCCCACGTCGCGACCCTTGCCGAACGAAGGGCTCAGGTGCATGCGCAAGCCGGGCGCGGCATTGACCTCGACGATGCCGCCACTTTGTTCTTCAAGTGGTCGCAGTACCGACTCACAGACCACGTCGACCCCGGCAATGTCCAGCCCGATCATGCGAGCGGCGGTGACCACCCGGGCAGCGACACCGGGGTGCACGTCATCGGTGACATCGGTGGCTGTCCCGCCGGTGGAGAGGTTGGCGTTGTTGCGCAAGATGACCCGTTTCCCTTTGGGCGGCACGCTGTCTGCGTCCAAGCCTTGCTCTTTCAGGCGAGCCACGGCCACATCATCAAAACGGATCTTGGTCAGTGACGTGGCATGACCGTCTCCGCGCCTCGGGTCGGCATTGACCTTGTCGACCAATTGGCGCACGGTGTGTTTGCCGTCACCGATCACCAAGGGCGGCTCACGCCTTGCGGCTGCCACCAGCCGATCGCCCACCACCAGCAGTCGGTAGTCACTGCCCGGCAAAAAGCGTTCGACCAAGACTTCATCTCCAAATTGCTCCGCCACATCAAAGGCTGCGATCACTTCTTCTCGGGTGCTGACATTCACCGTCACGCCCTTGCCTTGGTTGCCGTCGCGCGGTTTCACTACCACGGGCAGGCCCACTTCTTGAGCAGCGGCCCAGGCATCATCGGTGTCCCGTACCGGGCGCCCCTTGGGCACGGGCACTCCAGCGGCGTCCAGCAGTTTCTTGGTCAGCTCCTTGTCTTGGGCGATCGATTCGGCAATCGCGCTGGTGCGGTCGATCTCGGCGGCCTGAATGCGGCGCTGTTTTGATCCCCAGCCGAACTGCACCAAGCTGCCCTCGGTCAGGCGACGGAAGGGGATGTCGCGCGCCACGGCGGCGTCGACGATCGATCCGGTCGAAGGACCCAGGCGGATGTCCTCATCCAGTTCGCGCAACTGGTGCAGGGCAGCATCCAGGTCAAACTCGGAATTCTGTAGCGCGGCCTGGACCAATTGCTGGGCCAGTTTCAGGGCCAGTCGCCCTACGGGCTCTTCGGTGTACTCGACCACCACCTGATACAAACCGGCATCGGGGGTCGGGGTGGTGCGACTGAAGGTGACCGGACAGCCGGCTTCAGTTTGCAAGTGCAAGGTGGCGGACTCTAGCGCGTGCGCCAGACTGACCTTGGCCTTGTGCTCGGTGGCCATGAGCGGTCCCATGCCGGGGAACAGGTGCCGCAACCGTGTTTCAAAGTCGGGCAGGGTGCGGATGTCGGTGTGCTCGGGGCTGCACTGCACCAAGGCCTCAATGGCGGTGTGACGGGTCCACAAATTGGGGCCACGCAGGGCGCGGATGCGAGAGACTTCCATAGGTCAGGCCACGGTAGAGGTTGAGTGAGGGGGCCGGACCGCATGGGTCTTTTGGCCAAAGTTTTTCAAGCCGGCTCGAATCAGCAGCGGAGGGATGTCCAGCGACCAACCGGTGGCGACTGCGCCCAGCAGGGTGGAGGTTGTCATGCCATCGCGCAATAACTGGGCGATGGGTGCCAAGTCGAGGTGAAACAGAGGATTTTCCTGATTCCCTCGCGCCAGCACCACATGCTGGTCGCGCAAAAACACAGCACGCTTGCCACCCTTGATGTGCTGGGCGATCACGGCGTTGTCAGGCAACAGGCCATAGAAGACCACTTCGCCGTTGCACAGTTCGGCCAAGCCAGCGATGGTTTCATCGTCGGCGTTCAAGACCCCAACACCGCTTTGCAGCACCACATCCACTTGGGTACGGATCACGGTGCGCATTTGCTCTGGAGTGGTCATGTCGTGATCGCTCAGATCGTCGGTGGGCAAATCAGTCACCACGCCAACCTGGCACAAATCATAGGGGTTGCCGTCGTCGACGATGTTGCGGGCAGCAGTTTCGAGTACGGCTGCATCTAGGGCGCGATTGATGAGCAAACGCTCGCCTTGATCGTAACCACGCGAGTCTTTGGGGTCGACCAGACGCTGGTCCATGTAAAGACCCTCGCGGCAAGCCACGCCGGTGCGTTTGCCACTGAGGTGCAGCAACCAACCCACCAGTCGCGCCATCAGGCTGGTTTGCTGGCTGCCAGTCACGCCCACCACCGGAATACGGCCATCGTCGTTGGCGCCAAACAGGTGTTCCACAATTGCCTTGCCCACCGGGCGTGGTTCGCCCGTGGCCGGTTTCAAGTGCATCAGCAACCCCGGGCCGGCGTTCACTTCCACGATGGCCCCACCTTGAGTGTGCATGGGTTTGGTGATGTCTCTTACCACCATGTCAATGCCAGCGATGTCCAGGCCCACTACGCGAGCCGCCAAAGTGGCCATGGCTGCCACCTCGGAATGTACCCAGGGGGTCACGTCATGGTTCATATTGCCATTGCGCTGCACAATCACCACGCGGTCTTTTTCCACCACGCTCTCAGCCGTCAGTCCCTGACGCTGCAATTCCAGCACGGCATGGGGTTGTCGATCCAACCGGATTTTGTCCAGAGGGTAGTCTTGCTCGATGCCGCGACGCGGATCGCTGTTGATTTGTGACTCGATCAATTCGGCCACAGTGCTTTTGCCGTCGCCGGTGATGGTGGCCAACTCACCCTTGGAAGCAGCGACCACCCGATCACCCACCACCAACAGGCGATGCTCTTCGCCCTCGATGAAACGCTCGACGATCACTTTGGTGCCTTTGGACAGGGCCACGTGAAAAGCCGCCTCGACCTCTTCTTGGGTGCGCAAGTTCAGGGACACACCACGGCCATGGTTCGCATCAAGGGGCTTGACCACCACTGGCAAGCCGATCTCTTGCGCCACGCTCCAGGCGTGTGCCGGACTCTCCACCACTTCCCCCTCGGGGATGGGGATGCCACAGCTGCTCAGCAGGCTCTTGGTCAGATCTTTGTCGCTGGAAATGCCCTCGGCAATCGCGCTGGTGCGGTCACTCTCGGCGGTCCAGATGCGTCTTTGGCGCGAGCCATAGCCCAACTGAACCAAGTTGCCGTCGGTCAAGCGGATGTTCGGGATGAGTCTATCCTTGGCCGCATCAACGATACATGCGGTGGAAGGGCCCAGGCAACGGTCATCGACCAAAACGATCAAACGGTCGACCACAGCCTGTATGTCAAAGGGCTCACCGTTCATGGCGGCCATCACCAAGTCGCGCGCCGCTGTCAGGGTGGTGGTGCCGATCACTTCGTCTGGGGTGCTGATCACCACCTTGTAGACCCCGCGCTCGCTCATTTCGCGCGCTCGGCCAAAGCCAAAGAACTTGTCGTCGATGCCAGCCAGGGTTTGAAGTTCCAAGCTGACGTGTTCCATCACATGGCCCGCCCAGGTGCCGCGCTGAAGGCGTTGCAAAAAGCCGCCCCGCTCGCCCACGCTACAACGGTGCTCGATCAGGCCGGGCAACCATTCGACCAAGCGCTCGTAATAGCCAGGGATGGTGTCTGACGGGTGGTCTTCCAAAATGCCCAAGTCGACCCAGACTTCACTGATGGGCACCCAGGTCCACAAGTTGGGGCCACGCACGTGTCGCATGCGGCGAAATTGAATCGGGGGAAAGGCCATGGATGCGCTCGTTTCGCGAAATGTTTCAAAAAATGGGACGGTTTGTCCGCAAAGTTACAATTTCATACGTTAAGGCACATAAGCCCGAGCCTTTTGGGTCGGACATGAACAGACTGGGCTGTGGATGGTTTGGCACGGTCAGGATGCTTTGAATGAAATCTTCTTATTTACCCCCCTCGTTTGCCTCGTTGGTGCCAGCCGCGTGGCATCCGGCGTTGCAAACGCTGGGTCTTGAATCAGAAAACGCATTGGCCTGCCTTCAGGTTGACCTGGACGCCCATTTGCGTTTCACCCAAGAAATACTGATTTTGACAGACCGTCGGCTGCTTGCCATGCAACGCGGTGGCGGTGGGGTGGTGCAGCACCAGTCCTGGCCCTTGCAGCCCGATTTCAGCATGCGTCACAGCGATCACGCCGGGGTAGGCAGTCTCGAGTGGCTCGACACTCAGCGAAGAGTCGCTGTTTGGCGATTCACCCTGAGGCAAAATCCCCAAGCGCTGTTGTTGCAAGACATCGTCAACCAGCGTTGTTCGGGGCAGGACGGCCCCATCGTCACCCCCCCAGAACTGCTTGTCGAGGAAGAGACGGCACCAGTGCGCACCTGGGGCCTGTTGCGTCTGTGGCGTTTTGCCGAGCCGTACCGCAGCCAACTCATGCTGGGTTTGGGCCTCACCTTGGCCTCGACCGCCTTCACTCTGGTGCCGCCTTACATGACCATGCCTCTCATGGATCAGGTTCTCATCCCCTTCCAAAACGGCCAGCCCATTGACCCTTGGCTGGTGGGTTTGTACTTGGCCGGTTTGTTCGTCGCCGCCTTGCTGGCCTGGGGCTTGGGCTGGTACAAGACCTATGTGTTGGCCTTGGTCTCTGAACGCATCGGGGCCGACTTGCGCACCACCACCTATGAGCACCTGATGCGACTGTCTTTGGAGTACTTCGGTGGGCGGCGCACCGGCGACCTGATGGCGCGCATCGGTGCCGAGACCGACCGCTTGTGCCTGTTTTTATCGTTGCATCTGGTCGACTTCATCACCGATGTGGTCATGATCACCTTGACCGCGATCATCCTCTTTAGCATCGACCCCGGCTTGGCCTTGGCGACTCTGCTGCCGCTGCCATTCATCGCCTGGCTGATCCATCAGGTGCGCGACCGCTTGCGGCTGGGGTTCGAGAAAATCGACCGCGTCTGGGCCGAACTGACCAATGTGCTCTCTGACACCATTCCAGGCATTCGGGTGGTGAAAGCCTTTGCTCAGGAAAAGCGCGAGGCCAATCGATTCAGTGAAGCCAACCGACACAACTTGGCGGTCAACGACCGCGTCAACTTCCTGTGGGGTTTGTTCACCCCTACCATCACCCTGATGACCGAAATTGGCCTCTTGGTGGTGTGGGCCTTTGGCATTTGGCAAGTCTCCAAAGGACAAGTCACCGTGGGGGTGTTGACCGCATTCCTCGCCTACATTGGTCGCTTCTACACCCGGCTCGATTCCATGAGCCGAATCGTCTCGCATACCCAAAAAGCCGCTGCCGGCGTCAAGCGCATTTTTGAAATACTGGACCATGTCTCCAGCGTGCCCGAACCCATACAACCGGTCCAACTGCCTCAAGTCCAAGGGCGCATCGACATCGACGCAGCTGGCTTTCGCTATGGCAACCGCACTGTGCTGCGCGACTTCTCCCTGTCCATCCAACCGGGCGAGATGATTGGTCTGGTCGGACAAAGTGGCTCGGGCAAGAGCACCCTGATCAACTTGATCTGCCGTTTTTACGACCCCAGCGAAGGCAGCGTGCGCATTGACGGTGTCGACATCCGCAACCTCTCACTCACCGATTACCGACGCCACATCGGTTTGGTGTTGCAAGAGCCCTTCCTGTTTTTTGGCACCATCGCCGACAACATCGCTTACGGTAAACCGGACGCCACTCGTGCAGAGATCGTGGCGGCTGCCCGCGCCGCTCATGCGCATGACTTCATCTTGCGCTTGCCCCAAGGATACGATTCGCTGGTGGGCGAGCGTGGTCAGGGACTCTCCGGTGGTGAGCGCCAACGCATATCCATTGCCCGAGCCTTGCTGATCAACCCGCGCATCCTGATTTTGGATGAAGCCACCTCGGCGGTGGATACCGAGACCGAGCAGGAAATCCAGCGCGCCCTCGACAATTTGGTCAAAGGTCGAACCACCATCGCCATCGCCCACCGACTGTCAACCTTGCAACGCGCCGACAGATTGGTGGTGATGGAGCAAGGCCAGTTGGTCGAACAAGGCCAGCACGACGAATTGATGCAACGCCAGGGCGTGTATTGGCGACTGTACGAGGCGCAAGCGCGCCAAGAGAAAGACGAGCTGCAAGGCCTGGTCAAACCGACCGCCGATAAGGAGAGCGTCGCATGAACGCCGCAACCGTGTCTCACTTCGATTTGTACCGCGATCCCTACGGGGTTTGGATGTTGCGCACCGCCGATGGCGAGCAGCACAGCCGCGTCACAGTGGTTCGGCCTTTCCCCATCAGCGCACCCTCCGAGTCGGTGTCGGTGCTCAGTCAGGATGGGCGCGAATTGCTTTGGATCGACCGCCTGGCCGACTTGCCCGGTCCGGTGCAGGAAATCGTCATCGAGGCCCTGACCCAGCGCGAATTCATGCCCGAGATATTGCGTTTGGTGAACGTCAGCAGTTACGCCACCCCATCGGTCTGGCACGTCGAGACTGACCGGGGCGTGACCGATTTGGTCTTGAAAGGCGAAGAGGACATCCGGCGCCTGAATGCCCACACCCTGATCATTTCCGACGCCCATGGGGTGCAATACCTCATCTGCCATTTGCCATCGCTGGATCGATTGACGCGCAAGCAACTCGACCGCTTCATGTGATTCGCGCCTGGGCCCAGGATAAAAACCCCCGCTGGCGCCAGCGGGGTTGTAGGGCAGGGGGTCGACGCGCTCAGGCCACGCCGAGCGCTTTGTTGAAGGTAGTGCTGGGCAGCATCACCGTTTTGACCTTGGCAGGATCGGGGTAGTAGTAGCCCCCGATGTCGACGGGTTTGCCTTGTACGTCCGCCAATTCTTTGACGATCTGCTGTTCGTTGTCGGACAGGTACTTGGCCAGCGCAGTGAAGTGTTTCTTTAGATCGGCGTCGTCGTTTTGCTCGGCCAATTCTTGCGCCCAGTACTTAGCCAGGTAGAACTGGCTGCCCCGGTTGTCTAACTCACCTGTCTTGGCTGAAGGACCCTTGCGGTTGTCCAACAAACGGCCCGTGGCAGCATCCAGTGTAGTGGCCAAAATCTTGGCCTTCTTGTTGTTGTTCTTGATGCCCAGGTCTTCCAGCGAGACGGCCAGGGCCAGAAACTCGCCCAACGAATCCCAGCGCAGGTGGTTTTCTTCCACCAACTGCTGCACGTGCTTGGGCGCCGAGCCACCTGCCCCGGTTTCGTACATGCCGCCACCGGCCATCAGGGGCACGATCGAGAGCATCTTGGCCGAGGTGCCCAATTCCATGATGGGGAACAGGTCAGTCAAGTAGTCGCGCAGGATGTTGCCAGTGACCGAAATGGTGTCCATGCCGCGCACCACCCGCTCAAGGGTGTAGCGCATGGCGCGCACTTGGCTCATGATCTGGATGTCCAGGCCGTTCGTGTCGTGCTCTTTGAGGTAGTGCTTGACTTTTTTGATCAGTTCATTCTCGTGCGGGCGATACGGGTCGAGCCAGAACACGGCGGGCATGCCCGAATTGCGGGCACGGGTGACGGCAAGCTTGACCCAGTCGCGGATCGGTGCGTCTTTCACCTGACACATGCGCCAGATGTCTCCTGTCTCCACGTTTTGGCTCAGCAGCACTTCGCCAGTTGCGAGGTCGGTGATGTTGGCCACGCCATCTTCCAGAATTTCAAAGGTCTTGTCGTGTGAACCGTATTCTTCGGCCTGCTGCGCCATCAGGCCCACGTTGGGCACGGTGCCCATGGTGCGCGGGTCGAAGTTGCCGTGCCATTTGCAGAAGTTAATGATCTCTTGGTAAATGCGGGCAAAAGTGGATTCGGGAATGACGGCCTTGACTTCCTTTAAGCGGCCATCGGCGCCCCACATCTTGCCGCCTTGGCGGATCATGGCTGGCATCGAGGCGTCAACGATCACGTCATTGGGCGAATGGAAGTTGGTGATGCCTTTGGCCGAGTCGACCATGGCCAGCTCGGGGCGCTTTTCATGGCAGGCGTGGATATCGCGCATGATCTCTTCGCGCTGCGACTCGGGCAGCTTGGCGATCTTGTTGTACAGGTCGACCATGCCGTTGTTCACGTTCACGCCCAGCTCGTCCATCACCTTGGCGTGCTTCTCAAACGCCTCCTTGTAGAAGATGCGCACGCAGTGGCCGAACACGATGGGGTGCGAAACCTTCATCATCGTGGCCTTCACGTGCAGAGAGAACATCACGCCGGTCTTGCGAGCGTCTTCAATCTCTTTCTCGTAGAACGCCAAAAGGGCTTTCTTTGACATGAACATGCTGTCGACCACTTCTCCGGCCAACAAAGAGACTTTGGGCTTGTGCACAATGGTTTTGCCGCTCTTGGTGATCAGCTCCATCTTGACGTCGCGCGCCTTCTCGACCGTCGTCGACTTCTCGCCATGGTAGAAATCGCCGGCGTGCATGTGCGACACGTGGGTACGGGAGGCCTGGCTCCACTCACCCATGCTGTGCGGGTTCTTGCGGGCGTATTCCTTGACGGCACGAGGTGCGCGCCGGTCAGAGTTGCCTTCGCGCAAGACCGGGTTCACGGCCGAGCCGGTGCAGCGTGAGTAGCGGGCACGGATCGACTTCTCTTCTTCCGTTTGAGGGTTCTCGGGGTAGTCGGGGATCTTGTAGCCCTTGCCCTGCAACTCTTTGATGACCGCAGTCAACTGGGCTACCGTGGCGCTGATGTTGGGCAGCTTGATGATGTTGGCTTCCGGCTTGAGCGTCAGCTTGCCCAACTCATTGAGGTTGTTGGGCACGCGTTGCTCGGGAGTCAGGCATTCGGGGAATTCACCCAAAATGCGAGCCGCCACTGAAATGTCACTCGTTTCCACGGTGATGCCGGCGGGCTCGGCAAACTTCTGAATCACGGGCAGGAACGCGGCGGTGGCCAGCGCGGGGGCTTCATCGGTCAGGGTGTAGATGATTTTGGATTGATCAGCAGCCATGCAACAGTCTCTCATAGTGTGAAATGTAACCTCTTTATCTTAATCGGGTCAGATCACTTTTTCCTGTCTTGAAACTGTCTATACGCAATTTTCTGTCTCAAGGGCGGCCAGAGCACAGACACAACTGCAGAAATTGGGGTCACAGAAATTGGGGTCAGACCCCAATTTCTACAGCGAAATTGGGG
>JASGCM010000021.1 GCA_030054175.1 Alphaproteobacteria bacterium | reverse complement strand
CAGTGGCTCAATATTCAACGTGAACACTGGCTCAGTTTGGCTGATGAATCAACAAGGAGGTGTTTGGCGGGCTGGCGCCCGAGATCAAGCAGCGACTTGAAGCCATCGGAGCAAAGCATTCCAAGATCAAGCTCCGCGCCGCTCCACGCGAGTTCGAGTTCGCGCCAGGCACCATCCTGCTGCGCGAATGGGGTGAGCGGGAACATAGGGTGACGGTCACCGCTGAGGGGCTGTTCGAGTACGAGGGACAGTCCTTCAAGAGCCTGACCTCGGTGGCTCGCCAGATCACCGGGTCGCATCGGTCTGGGCCGATGTTCTTTGGCTTGGGCAAGGGAGGTGCGCGATGAACGAGATTGCCGCAAATCGCAGCCGCAAACGCTGCGCCGTCTACTGCCGGGTGTCTTCCGACGAACGACTCGACCAGGAGTTCAACTCCATCGATGCTCAGAAGGAGGCGGGCCAGGCTTACATCGCAAGCCAGCGGACCGAGGGCTGGATCCCGGTGGCCGACGATTACGACGACCCCGGATACTCAGGCGGGAACACCGATCGGCCTGGACTCAAGCGACTGATGGCGGACATCGATCGCGGCCAGATCGACATCGTCGTGGTCTACAAAATCGACCGTCTTACCCGCAGCCTCGCCGACTTCGCCAAGATGGTCGAGATCTTCGACCAGCATGGAGTGAGCTTCAGCGCGGTCACCCAGCAGATCAACTCCGCGACCTCGATGGGGCGGCTGATGTTGAACGTGTTGCTGTCCTTCGCGCAGTTCGAACGCGAGGTCACCGGCGAGCGCATCCGAGACAAGATTGCAGCTGCCAAGCGCAAGGGGATGTGGATGGGCGGCGTTCCGCCTCTGGGCTATGACGTCGACAACCGGCTCCTGGTCATCAACGAGAGCGAGGCTGCGGTCGTGCGCCGCATCTTCGAGGAGATGCTGACCATAGGCTCGCCGACACAGATCGCCGCCAACCTGACCGCCGAGGGAATCACGACGAAGGCGTGGACGACGCAAGAGGGACAGACCCGCAGCGGCGCGCGCATCGACAAGAAGTACCTCCACAAGCTGCTGCGCAACCGCATCTACCTTGGCGAGCTTTCCCACAAGGGAAGCTGGTATCAGGGTGCGCATCCGCCGATCATCGATTCGGCCCTTTGGGAGAAGGTTCACAGGGTATTGACCCGCGATAGCCATGCGCGCTCGGTGGAGACCAAGATCAGGTCGCGCACCGACGCATTGTTGCGGGGCCTGCTGTATGCCCCCTCGGGCGAGCGCATGTACCCGACCTACTCGCGCAAGAACGGGCGCAAGTATCACTACTACGTGTCCAAGTCCGAGAGCCGGTTCGGCGCTCCGGGCAAGGGCTACGAGCGCTTGCCAGCGCCTGAGATCGAGGCAGCTGTGGTGGCGCAGATCCGCACGGTCCTGACCAGCCCGGAATCGATTGCATCGGTGGTACGTCACATCCAGCGCACCGGCGTGCAGGTCGACGAGGCCACCACGGTGATGGCTATGGGCCGGCTGAACGATGTGTGGGATCAGCTGTTCCCGGTCGAGCGCCACCGGATTGCCAACCTCATGATCGAGCGTATCGACCTTGTCCACGTCGGCGAGGTGCAGGGTATCAGGGTCAAGTGGCGGGAATTGGGCTGGGACGCCCTGATCGGCGAATTCGCCCCGAGGGAGATCGGCGCCGAACTCGTGGAGATGGAGGCCTGATGGACGACTCCCTGGAAACCTTCGTCCCGCTGACCTTTCGCCGACGGGGTTCGCGTCGGGTGGCCGCGGACGATAGGGACGTTCACGACGTCACCTTGCTGGAGGGAATCGCGCGCGGCTTCTACTGGCAGCACCTTGTCGACAGCGGCGCCATAAAGAGCGGCTCGGACATCGCTCGGGCAGAAGGGCTGCATCCCTCGGTGCCCAACGAGCTGATGCGTCTGACCCTGCTCGCGCCTGACATCCTGGACACGCTGATGTCGGGACGGCAACCGCGTCGGATGAACCTGATCTGGTTCCAGCGCAACCCTCTATCCGTGGATTGGGAGGCGCAGCGGCAGATCGTGCATCGATTCGAGGAGGCTGCATGAGCAGGAAACACCGGGGGCGATTCAAGGGTGATCCGGTCACCCACCAACTTCCGAATCCGGCTGGCGGCGTGCGACTGGAAACCTTCGTACCCTGGACGCTGGTGAAGCGGGGGGTCAAGAAGCAGGTCATCACACCGCTTGATGCCCCGCAGCAATTCCTGTCGGAGGCAACGAGGGAGCGCGAAGCTCGGTCCGCAGCACGGGACACTTCGCTGATGCGGGCGCTCGGGTTGGCGCACCACTGGCAACGCCTGCTGGACGAGCAGCGCGCCGTGTCGGTGGCCGAAATCGCGCAAGCCGAGGGGATGGACGTGACGCAGGTGCGTCGGTTGCTGCGCCTGACCCTGCTGGCACCTGAGGTCTTGGAACGGCTAACGGAATCGCCAACAGCGGTACTGGAGCACGTGATGCGGCAGCCGTGGCCGAACGGCTGGAGCGACCAGATGCGGGTGCTCGCGCCGCCCGCCTGACCGCCTTGAACCTAACGCGAGCACCGCCCTCGGGCGGTTTTTTTGTGCTTCCTCGTCGCTCGGTCGCCCTCTCTACAGGAGTTGCCAACCACAACCGACCGCGTCTAAACCCTTGATGGAAAAGGAAGTGGCCTCGAGAACGCTCTCGAGACCAGCAGAGAAAACCGGGAACAGAGACGCATGGACGGGGGCGAGAAAGCCGAGTTTGGGGTGGTCACGCTCGCGAGGCAACGACGCATTTCAGGGGGGAACAGGCAAAAAAAATCCCAACCGGATAAGGGTTGGGATTTTGAGTATTGGTGGTGGCCGCGGACCCGGGTTCAATTCCGAGCAAGTGTAAGCCTGCTAGCACCCGTTACGACCCTGCGGAAGGTTGCGGAAAGGTGCTGACACCTACCCCCTCGCCCTCACCATCCGCAATTTTCCGCATCATTCTGATCCTGTCTTTCACCCCCGAACAGGGGCGATTCACAGGCATGGCGACAAGCAACAAGCTCCGCGTGGTTCGCGATGAAAAGCAGAACATTGCTGAGAGGTAGACTGGCCTGGAATTTGCCTGTCACGCTGGATGGACACCTGCCATAAAACTGCCCTGATTCAATTCGCACTGATGTGGTGCGCGGGTTCAGTCTATGCGCATGATTCCATAGCAAACCTGCCCCCAGTGGTGGTCACAGGCCATTACGACAACTCGGTAGGCTCGAGCGACGCGGCAAGCCAGGGCGTGATCGGATCTGAACTGCTGCGCAACCGCGCCTTGCTGCGACCGGCCGAGGTGCTGGAATTCATCCCTGGGATGGTCGTCACCCAGCACTCGGGTGATGGCAAAGCCAACCAGTACTTTCTGCGAGGCATGAACCTCGATCACGGCACAGACTTCGCCACCACGATCAATGGCGTGCCGATCAACATGCCGACACACGCTCACGGTCATGGCTACAGCGACCTGAACATCCTGATCCCGGAGTTGGTCAGTCGAGTTGAATACCGCAAGGGCCCCTACTTTGCTTCCGAGGGCGACTTTTCGTCCGCCGGCTCGGCCAACATCATTTACCGGACACAACTGGATAAGCCCTTCGCCTCAGTGACCTTGGGGCAACGGGGCTATGTTCGCGGCGTAGCCGCTGGTTCGCGAGAAGTCTCCGAGGGGGTCACACTGCTGACCGCTGTCGAGCGCATGAACAACGACGGTCCCTGGTCCGTCCCAGAGGGCATCCGAAAGCTCAACGCGCTGTTGACCCTCAGCGGCGGGACACCGCGAGAAAACTGGAGCACCAGCCTTTCAGCCTATTCAGCCCGTTGGAACTCCACGGACCAAGTGCCGCAGCGCCTGATTGATGCCGGCAGCTATCATGGACAGCCGTTCGGGCGGTTTGACAGCCTTGATCCGAGCGACGGTGCCATGACAAGCCGCGTCAGCCTGTCTGGCACTTGGAGACGATCGGAGAACAATCAGATCACGGCGGTCCAGTGGTACGCCCTCCAATACGATCTCGACCTGTACTCCAACTTCACCTACGCCCTGGAGCGGCCTACCGATCAGTTTGCGCAGACAGATCATCGGACGGTGCTTGGCGGCAAGGCGTTCAGAACCTGGATCACTGAACTGGGCCCTGGCCGGACGATGCTCAATACGATTGGCGTCCAGTTGAGGCAAGACGACATTCGAGTGGGTCTATACGACACCGCTCAGCGACAAATCCAGGCCACCGTCCGGGACGATCAGGTGCGTCAGTCCATGCTCGGCGTCTACGGCCAAAACGAGATCAGCTGGAACAGCTGGTTGCGAACGATCGCGGGTCTGAGGGCCGACCAGCTCAACGTCAACGTGACCAGTCACTCTTTGAGCGAAAACTCAGGGAAAGCCAGCGCCTTCAAGCTGTCGCCCAAGATGTCATTCATCTTTGGCCCATGGAACAAAACGGAGTTTTTCCTCAACACCGGCCAGGGGTTTCACAGCAACGATGCGCGTGGCATGACCGCACGTGTGGATCCCAAGACCGGACTGCCTATCGACCGTGTCCCTGGGCTGGTCAGTTCCCGTGGGCAAGAAGTCGGCGTCAAGACTGAAGTCATCCCGAATCTGCAAAGCACACTGGCCCTGTGGCGCTTGGACTTCGACTCCGAACTGGTCTATGTGGGAGATGCAGGAAACACCGAAGCGGGCAGGCCCAGCAAACGCACTGGCATTGAGTGGAGCAACCATTGGACGCCGGGAGAACACTTCCTGATGGATGTAAACCTGGCCTGGACCAAGCCACGCTACGCGGATGATGACCCCGCTGGCCACTCCATCGTCAATGCAACCCAGCGGGTTGCGAACCTCACGTTCGCACTCAGGAATCTGGGGCCGTGGTCTGGATCCCTGGGCGTCCGGTACATCGGATCAGCCCCTTTGATTGAGAACAACAGCGTGCGCTCTTCCTCGAGTTTGACGACCAATCTGCGGGTGACAAGGAAGATATCCAACGACATCACCCTTGGGCTGGATGTCCTGAATCTGGCCGATCGCAAGAACAACGACATCAGTTACTACCACACCTCGCGAGTCGCTGGCGAGCCGCTAGCGGGCGTGGACGGAGTGCATGTGCACCCGGCAGAACCAAGAACCATCCGGTTGACGGCGAGAGTCCAGTTCTGAGCTTTTTAAGTGGGTGGAGCCTTGGAACGCTGCAATTTCGCAGCGTCAACCAAGGAGTCGTCATGACTGAAATCAACTACCTGACCCAAACCCAACTGGCCGAACGCTGGCAAGTCGCTGAAAGCACGCTTGAGCGCTGGCGCAGTGAAGGCATTGGACCGATCTATATGAAGATGATGGGCCGTGTACGTTATCGCCTGTCCGATATCACCGACTTCGAGGAGGATTCCCTTCGCGGGAGCACGTCTCATCGTGCATCAGCCCGCAGTGACCGGTAGTAATTAGCAGCGACCCTCAGGGCACTCGCGGAGCCTTACTGGCACCTACGGACACCTGAGGGTTGCCAAGGACAGTTACTAACAAATGCGAAATTGGTGGTGGGTGCGGACCCGGGTTCAATTCCGTACAGTAGACGCATCCTGGCACCTTCCCGCTGCTTAGGTCCCTTGCGGAAAAACGCGGAACTTTGGACCCATTGAAGCGGTTTTCTTATTCTTCCGCACGACTACGCATCTGTCACGCCGCCCCAAAACGGCCCCACGCATGCCGTTGTCGACTGTGCGTCAAGGCGTGTGATCGTTGGCCGCAGGCAAATGTCGTGGCAGATCCATGCTGTCGTGAAGCAGTCTCAGAACATCGATGTCTGACCCAGTCACACGGAACACCACGAAGTGTCGCCCCGCACGTCCCTGCCGCCCGACGTGCAAGGTCCGAATGCCTGGTTGAATGTCATCGCGTGCTCTGGCGCCCAGAACATCAGGTCCCTCCGCCAAAGCCTCGATCGCAAGCGCCATCGTTTCGGCATAGGTGCTGGCCTGCCCCTCACCGAAGGTCTTGACCGTCCAAGTCAGGATTTCAACGTAGTCCTGATCAGCCTGTTGAGCGAGCCGAACCGTCCAAATTTGCCTCATGCCCCGGCAATGGCCTTGGACGCCAAGGATGCCAAGTGACCTCTAAGTTGAGCTCCCGATTCAAAGGTGGCGTATCGCCCCTGCTCGAAGTCATCAATGCCAACCCTGACTGCGCTGCGCAGGGCCTCCAGGCGTGAAGCATCTTCGGCTTCCCGTTGTTCCACCATGCGCAAGCCTTCCCGCAAGACTTCGCTGGCGTTTTGGTACCGGCCGGTGCTGACAAGTCGCTCCACAAAGGACGCTTGATAGTTGGTCAGCACAACGTTACGCGTAGGCATACCAATCTCCTCATCAAAATCCATTGGCAGATTATGCCAATGAGCACCTTGGCCGTCAATGCTCGTTCCACTGTCCGAAGCGACCCGCGCAAGTCTGCACCCGTTGACTTCTTCCCGAACCGAAGGGTTCATTGGGACGTTTCAACTTTTGGCTGGAGAACACATGGACGTCGTACACATCAATCAGAAACAACTGGCCGCCCGATGGGCCATCAGTGAGGCCACCTTGGAGCGGTGGAGGTCCGTTGGGATCGGCCCGGTCTTCCTGAAGCTGTCTGGGCAAGTTCGGTACCGGCTGACGGACATCGAGGCGTTCGAGGAATCTTGCCTTACGAGCTCCACCAAGTCGGTTCATGGTTGAAGCCGAGCAGGATGATCGAGAAGTTAAGGCTTGCCTTTGGCAGCGGAGCCAGAGTTTGAAGATCCAACGGCGCTGCCTGAGGCACCAGCAGAACCCGTACCCTGAGTGGTTTGTTGAGGCACCTGCTGAATGCCAGGCACGGGAGCACCCTTTTGTAACGTCTGCGGAACTTGCTGAATAGTGGGAACCGGTGCACCTTCTCTCAACGGTACCTGCTTTTGTTCGGCCATGATCGCTGCCCTTTCAAGATTGATTGACACAAAAATCGTACTGCACGCGATTGCCACAACAAAAGCGGCACCAGCAACATACCCAAGGCAGTCTGTGAATCGCGCGAAGAAATTTTTCGCGGACAGAGCGGTGTCATCCAACTGAAGGTAGTAACGCTCGTTAATTTCCAACTGCCTCGTGATTCCCCGCTGTGAGGAAATAAACGAGGCCAGCGTAACTACTACCGCCACAACAAAAAGCACCCACGACAAAAATAAAAGCCAGGAGGCGTCGGCACGGGTGATGGGAATGAAGTCCTTTAGGAAACCAAGAGACAGTGCGAGACCGGCAGAGGAGTATGTAAGTATTGCTTTGTCAAAGTTGTCAGAGTTCGAGAGCTGGCGCTTGAATAGCTCTGCCTTCAAGTCTGCATGGACTTTTTTCCTCTCCTCAGCGACATCGACGGTCAAGGACGAGCCCGACTTGCTCAAGTTCAGGTTCATCCCCTTGAAAATTCGGATGCGTTTCTGGAAACGAAAGCCCATGAGTCACTCCTTGGTCAAGACAGGATATTCCATGCAAACGGACCACCAATCATCATCATATTGATGATATCATTTGTTCGAAAATAGTCTATCCATCCGGCAAAGGTTGTTACTGGCATGAAGGCCCAGCGCGTCGAGAATCTAAGTAACGCCCAGCGCGAGCGGCTGGCCTACATCGACTTCCGGCTCTACTTCTTCGGTGAAATCGGTCGCCCAGACCTGATCGACCGTTTCGGCATGGCACCGGCAGGGGCGACACGCGACTTGGCGCTGTACCGGGAAATCGCGCCGCAGAACATCATCTTTGATGGCAGCAACAAGATCTACCGCATCGGGCAGGCGTTCTTCCCGCTGTTCGACCACGCATCGCAGCGCGTGCTATCGGCACTTGCTCTGGGTTTCGGCGATGGCGTGAACGGCGCAACCCAGCCGCTGCTGCCGTGCGAGTCGCCCACCGCCTTGAGCAACCCGAAGATGGATGTGCTGGCCCCGGTCTGCCGGGCGATCCACGCCAAGCGGCCAGTTGCCATCCGCTACCACTCGATGAGCAGCGGCGAGTCCGAGCGAGTCATCGTGCCCTTCGCGTTAGTGGATACCCAAGCATCAGTAGCGGAGCTGGCGCAGTCGGCATTCGTCAGAGGGATACTGCTGGCTTCCACTGGCCCGCTTGTTGCCGTCTTCTTAAATGACCTGCTGTCATCCAACATTAAAGCCTCAATCGTATTCTGGCGTCTCAAAAATGCATTACCTGGCCATCGTGCGTTCAGCGAGCACGCCGACGCTGATCCTCGGATCGACATAGCGGTTCTGAAGAAGAAAGTTGGGGAGTTTCCGCAGAGCGCGAGAGATCAAAACACCTGCTGGTATCGGTTGTTCCAAAAGCATCAGTCCAATGTCATTGTCAGTGATTCGCACAAGCGATTCCTTCTGTTTCGGGATTCTTCCAGCCTGACGCTTCTGATCCTCGTGATTTCCAGCATAGCAGCAACAATATCTGGAATTCCACTTGGCGCACAGGCAACGGTTATCGGTGGATTGGCATTGCAATTCCTTTGGCTTGCTATCTCTGCTCGAAATACAGGCATACGACTTGTTCAAAACGTCTTAGCTCTGGAGTCGAGCAACGATGGGGGGAAAAAGAAATGACCGCCCGATCCATCGTTACGAGATTTCGCGCATATCAGCTTGGCACGGCTGGCGCTTCCTTTTCTCATTTCGCAGACAGCACATTCACCTTGATTGAAGCAAGGTTGACTGATCTGAGTCGCCCCAATTTGGACAGAGAACTTGCGGAGTGCGGTAAATTTACCATCGACGTCCTTCACATCACGGGATGGGATCAAGACCATTGCGCAACGGCTGACCTCGAAGAAATACTCTCGCGCTATAAGCCAGCGACGATTGAGTACCCGGGATATCCGCCGCATAGTGCCACCGCGAAGGATTGCCTGAAGCTTATTCAACAGTACCGGGCGACGAACGCGAACAAGGGGCGCACTGTCAAGTGCGTCTCCGTCAACCCCGAGTACATCAAGGGCCTAAAGAGTGCCGAGGATCTAGCGTACCGAGATGTTGTGTACCACCCTCGCGCCATACAAGACGCTGAATCAAACAACAACTCGACCGTCAAGTTGTTTCGTCAGGGGTGCTTCAACGTCGCCAGCCTGGGTGATGTCGAGGATGCCAACATTGGCGCATACCTTCGCCGCTGCAAGATTTTTAAGCGCGAGGTCGATGTCCTACTGCTGGCCCATCACGGAGCGGACTGCGCAACTAATTCGAAAAAGTTTTTTGAAGTAATTCAGCCAAGAATTGCAATCTGTGGGAGCCAGTTCGACAATCAATTCGAACATCCTAAGCCAGAGGTTCGTCAAAGACTTTTTGATCTTGATATTCCGATCATGACGACCAAGACGGGCGACGTGCTCATTCATTCGCTACACCCGCATTCGAACAAGTTTCGTGCAACGAATCTGATTGCCGACTCAACGAAAATTTCAAGACAACTAGATTTCGTGACACGAAAAAGTCACTGGCTATCAATGAATGCCGACACACTGAGAAATATCTACCGACCAGGCTTTAAAGGACTTCGCTGAAATGGAATCACCGAAAGAGCTGGAAGGTCTTACGATCAATGCGCAGCGCGTTGCTCGAATATCAATTCACAAGCGATAGATTGAGTGATGGCAACGGTTCATTTTCTTAACGTGGGGGAAGGTGACTGCATTGTTATTCAGCACAACAGTGACCGTATCAGTATGATCGACATCTCCTGTGGAAACATGACTGAGATACAGGAGTCGACTAACCGCCTCATAAAATCATCGGGCTTGGCGGGCTCAAATGCGGGCGGCAACTTCAACATGAAAGCCTATCCTACGAGGCCGCAGAACTACTTGACCGCGTTGGGAATCCAATCAATCTGGCGTTTCATTCTGACCCATCCGGACATGGATCATTTGGATGGCTTTAACGCTTTGCTTGACGAGATTAAGGTCAACAACTTCTGGCACTCCGGTGCCAACAAGCCTAAGCCGGACTTCGCCGGGTACAACGGCTACAGAGAAGAGGACTGGGATCGGTATGCGAATGTGCGCGACGACAAGGAACCGGGAATCACAACCCTTAAGGTTCTCGCAGGCAAGATATTTAAATATGCCAACGAGGACGATAACGGGGGAGGCGGAGATGGTTTGAAGATCATTGCTCCTACCCAGAGTTTAGTCAATGACGCCAATACGAGTGAAGATTTCAACGATTGTTCATACGTGATCCTCTATCGTACAGGCGGATTTAAGCTCATATTCTCGGGCGACTCCCATGATGCGACTTGGGAGCACATTTTGGAAAACCACGCTGCCGATGTCGCGGACTGCGACATTCTCATTGCACCACATCACGGACGGGATTCGGGCCGATCTTGGGAATTTTTGGACATATTGAAACCACGACTCACTCTCTTTGGCGTCGCCAATTCCGAACACTTGGCATATGATGCGTGGAATCGGCGCGGACTCGATAAGATCACGAATAATCAGGCTGGAAACGTCGTTCTTGATATCAATGGTAATCAAATGGACGTGTATGTTGAGAACGACGCGTATGCCGAATCCAGAAACCCTGGAAATACCAAGCGAAACGCACTTGGTTACAGAACACTAGGCTACCTGACGGCTAATTGATCACCCCTTCGAATAGCAATGCTGACTCTGCTACCCGTCTGATGATCAATCCGGGTAGCACTTTCCCACCGCCATAGACCCATCGGCGCAGTTCATGCCCAGCAGCGCCCCAGTCTCGCTGGTTCACCCGTCGTCGAAGCGTTGATGTCTGCAGACGCCCTGCCCCCAAGTTGAATGTGAAGTCCACGATGGCGGCGAGCCGACCCTCTGTCTCGGTGGCCAGCGCTGGGCAGTAGCGCAACGTCGCGACCAGCGCGGTTTGCAGGTCGCTCGCCAGATAAGCCTCGCCCTCGGCTTCCGTGATCGGCGGATGTGTCGGTGCGCAGAGATGGCCATACCCAATGGTCCAGAACCCGGCTGGGCAGATGTATGGCTGCGCACTGCCCGGGTCGGATTTCGCCACGCGCTGGAATCCCTCGAACCGCTTCGCCAGATCGACGGCCGCCTGCGGAACCGCGATCACGACCGCACCCGATCAAACACACGTCCAAGGAACCAGAAGTTCAAAACGCCAGACCACAAGGCTTGATCAGCTTCCGTCCATGCATGGAGGATGGCCACATCCCAGCCTGTTCCGGCAGTCACTGCCGATGCAAGCGCAGCCGACTTGGCCGCGCAGTAGAGCGCCATGAACCAGTAGGTGATGACCGGCCGGACACTGCTGGACAATCCATCAACCCACTTCACGCCCGAGGTCTGGCCCTGTGCAGCGATTGCATCCTTCAGGGCATCCAGCGCACCCGTGTTCCAGGCCACATCAGCCGTGGCGCCGATTTCCGCCATGCGCTGTGCGCCTCGCAGCTTTTCGAACTCCAGGGCTTTGTCCTGCATGGCCAGTTCATGGCTGCGCTCACCCTGGCGATCCATCCATTTGAGAATTTCGGGCACCAGACGGAAAGCTCCACCAAGAAGGCCACCAAGCAAGGTTTCGATCATTGCGAGCCTTCCAGGATCTTGAGCTTGATCGCGGCACCGACCAGCAGGCTGGCCAAGATGCCAGTGGTCGCAACCTTGATCACGGTTTGCCAAGCGGTGTGCCGGGCATCACGCCATGCGTCCAAAAGGTCGCGAAGCTCCCTGATGTCGCGGGCGGCATGTCCGTTTTCAAGGCCGAGATGGGCCAGACAACGCTCGGCGCCCCGCTCTGCTGCCAGCGTCAATAGTTCATCGATATCCTCCTGGCGCATGCTGAGCACCGAGGGCTGTTGGGTTTCATCGGTCATCGTGGTCTCCAAAATGAAAATGCCCGCTCTGTCGTGAACCAGGCGGGCGGGACAAGGAAAAGATGAATCAGGCCGAGACGACCTGGACAGGAAATGGCTTGTGCTGACGGATCGGCGGTGCGACCGTGCTCATGTCGCCGTTGCTTTCGACGAAATCAAGGTTGATGACATCGAGCACCGTGACGCCATCGCGGCGAATGGCCTCACCCTCAATGCGGGTGAGGATCAGCCCCTGCGTCTGGTAGTACAGCGCCGCTGCCAGCACGGCCAGGTTGTGAGCGAAGGCGTTGTCACATGCTGCCGCCCAGAACTCGTCCTCCAAAAAGAGGCAGGCGCCCTTGCACAGTTGAACCACTGGGCAACGCGGGCATTCGCTGCGGGTGCTGAAGTGATAGGCCGTGTTGAGCTGGATTTCGTCGAACTGATCAACGTGCCCGATCTTGTGATGTGTCGAGGCACTCATGTTCTGGCAAGTCACCACGTTGCCCTTCATGTCCACTGCGATCGAGTCGTCCCGGTCCATGCCGCATTTCTGCCCGAGTGCGGCCAGCGGTCGGGACTGTGCCTGGGCACGCATGAACTCATCGACCTTGTCCCGCATCGTGCCAACGGCCATGGCAGAGCCGGTGGCAAGCTCCCAAAACACCTGGTGCAGGTAGCGCGATCGATCTTGGCCCAGCAAGGACAGCGACATGCCACCCTGGTCATAGGGCAACATCACTTCTTCCGTGGCCAGCACGATGGCCTGAGCTGGCAGATCCAGCTTTTCCGAGAAGTAGCTGCGCACGGCTTTCAACGACTGGTTATGCCGATGCAGCACCGTGTTGAAGCTCATGCGGTTAATCGTCATGCGCCGGGCAACCCAGCGTTTGATCTGCGCCAGGCAGACGGGATCGTCCAGCGGATCGGGTCCCCGGAACTGCTGGGCAGGTCCGTCGTGGGACAGGCCGATGCCAATATCCAGGGCCTCAACCCACGACAGCTTTTCATCATCGAACAGGGAGCCGTTGGTCACGATTGACAACTGAGCGTTCGGGTACTTTTCCTTGACCGCCTCACCCAGAGGTTTGAGCAGCTTCCAGTAGACAAAGGGCTCGCCACCCCAGAATTCAATCTTCACACCGGCCCCATGTCCGTCGTCCCCACCGGCGAACCAGTCGGCCAGTTGCGTCATGAAAGGCTCTACATCACCCGGGTGGCCGTCGATGTCATGCGGCTGGTGAGCCTGCGAGCAGTACTGGCAGGAATAGTTGCACTTCAGTCCCAGCTGCAACTTCAGGTGCCGGATTGCAGTTGATTTTCCGGCCGAGTTGCTGGGGTGGTGGATGTGCCAGAACGGGCTCCACTGCATATCCGATTGGCGGGGAAAGGCCGCCGGCAGCGGCAAGGGTTCCCCACTGTCTTTCCAGACGAGCGATGAATCCTCCGGGTCATAGACGGCCTCCCGCACGAAGCCGCGTTGGCCGTTGAGAGTCAGGGTGAATTTCATGGTGCAGGCTCCTCGAATGCAATGGGGTACGCCTCGCGGCACACCCGAGCCTGATCGGCTCCGGGCAGCGTCTTGAGGTTGAAAATGTGACGACCGGATGGCTTGCCATCCGGATTGGTGACCAGAACGGTCATGAGTAAATTGGACTGATCGACCTGGATCACTTCGACGGCATACCCTGGTCGGGTTTGAAGGTTCAGGGGCATAGAGCACTCCCTCCGAGGTCTGTGTAGAGCTCGCAGTAGTTGTGGGACATGACCCGCAGGGTCACCACCAGCAGGGTTCGCTCGCCTTGAGCGTTGAATGGATTGGTTTCGTGCCAGACACGCGATGGGTGCAACACAACGAGCCCCGGGAAGGTCTCGATGTATCTAAGCTTTTCCCAAAATGGAAACCCCGCCATTGGGCGGGGGTCCTGAAGGATGAGTTCACCGTCACCTACGGTCCAGTCGCGCTGATCTGGTGGACTTCGACCACGCCCGCAGTCCAGATACAGGCACAGAACATGGTCACAGGTGTGGTGGTAATGCGGCTGCGCTCGCATGCCAGGTAGATATCGCACGGGAATGCACCTAGCCTGCAACTTGAGGTCGTGGACGTTTCGAACCCCATGAGCTTCAAGCAGGTACTTTCGATAGACGCTATCGACCCACTGCTTAAACCTGATCCAGACATCTGGTGCATGAACCTCGTGATGTTCGTGAAACAGGTTCAACTGCACTCGGAGCTTAACGTCCACATCCGGCAATCCATGGACTGGCGGACACGTCTTGTGAGCATGAAACCGATCCACCGTGAACTGTCTCAATTCCTCAATCTCAGCTTCGCTCCATGGCGCGCTGTCATACAGGACGGGGGTGGGCCACAAGTAATCAATCATTCGGCCACCTCCGCACCAAACGCCACCGCGATGCGCAAGGCATTGCAGTAGCGGGAAATCGGCCGAGCGGCGTGGTTCAGGCAACCATTGATCTGCACTATCCGATTGGGTTTGACCAGTGCAGCTGCCTCGATCTCACCCAGATCGTTCAACAGCACGAAATCCCCTCCCCAGTCCGGATGCCACTCGGCTACGGGGTACCAGATCACGGATCTGGCCGTATCCCGAAACTCTGGCGGAAAGTCCCTGTGCAGCGAAGCCTCATCTCCGAATGCCTGCACATTGACCCACAGGCGTGTGATCTCAGCCTGCGGGAAGAAGCGCTCTTTGACTCGCATGGCGACAAGTGCCAGAGGACCCCCATGGGCCACAAACGCATCAAAAGTGCATTCCGGCTGCCATGCGCCCGGGTCGTAGTGATGGTTGTGCGTGCCAGGCAGCACGAAGTTGCGATGCCAAAAGACGCCGGGCGCATTGGTGTGCGCCTTCCAGCCAAAGACCAGGTTTTGGCTCAACAGCCATTGCCTGCAATGGTCTGCCAAGTCAGGCTCGATCAACCCGTCAATGATTTGCATGGGTTTGTCCCTCCAATGCCTGAACCCGAAACTCAAAATGGATCTCCACACTCGGTCGGGTACCGTTGTAGGGATGGGAGTGGTGAGCCAGGTAGCTCGGAAAAATCACCAACAGTCCCGGACGGGGATGGATGATTTCCGAGCGCCAGCCCTCCCATGGCAATTTGCGGCTACCGTAAGCGCCACTGGGATTGACCAGCACAAATGCGCCGGAATAGTCCTGCTGTGAGGGATCGGGCCGCGCATCCCCGTCCACCCAATAGACCGCCGAGAGATCCGTGTCCTCGGCGTGAAGCGGAATGAACTGACCAGGAAGCGTGATGACCTCCCGGGCGGTTTGCCAGACCGGTTCACACTGGTAGGCTTTCCGGATAGCCTCTCGCACCAGATCAACCAGTGGTCTGAACACATCACACCCGCCTTCAGGGTTGATTAGCGACTGTCGGCTTTTGCGCGCCCAAGGTTGCCCATCCCGATTGAGCCGCTGGTGGAAATCCAGCGCCGTCTGGCGCATCTGATCGCGCAGGCCATCTTCGAAGATCAGGAGATCTTGGTAGATCCGCGCTGAAAACAGTTCGCGGATCATGTGAGGGTCACCTGAGCATCGGCGCAGCCGGGATAGAACTTGAAGCCTGCCTTCAGGCGCACGGTATCTCCGGGTTGCAGGCCTGTCGTGATGATTGCGGCAGTAGCAGTTCCCCCCAGCGTCCGGCGTCGTGTGACCGGCAGGTAGCCATTTACGGACTCGAGGTACAACTCAGCATCTCGAGTGCTGGCGTCGCCCAGACCGTCAAGCATTTGCACGGTAAATACCGCCTGATCCCCTGCGGTCACGCTGGCCGGCGCAATGACCTTCAAGTCAGGGAATTGCATCTCGCGTACTTGAGCGGAGGACTGGTAGTCGGTCTGTTCCACATCCTCAGGATCCACTCCCTCCACCAGACACCCCCCAAGGGTCGGGTGCAGGTTCACCGTGACGAAGCACTCTTCAAATGAGCTATCGGCAAACGGAACATTGAAGCCTGTCAGGAAATTGCCGTTCCAGACATGGCCAGAGGCCTCGGGGGCAGTAAATCGTGTGGACAGCGTGTAGACGTACAGCGGCATGGGGTCGATGAGCCGTTTTTCTGCCCATCGATAGCCTGTCATGAACGTCTGCCGGTCAGACCAACCCCGGGTGAGCTTGAGTTCCCGGTAGTTGAAGCTCTGCTGGGAAATCACCTGGTATGACACATCGCCAACAAAGAAGTCCGGATCATTGCCGCTGTCTGGCCGATGGCGCAGACCAAACCGCATGAGGACCCGCTCTGCTGTTTTGTCGACCTTGATGTGAATGCCATAGTCCAGCGCAGTGGACAGTTTTCCGGCACGAACAAGGAACACTTTCATGACGTCACCTCAGCAGCAGCCGCAGCAGGCGCAGTTGCAATTGCAGTTCGTGCGGCAGTTGAAGGCCGTCGCTCCACAGTTGCAGTTGGTGTAGCTGCCGCAGTTGCAATTGCAATTGCACGCCCGGTACCAGCGGTGGTATTCGCCTCCACCAATCTCATCCTGAGCCAGGTAGTACCCGTCGTAGTTCAGCCCGGAGGAAGGCACGGCGTTGTAGGCATAGGTTGTTCCACCCGCACCGTCGTACTGAGCACTGTTGGCGCAGTAGTTGAAACCCAAACCCCAGGTCCACCAGTTCAGATTGGGCGGAGTCCAGTAGGCGTTGCTGGCGCAGTTTCCGGTTGGGAGATAACCATTGCAGTTGGCTGCCAGGTCGTCGTAGTACTGGTTGCTGCGACCCATCTCACCGATGTCCTGGCCGTCGTTCATCTTGTAGCCCGTGTTGCGGGCGTTATCGGCCGAGCCCGCCTGGCTGGAGTAGATGAGCGCACCGCTGGACATGGTGATGCTGCCGGTCATGGTGCCACCCGTCTTGTCGAGCTTGCCCGTTGCACTGGTGGCGTTGTAGGGGGTAAAGCCCAGAGCACCCGTCACATCGGTCGAGGTCAATGCGACGGCACCGGTGCGCCCAAAGACCGAGGTCACCGGCACAGCCGGAAAACTGATCGCTGTGGGCGTGACTGCTGTGACCTGACCCTTGGCGTTGGTCGTGATGACCGGCACCGTGGTCGCGTTGCCAGCGGTGCCCGCGTTGGCGTTCACGTTCGGCAACGTTGCGGCAATCGAGATCCCCGCGCTGCCATCGAAGTTGGCACTGCCCGAGATGTCGCCCGACAGCGCGATGGCCACCGGCGTCTTGAGCTTGTTGGCCTGTGCCGCGACGATGTTGTAGGTGGCGGCCAAGGCGCCCCAGGCCGTACCGTTCCAATATTCCCAGTAGCCATTCGCCGAGTTCCAGCGGATGGCGTTGGCCGGCGGGTTGGTGACAGTGACCTTGGCAGGATCCAGCCCTGCGGCCAGATCCGTATCCCGAGCAGCCAGGTAGCTCAGAAAATTGGCGTAGGTATCCGTCAGCCCTGGCTTTGACCAGTCTGCCATGGTGAGTCCTCCAAAAAGATGAAATACAGAGACCGGTCAGTAGCCTTTGGCCGACCAGGACACGTTGCCGGAGACGCGCTGTCCGGCACTGTTGAACAGGAAAACGCTGAAACCCGTGGGGTTCGCAGCTCCTGAAAAGTTGTAGACCGCCGTCAGCGGTGTCGTGCCCGAAGGCGTGAGCGTGATGCTGGTGACACTGATGAACGGGACCACGAAATTCGCGGTCGTGCCGTTTATATCCCCGGCATTGCAGGCCACCGTGCCGCCATCGTTCTTGAGCTTCACGTCCAGGCGGACGTTGGCGCCCGAGAGCTTGTAGAGGCTGGTCGAGTCTGTGGCCTGCACGGTCAGGCGGTACTTTACGAACCGGAAGTTCGTGGAATAGACCTGCCAGACGCCCGCGTTGATGGTGTACGTGACCCCATCAATGCTGGTCCAGATGTCACAGGCGATCGTCGGCGTGCCGACCACCGCCAGGCCATTGGCCGTCACCGTGATCTTGCAGCCCGCTAGCACCGAGCCGTAATCGATCACCTCCTCGTAATAGGCGGGTGTCTGGTTCGGCTGGATGAACAGCGGGAAACTGGCTGTCACCTGATCCTGCGGCGTGCTCCAGCTGCGGCTGCTGAAGTGCGTGGCGATCGTCTCTACTGCGTTGACTGGCATCACCCAGCCGCCATCGATGTCGGGCGCCATTGAGGAGCGCGTGCCGTTGAAGGTGGTGGCGTAGTTCGCTTTGAGCACATAGTCCGGCGGCGCACTGACAGTGGCCGCCACAGACCCCGGGGTCCCATAGTTGCCGGCCGTGTCGATGGCACAGATCCAGTAGGTGTAGGTGCCGGCCACCGTTTCCATGATGGTCGTGAACCCGCCCGACTTGGCCCCGATCAGGGTGGCGGTTGCCCAGGTCGCACCGCGACGGATCTCAAAAGTGGCCGTGGGCAGTGAGCCGCTGGTCTGGTTCCAGTACAACAGCACCGTGTTGTCGATCACCTGCTGGGTGATTGTTGGCGCAGGCGCCGAGGTGATGCTGGCCGTGACCAGTGCGGCCGGCCCGACGTTGCCGAACGCATCGACTGCAGCCACCCAGTATTTCTTGGTACCAGACCAGACGGCCCGCTCGGAGTACAGGGTGGTACTGACACTGGCCAGCGGGGTGGCCGTCGCCCACGACGTGCCGCCCGTGCGAATGTCGTAATGGTCGGTGGCAAAGCTTCCCGCGACAGCCGCCCAGGACAGGACCACGCTGTCGCCCAGGAAGGTCTGCTTGACGACCGGTGCGCTGGCTGCAACCACCGTTACCGTAGCGGTCGCCGCATTGGTCGAGTAGTTGCCGCTGGTATCCAGCGCCTTGATGCGCCAGACATAGGTGCCGCCCGTCGACATGGGCATCTTCAGCTGGGTGGTCTTGGCAGTGGCCAGCAAGGTGGCGGTCGCCCAACTGGTACCACCGGTGCGAACCTCGTACTGCGCCAGATCGGCATCACTGACGGCGCCCCAGGACAGCAGGATGCCGTCCAGCAAAACGTTCGCGGTGGCAGAAGCCACATCCGACGGTGGCGCGGTCTTGCCAATGACGGTGGCCGTAGCCTGCACCCACTGGCCGCGCACGCCCATGGTGTTGATCGAGCGCACGCGCACGTCGTAGCTGACCCCGTCCTGCACCGGGGCAATCCAGGTGGCGGTAAGGTCTGCTGCCACCACATCACCGGGCGACCAGGTCGTATCGGCCGACTTCTTGTACTGCACCTCCACACTGCCCTTCTGGGCGAATGCATCCGAGGGTGCCGTCCAGCTGGCCTTGATGCGCGAGATGATCGAGCCGTCCCCCAACCGCAGAAGCTCGGTGGTGCCCGTGGTCAGCACCAGTCCGGCAATGACCGGCACCGTGAAGGGATCGGGCAGGTTCGAGCGCGAGACGATGGAGGCCGGCGCCAGATTGGCCAGGGTGTAGACGCTTGGGTCGTACTCCTGGGCCACGATGGACACCTCATCGGTGTCCTTCAACTCGATCTGCAGGATGCGGAACAGCTTGCCGTTCCAGCCTGGAGTGGAGTGCGTGATCGGCACGACATCCCCGACCTCGCAGCGCAGGCCTTCCTGAAAGGCGGAGAACTTGGCAATCAAACCGTAGCGGCTTTGGTTCAGGGTCTGCTGAGCGATGTTCTGTGCCCGATACACGTTGGCCGAGAACGGCAGGTCGATCTTGGCTTCCAGCAGCAGGCCGTTGTCCACTGCGCGCAGCGGCGTGGACTCCACCATGGCCAGATCGGGCTGCCACTTCTTGGCCGGGTTGTAGAAACCGGCGGTGACCCGATTGAACTTGGTGCGCTTGCCGGCTTGCGTGATCACCCAGGACCCGGTGATGTTGTTCTCGGTGAAGCCAAAGCTGCCCGGAGTGGCCACCTGATCCAGCACCAGACGGTACTTGCCAGCGCTGAACACCAGCATGCCCCTGCAGGCCGTGAGCAAGGCCCGGATGTTGTCGTAGGCGGTCTGGTTGGTGTCGATCGCGCCATCGATGGCATAGGTCGCGTAATCGGCCTGGGTCAGCGTCAGGGTGCCGGACCCGGCCGAGGTTATGTCCATGGCGCTGCCCGCAAATGCATTGGCCACCGATGTCGCGAGTTTGTAGGTCGTGTCCGTGACCTTGATAGCGTAGTAGGTGGTACCCGCCACGAGTGGCGTGGGCAGCGTGATGGACGATGAGATCTTCACCCCGTCGCCCGTGTCGATGGGCTCGGGCTGGGCGAAGGTCAGCACATCGGTGGCTGGATCCACCGAGAACGAATCCGAATAAGCCGGTGCAGCCAGGCGAGCATCGCAGGCATTGGCAGCCGCCACGATGCTCGTATCGTCGATGCTGGTCGCGGCAATGCCCCGGCCGTACAGGGTGTTGGTCAAGTAATCCCGAATGACCAGCGCCGGGTTGTTCGCGTACCGGGTACCAGCGTCGCGCGGGTCGTACAGGGTGCGGCCACGCACATCGGCCGTGATGGTGGGCAAACCCGAGAAGGCATTGCTGTCGTACTTGAGCTGGACGTACAGATAGGCCAGACCCGAAAGCGTGCAGGCACTGGTCCATTTGGACACCGCCGCCATGAGGGTCGCGTCGGCGGCATCGCCCGGGAATCCCAGGTGCTTGTTGATGGTCACCAGCCCGTTGAACTTGGGGTCAGTGGAGAGGACGTCGTTCAAATAGACGTTGTCGATCGCCGCCACCGGCCCTTCGCCCAGCACGATGATCAGGTGCAGGTATTCGTTGCTGGTGCCCGACACCTCAATGAAGATGCGTGTGCCACCCACCCGGCGCCGGCCATAGATGACCGGGATGGGGTCGACGTTGCTCTGGGAATTGATCAGTATGCCCTGGGCCTGGGCCGAAGCGACCGAAGACTGCGCCCGTGAAGGCGACAAGGAGCCCAGGACGGACTGGGTGGCAACATTGGCCAGCCCACCCGCCACCAGGCCAGCAGCGCCACCGATGAAATTGGCAGTCGCAATGGAGGCCCCGAGCACATCGGCGGCGCCGGCCACGATGCCGGATTCGATGACTGTGCCCAGCACTGCGTCTGCAACCACCGCCCCCACGGCCTCGGACACGGCCGAGCCGACGATGGCGCCAATGATGACTCCAGCCATCAGACTACCTCGCCACCCACAGAGCCGATGACCTTGGCGAACATGCGCTCGCTGTCACGGTAGCCAATGCGCTCCAGCAGGCGGCCAAAGTCCTTCTCCCGCTTGACGTGGTAGTAGACCTTGCGCACGCCCTGGGCCTGCAATCCGGCTTCGGCAAAGCGAAGCAGGTTCAGCACCACCCGGCCCGCACGGGCTTCGGGCGCGATGTAAATCGCGCTGTTGGCCGCGACCAGAGCATCCGAGTAATGGATGTGGGTCTGCACGATGAAAACGGCGTATCCCACTATTTGCTCACCCTTCTTGGCGATGAACGTGGCCAATTTGCCGGCCTCGTCCAGTTCACGGTAGCGACCCCAGTCGACGCACAGCCGGTCCAGATCCTTCTGGCCCACCTCGTCGTATTCGCGCATGGCCAGCGCCTGCAACTGGGTGACCACGCGTGCAATGGGCACACGGGCGAAGGCATAGCCGCTGCGATTGGTTGTTGCGTTCACGCGGCTCCCCACTTGATTTGCTGGTTGATGTTGGTGACGAACTGGAAGCCTCGGTCACCGGGGTACCAGATCTGCTCTTCCTGGTCATTGGTGTGCCGACCAGGCGTGCGTTGAAAATCCACCCACTGCGAGCTGGCGGTCACGGCGATCGTGCACGTGCCATGGGTCGGGTCGTCGCTGATCTCCATCGCGTCGATGCGCCCGTCGAAGATCAGCAGCGGGTTGCTGACCACCGCCATCGTGTAATCCAGGAATGCCTTGTAGATGGTGATCCGGCGGTCGATGTAGGGTTTGGACAGCGCAATGGCGATCCAGGTCTGGTCCACCGCCGAGACCTGCACCGTGACGTTGGGGATGGTCATGTCGTTGGTTTCCGACAAGCCCGAGAACCCGAGGTAGTAGCCGTTGGCGGTGTAGGTGTTGCCGTTCCAGGCGATGTTGATCCAGCCATCGGTCATGCGGATCGCCCCGTCGTCGAACCAAGCCTCGATCAGGTAGACCGGCTGGTTGCTGCTCTTGAGGATTTCCGTGATGAAGGCCGGACTTGCTCCGCGATCCATATCACCTCTCTTAAAACGCCTCGACCAGAGACAATGAAAAGTTGTAGAGCACTGGCGGCTGCACACCCATCTCCAGGGTGTCGGAGGCCAGTGCCAGTGTGAATGGCACGTTGCGCACGGTGAGCGCCGCCCCATCGGCGGGTGTCGCCATCAGCGCCGGCTCGATGTTGAGCGTGGCATTGCCGCTGGCGTCCGCATTGGCGTCCGCCGTGACCATGTAAACCTTGGTCTGCCCGCCGATGCCGATGAAGTCACCGGCTTTCAGGATGCCGCTCACGTTGGCCGTCCAGCCCTTGGTGGCCAGGGTCCGGCCGGACTGACTCGCCCCATTGACCAGCGGCGTACCGGTGGCCACACCCTGCGGCGCCTTGTGGCCCGGCAGCACCATGGAAAAACTGTCCCACTGGCCGCGCTGCGCGATCACAAAGGCTTGGATCGGAGCGAACTGCGCCCGGGTCAGACCCTCCCAGTCGGCCGTGACCACCCAGCGCTGAGCACCGGTCGTGCGGGTGCTGCGACGCAGGCTGTGCGCCACGGACACGCGGGTGGGTGCCATCGACTGGATCTTGATAGCGCTCGGGGATGGGGTCAGAGGAAATGATCCGCTCATGACGCCTTACCCCGTGATCCCATATCGGCCGCGCATGTTGAGCGCCTGGTTCACGATCCCGACCACCACTGCCTTGTTCTGCACCATGGCGGTCTGGAAGCTGCGCGAATCCATTGCGGTGACCGAAAAGTTGATGTTGATCGGTCCCTGCGCTGACGACCCGGCAGAGCCCGTTGCTGGCTGGGTGCCGTTGGGCAAGATGCTCCCAGCACCGTTGGGGACAAACCACTCCGGTCCTTGCTCGCCCACCACATAGGGCTGGCCAGACGTGACCGGCCCGCCACTGGCGCGAAACAGGTTGGAGAAAAAGCTGCCCGCGCCCGAGAACAACCCAGAAAACGACAGTCCGCTCGTGGCCTGGGCCAGGGGTTTCATGATGCTGTTTTGGATCTGGATACGAATCAGGTCCGAGATGATCGAATCGGCCAGACTCTTGAAGTCGAGCTTGCCCGTGCGAACGAAATTCACCAGCGCGTCCTCCATGTTCTTGAACGCGTTGGTGAAGAGCTTCTCCGACTGGGCTGCAGCGTTCGTGACGTTGTCGATGTAGTTGTTGATCGCCTTGGTCACACCCGTGTCCCAGGCGTGTTCGGCTTCCCAGCGGGCATTGATCGCCTGCACCATGCGGGCGCTGGCCTGAACGGCCGCATCACGCAGGTTCTGCTGGGCCTCGGCCGAGAGCTTGGCGCCGTTCTTTTCTGCGTCCCAGATCTGCTGCTCCACCGCCACGAAGTTCTTGCGCGTGGCGGTTGCGATTTCCTGCTCGCGGGCGTTCATGCCGATCAGGGAGTTCTGGAACTCGTACTGCTTGTTGGCTTCTTCCAGGCTGCGGGTGAAGGCATCGACCCGCTTGGCCTCGTCGGTTTTCTGGATGCTGGTGACGATGGCGGTCACCTTGCTCATTTCGCCCAGTCGACCTTCCTTCTCGGCCAGCAGACGTCCTTTTTCGATCATGGCCTCGTACTTGCCCAGCTTGTCGCGCACGGCCTCGACATTGAGCGAGTCGAGGTACTTGTCGAACGGGCTGGTCTTGCCGCCTGACTGGTCGGGAATAGCGAATGACTGCTTGGCGGTTTCGGTTAGCTTCTTAAGGCCTGCGTCACGCGCTGTGAACTGAGCTTCAAGCTTGGTCAGGAACAAGGGCGCATTCCAGATCCTGGACATGTCCTCGTTGAACCCTTCGGCGTGCGCCGTCAGGTCTGAGGTCAACTTGCCAAAGCGTCGCTTGACCGGATCCAGGCTGCGCTCGCTCAGGATTTCACCCAGGATGCCGTCCATGAATTCACCCACGGACACGATGTCAGCAGCCACAGCCGCGAAGGCATTGCCGACAATGCGCACCACGCGGACCACCGCGTCGAACACATCGATGAGCGCGGCCACAGCCCGCATGCCATTGCGCGCCCAGGCCTCGATCACGTTGTCCTGCTGCAATTGCTTGGCCGTCTGATTTAAGCGGTCGGTCACGCTGCCGGCGGCGACCATGGCATCGGTGAAGTCACGCATGGCGGGGAGGACGCCAGCTGCGATCGTGGCGTAAAGAGACTTCTTGCGCCCTTCGAGCTTGATGAGGTTCTTCTCGTAGGCGTCGGCCTCGGCCGCCATCTGCGCGGTCACCTTGGCGTTCAACTCACCGATTTCAGCCAGGTCCTGTAGGAACGGCATGAGTTCGGCGCCACGCTTGCCCAGCAGCATCTGCGCCGTGGCCACCGCTTGAGTGCCGCTTTCCATGACATTGAGCTTCTTGGCCAAATCCAGCATGACCTCGCCCGAGTCGCGCAGGCGCCCCGAGGTGTCTGTGGTCGAAACCCCCAGGGTCTTGAAAAGGTCCGCCTGCTTCTGGCTGCCACCGGCCGCCTCGAACATCGCCTTGGAGAGCTTTTGCAGTCCGCCGCCCACTTCCTCCAAGCTGGTGCCTGAGAGCTTGGCAGCGGACTTCAGGCCCGAGAGTGCCTCCACCGAAGCACCGGTTTTCTTGGCCATGTGATCGAGTTCACCGGCCGATTCGATCGCACCCTTGATGCCGCTGGCAAAGGCATCGAAGGTGTAGGCCGCAGCCAGACCCGCCACAGCCCCTTTGACTGCTTTCATGGCGGTCTCGGAGACGTTGGTGATGGTGTCCATCGCATGACGGGCCACCTGTTCAGCCTTGGACAGGTCGGATTCGAAGCGTGCGATGTTGGCCTCGAGGCTGACCACGAGGCTTGCGAGATTGGCCATTGGCTATTCCTTGGAGCCGGATCGCCCCAGCAGCGCCGAAATCAATCGGCTGTGCTGTTCGGGATCGGGAGGTTTTGAATCGCCAGCGTCACGCTGGCCATGCGTCCCGCGCAGTGCGGGGAAAAAGTCGTCTGGCGCCCAGGTCTTGGTCTCATCGCGCCGGTTGACATTGGCGATCAGGGCGCAGACTTGCCCGAAGGCAAAGTCCGAGCGGACATCCGGCAAGCCCTCCAGGCTCACGAAAGCGATCCACTCGGCCAGTTGTTGACTGCTCAGGCACCCAAGGAGGTGGTCTGGGTGGGCGTATCCGAGGGCAAGGGCAAGCCGGAAGTAGAGTCGGCGCTCGGGGCGCCGCTGGAGTTTTTTGTGAGGTCCTCGACATCCGCAGCGGACAGGCCATTGAGTTTTTGCGCCACAGCGAACACGCGATCCAGTGCGGCCCCGGACTTGGCCCCCAGCAGATCGACGTCGTCATGGGTGAATAGCTTCTGGCCGGTCTCATCGACCACGGTGAGTGCCACCAGGCGCGCGCGCATGTTGGTCAGGTCCACCTTGCGGTCTTTGCCATCACCACGCACCAGACTAGCTTCAAAGGCATCGCGTTCACGGCCAGAGAAAGCCCGCACGCGCACGGCACCACCCCACTCGGGGACTTCGACGTCTTCGGTTTTGAGGTCGTCAGCGGACAGGATGGCGGATTTGGTCAACAGTGTCATGTCAGTATTTCCATTCAGTTTGTGGATGAGGATCAGGCCCAGGTCACGGCGCCTGAGATGCGTAGGTCGGCCGAGCGCCGGATGGCCTGGTCAACCGCCCCCTGGCTGCTGAACTTCTTGACGAAGCCCGCAAACGTGGCGGTATTGCCGTTGGGCAGAAGCAGCTTGAAGTTCTTGATCAGGCCCGTGACCTGGGCGGTCATCAGCGCAATCTGACCCGCGTCCGTGTTGTCCTGATCGACCTCCACCCCGAAGTGGCCAGGATCCACCAAGCCTAGGATGAATTCCTTAGCGGTGGAGTCGAAGTTGGTGCGGTCGATTTCCGAGGCGGCGCCATCGAAGCCGTTGTAGCTGCGCACGTTGCCCACCTTGGTCCATTGCACCGGCGTGGCCGTGCCACCACTGGTCCAGGCCGTGAAGCCCGTTGCATCTACGTTGGCCAGCGTCACGATCTTGGTCGTCGGCTCGATGTACTGCACCACATAGCTGTTGCCGTTGAGTTGGGTGGTGCCGACCACACCGGCGATCGTGAGTACGTCGCCCTTGTTCAGGCCAGTGACGGCCGAGAGCGTGATACGGCAAGGGTTGGTGAGGGCCACGGCCGTGATGGTCTGGGCCGTTCCGGTGGTGGTGCCGATGCTGAAGGTGGTGCCTTGAGCGGAAATGGCGGTGCTGGGCATGTCGTATCTCCTATCAGTAGTGCCAAATGGAAAAATCAAGAATCACCCGATGCAGCAAGGCATCGGGTTCGAACTGGTCCTGCTCCAAGAGCAGCAAGTTGGTGAGGCCGGAAGTCTTCATGGCCGCCTTGACGGCTTCGGCAAGAGCGATCACAGCCGCGTAGGTCGTGTCCAAACAATCGATCTGGACGCGGGTGTTTTCCACCGGGACGCCATCGGCCAGGGTGTTCTCCGGGGTGCTGGCCACCCGGGCGTAGACCACATAGGGCTTGGCGACGTTGTTGGGGGCGACGTTCGGGAACACCCGACCACCGGCCACTGCAGACAGGGCCGTGAACAGTTGCTCCTGGATCATTTGTTCAGGTCCTGCGCATTGGCTTCGATGCGCTCAGCGAGCTTGTCCTTGATCGCATCGACAGCTTCGTTCTTCTTGCCCTCGAAGGCCGGCCGCATGAAGGGCTGCGGCGACATCTTCACTGTGCCAAACTCCACGAAGTGCGCGTAGTACGCGTCCTGGGAAAGGTTTCCCTTCTTGCCCTGATTGCGGTATTTCTTGCCGTGGCGTACCGCGACAAAGAACACCTGCTTCTGCGCGTCGGACTGCTCCGGGATCTGTTTCATGACGATTGAGCGCTTCAGCGTTCCGGGCGGCTGCTGGTTTGGCCCCAGTTGCCGTGTCGCGACGGGTGCCTTCAGGCGTGCCTCGTCACGGATGACCTTGGCGCCGGCATAAACCGATGCCCGCAGGCCATTGCGCGCGAGCCGCTTGGGCAGTTCTTTCAGCGCCTTGGCCAGTTCGTCGAGTCCCTCGACACGGACTTCTTCGGTTTTAGCCATCGTCCAAGCCCTCCGATGCCAGCAACGTGAGTACCGTGTTACGTTCGTCCTCATTGAGGCTGGCGTGGATGTTGAAAACACGGCCCTTGTAAATGGCCCGGTAGCCCGCAACGACCTTGGGGTCGGCAAAGATCGCCTGGTAACGCACCGTGATCTGGTGCGACACCTCGCTGGCCATGCGCTGGGCGCTCTCCAGTTCCCGTCCGGTGAGCGGCTGGATTTCGGCCCACACCGTCGCCACATCGGTCCAGACAAGACTCGGCCCACCAAACGTGTCCTGGTTTGTCGAGCGGCTCTGGATCTTCAGACGCCGGGTCAATTGACCTGCACGCAGCGCCGTCATGCCAAAACCACCTTGAACGGATCAAGCAGGCCGTCAATGAAAGGCAGGGGCTCGATCTTTCCGCGACTGAGCAAGGCGACCTCCTCGCGGTGTGCGTAGAGACTGCCCAGACGCAGCTTGATCCAACTCTTGATGCCTTCCGGAACGGCGCTGGCCGGGCCAAACCCGGCATCAAAGGTCACCGAGACGGCTCCGATCTGCGGCAGTGTGATGGGCCAGATCTTTCCGTACACGGGCGTGATGCGTGCGGGCTCGCAGACCAGGTCCACCGTGTAGTCAGTGGCTGGCATGACCTGCCAGGCGCCGGCCATGTCCAGATACTGGATGCTGACCACGGACTGCACCGGGCACTTCGGTATCAGGATCGCGTGTCCGGGCAACGTGAAGGGACTGCCCGCAGGCACCCCCATCAAGCTCGGACCGGGGAAGCTGTCCAGAACTATCTTCCAGCGCGCCGTCACGATTTGGCGCCCCGTGATTGTCTCCGCTGCCTGCCTCGCCGCCGAGATGAGTGCCGTGATCAGCGCATCGTCATCGGTGAAGTCCACCCTCAGGTGGAGTTTGGCATCAGCGAGGGACACCGGCTCCTCCGAGGGTGGGCTGACAAGTTGCAGCGGCATGGCGATCAGGCCCCGTCAGCGCTCTGGCCTGCCGGCTTGGTGGTCCCGGTTGCAGGTGTGGGTGCAGGAGCCGGTGCCACTGCTGGAACCGCCTCGGGGGCGTCCACCTCTTCAGCGAAGCCGGCAGCCACTTGGCCAGCGGTTTCATCGCTCAAAGGGTAGAGGCCGCCCTTAGCGTATTTCACGAAGCAGTTGCCCGTGCCGTCGACCGAATAGAAGTCGGCCAGGAATCGAATCGATTTCATGGCTTGCCTCCTCAGACGATCTGGGCCACGGCCGCCTGGTTAAAGGCGTCCGCCGTGGCATAGCGCGGATTCACGCCCAACACCTGCGCGCCAGCCAGGCTCGCGGCTACACCCACTGTGATCGACAGGCGCACGAAGCCGAAGCCGTTGACCGTATCGAGTTCCTCGGGCTTGACGTTGATGAGCGCCTGCTTGGCCGAGCCACCACCCGCTTGGGTCAGCTGCGTGATGGCCTTGCCGGTGATGTCCTTGGCACTGGTGCCAGAACTGTCGAGGGCCTGCTGCAGCTTGGCGTCCAGCGTGGCCGAGGTGCCCAGCGCACCGGTTTCAATGCTGGCCACCAGGGCGTGGAAGTTGGCCACCGAAATCCAGCCGGTGGTGGCAGTGCCCACCGCCAGGCTGGCAGGATCGATGGTGGCGAGGACGGCAAACAGTTCGCTGCCTTTTGCATTGGGAAACATGAGGTTCTCCTTGATGAGTTGAAAACAGCGATCAGCGGGCGCCCAGCTGGACGTAAGGCGACATGGTGGTGGCGCCCTTGGCCGGCGAAATCGGCGCGACGATCTTGGATTGACCGTCCATGCGGAAGGTGGTCCGGAAGGCCGTCAGATCGGCGTCGAAGTAAAGGTGCATGGAGGTGGCCGTCTGCATGCCGCCCGCCTTGGTGATGGTCTGGTAGTACGACAGGTCCACCAGGATTACGTCGCCCTGGGACGAGAAGGTGTTGGCGTGCTGCGAGACGAACACCGGGCGACCCAGCAAGGTGCCGTAGGGCGAGACCTGGATGCCACCCACCGGCAGGCCCGTGGGCAGGTAGATCGGGTAGTTGCCCAGCGACAGGGTGAAGAGCGCCGGCAGGACATCGTTGTTCACGATCCAGACCGAGTTCGCAAACGACCCCGAGGGCAGGCGCGCGATCATCTTGGCCAGGTTCTGCGGCAGAAGCGTCTGGGTGGTCTGGCCCGACTCCTTGGCGACCGTCACCGTTGCACCGGCCGACAGCGCACCGATCGGCACGCCGTTACCGGCACCGAACAGGATCGATTCGTTGGTTTTCCAACGGATCGACAGGGCCACCTTCTGCGGCAGGTAACTGGTCAGCGCATTGGCGTCGTCCAGCAGTTCGTCGGTGGTGGGCACCAGCGCCATGAGCTTTTTGAGGCGCAGCGTGGCCAGGCCCAGCACCGGCTTGGTGGCGATGGCTGACGCCGCCTCACCCTGCCAGTAGGCACGGATACCGTTGGTGCCCCAGGGCGTGGTCTCGTCCTTGGGGAAGGCCATACTGTTGCCGCTGATCTCGACGTTGTCGGTCATGGGCAGCAGGGAATCCTCGCCCAGCGAGAGCTTGAAGATCTCCTGCGAGAACTGGGGCGGGACCAGAAAGCCACCGTCCTGGCCGGCCGCTTCGTTGCTGAACGTGCCCGGTGCTGCGGCACTGCGACCGCCGCCAATGAGCAGGCGCTCATCGACGCCCTTGCCGGGCTTCTCGGCCTGGAAAACCGCCTGCATGAATTCGCCCATGCTCTGAAAGCCATGCTGCGGATCGGCCGCACGGTTGTCGGTCACGGTGATGATGCCGCTGGACGGGGTGGCAACGGTCATGGCCATCTGCGCCTCTTCAGCGATCAGGGCTGCCTCGCGATCAATGGCCGCACTGGCTGCATCGATGCGGACCTTGAGGGCGTCAAAGGCGACGACCTCTTCATCGTTCATGTCACGGTTGTCGGAAGCTGCGCGGTCGGTCAGCGCGCGGGCTTCCTTGATCAGGCCGGATTTGCGGGCCTGCAATTCACGGAGTTGCTTGCTCATTTGGGTTCTCCAGAAATGAAAAAACCGCCTGACACCTGACGGTGTGGCGGTGGACTGAGGTGGGTACGACCGACGGGTCGTGTTCAAACCTGGGCGACTCGACGGAGCCGCGCCGGGAGGGGGTTACAGCAAGGCGAGCGAATCGCGCGCTTGCTTGAGGCGTGATGCTCCAGGCCGGGCCTGTTGCTTGGCATCGCGCCGCATCTTTTTGAGGACGTCGTCAAACGTGGCAACGCCGTCCACCATGTTCTGCGCCAGGGCCGCATCGGCGCCCAGCACGCGACCTTGGCCCATGCCGTCGCGCACCTGCGCAATCGGAACGCCCCGGCCACGGGCCACAGCCTTGGTGAAAGCCGCGTAGTAGTCATCGACCCGCGACTGCATGAAACTCTGAGCCTCATCGTCCAGCGGGCTGTAGGGGTTTCCCTCGACCTTGAACTTGCCGGCCGAGATCAGCGTGGTTTTGACACCAGCGTCATCCAGGGCCTTGCTGTAGTCCTGGTGGGCCTGCCAGACACCGATGGAGCCGACCTCGCCACCCGGGGTGACGTAGAACTCGGAAGCCGAGCAACCGATCCAGTAGGCGGCAGACGCCGCCAGTGAATTGGCCACGGCGACCACGGGCTTTTGAGCACGGGCGCTCTGGATTTCATCGGCCAATTCGGCCACACCGTAGACGCTGCCGCCCGGACTGTCGATGTCGATCAGGATCTGGCCCACCGTGTCATCAGCCAGCAACTGCCGCAGGGCAGCGGAAAACTGCTGAGTGCTGGTGCTGCCAGGACCAGACACATCGTCGACCATGTTGCCGCGCTGAGTCACGACGCCGTAAAGCGGTAGTACTGCGATGCCACCCGAAGATTGGGCGGTCGCCGACTGGCGCCGCGTTTCTCGGATAACGCGATCGGCCTGGATGCGGATCAGGTTGTCCGCTTCGGCCGGGATGCCGGCAGACCAGCGCCTGACGACCGCAGCCAGGGCATTGAGGCGTTCGGGCATGAGTGCCCAGGGGGTCGCCAAAAACTCGGCGACCAGCAATTGATGGTTCATGGATTCATTCCCAGTTGGTTCAATGAGGCACGCAAGTCGGCCTCGGCCAACTCCTGCCCGTTTTGTTCGGATGCCCAGCGCTCGGCTGATGCCAGCGGTACGGCCAGTGCCTCCGCGATCAATGCGATGTCTTTTTCATCGATCACGCCTGAGCGGCTGATGCGTCTGGCCCAGCGGTCTGCGGCCGAGGCCACCACTGCGTGGAGCCTGGCCGAAGGCTGGTCATCCTGCGTGGTCTGTGGTTCTGGATCAGAAGCCGTGGCCAGATCTTCAGCATCACTTTCCTCGACCATGTTCAGCGGGCGCAGGGGTTCATCCAGACCATCGATGGGGTTCAGGTTTTCGGCGATGCGCGCCTCATTGCGGGTGAGCCAGCCGTTCTGGATGCCACTTTGGTAGTACGCCGAGCGGCTGGCCGCATCGCCACGCATGAGATTGGCGAAGTCGAACTCGATTTCGATGTCGTCACCATCGAGCAGCAATTCGGACTCGATCGATGCCTCCCAGCGCTCGGCCCAGGGGGTCATCGTGTGCATCACGAACTCCAGGCTCTGCTGTTCGATGTTCGAGAACGTCGCCCGGTCCAGGTCCGCGATCATGTGCGGTGGCACCCGGAACAGGCGCGCGATATCCGTGATCTGGAACTTGCGCAGCTCCAGAAACTGGGCGTCCTTGTTGGTGACGCCCACCTCGTGGAACTTCATGCCGTTTTCCAGGACCAGCACCTTGCCCCGGTTGGCACCGGACTGGGCCTGCTGGTAGGACTCGCGGAACACCTTCTTGGCTTCCGCATCCTTGAACGACCCCGGAAATTCAATCCAGCCACCGGTGGGTTTGGCGTCATTGGCAAAGAACCGAGCACCATAGTCCTGGGCCGCCAAGGCCATGCCCAGACTTTCACGGGCCAGTTCGATGGGACTCATGCCCATCAAACCATCAGAGGACAGGCCCCGCAGGTGCCAGACCTGGCCACGCGGCAGGACCGTCTCCTCACCCACGCGATCGGTCACGCGGTAGCGGTACTCACCCGTCTTGAGAATCTCGACCCGGATGCGGTCCGGGTGGATGGGGATGAGTTCGACGATCTCGCCACGCGGGTTGGTGATGATCTGGTTGTACGCGTTGCCACGCAAGGCCAGATGCCCTTGCAGCATCTCGCGCCACTCGAAGGGGTTCTGGTAACGGTTGGGCCTGCGGCACAGCAATTCATGCAGCCAGTGATCGGTGACCCGGTCCTTACCGCCGTCCGCACGGTTGCGGTACAGAACCAGAGGCAGCGACGCCATGGTCTCCGACAGGATGCGCACACAGGCGTAGACGGCCGACAGGCGCAAGGCGCCGTCGGGCGACACGCGGATTCCGCTGCTGGAGCGGATCGACACAGGCTCGAACCAGAAGTCACCCCAAGGAGACCGGTCATCGCTCGAGGCACGGAAGCGGTCGAAGAAGCTGAAAAATCCCATTGACTCAGAGCAGCATCAGTTCGTAGTCGGATCCCAGCACCACCGAGTCGCCCGGTTTGATCGCGCGCGATAGCGCCATGATCAGTGCCACGATGCCGTCGATCTTGTTTTCTGCCCGCTCCTTGCGTGGATAGATGTTGTCTTTGGCATCCAGGTGGGCCACCACGTTGCTGGCCATCCAGCCAAGCACCGGGTCTCCGTCATGGGCCAGCTTTTTCTGAAGCACCAGGGCTTCGAGCGTCTTCATCGGTTCGCTGAAGTTCAGGACCGTGGGACGCACTTCGATCATGGGCAGCCCTTCGGCCAGCATCCGGGTCGACAACTGCGTCGCTTGGAAGGGATCGAAGGCCACCGCCTGTATGGAAAAACGTGAGGCCAGATCCATGAGGTCCGCCTCGATCCAACCGAAATCGATCACGTTGCCAGGCGTCACTGTTAGGCGTCCGGTCCTCATCCAGCCCGGGTACTGGCTGTTGCCAGCAGCGTGGACCGTGTCCTCGGGCAGGTAGTACTTGCCGAACACCGCATAGGCATCGGCGATATCGGGGTGCTGGAACACCAGCACCAATGCGGCGATGTCCGTCTTGCTGGCCAGGTCCAACCCGACCCAACAAGGCTGGCCGGTGAAGGCTTCGATATCTAGGCCAGGGTCCGCATTGGCATCCCAGGCTCGCATGTCCATCCAGGCCGTGTCTGCGTTGACCCATTCGTTGAGGTGCTTGGTCTTGAAGTTGTTGACCGCGCTGGGCAACTGCATGGCCTTGGCCTGGAGCGGCCCCAGGATTTCCTGGCGGACCGAAATCCCCCAGTTCGGGTTGGCCTTGATCAGCGACTCTTCATTGGTCCAGTCGTCGCCGTCGTCCAGGCCGTAAATGATCCCGAACTGGCTGTCATCCTCGAACACGCCATCAAGCAACTTGGTGACGAAGGTCCGCACCTCGTAGCAGATGCCGGCGCGGTTGCTGCCGGCGGTGGTGATGACCCACAGCAGCGAGTTGTCCCGCTTGCCAGTGCCGGTTTCAACCACGTCGTAGACCGTGCGGGTCTTGTGGGCGTGGAGTTCGTCCACGCAGCCGAAGTGAATGTTCAGCCCGTCTAGGGTCGAACCTTCAGCTGACAGCGCCTCGAACTTGGAACCCGAGGCCAGAACGTGCATGTTGTGCGCGCCGACGTTCACTGAAAATCGGCTGCGAAACCCAGGGCTGCGCCGGGCCATGGTCTGCGCGTCCCCAAAGACGATGCGTGCCTGGTCACGGGTGGTGGCCAGCGAATAAACCTCGGCGCCGCCTTCACGGTCAGCGGCCAGCATGTACAGCGCCACCGCCGATGACAGGGTCGACTTGGCATTTCCTCGCGGCACCTCGATATACGAGCGCCGGAAACGCCGCTTGCCGTCAATCTTCACCCAGCCGAACACCGTGGACAGGATGAACACCTGCCAGGGCTCAAGGCTTATCGGCTCGCCGGCCAGCGGCCCCTTGACGTGAGGTAGCCGCTCAATGAATGCGCACAGGTTGTCGGCCGGATGAAAGCTCCGGCCATCCCGATCCAGCAGCTTGGGGTTGAAGCGGTAAGGACTGCCTTTTCCCTTGAACCGGGCCAGATCGTTCAGTTGCCGCTGGCACGCCAGCTGCACCCAGCGGCAGGCAAGGACTTCGCCGGCCACCACCTGTTCGGCATAGCGCTTTGCCATGGCCGCATAGTTCGTCACCGCCATGGCCTATCACCCTGCAATGTCGGCCCAGGGGTCCAGGTCATCATCGGCCGCTTCCAAGGGCAGCGTGACCCGGGACCGGGATGCCGGGGTGAACCCCATCTCGGTTGCCGCCTTGGTCATGATCTGTGCCTGCTTGTTTGCAATCGCCAGATACGGCGACTGCATTGGCACACCGGTGTTGGGTGCCTTCACGAGCAGACCTGTCTTGGCAATGCCTGCCTGGGCCTTGCGGTACAGGTCGGCTGCACAGGCCCAGATTTCCAGCACTGACATGTCGAGCTTTTTCAGCAGGTGCGGTGGGGCGCATTCCAAGGCGTAACGCCATGCGGCCTTTGCCCCCTCAGGCATGTACTCGGGCGGCTCTACCAGGTCACCTTCCGGCTTGGGTTCACGCAGGTTGGTGCGGCAGCGTTGCAGCGTTCCTTTGATTTGCTTGACTTTGGTGGGCAGCGGTTTGCGACCGGACATAGGTATCCCGTCCAGGGGGGATCCCCCCCTAGTTCAATTTGCATGCGAAAAAATTTGGGCAGGCGCGCGCATCGCGGCTTGCCAACCGTAGAGATTCATCCCCCCCTGGGGGGACCCGACCGCGCCGCTGACTCACGTGCGGTCTTGCTGTTGTGACAGGGCACGCACAGCGACTGCAGGTTGGCCGCGTCAAACCGTGGGCCACCGTCTTTGATGGGCCGAACGTGATCCACGACACGGGCTGGCACCAGTAGGCCCTTAGCGCCACACCCGCCACACAACGGGTGCTCACGCAAGAAGGCTGCCCGCACCGAGCGCCACTGCCGTGATTGGTAGAAGCCGACCTCGGCATCGAAACCGCGCCGCGCACGCCCGTAATCGCGGTGGATCAACGGCCTGTGCGCCTCGCAAAACCCCGGCGTTGCCACCACGGCGGCGCACCCTGGATGCCGACAGGGAGTGGGTGCGCTGCGGGGCATTTCGCGAGGTTTCCAACTGATTCAAGAAAGAAGCAACTGCTTCGGAGATTCCGCTTGGCTTCCTCTGGAAACAGAGCGTTCATACGAACACCATCAACCAACCAAAGGAATCGCCAATGACCTACCAAAGCACCGAATTCACCGTCGACGAGCTGGGCTTCATCCAGACCGCGCTCAACAAAGTCCTCGCCGCCGCAGCACGCGGTGAGCTGGACCTCAACCGCCTGGCCCGCGAGGAGATGGCCTCGCGAGGCCTGGACCGCGACGGCAACTGGGTTGGCTTCGATCGCGCCCGCCAGATCCATCAGGTGGAGGCTGCCAAGTGAAAACCGCCAAGAATCTCAACCAGCTGCTCGAGCAGATCGCCAAGCAGCACCTGTTCATCGAAACCCTGGAAACCCAGAGCAGTGACCGGCTCGACTTTCACGACGTGAGCGTCTGGGGCGTCAAGTCTGCGTTGCAAGCCGCCTACGAGGCTGGCCTCAAGGCCGCTCAAACCAAAACCACACCCATTCACACCCAATCCTGATCGGAGCACACCATGACCATCCAACTCACTCCCGCCCAGCAAGCCATCCTTTCCCATGCCCATCAGCACACCGAGGGCAAGATCGCCTGGTTCCCTGAGAACATCAAAGGCGGTGCGCGCCAGAAGGTGATCGATGGCCTGTTCAAACGCACCCTGATCACCTACGACGGCAAGGACTGGTTCGTGGCCGCTGAGGGCTACGAGGCCCTGGGTGTGCCACGCAAAGCGCCTGTGAGCGCCCAAGCCATCGACGAGGTCATCGAGGCAGCGACAGCTGCGAAACCTCGGATGCGCGACAACAGCAAGCAAGCGCAGGTGATCGCGATGCTCAAGCGTCCCGAGGGCGCCACGATCGAACAGATCTGCGAGGTCACTCAGTGGCAAGCCCACACGGTCAGGGGCACGTTTGCCGGCGCCTTCAAGAAGAAGCTCGGCCTGGAGATCACCTCGACGAAGGAGGTTGGTGGACAGCGGATTTACCGCGTCGCCTGACCAGGAGCCAAGCCATGAAAACAATGACCATCACAATCGATCGCAAGCCTCTGACCATCACGTTTGATGGCCAGGAGATGCAGGTTGAAGAGTTGAGCATCCGACTGCCCTTTGGACGCAAGCCCGCTGACATCACCGACATCGCCGCCACGGGTGATTACGTGGTCTATGTCACCGAGACCCGGGAAATGGAAACGGAGGAGTTCGACAGCTTCGCCAAGAACCTCTCCAAGTCGCGCGACTGGCTCAAGGGCAAGGGTGGCTACTTCATGCTGGGCCGGCTGTGCGTGGAAGTCCACGCACCCGGGCGACCCTACTTGTTCATCGACCCGTCTGGCGGGGACTATCCGAGGTACGTGGCCAGGCTGGGTTAAACAGGCTCCAGAGCGGGTTCCTGCTCCGGCACCGGGTCACCGACCCGCACTGCCTTTTTCCCGGTGAACTCCTCCCAACGCTTGACGATCACGTCGACGTACTTGGGATCAAGTTCAATGAGCCGGGCACGTCGTCCTGATTTTTCGCAGGCGATCAACGTGGAGCCCGAGCCACCGAAGGGATCGAGGACCAGATCGCGGGTCTTGCTGCTGTTGCGCACTGCACGCTCCACAAGTTCCACCGGTTTCATGGTCGGATGCAGATCGTTCTTCTGTGGCTTCTTGACGTTCCAGACATCGCCCTGGTCACGGGCACCGCACCAGAAGTGATCGGCACCGTCGCGCCAGCCGTACAGGATGGGCTCGTACTGGCGCTGGTAGTCCGCGCGTCCGAGCGTGAAAGTGTTCTTGGCCCAAATGATGAACGTGGACCAGCGACCGCCTGCAGCGCGGAATGCCGACTGCAGCGTGTCCAGTTCTGACGAACTCATGGCGATGTACACCGCGCCCTTGGTATGGGTCAGGATGTTGGTGCAGGCGTCCGTCAGGAAGCTGCCAAAGCCGTCGCCCAGGTTGTCGTTCATGATGGGGCGGTTCTTACCGCGCATTTTGTCCTTGGCTGTGTTGGCGTAGTTCACGTTGTACGGTGGATCGGTGAAGGTCATGTCCACCAGTTCATCGCCCAGCAGGACCTTGAAGTCATCGGTCTTGGTCGCATCGCCGCACAGCAGCTTGTGCTCACCCAGGATCCAGACATCGCCCGTTTTGGAGATGGACGTTTCACTGACCTCGGGCACAGCGTCCTCATCGGTCAGGCCATCCTTGGTGGCCTCCTCGCCAGCGATCAGGGCCTCCCACTCCTCTTGCGAGAAACCGGTCAGGCCCAGGTCGAATCCAGCATCCTTTAGGTCGGCCAATTCGATGCCCAGCAGTTCGTCTTCCCAGGATGCGTTCTCGCCGATCTTGTTGTCGGCCAGGATCAGGGCGCGACGCTGGGTGTCGGACAGGTGATCCATCGGTACGACGGGCACCTCGGGCAGACCCAGCTTGCGCGCTGCCAGCAAACGGCCGTGACCGGCGATCACGTTGTTCTGGCCGTCGACCAGGATCGGTGCGCCCCAGCCGAACTCACGGATGCTGGCCGCGATCTGGGCCACCTGTGCCTCCGAATGCTGCTTGGCATTGCGGGCATAGGGGATCAGCGCCTCGACCTGGCGGTACTCGATGTGGATGGGGTTCATGGGGACCAGAAGTGAAAAACCCGCCAGGTCATGCCACATGGGCCACCGGGCGGGTTCTTGAAGTTGATGTGGTCGGAGACGCATCTCTCGCGACCGTAGACAGAATTTATCGTGAATCCGGGCAAAACGCGACACCCTCAAGATCGCGTTTCTTTCGCATCTGTCCGCATTGGCAGGCGCTGCTTCGCTGCACCTCGAAACGTCTATCAACCTCCCTGCGAAAGATGGTCGGTGATGACCTGGATTGCGACTTCCCAGTGGCGCTGCGCGGTACGGGGTGCCACACCGAAGCGTTTGCCGATATCGTGCCAACGCCACCGCTCGGCCCGCATCCACACCAGCTTGCGCTGATCGGTGCGCAGGCACTGCACCCACTGCATGACCACGAGCATGCGCTCGACCTCGGCGGGCGTGGGTGGGAAGCGGTAGACCGGCGCATCGTCGCTGGCCATGCGTTCGTACTCCGATCGCACGATGGTGGGCCAGCAGTTGAAGTAGCCTTGCACCCTGACCGGTGGCAGGCGATGCGCCGTGCGTGCCGCTTCGATCAGCCAGTTCGCGACGTCGTCCGTCGTCCATTCGAGTGTTGCTGCAACCATGTTCATCCCTCCTGTGTGTCCAAAGCCCAGTGCAACAGCGCCAGGGCATCCGCTTCGTTGTCATCGGTCACCGGGTGGCCCAGTGCCCGCATGGACTGGATGACCTCGCCCTTGCTGGCATTACCTTTGCCGGTGGCGTGTTTTTTGATCGTGCCCACTGGCACACCCTGGTACGGCAGGTTGTGGTGCTCACACCAAGCGGTGAGCGTGGCCAGCAGGCCGCCGTACACATGGGCGGCGTCCACCCCAGCGTGCCGACGCACTTCCTCGAAGTACACGCTGTGGATGTCGGTGGCCAGGTGGCGCATGTCGGAGAGCCACCGCTTGAAGCGCAGGTAGCGCATGCCACCGCCCTCATAGCGGTTGGGCCGGAAGCTCGCGAAGCCGTGCGCGATCTGACCATCCATCGTTCGCATGGCCCAGCCGGTCGTGGTGCCCAGGTCGATGGCCATGACCACGGTGCGCGATGCAGGCACCGGATCGACCGGGCAGGCATCTCCCCTACGTAACGGAGAGAGGGCTTTAGCCCCCTCTCCTACGTAGTAGGAGGGGGAGTCTCCGACAACTGGACAAGGGGTGGAAAGTGAACAAAAACAACGAGTTAGCTCAGTTGGCAAGTTGGCAGAGCTGCCTTCCTGCCATCTTGCCAACTTCGACGTAACTTGTTGATTTACAACGAAATCAAGTTGGCAAGGGTCTGCCAACTGAATCCAGTTGGCAAAAGTTTGCCAACTTTCGGGGGTGTTTTTGCCAACTTGCTGCTGCGAGCCGATGTGCGCGGGATCGCACAGTTGCGGACGATTGCGGATTCTGTCCAATGCCCGTCGCGTGAAGGCCAAAGCGTGCCCGTGCAGGTCAATGCCGGCGTATTCAAAACTGCTGGCCGTGATGCCTCTATCTTGGCAAATCGTGTTCATTCGGACTCCTGTGGGTCGTTGCTGTTTTCGGGATAGACCCACACCTCCGGGTTTTCGACGGGCATCGCCGCCCCGGAAAGTGGGCACTTGTAGTGGGTGGGGAGCACGCACAGGGACACCACGGCCACCTCTCCGGTGTCCGGATCGGGCTCGCCCTTGGGCTGGTTGTGGACCATGCCCTCGACGCACATGTAGCCAAACTTGGAGCGGCCAAATGGCGGCAGCCCATAGTCCGCCGCGTTGCGGAAGTACTTGATGTAGCCCTGCGTGGCCAGGGCCGACAGGCGCTCGCGAATCGAGCGCTCGCCGCCAAGGCCCGCCTTGCCCTCGAACGCTTCGGCGAACTGGTTGGCGGTGTAGAAGTTGCCCTTCAGGCCCTCATCAAAGAGGATCTGCAGGATCACATCGGTCTTGCGCCGTCGCTCGGCATCGAGCCGCTTCCCGTAATCCTTGTTGACCAGACGTTCGCTGTCATTGACGACCTTCCACTGGCCATCGACCTTGTCGACGTACCGGGGGGCAAGGCCTGGACCATTGCGCAGCTCGAAATACAACTGCCGCACCGTGGACAACTCGTCTGGCCGGTGCAGCAGCATGGCTGAGGTATAGAAGCTGCGCAGGCTGCTGGCACCCGCGAAGGCCTGGAACGGGTCCTCCTCGAACTGGCGCTTGGTCATCTTCTTGGTGTGATGGACCAGCAACACGCCCGAGTCCGGATTGACCCGCTGCTGTAGCCTGGCCACCCGGCGCGTGAGGAAAAACATCATCGCGTCGTTGTCGTTCTCACCACCGGAGCCGCCACCGTCGAACACGTTGCGGATCGGGTCGATGGCGATGATGTCCGGCGGCTCGCCACCGAACTGCGCGCTGATGGTTTGGATCAACTTCTCCAGCCCTTCCTCATCAAGGATGAGGTGCAACTGGGGCGTCACCACCAGATTGCGCCGGGCGAGCCTGAGCGCCTCTTTGGGCAGACGTATGGCTTTCATCCTCTCCTTGAGGTACGGGTACTGCACCTCGGCCTGGAGGTAAAAAACCTTCAAAGGGCGTGCCGGCACCATGTCCAGGAACGGCAGGCCTGCTGCCATGTGCGCCAGCCACGACAGCAGGAAGTCGCTCTTGCCCACCTTGGGCGCTCCGCCAAAGATCGTGATGCCACCGGTCGTGATGATCCTGCCCGACACCAGATCGATCGGCAGCGGTGTGTCGTCGTCGAGCATCTCGCCCATCGTGAAAGCCGGCAGGACAGCCGCGCTGGCCTTCACCGTGATGCGCTCGCCACGCTCGATGAATGCCTTGCAGTCGAACCCCTCGTCGATGGCATCGGCCGCATCCCACTTATCCGGCTTGCCTTCGGGCGGGATGACGATCACCACTGAACGACTGCCCACATCCACACAGGCTTTGGCAGCTGCCTCGGCATAGTCCCAGCCCGGCGGATCGCGGTCCGGCCAGATCACGACGTCCTTGCCACGCAGAGGGGACCAGTCGGTTTTGTCGATCGGTGCGCGCGCGCCGTTCATCGCGGTGGTGGCCACGATGTCTTGCTCGATGAGGGCCTGGGCGCACTTTTCACCTTCCACCAGCACCACCTGTCTGGCTGTCGCCATGGCCGGCTGGTTATAGAGCGGACGCGGATCAGGCGCACGCCACATGCGGGCGCGTACATCCCAGGGCCTGAACTCCTTGCGGCCAGGCTCAGGGTCGTAGCGGTACACCCGAGCGATCAATTCACCCAGAGGGGTCTGATAGTCCCAGGTGGCCGTGTACGGCCCCAGTTCATCCACCGGCTGTGACCGGACCTCGCGCCGAGGGTTGGAGGCCATGGGTGGCGCCACGCCACACCACTGGCGCACTTCATCCAGGAGGCGTGGGAAGTCGGTCCTGACCGACAAGTTGCGCGACATGGCCCAGGCATCGAACACATCGCCGCCCATGTCGGTGGCGAAATCGAACCAAAGGCCGCGTCGCGATCCTTCCATCTCCACCACGAGGCTTTTGCCTGCAGAGCCGTCGATATCGCCGACATAGAACTTGCCTCCACGGATACGGCCCTGGGGGAAAAGGAACAGAAGGACCGACTCGAGCCTGTCGATCAGCGCCTGGCGCAGGGTCTCGACGTCCTCGACTGCCCCGGTGGTCCTGTCTGCTGCATCGTTGAAGTCAAAGTAGCTGGACTCGTGCATCAGGTCCCACCCCAGCAGCGTTCCTGCCATGAACAGAAGCGGCACTCCTGGTGGGTTGGCGTGGTCGAAAAACGGGGCAGCACCTCGCCCGCATCGGTGGCGCTGATGACGCGCACCGCCCGGTCGGACATGCGCTGCGCGAGCCCGCCATCGAAGGGCACCAACTCGAACCAGATTTCCTGGGTGTCCTTGTTGATGGCCGTGAACAGCGCCGGGTTCTCCGAGATCCCGGGAATGCCGCCTTCCATGTACGCCTGGTAGATGGCCATCTGCGCGGCATAGACCGGCTTGGACTTGGCCACACCGTTCTTGACCGTGTCCCGCCAGGACTTGTCATTCATGGTCTTGCACTCCCACAGCGCCGGGTAGCGCATGCCCAGCTCCGAGGGACCATCGTTCAGGATGCCGTCGACGTGACCCTTGATGCGGCCGCCGGCCACGGAGAAGCCAAACTGGCCGCCATGGGCCTTGCGGGTGTAGAGGTCAAAGCCGATCAGTCGCAACCAGCGGATGGCCAGGTCTTCTAGTACATGGCCCACCTCGAAGATGCGCAGCACGCGGCCGGAGAAATCGCGCCCCGGATCCACCGGCGTGCGGGTGTACTCAAACTGCAGCGCGCGTTCACACGCCACACCCAGCCGGGATGCGCCCAGATAGTCGCGCGGCGTCTGCCCATCGCGCTCCAGCGCCAGCGCGTCATCGATGAGCGCACCGACCTGCTCATGAAATTTCGGACGGTGATTGAAGTCCAGCATCACGACCGTCCTTGCTGCCGGCCTGCGGCCTGGATGGCGATGCGCTGTTCCAGAAACTGCCTGTCGCGAGCGGCCATGCGCTCGTGTTCCTCAAGCATGCTGTCCTGGTACCGGGTGACGACCACATCAATGAGGATGAGCACCTCGTCCCGGCTGTAGTCGGCCAGAGGCCGCTGCATTCCGATGGAGCCGACGTACTCCCCCAGAGGGCCGAGGCAGGACTGCATGGCGGCGATTTCCATATCGCTGGGGTCAATCATTTGGCCCTCCGTTTTGTTCATGAGCTTGGAGAAGGCCTCCTGACAGGGACGGCTGCAGAACACCCACTTGTCGTTGTGACGGGATGGGTCCGAGCGGGGCACACGCGGGTTGAACCAGCCGTACCCCTTGGCTTTGCGATGGCAGACGGCACATTTCACGCAGCCTCCAGAACTTGGTGGGCGTGGGCGTCATTGGCAGCATTGACCAGCCGCACGATGGCATTGCGGTTGAAGCGGAACGACAGCAGTGCCGAAGCCTGATAGCGGGTCAGGCCGAAGTCGGCCCTCAGTTCTGGCGGCAAGTACTGCAGTTGCTTCGGCGTGGGCGACTCGTTGAGCCAGCGCCGCGTCTTGTGCGCCGAGTCCTCCGACTCATGCTCGTTGAGCCAGTCATCGGCCTTGGCCATGCAGACTGTGCGTTCGCCAACAGCAAGCATCTGCGTGGTGTGCCCCTTGGCACCGCCCACGGCGTGCCAGCGCCCGTTGAGAAAGAAGATGCCACCCCATGCATTGAAGCCGGTGGCCATGAGCGCGTCGTCACTGCCAAAGAGGTCGCACCAGCGGAAGTTGGATCGACTGAGCAGATCGATCTCACTCATCACAAAGTGATCGAGCACCCCGCGTGATTGGTTGTCCTGCTTTTCCCAGACATGGCCGCACAGCGGGCACTCCATGACGGCCATCGGTACCGTGGCACCGCACTCCGGACATTCCTTGGTGGGGGCATCGCCGAGGTTGTCATGGCCATCGAGGTTGACCTCTTGCTCCAGCGCGCCGTGCATCAGACTTGCCGTGCCGAAGTCTAGGACAATGCAGTCGGTCTTAACTAAGCCCGGAAACTCCTGCGGATCGACCGTGCGCAGGCCACGGCCCACCATCTGAATGAAGGTGGACTTGTAGGAGCTGGGGCGCAGCAGGACCACGCACGAGGTGGGCGTGTAGTCGTATCCCTCGGTCAGCACGGCCACGTTGACGACGACCTGGGTGCTGCCGTTTTCATAGGCGGCCAGACGCTCCTTGCGCTCGCCATCGGACAACTCACCGTGAATCAGGACGGATTCGATTCCTGCCCGATTGAAAGCGGAGCACACATCCGTGGCGTGCTCGACGGTCGAGCAGAACACGATAGTCTTGCGGTCGCGTGCCTTGGCCTTCCAGTTGTTGATCACCGACTCGGTGACCAGCGTCTTGTTGAGGATGTTGGCAACCTCGTTCATGTCGAAGTCGATCGCAGTGCGGCGCACCTTGCGCAGCGCCTCTTGCGTGCCAACGTCGATCACATAGGTCCGTGGCGGCACCAGGTGGCCGCTGGCGATCATCTCGCCCAGCGTGATCTGGTCAGCCACGTTGCTGAACACTTCGCGCAGGCCCTTGCCGTCACCCCGGTTCGGGGTGGCAGTCAGCCCGCAGATGGCCGCCTTCGGGTTCTTGACCAGCACCTGGTCAATCACCTCCCGGTAGCTGGGCGAAGCAGCATGGTGCGCTTCATCAATGACCAACAGGTCCAGGGTGGGCAGCTGGTCCAGGTTTGTCTTTCGCGAGAGGGTCTGCACCATCGCGAAGGTGGCGTTGCCATCCCAGGACTTCTCGTTGGCGTCGAACACCGACGTTTTGAGGCCCGGGTTGACGCGCTCGAACTTGCTGCGGTTCTGGCCGGTCAATTCGGTGCGATGGGCCAGGATGCAAGCCTTGGCATCGGGTTCAGCCAAAAGGCTGCCGGCCACGGCCGACAGCATGATGGTCTTGCCCGAACCGGTGGGCGCAACGGCCAGGGTGTTGCCATGCTCGCCGAGGGCCGCGAGGGTCCTCTGCACAAGCAGGGCTTGGCGGGGGCGAAGAATCATGGCAATTCCCCCTTACTGCGCCCAGCTGGGACGACCCGGCACCGGCGCGCGACCGGTGGCCTGAGCATAGGAATTGGCACCACCACTGCTGGCCGGCGCACTGGCTGCCCCCGCTGGCGCACCATTCATGTGAGCGGCGTAGTCCTTGTGCTCCGGCGTGACGGCCGACTTGATGACGCACTTGTCCTGGCCGTTCTGGTCCTTATCCCAGTCCACCTTGCCAACGAACTCGATGCCCTCCAGGTCGGCGAAGCCGCTGATGCGTCGGGCGTTCTGCGCCGCCGGGCTGCTGTCGTTCGGATTGATGCCGCGTGCGGAGTTCAGGATGGCCTTGATGAAGGTCCGGCCCATATTGGTCCACTCGGCCCCCTTGGCGCTGTACAGGCCAATGAGCGACCACATCTTGCGACGGGCGAACGGTCCATCGAGCACCACGAACTCGCAGTTCAGATACACCGAGCCGGTGGTCATGCTGCGGGTCGCGTAGCCGCCGGTCCAGCCCTGGGACGGATCGTCATAGCCGCCCGGCTTGATGGTCATGCGCACGCGCACCACCGTGCCTTTGGGGATGAGGTCGTAGCTGGACTGCTCGGCGGCCGAGTTGAAATCGAAAAAGGTCATGATCAGGACTCCTGAGAGGAAACGGATGCCGTGGTGGCGGATGGGGTTGCGTTGGAAGCGGGCTCTGCGGCACTAGCCTGCGGACGGGCAAAGTCCAGGCGCTCGCTGGCGGGACGTGCGGGGCCGGCGATCTTCTGCATGAGGCGCCCGAGGTTGGGCTCTTCCACCGGGTCAAGGCGACCAGAGCGGTCCTTCGCCGGGTAGCCCCACTGATTGAGCGTGTGGCACACGAATGCGCGGTAGCTGCTGCCGTCGTCAGCCTTGACCTCGGCCAACGTGACCACCTCATCAACGATGCCGGGCAACTCCAGACCAGTCTTGGAGCCATCGATTTGCAGCGTGAAAACCCGACGGTTGAAATCGTCCAGGGCCTCGTTGAGGATCCCGACGAACCACACGTTCTTGCGACGCGTGTGTTGCAGGTGGGTCAGCCAGCCGATCATTTCCTGGCCCATCAGGCCGTAGGCGCCACGGCTGTCGGGCTTGCCGGTCTTTTCGGAATAGGCCTGCGGCTGGCCCTTGCACCATTGCAGGCACAGACGGCCGGCCACGGTGATCGAATCGACGAACACGGTTTCGTACTTGTCCAGAACGGCCGGATCACCGAAGCGCTGGCATACCGCCTGGTAGTGGGCTTCGCTGTAAGGTTGATCCTCACGGAGCGCCGGATTGGGGCCGCCGATGAACACGGCGAAGTCGCGGCATTCCTGCCAGGTGCGGGGACGAATGGTGTCGCCGGCATAGCCTTCGACGGCCAGATCGCCGGCCTCCAAATCGAAGAACAACGTGGATGCCGGGGGCAGCGTCCAGAGCTGGGAGGTCTTGCCTATGCCGGACTTGCCGACGAGGACGCCCTTGACGCCACGGCGCTCAGCCAGGCGTTGGTCTGCGGTGATGATGGGAAGGCTCATTTCGACACCTCCTCGAACTCATCACCGAAGAACACCTCGGCCACGGTGTTGGTCCCAGCAGCGCCACGCTTGCGCGCCTGCTCATACAGTTCACGCAGCCCGCTCAAGCCTCGACGTGCCTTGGCAACCTGGGCTTCGATGCCGATGATGGCAAAGGCAAGGTCGTCTAGCGTGGCGTCCTCGAGCGCGACGGTCATGTCATCCGGACGATGGCCATCAAGCGCCGGAACAAAGATTTCTTCAGGCAGCTCACGCACGTACCATTCGGGACGCTCACGCAGCTTCTGGACAGTGGTTTTCTTTTTGAAGAACATGGCAATTACTCCTTCATGAGGGCGAGGCGGTACGAGGGCTTGCCGGTCTTGACCGTGCGGGCAGCCTCGAAGGCGGACTTGAGGGTTTCAGGCCAAGCGTTGAACTTGGTCTCGCTCACGCGATAGGTGATCTCGACGTACTGCCTAGGGTCGTCACCGCTCTCGGTGATACGGCGCGTCATGTCGGCCAGGCGGGTCTGGTCCCACTCGACTTTCTTGGGCAGATCTGCGGTAACGCGCACATCGCCGTCATCGAAATGCACGACTCCGGTATCCTTGCCAGCGTCGTGGCGCAGGTTGCGGGCACGCTCGCCCCACTTGAAGTCGATGGCCTGGTCGATGTGATCGCCTAGGGCTTTGCCAGCGGCCAACAAATCAGCGGCGGCGTTCTTGATGCTGAAGAGCAGTTCAGCCGGTTGCTGCGCCAACGTGCCTGCCGGGGTGGCCAGCACCTGTTCGGGCGTGAAGGTCAGATCGGTGCTCATGCCGCACCTCCGATCACTTCACGCGTGGATGTGCTCCGGCGCAGGCTGTCGACTTCGAAGGCTTCGATGTCTTCGATCCGATAGCGGACCTGGCCTTGCAGTTTGAGGAAGACGGGACCGATGCCCTCGGAGCGCCAGCGCTCCAGGGTGGCCTCGCTCAAATCCCAACGTTCGGCAAGCTGCCGCTGGTTGAGATGACGGACGGGTTCTGAGGGTTGCAATTGAATCTCCTTGAAGGTGAAAAAGGCTCTGTTTCGTGCGGCTTGGGAGCCGCGCTAACCAGTGCCTAGAATTTCCCAAGGCAGGTTCTGCAAACCGTTCTGCAAGTTCTACGCATCCGTTCTGCAAACCGGATTCGTGCGTGCAGAATGCAAAAAACCCGGCCTCCTACGTACAGGAGCCGGGTTCTGATTGCGTTTTAAAGGAGCCACTGATTAGCTCAACCAGCTTCTGTCTTCCTCTGAAATTTTCAATTCGTACTCGTCATCGCCATCAACGTATTGAATGAACTGGTGATACACGAGTGGGTTACGACCAAAATACTTGATGGGCACAAATCTGGCAGCGCGGGACCCGCATTTGTCGCGGATCTGATTGGCTTCCATACGGTGGTCAAAGTCGTCCATCAAGGCCAACAGAATCTTCTGCTGCATTCCTTCCAGTTCGTACTTCACGCCATCCACATAGGCCCAGCCTTTGTGACGGACATGGCGCAACGATGTGACTGGTGCCGGCTCTTCCTCGGGCTGAGAAACCGTGACCTCGGCCCTGTCATCGAAGAAGAGAAACACGTTCTGCGACATGCGCGCAATGGCGGCCAGATTCTTGATGTCGTATCCAACCAGCGGAGAGCCATCTGGCAAAGGCACATCGGTGCTGGTGATGATCTTGGCGGATTGGGCTGCATTGTCGGAACGGATCTGATCCAGCAGGTGACGCGCCACGGTGTGGTCATTCAAGTGGCGCGCGAAATACCATGTCTGCGCTTTGCCACGCTTGTGCTCCTGCACACCCAGGCGCCACGAGATGTCGTTGCCGATGGCCTTGCGATTGGACGGCGTCAATTCCAAGCTGCTGACCATGCGATCGATAAAGCGTGATAGGCTGACCGTGTAGGTCTGGAGCAGCGCGCGATCGGCGTCGACTTCACCGCACTCATCGCAATACAGCAGGACCTGGTCGACACCCACGGAACGGACGGCGCGGGCCATCTCGATCCCGCAGTCAGGGCAAGTGACGTAGGAAAGTGCAGGCCCGAGCACCAGCAGGCGTTCACGAACAAGCTCATGGCCACCCTCGCCGAATTCTCCACCGAGCAATGCCGCGCCGTTGATCGTTGGTTTCGATTGCTCCAGCAGGCGGCAAAGCACTCCCGTCGCATTGACCAGCTTGCCGCTCAAGCTGCTGCCTCCTCGGCCTCAATCACATTGAGCGACTGCAGCACGGCATTGGCGATGGGCTGGTTTTTCTCGGACAGGTTCTTGATGGTGGACGACCCGGTCGAGTACAGGTCGAAGCTGAAACGCTTGGGCTTCTGGCCATCCACCGGTGCCAGGTACACGATGACCGACGCCCCGTCGAGGTTGTACTCGGTCTCGAATGAATGCTGGATCTTGAGCGTCTTGCGGGCCAGTTCGATCGCGTCATCCTGATCCTGCTCTGCCGATGCCTCAATACGAATGGCAACGCCCGTGCTGCCGCGTGGCCGGAACTGTGCGCGGCGCAAACGGATTTTCTCGACCCCAAGGGACGACAGATCATCGAAGGTCTCCAGGCCTTCGCGCAGTTCATTGAGCTTGAAGCGGGTCTTCTCGATTTCTTCAGGCTGGATCTCACGGCCAACCACATGCTTGCCGAACAACTGCAGCACGGTCTGGTGGTTCTTGGAACCGCCCTTGACCACGCTTTCGATAACGCCGGTAGCCGGCTGGTAGACAACGGCTGTTTCCAAGGCGATGCGTGTGGTCTGCCGGTTGAACTTGTTTTCGGTGAAGTGCGCCAGCGCCGTGATCGGGCCTTCCACATAGATGGTCAGTTGCACACTGCCATCAGCAGCATGGACGCTCTGCTCAATGTGGGTGCTTTTGCCAGCGCCAGATTTTTCGAAGAGCTTGGCCACCTCATGGCTGAACGCCTCCAACTTCTCCCGCTCGTTGGTCAGGTCCAGGCCAGCCTCGATGCGGTGCTTCTTCCAATACTTGCCGTTGGCCTTCGCCTGGAAGGCCAAATGCAACTCGACGTCACGGAATAGGTGATCACGGGCGTGAAACACCCACAGTGCCTGTTCGCGCGGGTCACGACTGGCAAAGGCATCCAGGGCCTCTTGATCCGCAGCGCACGCCGTATGAAATTCATTGCTGGCCAGATCGTTGGACAGCAGATGCACGCGTCGCAGGTCGTCATGCCAGAGGTGCAAGTCTTGCCCAAGCGCGGACATTTCCTCGTCGGACATGCCGTCTGCACCCATCGACGCATGCAGCGCTTCGATAGCCGCATTGACCATGGCAGGCAAGGTCTCGGGCGGACTATCCCAGTCAATGGTCAGGCGGGGGGCAATCGGATGCGCGTCCGTGAACTCGCGCAGCGTGGGCATCGAGACATGGCGCAGAAAGTGGGCTGGAGAAAAGATTTTCAAAGTGATGGGTCCTCATTGGTACTTGCGCACAAGGCCAACCAGGACGCCAAAAATCTCGAGCCTGCCGTTGGGCCGAATCACAGGGAAATTCGGATTGGCAGGCAACAGGTGATATCCGTCTTTGTCTCGTGCAAGTGTTTTTAGAGTGAATTGGTCATCAACGACCGCGACCACGATATCTCCCTGCGTGGCTTCGGTCTTGCGCTCCACGACAGCCAGATCGCCATCGTGAATGCCGGCGTTCACCATGCTGTCGCCCTTGACCCGAATGAGCACTGTCTTGTTGGGCTGCTGAATCAGGAAGCGATCGATGGTGATCTGTTCATGAACGTCGCTATCGGCTGAAATCGGCATGCCGGCCGGCACAGGCTGGGTCGCAATGGCGCGATCAAAAAATCGTTCGCTCGGCGCCCAGTCCCCATCGGGGGTGCGCTCCAGCATGTCCATGCCCTCCAGCCGCTCCAACACCTTCTTGACGGCCGACTTGGAGGCGAATCCAAGCAGGCTCATCAGACGGGCGTAAGACGGCAGCACCCGGTGCTCGGCGTAATAGCTCTGCAGCGTGGCGAGGTGTTCGTGGTCGTTGATGGCTTTCTTCACGGCACTCATTGTAGAGAACGTTCGTTCTCCATGCAACCGATGGCATTCGGAGTGAACTTTTGGCCTGGTTTTGGCAATTGCCCTCAACCTTCCGCACCTGTCCGAAACCTCCTGCTGGCCTTGCCATGGCCCTCTGGAGACAATTTTTTCCTTCGATCGTTGAACATCAAGGACTGGCAACCAATGCAAGAAATCAAACGCCGCCCGCCCGAATCCATGACCGTGTCGGAGCGCATGGACGAGGTGGCTGCCCTGCTGGCAAGGGGCATTTCCCGTGTGTGGGATCAATCTGTCGCGAAGTCCGCAAATGCGGCCTCCAAGAGCCATTTAGGACTTGGCTATTCCGGCCACCAGAGCGTTCATACGGACCCGTCAACCAAAGTCACGGAGTCCAAATGACCACCACGCAATCACCCTACGTCACGCCGCCCTCGGTGCTGGCGCAAATCGCCGGATTACCCGAGCTGTCGATGCTCGACATCAAGGCGCTCTGGAAAGACCTGTTCGGCAAAGACACGCCGACGCACAACCGCCAGTTCCTGGAGCGCCGCCTGGCCTTCCGGCTGCAGGAAATCGAGTTCCGCAAGATCGATCGCAACATGGTCGACCGCAACAAGCGCCGGATCCAGGCGATCATGGATTCGGGCCAGAACAAGAAACTGGAACGCGACTTCCATCTGATGGCCGGCACGCTCCTCACCCGCGAGTACCAGGGCAAGGAATACCAGGTCATGGCCACGGTCGACGGCCAGTATGAATTCGAGGGGCGCCCGTACCGCAGCCTCTCGCGCATCGCCAAGGAGATCACCGGCACGGCATGGTCCGGCCCCGTTTTCTTTGGACTGAAGGCCAACGCACCTTCCAAGCCAGCCGCGAAGAAGGGGGCACGCAAATGAGCGAGGTTCTCAAACGCCGTCAGCGATGCGCCGTGTACTGCCGGGTCTCCAGCGACGAACGGCTGGACCAATCCTTCAACTCCATCGACGCCCAGAAGGAAGCCGGCCATGCCTACATCGCCAGCCAGCGCAGCGAAGGCTGGATTCCGGTGGCCGACGACTACGATGATGGCGGCTTCTCGGGCGGCAACATGGAGCGTCCCGCCCTGCGCCGATTGATGACCGACATCGAGGACGGCCGCGTTGACATCGTGGTGGTCTACAAAATCGACCGCCTCACCCGCAGCCTGGCCGATTTCTCCAAAATGGTCGAAGTGTTCGAGCGCGCTGGCGTGTCCTTTGTCTCGGTCACCCAGCAGTTCAACACCACCACATCCATGGGCAGGCTGATGCTCAACGTCCTGCTGTCTTTCGCGCAATTCGAACGCGAGGTCACGGGTGAGCGCATCCGCGACAAGATCACGGCTTCAAAACGCAAGGGCATGTGGATGGGTGGTGTGCCGCCGCTGGGCTACGACGTGAAGGACCGGCGCCTGATCCCCAATGAGCGGGAGGCCAAGATCATCAAGCACATCTTTACGCGGTTCGTGGAACTGGGCTCCACCACCAAGCTCATGAAGGAGTTGCGCATGGACGGCGTCACGTCCAAGGCATGGACCACCCAGGACGGCAACGTCCGCGAGGGCAAGCTCATCGACAAGGGGCTGATCTACAAACTCCTGGGCAACAGGACCTACTTGGGCGAGTTGCGGCACAAGGATGAATGGTTCAAGGGCGAGCACCAGCCGCTGATCGAGCCCAGTACATGGGAGGCCGTGCAGTCCGTCCTCAAGGTCAGCCCGCGCACCCGGGGCAACAACACCCGCGCCACCATTCCCTTCCTGCTCAAGGGCATCGTCCAGGGCGCAGATGGGCGAGCCTTGACTGTGGCCTGGAGTCGCAAAGGCACCGGCAAGCTGTACCGGTACTACATCCACACGCGAGAGAACAAAGAGCACGCCGGTGCGTCCGGTCTGCCACGGCTGCCGGCAATCGAGCTGGAGGCCAACGTGTTGGCGCAGATGCGCAGGATCCTGCGCGCGCCCGATCTCAAGACCCGGGTGGCAGCACTGATAACGGCCCGGGATCCAGAGGTGGATGAAGGCAAGGTGTGCATTGCCATGCTGCAGATCGACAAGATTTGGGACCAGCTGTTCCCGGCAGAGCAAGAGCGCATCGTCCGCCTGCTGATCAAGAAAGTGGTGGTCACGCCCCACAACATCGAAGTGCAGTTCATGCCGAATGGCCTGGAGCGGCTAGCCGCTGAATTGAATCTGCCTGCCCCCAAAGAAGCAGTTGAGGTGACCGCATGAACGAGATCACGATCAAGGCGACCGGGGATGCCGACGTGGTCAGCGCCAGCAATGGCAGCATGAACGTGACCATCCCGATCAGGATCATCCGCCGTGGCCGGCGCAAGGCTGTGACCCTGCCGGACGGCACCGCCGTGCAACCGCGTGCGTGGGACAACCAGCCCACCCCGATGCAATTGGCCTTGGTCCGTGGGCATCGATGGCTGGCCATCCTGGAGTCCGGCAAGGCTAGGAATCTGGCCGAGGTTGCAGAGATGGAAGGGATGGACCGGGCCTACGTAAGTCGGATGGTGAACCTCACCACGCTGGCACCTGACATCGTGGCTGCCATCCTGGACGAGTCATTGCCAGACCACGTCACCTTGTTTGACCTGGCGTCTGGCACGCCGTTGCTGTGGGATGAGCAGCGGAAGTTGCTGTGATTGTGACTGGCGGAATATTGCGCTTGTAGGTGCGTTGGTTGCATAGGTCGTTTGCAGCCTACATTAACTTGTCATCTACCGATAAATACTGAAGCAGCACTCTCAACGAAAAATTTTCCAATTGTCGACAGAAAGGTGGACGTTCATGGCAATCCAATTCGTGACAGGAAACTGGAGAACCTATGCGAAACATCCTCCCTATACAAATCTGAAAGCTGGCAAACAAAGTTCAAAGATTTGTGATTTTTTAGATATTCTACATTGCATGAAAAATAGTGCTTAAAATCAATTACGGCCGGCGCAACAGGCACTTCATCAGGGAATTCCAAATAATGAAATCTAGGAGTTTCGTTATTGCGTAGATTCTGACCAGCTGTTTTATTTTTATTAATACTGGCCATAGTTAGACCCAAATCTTGAAGGTGCTCACCTCGATAGACTTGTTCAACGTTGTAGAGCGGCGCAACCAATACAGAGAGCAGATATTTATCTTGCGTAGATTTCTGCTCTTCAGCCGACCTAAATGAATGATCCTGTTCTAAATCACAATCCTGGGTAAGAACAATCCCCAACGGGAAGTTGATTTTCGACAGCTCCACAGTGCCGCCCTTAATAACGGCGTACTCAATATGCTCGATATCGCGAATTATGTCGCCTTGAGCAATTCTGCCGACTGGTATTTTTTCAACTTTTACCATTTTGAAGCGATGCACGAATAACGGTACGCGATGGCTTTGAAGTACCGTACTGCTTGACATCTTCGACGGCAATTGGGTTCTTCAAGAATTGCTTAATTCCTGATTTTTTTTGCTCATCTCCTACGGTCACTTGACTCTTTCCAACATAGGTCGCATCGAATATATTATTTTGGCTTTCGCTCATTTTTCTTTCGCCCCATAAGCTTCCTTGCCTTCTCCTTCAGACTTGCCTCAAAGAAATCTTGGATAAGAGCATGAGAGTTATTCACAACGTTCTTTATTTCCGACAATTCGTATGCACCCACAGCAAACGCATCAAGATCTAAAATAAACTGCTTTCGCCTCACTATCGCCGGGTAATCCGGATTTGCAACACCAAATTGATATTTTAAATTTATATTTCCGTAATTGTACTCAAGCACGTTAAAAGCTCTGGAAATATTGGATTTTTGATTATTCAGATTTATATTTCCCAGCATCGCACCATCTATATAATCAGACCATTCAAGTGGATCACCACTATCAATCTCAATAACATTGATGTAACGCAAACCTACCCTATTAGCCGCTAGTTCGCTGTCAATTTTGGAAATAGCCTCAATAACCTCAAGAAAATCATCGGTAAACGCCTCAAATGTTGTGTATGCCCTGGATGTTTGAACAACATGTTGAGGCGCGAGTGTCAAAGTCTTCTCACGCTCTTTTCCATAATAGGTCCAATGCTTCTCTTCACGTGTATTTGTAGAGATTGCCCCTGTAGCTGAGAACTGCAACTCTTGAGCCTGCACCTGCTGAGGCTCAGAAATTGGAAAACGGGAAAGGATTGATTTTGAAAATTTTGCCGGCAATGCTTTAGAGAGCATGGCCACTGGCTCTGGAAAATCAACTCTAGCGATGACCTCTTTCAAAAATGGCTTCGCGTAGCAGACTTTTTCATAGTTATCAGGATTGGGCATGTTTAATTGAGCTCCGAGTCACATGGGCTACATTTGAGCCATGCTTCAAACCATTCAGATAAGCGCATCCAGAGACACCACACTGTGCCCTCTAGCTTATCCTAAAACAGTCAAGATTTTATGAGAATTCACTCTTGTACTTGACGATCGGCGGCACTCCGTATCGTGTAACGCTGCAAACATTTCTACTCTCGTACCTCCCATCGTTGATGTCCGCCGACTACGCCCTTACCAGCAGCCTAGATGTTGAGTTGACTGCTCAGAAGATAAGCAATAGACGATATTGGATCGCAACTCATCGTTCTGGTTGTGATGTCCTCTCGCCAACCAATGCTGGAAAGAAACCGATCGAATCGTCCACTTGTAAGTTGTTGATCTGCTTGGCCCCGGCCGGAGGGTCTTGTGGACTTCGGCCCATTTCCCGGCGCGAGGAATCCAGAGAGAAATGGCCAAATGAGAGAGAACAAGGCGCTGAACCGGCCTGGTGGTGCTGTGGGCGAGGTCCACAAGTTTCCGCATGAACCCGCAACAACACGGGGCAACACGCGCCAACGGACGAAAAAAATCCCCAACTCAGACGAGTTGGGGATTGTGTATTGGTGGTGGATGGTTGACCACTAGAAAATTCTCTCTTCGTACTCAAGCGTGCGTGGTAGCGAATGAGCGGTAGTAGATCATAACCGCTGGACTTCTGGGGAGAAGTACGCGTGAATGCAGCTCCGTTATCTCAAGGAGCATGCAACGTGAGTACAAGCCTGAATGAAATCGAACTTGCAGCGCGATGGGCCATGAGTCCCAAGACCCTACAGCGCTGGCGTTCGACACACCGGGGCCCTGAGTACTTGAAGCTTAGCAAGAAGATTCAGTACCCGCTGGCGGCCATCGAGGATTACGAGAACCAAATCAGAACCAACATCGCGTTCGCAGGTGCCGAAGAAATTTTGCTCTTTCTCCAGCAAGCTGGCCAAGCTGACCTCGATCAGATCCGCGCTGCCTGCCTGGGCGGCAAAAAGTCACGCGGCCAAATCCAGAATCACCTTTATCGGTTGACGCGCTGCACACCACCACGGATCAAGGCCACCATGCTGGCACTGGAACCCAGCTCCCCGGTCATGACCGTCGTCTACAGCCTTTGCTCAGTCGATGCTTAATCGGCCGCTGTCCTCACAAGATCTTGCTGATCGATGGGGCATTCCCACAGGCACCTTAGCCCTGTGGCGGCAACACGGAAAAGGCCCCTGCTTCATTCAAGTCGGAAGACTTATCCGCTACCCCGTTGCTGAAGTCGAGGCATTTGAACGTCGGATGAAAAATGAGCGCTACTGGAGCAAACGCATCTCAGTCACTGCATTCATGGAAATACCGACCAAAAAAATTGGTCGATTGCGACGATCCAAATTTTCTGAGAAGAAATCACAAGCCATCATCCAGACCTACCTCACCCACTTGTCAGACCGTCTGCCTACCTGCTGCCAGCAAAAAGCCATTGATGACTTCAGAACCCTAATGACGCTCAACATCACCTCCCGCGATTCTGACGAGATTGAACTAGGAGACCACACGGAAAATTTGACGCCTGAAGTACTTTTTGTCGACTTGATCAACAACCTCGAGAAAACAAGCGCTCTGGTCAACGCTGTATTGGATCAGGCAAGCAGCAAGTTACGCCACCTCAATCGCCCCGCACTTCTACGGGCGGTCGACAACTTCGGCGACATGGTCACACGCCGCAGAGTCAATGCACTTCTCTTTCATAACTTCAAATCCGGCATTAGGAATTGAACCGACGTCCACACATCCGAATCAGATGTCCCCTCGGCCATGTGGATGTCGTTTTGCCGATTCGGCCGAATTCAATTTGACAGCTCATAGCTCGTGCTGCGCCCGCCACCAGGCGCTTTCTTGAGCACCCCCAGCTCCAGCAACAGAGTGATGTCGCGCAATGCGGAGTCGGGCGAGCATTTGGCGATGGCAGCCCACTTGCTGCTGGTGAGTTTGCCTTCGAATCCATCGAGCAAACGGTTGATCAGTTTCACCTGCCGCTCGTTCAGTGGCGTGCCTGCCCACCGTTGCCAGAAGCGCGCCTTGACCAGCACTGCATCCAATGTGGTTTGCGCACTGTCCAGAGCGCGCGCCAATGTGCCAAGGAACCACGACAGCCAACCGGTGACATCAAGTGTGCCTTTTTGTGTGCGTTCGAGCACATCGTAGTAGTCCCGACGATCCCGTTGGATTTGTGCCGATAGGCTGTAAAAACGTTGCGGACTGCCATCGGCGCGTGCAAGGAACAAGTCTCCCACCGCTCGGGCGATACGACCATTGCCATCGTCAAATGGATGCAGGGTCACGAACCACAGGTGCGCCAGGCCCGCCTTGATGAGCAGCGGCTCACCCGTTTCCTCATTTGCCCAGGCGAGAAAGCGCGTCATTTCGACAGGCAGACCCTTCGCGGGTGGTGCCTGAAAGTGGACCTTGCGCCGCCCCGCCGGGCCAGAGACAACTTGCATTGGCCCATCTGCATCATCACGCCACTGGCCGACCGCGATTTTGCTCATGCCGGAGTACCCGGTGGGAAACAGTGCCGCATGCCAACCGAACAGTCGATCAGAAGTCAGCGATTCGTAGCTGCGTGTGGTGGCGTCAAGCACCATCTCAACCACGCCTTCGATATGCCGATCCACCGGTGTAACTGCGCCAATGTCCACGCCCAGACGGCGTGCGATGGACGAACGCACAGATTCGACATTGAGCACCTCGCCTTCGATTTCACTGGTCTTGACCACATCTTCTGTCAACGCAGCAAGACTGGCCTGGTCGCGTAATGCCAGCCCTACGTCTGCCAAACGACCCAGCAATACACCTTGAGAACGACTGACATGCGCCAACAGCCCGGCCAGACTTGACAAGTCGTACCGCCAGTTGGGCCAGCTGTCGGCCTGCCAGATGTAGAGTTTTTCTCCGCTATTCATGCGGCAATTAAACACCCAATTCCCCGCAAAAACAAGTCATTGACCGCATTTTTTACGGGAAATAAGTTAAATATTCACCGCAATCAGTCCTCGATGCACGGTCAATGACTGAGTAAATTAACTCAACAAAGCACAAATGGGGAAATGACCATCCTCCTCTTTGCCGATCATTGTGGGCAATTCTGTATCACCTAAGCTGCAAATCGTCTTCTGGATTTGAACCCACATCCACAAGTCGTCTGGCTAAGTGCATCTTCAACACCCCGCCTAAATCGGACTCTTTCCACACTTAATGGCAATATGGACTAACTATCACCGGAGACCAAAATGAACGATCAAAGTCACAGCGCCACCATGGAGGACAACCAGCGTTACGTGGCGTTGGACCTTGAATACAACCAGCCCAGCGGGGCCATCATCCAAGTCGGCATTGCCATCGGTAGTGCTTCGCAAAACCAGCAACAGTACATTGTCCGGCGATGGAATCTGCAAGTGGATGAGCCCATCAGCGAGTTCATTACACAACTCACGGGCATCACCAATGAAGACTGCAGTGCAGGCGTGGCCCTAGCGCAATGTGCGCGAGAGCTTGGAGACCTACTGCGTGAGCAAGAGGTATTCGTCAATCCAGTCACTTGGGGTGGAGGGGACTCCGCCGACCTGCTACGGACATTTGCTCAAGCGCAGATCGAGTTTCATCATTTCGGCCGTCGCTGGATTGATGTAAAGACTTGGACCACATTGCTGTCATTGGCTCGAACGCGCACTGCCACAGTTCAGCATGGCGGCTTGTCCAAGGCCATGGCGCGCTACAAGCTTCAGTTCGTGGGCAAAGCCCACCGCGCTGATGTCGATGCGTTTAATACGCTGCGACTGTTTTTTGCCATCCTAGATCGCCAGCGCACCCTTGAAGGATGCGTGTCACAGATTAAAAACCTTTGACAAACAATGTGGCTTGATCCTAAAGACCGAATATCACCACGAAATGACGCTCAAAATACAGCAGTCTACCCTGCCCTCAGCTTGCGGTTTCAGCGATGATTCAAATTAGGATTAACATTGACATGTGACTTCACTGGGCGACACCAAGGCCCCTAATTCTGCTTCGTGCCTCTGTCCTTGTCATGCAAGGTAAGCACTACATACAGAAAGAGCCAAGGGCCGACTTTGATAATCGGAGGCAGTGAAGTCACCCCAAAAATCTAACGAAGCTCTGCCCAAAGTCATGCGCGTTTAATTCGAGATCTAAGATCTAGCACTTTTAAGTGCAATCGAAAGCTTGATCCCATAGGGGAATGCCAAAATCCACACATAGGTAGTTCGACGTGCAGAACAGGCACAGCAAAGGCCAGTCGATGTATGTGTGAGCGGTACCTCTCACAACTTCGAATACGGGTAGCGTCCCTTGATGTTCGCGTGCAAATACTTGCCCTTCGAGTCTGAACTCATTAGCCCCTCATATTCGCCAAGCGGAACTCCGGAGTAGGAGTACACGGCCCCGTTGATGAACTCGACCTCAAGCACTCCGCTCTCCGGTTCATAGCCGATCGCAGCGATATTGCTTGAGCTAACTGGTGTTCGTTCCATAATTGTCTTTCTCTCTTTGAGATACCTAAACAGGCTGATTTGTGGCTGTTTTGGCGACATCGGCTGTTGGATCTTGTCTTCGCCAAGCCTCCACGAGTGGCCTGTAGTCTTCGTTTAAAACGGGTTCCGTCCATCCCCCGCTGCGCAAACGCTTTCCATCAGCCCCCTTGGGCACTACAACGACGGGATCATCACTATCGGGTCGGCGCCCTTCCGGCGGGCGATCAATGATTGCGCGAATCGGCATATTGACTGCCTCCCCAACGATTAGCGCTTCTCCCGTACGTAACACAGGCAACATCGAAAAAAGACCCTTGAGGTTGTCAGACGCACAGGACGCTACTTGGCCACGGTCTGAATCGTTCGTCAAGCGTAGCGCCACAATGGTTCCACACTGGGACAAGATCGTCGAATCAACCTCGGATGGGCGCTGACTTACCAACATTAGTCCCACACCATACTTACGACCTTCCTTCGCTATGCGTCTAGCTGCCGTGGCCGCGCGGCTTTTTGATTGTGTGCCGAGGTAGACGTGGGCCTCTTCAAGGACAAGAAGCAAAGGTCGCTCACGCCCACCTTCTTGTTTCATACGGCCCCAGAATACCGCGTCGTAGAGGATGCGCAGGATTGCACCAACCATATCGTCCACGATGGCCGCAGGAATGCCGGAAAGGTCAAAGACGGAGACAGGGGATTCCGCACCAATCCATGAAGAAAGCAATGCATCGAGATCGGACGTGGTTGTCCCATCCTTTGCAACGGCCCACTCCCCTGGATTGAACAGGAACTGCATGCGAGGGTCGCGAAGTCTGCCCTCCAGTACATCAAGATGTACTCGCGATTGTTCGCTGTACTGCCCCTTGTAGACCTTGATTCCCCCAGCTTCGTTGGACACGGGCTGGAAGCGGGGCCGAACTAGTTGGTCTGCGTCGCCAATGGCCTTCGCTAACGGAGTGCCCTCTTCAACGTAAGCTCTTGTTGCTTCTGTTTGATTCTGATTACTGCTTGCGGTATGCGTGGCGCAATGCAGTGAGTAAAGGTCATGCCAGAGTTGATAAACCGAGAACGGCAACGGTGTATCAACGGTTACTGCTAGCTCCGGCATTCCATGTGCAGTACCGGCGGGTTTCGATTCGCGCTTGGCGGATAAGAGCCTCTCCTGGAGCAATGCCATCGGCGTACCCGTAACCGAGCCCATCGAAATGGAGATGAACTCCTCAGCGGTAAGCGCCCAGAACGGTACATGAAGCTCCCGTTCTCTCTCGGCTATATTTGCTCCAACACGGAAAACTCGGGCTTGATCGCCGAACGCCTTCGCATATTCGCCATGCAGATCAAATAGCACGACACGAGCTGACTTGAAACGATCTGCGTTGGAAACGGCCCCCAAGATGTTGGCTACCGCATTTGATTTTCCAGAACCAGTACTGCCAACGACGGCTGAATGGCGACTGGTCAGACGATTGAGGTCTAGGTAGGCGCGGATTGATTCAGCACTCGCTACGCGACCGACTGCTACGTACCCATCTTCATCCCCAGGTGCATAGACCGTTTTCAAATCAGATTCAGTGACGACATGCACCGAATCTCCAATTGAAGGGTACTGAGCTATGCCGCGCTCGAACTTCGTTCCTCGCCGTCCCTGCCCTACCAGTTCAACTCTCAGCCATCGATTGCCGAACTGAGGAGCAAGTTCCTGCGACCCTGGAGCTGCGCCAGCGCCGACCTGAGAAATTACGCCGTACAGATCGACGTACCCCGAGGGAATTCGAACGAAGCCACCAACTTGGCCAACCCGATAGGCCTCACCGTTCACGAAGAGCAGCCCGCCTGGCGCACTGTCTGAAAGCTTCACGCTGACGCTCGCGCCATTCACATCTTCGACGGAACCAAGCCGTGAGGGATCAGTGTTAGATAACTGGTCGCGCGTCATGCCCACCCCCGCCGCAAAGTTGCTCAAGAAAAAGTCCGAAGTAGTGAAAATCACCGAGACGACTACGCGGATAAGCCTCCTTGGATTCACCCTCAGATTGCGTTTCCTCAAGCAACCAAGGCGCGTGTTCCTGGCCACCGGCAGTACCTGCCCGGTAACCGCCAACACGAGTGCCAACAACGGCACCATCCCAGGCAAGCACTGTGAGGTTGCTCTGCCTTTGTGCGTATTCAACAACCCGAGGATGTTGGTTAAGACCTGAAAACATCAACGCAAAGCATTGAGCATTTCGATTCCCCCGGAGCCCATCGAGCAGAACTTCATTGAGATGATCATCCAAGAACGAGTATCCGCACACGACGAGTCTCGGGGCATCCTTTCCTTGGAAGAATGCCCGGAGGCGATCCAGCATCGCAAGATATGGCATCCGGCGACTTTGATCAAATTTGAGATGAGACGGGAAAATCATTACTTTGCCGGTCTCTGCCTCGCGTGTGACGCGGACAACGCGAGTGATTTTGTTTCCATTCACCGTTTCTTCGCTCTTCTCCCAATTGATTGAACCATGAAGTTTCCAAAGTCGTGTCCATCTTGCGGGAATCGTGTCATGTTTGTTGAATCACAACCAAATCTGAGCCAATTTCCGAGCTTTACACGTTGAAA
>JASGCM010000003.1:95620-180323 GCA_030054175.1 Alphaproteobacteria bacterium | reverse complement strand
GCTGGTACCTCGCGCTTGATCATGATGGAGGACAGGACGGCGTCGAGTTGCGAAAGGTGCCACGTGCGGGTTTGTCTTCGAACGAACTGGCCACCCCCAAAGCGACCAGTGCGCGCTGCATGGTTTGTGCCAATTCGGCATCGACGCCATACATGCTGTGGCCCCGTCCTTGCGCAAACACTCGCACGGTATGCCCGTAGCGGCCGCGCACGGCCTCAAAGCGTTCGATCTGACCCACATCCAAGCGGATCACGCCTTCTTGGCTGGTATTTCGCAGCAGCAGGTGGCGTTCGGTCAGGGCCCACACGCCACGACCTGACATCACCACCCGACCCGACACATAAGCATGCAGCGTTTCACCGGTTTGCATGTGTTGACGCAGTGCGTCCACATCGGCAGTGGCGAGCTTGACGCGCGCATGGGGGTTGTGCCCCTCAATGAGGAACTCTGTCAGGGCTTCGCCATGGATGAAGGAATTGAGGAGGGGCATGGTGCGGGATGTCATTAACAACCCACCAATGTACCCTCTCAGTCAAACCCATGCCCACCGTGGGCTATTCGCTTGACCAGCCGTAGGGCTTGGCCCAGCCCAGATAGGTCTTGGGCAGGGGGTGCGCATAGTCCCCTGCCTTGCTGGTGTGAAGCCCCAAGGCGGCCAAGGACTCGCCCCATTTCACCGCCACACTCACGCCATCAATCACCGGAACGCCCAGACGTTGGGTCAGCAGTCGGCACAAAGGGGCCATGCCGGCGCAACCGAGCACGATGGCGCTGCTGCGGTCGCGCGCCAAGGCCTGGCGCGCGGCGTCTTCAATTTGGGCCACGGTCTCAGGAGGGCAGTCCTCCAGGCTCAATACGGCGATATCCGTACCATGCACGCCCCGGCACTGGTGCTCGAAGCCATAGCGTTGCACCAAATGCTCTGCGATGCCGCAAGTTCGCGTCATGGTGGTCACCACCGAAAACCCTTCGGCGACCATGCTCGCCGCCTGAAACGCCGCTTCGGCGATGCCAATCACTGGGCCGCGCAAGGCTTCGCGAGCCGCGTTCAGACCAGGGTCACCAAAGCAGGCAATCACCGTTGCGGCCGGTTGCCAAGCGCGGGCCAAATGGGCTTGCTCGGCGACACCTGCAGCACCCCAGGCTTCATCGAAGTGGCCCTCGATGGACAGGGGGCCAAAGCTGGGGTTGACGGCGACGATTTCGGTCCCGGGTGATGCGGCCTCGCGGCTGGCTTGGGCGATGGCCTCGGTCATGGCGGCCGAGGTGTTGGGGTTGATGACGAGGATTTTCATGGTTGCGAGTTGGAGATGGATGCACGCGAATTGTGCGCCAAAGGCAAAACCCTTCCAAGTCCAAAGAGACCCCCAGGACCCGCTTGCGCCAAAGGGGTGCATGACGCACTGCTTTGGCGCAAAACACCACTTTCGGGAAAACACTTAAGCGCACGAATTTTTTCCTGAAAACGTTTAAATTCATGTACTTACGCCAAGTTCTTGGCGATGGGTTCGGCGCCATGGCATGAGGGTTGCAAGGGTTACCGTTGCCAAAACATTGTGGAATGTGGCAATGTGTGTGCCTTGAATCCCAAAAATGGTGGGGACAGTCCCCTGATCAAGACAATCGCTCAATCTGGAGATCCGATGAAACCTTCAATCCCTATGTCCCGCTTGCCCGGAAAAACCTTCCAGGGGGCACTCTTGGCCGTGGCTTTGTGCGTGGGCACTTTGTCCACCGCCCAAGCCCAGGAAAAGGTCTTGCGCGTGGCCATGACAGCCGCCGACATTCCCCGCACACTGGGTCAACCCGATCAGGGTTTCGAGGGCAACCGCTTCACAGGCATTCCCATGTACGACGCGCTCACGCAGTGGGACCTGTCCAGTGCCGACAAAGCCAGTGTCTTGATCCCCGGACTGGCCACCAGTTGGTCTGTGAATGCCAATGACCGAACCAAGTGGACCTTCCGGTTGCGCCCGGGCGTCCAATTCCATGACGGCTCGAATGTCAATGCCGAAGCCGTGGTCTGGAATGTGCAGAAGGTGTTGGACAAGGACGCGGTGCACTTTGACGCCAGTCAAGTGGGCGTGACTGCATCGCGCATGCCCACCCTGCGCAGCGCCCGCAAGATCGATGACCTGACGATTGAACTGACCACCAGCGAGCCCGATTCATTCCTGCCGGTCAACCTGAGCAACTTGTTCATGGCCAGCCCAGCGCATTGGCAAAAGAAGTTCGACGCCGCCCCTGGTGCCACGCCTGCTGACAAAGCCAAGGCCGCTTGGACCGCGTTCGCCAGCGATGCATCGGGTTCTGGCCCCTTCAAGATGGCTCGCTTTGTGCCGCGTGAGCGTTTGGAGGTGGTGGCCAACAAAGATTATTGGGATGCCAAGCGCAGGCCCAAGGTGGATCGCGTGGTCATGATCCCCATGCCTGAAGCCAATGCCCGCACCGCCGCTTTGCTCTCGGGCCAGGTCGACTGGATCGAAGCCCCCGCACCAGATGCCATGGCGCAGATTCGTCAGCGTGGTTTTACCATCTACAGCAACCCCCAGCCCCATGTGTGGCCTTGGCAGTTGTCTTTCGTGCCCGGCTCGCCCTGGCTGAACAAAGACGTGCGTCAAGCCGCCAACTTGTGCGTCGACCGAGAGGGTTTGCGCACCTTGTTGGGGGGCATGATGGGCATCCCCAAGGGCACAGTTCCCCCAGGACACCCTTGGTGGGGCAATCCCAAATTCGACATCCGCTACGATGTGAAAGAAGCTCAGGCCCTGATGCAAAAGGCCGGCTACTCGGCATCCAAACCGATGAAAGCCAAGGTGCAGATCTCCGCCTCGGGTTCGGGCCAGATGCAACCGCTGCCCATGAACGAGTTTGTTCAACAGTCGCTCAAAGCCTGCTACATCGACATCGAGTTTGACGTGATCGAGTGGAACACCCTGTTCACCAACTGGCGCCTGGGGGCGAAAGACGCTTCGGCCCGTGGCACGCATGCCATCAACGTGAGCTTCGCCGCCATGGATCCCTTCTTTGCGATGGTCCGCTTCACCAGCACCAAGACCTTCCCGCCGGTGTCGAACAACTGGGGCTTCTTTGGCAACGACGAATTCGATAAGCTGATTGCCGACGCCCGCAACACCTTTGACGACAAAGGCCGCGACGCTGCCTTGGCCAAGTTGCATGCCCGCATCGTCGAAGAAGCACCCTTCATCTGGATCGCCCACGATGTCGGCCCGCGTGCCATGAGCCCTAAGGTCAAGGGCGTGGTCCAGCCCAAGAGCTGGTTCATCGATATCGCCACCATGTCCATGGACTGATGCGAACTCAGCCTCAGCGCCGCGGGCCTCATGCCCGCAGGCGTTGAAGTGCACCAGAGCCCCTGTTTGGTGTCTGACGCCTTGAGAGCCGTGCAAGGCCTGTCTCGTTTTTGACCGTACCCATGATCCAATTCCTGCTTCGACGTATTTTTTATACCTTGCCAATCATGCTGGGCGTGGCCCTGGTGTGTTTTGCGCTGGTTCACTTGGCTCCCGGTGACCCGTTGGTCTCCATCTTGCCCCCTGACGCTTCTCAGCAATTGCAAGAGCAGTTGCGCAAACTTTACGGGTTTGACCGTTCGCTGCCCGAGCAATTCATGATATGGATCTGGCGCGCCGTTCAAGGCGATTTGGGCGTCTCCATCGCCACCAGCCGACCCGTCATGGACGAAGTCCTCAAGGCCGTGGGCAACACACTCAGACTGGCCGCACTCGCGACCCTGATCGGTTTCGTGTTCGGTTGCCTGTTTGGTTTTGTGGCCGGATATTTTCAAAACTCCTGGGTCGACAAAGCCGCTTCCTTCACTGCCGTGTTGGGCGTCAGTGTGCCGCATTACTGGTTGGGCATGGTCTTGGTCATCATCTTCTCTTCCATTCTGATGTGGTTGCCTGCCAGTGGTGCTGGACCAGGAGGCTCGGACTTGTGGCAATGGAATTGGGAGCACATCAAGCACATGATCTTGCCTGCGCTCACCATGAGTGTGATTCCCATGGGCATCATCTCGCGCACCGTGCGCGCTTTGGTGGCTGAAATTTTGGCCCAAGAATTCATTGTGGGTCTTCGTGCCAAGGGCCTGACCGACTTGGGCGTGTTCCTGCATGTGGTAAAAAATGCCGCACCCACTGCGCTGGCCGTCATGGGTTTGCAACTGGGGTATCTGTTGGGTGGTTCCATCCTGATCGAAACCGTCTTCGCCTGGCCGGGCACTGGTTTTTTGTTGAACTCGGCGATTTTTCAGCGTGACCTGCCTTTGTTGCAGGGCACGATTTTGGTGTTGGCCATGTTCTTCGTGGTCTTGAACCTGTTGGTCGACGTGGTGCAAACGTTGCTCGATCCGCGCATTGCACGGGGTTGAAGACGATCATGAACATGCTGAATATTCAAGTCGATCCGGTCAAAGTGCCGGCCCTACCCCTGGAGCGTTCCCCCGGCTATTGGCAAACGGTCGGACGCCGACTGCTGCGCGATAAGGTCGCAATGACCGCCGCTTTCGTGATTTTGATCCTGATTGTGCTGGCAATTCTTGGCGGCATGATCACGCCGTCCGACCCCTATAAGTCGTCGATGTTGTCGCGCCTCAAGCCCATCGGCACACCCAATTTTCCATTCGGCACCGACGAGTTGGGCCGTGACATGCTCTCGCGCCTGATGGTGGGCGCGCGGCTCAGCCTTTTCATGGGGATCACCCCTGTCATTTGCGCCTTCATGATCGGCTCAATCATCGGCATCACTGCCGGTTACGCCGGTGGTGCCGTCAACTCGGTGATCATGCGGACCATCGATGTGTTCTACGCCTTTCCCTCAGTACTCTTGGCCATCGCTTTGTCTGGCGCATTGGGCGCAGGCATCACCAACTCGCTGATCTCGCTGACTGTGGTTTTCATTCCACCGATTGCCAGGGTGGCCGAGAGCGTGACAACGCAAATCCGGACCCGCGACTTCGTCGAAGCCGCGCGAGCCTCGGGAGCCAACGCCTTCACCATCGTGCGGGTGCATGTGCTGGGCAATGTGCTTGGGCCGATTTTCGTGTATGCCACCAGCCTGATCGCGGTGGCGATGATTTTGGCCTCGGGTCTGTCCTTCCTGGGCCTGGGCGTCAAGCCGCCGGAGCCCGAGTGGGGCCTGATGCTCAACACTCTGCGCACTGCCATTTATTCACAACCTTGTGTGGCCGCCTTGCCAGGGGCGATGATTTTCATCACCTCGATCGCTTTCAACCTGCTGAGCGACGGTTTGCGCTCAGCCATGGAAATCAAGAACTGATCATGGCCATGAACAAAAATTTGCTGGATGTGCGCGGCCTGGTCAAGCACTTTCCTCTGAAGAAAGACCTGTTGGGCCGCGGCGGCGGTGTGGTCAGGGCCGTAGACGGCATCGATTTTTCGGTGTTGGAGGGTGAAACCCTGGGCGTGGTGGGCGAGTCCGGTTGCGGCAAAAGCACCACCGCCCGCCTGTTGATGAACCTGATCGCACCCGATCAAGGTGACATCGTATTTGATGGCGCCACTGTCGGCGGCCGGGATTTGCCCTTAAAAGACTTTCGTCGCCAAGCGCAAATGGTTTTCCAGGACAGTTACGCTTCGCTCAATCCGCGCCTGACCATCGAAGACTCGATCGCCTTCGCACCTCAGGTTCACGGCCTGCCGCGTGCCCAAGCGGTCGAACGCGCACGCGATCTCTTGTCCAGGGTTGGACTGGAGCCGATGCGCTTTGCCGAGCGCTATCCGCACGAGCTGTCGGGCGGTCAGCGCCAGCGCGTGAACATTGCCCGTGCGCTGGCTTTGCAGCCACGGCTGGTCATTCTGGACGAAGCGGTGTCGGCCCTGGACAAATCGGTCGAAGCCCAGGTGCTCAACCTGCTGTTGGACTTGAAGGACGAGTTCAAGTTGACCTATGTTTTCATCAGCCATGACCTGAATGTGGTGCGCTACATGAGCGACAGGGTGATGGTGATGTATTTGGGGCAGGTGGTCGAGATTGGTGCCAGCGAAGATCTCTTCAGCCAACCGCGTCATCCCTATACGCGAGCTTTGCTCAGTTCCATCCCTTCGATGGACCCTGATCACCGCACCCAGGTTCCGCCGCTGGCGGGGGATCCGCCCAACCCCATCAACCCGCCCTCGGGTTGTCGCTTCCACACCCGGTGCGCCCAAGCGCAAGAGGTTTGCTCACGCCAGGTGCCCCAATTGGCCGCGCCTTCAGGCAGTCACCCCGTCGCCTGTTTGATGTTCGAGACACAAAGCGGACACAGCCAAGCCCTGAATTGGAAGGATGCGGCATGAGCCCGACCGAACAAGTCCCACCCGAAGTCCTGGTCGATGTGCGCGATTTGCATGTCACTTTCACTGGCGGACGTCGTCCAGTGCGTGCTGTCGATGGGGTCGATTTGCAAGTGCGCCGTGGCGAGGTGGTGGCCCTGATCGGCGAATCCGGTTCGGGCAAAAGCGTCACCTTGCGTTCCATGCTGCGTTTGCATCCACCCCGTCGAACCGAGATGAGTGGCCAGATTCGCGTCGGTGCCGACGATGTGCTGAAACTCTCGCCCTCTGCATTGGCCGACTACCGGGGGCGAGTGACTTCGATGATTTTTCAAGAGCCTTTGTTGGCCCTGGACCCGGTTTACTCCGTGGGCGCTCAGATCATCGAATCGATTCGCCGCCATGAATCCATCAGTGTGCAAGAGGCGCACCAGCGTGCGCTGGCCTTGTTCGAGCGCGTGCGCATTCCCAGCCCCGAGCGCCGTTTGGCTGCCTACCCGCATGAGATGAGCGGTGGCATGCGGCAGCGCGCCATGATTGCCTTGGCCTTGGCCTGCCGCCCTGAATTGCTGCTGGCCGATGAGCCGACCACCGCGTTGGACGCCACGGTGCAAATCCAAATTCTGTTGTTGTTGCGCGAGTTGCAACGCGAACTGGGTTTGTCGGTGGTTTTTGTCACTCACGACATCGGCGCTGCCGTCGAGGTGGCCGACCGAATCGCCGTCATGTACGCCGGTCGCATCGTTGAAGAAGGTCCAGCGCGCGATGTCATCCGCGCGCCCCGACACCCTTACACCCGCGCATTGTTGGCCAGCCGAGCCCATGGGGCCTTGGAAAAAGGCAGTCGCTTGCAAACCATTCCGGGCGCCCCCCCCGATCTGGCGAATCTGCCGACGGGTTGCGCCTTTGCGCCACGCTGCAGTATGGCTACGCCTGATTGCCAACAGGCACGACCGGACTCGATTCTGGTCGGCCCACTGCATCGCGCGCGTTGCTTTCATACCGACCGCACCCAGGCGGCAGCCGCTCAAACCCCTTGAGGCAGGCCGGTCAGGCGTATCGCGCGGGGCAAATGACTGAGTTCGCAATCGACCTCGGGCGCACCGCGCTCAATCACCCAAAAATCGCTGTCGCGCCAAGCAATCAGCGGATGGTGCCAGGTGCCCGGCTTCAGGGTGAAGGCCTGTTGGCCAGTGAACCAAAACGCGCGCAGTGTCGCAAGGTCGGGGGCCCAATCACCCAAGGCCACCAGCAAAACACCCAATGGGGCAGATCGGTCATTCAAACCTTCGCCGTGGAAGGCCATGGGCACAAAGGTTTGGCTGCCCAGCCGATGCCGTTCCAACACCCGCCAGACCCCTTGCGGGGTTTGCGCGCTGGCGCGAAACACGCACGCCGTGGGCTGCCCGTCCGCCTCGTGCAGCGACAGCGGGCCCGGCATGTCGGCGCGGCGGCTGGTGCCGGCATTGATCTCTCGCCCGCCTTGTTCAGCGAAGGCGGCATGGATGTCGAGCACCCAACCATAAGGGGCCATGGCGTCTGCCGTCAGGGCTTGAGTCAACACCATCAAATCGGTGTCTGCCGGGGTAGGCATGGCTTGGTCGTTCATGACAATCATCATGACACATCTCGGGCAAGCCCGCCCTGGTTGCGGGCCGACATCTGGCAAACTAAGAACACCTCACCGCACGAATTTCGGAGAACACCATGAGCCTGGCCACCCCCCCCGTGACGACTTTGCGCATCAATGGCGAACGCCTCTGGCAGTCGCTCATGACCCTGGCTCAGATCGGTGCCACCCCCAAAGGTGGCGTGGCCCGTCTGGCGTTGACGGACTTGGATCGCCAAGGGCGTGATTTGGTGGTGTCTTGGGCGCGCGAATTGGGCATGTCGGTCACCGTTGATCGGATCGGCAATATCTTCATGCGCCGGGCTGGCCGCAACAATGCCTTGCCACCGGTGATGACCGGCAGCCACATCGACACCCAGCCCACTGGCGGCAAGTTCGACGGCAATTACGGCGTCTTGGCAGGGTTAGAGGTGGTGCGAACTCTCAATGACCATGGTATCGAGACCGAGGCCCCCATTGAGGTCGTGGTCTGGACTAATGAAGAAGGATCGCGTTTTGTGCCGGTGATGATGGGTTCGGGCGTGTTCGCCCAAGCCTTCACGCTGGAACATGCCTACGCCGCCACCGACACCCAGGGCCGCACCGTCCGCCAAGAACTCGAGGCCATCGGTTATTTGGGCGACGAAGAACCGGGACGACATCCCATCGGTTCGTACTTCGAAGCGCACATTGAACAGGGGCCGGTGCTGGAAGACGCGGGCATTACCATCGGCGTTGTTCAAGGCGTGCTGGGTCAGCGTTGGTTTGACTGCGTGGTGCATGGCATGGAAGCCCATGCCGGACCCACTCCCATGGAATTGCGCAAAGACGCCCTGCAGGTTGCCACCCACCTCATGCAAGAAGTGGTGGCCATCGCCCATCGCCATGCCCCACACGGTCGCGGCACGGTGGGCATGGTGCACGTGCATCCCAACAGCCGCAATGTCATCCCCGGGCGTGTGATGTTCTCGATCGATTTCCGCAACCACACCGATGCATCGGTCGAGGCCATGGCGCAAGAAATACGCGAGCAGGCCCGCGCTTTGTCACTGCGCACTGGGTTGAAGATCGATTTGGATTTGGTGGTCAGTTTCACCGCGCAGCAGTTTCATCCCGAGTGCGTGCAGGCGGTGCGCGATGCCGCAATCACCTTGGGCCTGAGCCACATGCCCGTGGTTTCAGGCGCCGGCCACGATGCCGTCTATGCCGCCAAACTGGCACCCACGGCGATGATTTTTATTCCGTGCAAAGACGGCATCAGCCACAACGAGATCGAAGATGCCTTGCCCGAGCACATCAGCGCCGGGGCCAATGTGCTCTTGCAGGCCATGCTCAGCCGCAGTGGCGCTTGAGGGTTGCTTCAGAGTTTCAGTGTGGCTTGCAACCAGCTGGCCACCCGATCGGCGACATGGTCTTCGCGTCCATTGTAAAAATGGTCGCAGTTCTCGACGATGTGAACTTCGCAGGGGCCTGCGCAGGCGGCCTGAAACTCTTCTGCCGGATAGCGTGATTGGTCTTCTTGGTCTCCGCGCACGGCCAGCACAGGACAATCGATGTGCCGCGCCAGACTCAGTGTGTCGGGCACGTTTTCCAGACGGTCCAAAAAGCTGCGAGCGCTGATCACCCACCACCAACCGGGAAGCTGCAGCAATGCATCACCTTGACCTGCGGCCACCAAGGCTTCGGCTTGCGCCTTCAACTCGGCCGTGCGGTCCATGGCAAACAATTTTTCGCGTCCCCCCGACACGTTTTCTCGACCACCGCGTCCGGCCGACAGCAGCACCAGTGCCGGTGTCTGCGGGTGGTCGGTCACGTGTTGGGTAGACAGCATGCCGCCATAACTGTGGCCGATGATCACCGGCTGGGGGTAGCCCTGATCGGCCAGCCACTGCGCGGCATAGCGGTTATCGGCCACCGATTCGGCCACCGTCTGAAAAGCGCCGCCTTCGGCATCGCGGCTCAGGCGCGTGGTCAAAATGTCATGACCTCGGCGGTTGAAGGCCAAAAAAGCCAGCCCCAAGCCGGTCAGAGCGGGCGCCAGGAATTGGGCCCCACCGGTGTAGAAATTCATGGTGTTGCCATGAAAATACAGGGCGCTGCCCCGCACCGGTCCATCCGGCAGGTGCAGTGCGCCATCCAGAGGGATGCCGTCGGTCGGGATGCGGATCAGTTGAGTGCGCATGATTAAAGGACCTCCATGGGAAATGAACGCCAGTATGGGCAGAAATCTCGGTCTTGCCAATCAAAAAAGCCCGAGGCGTGTCTCCCTGGGGGCAGGCTGGCGCGTTAACCAAAGATGAACTTTTTCAACTTTCGCAGTTTGGCTGGTCCAGGTTGGTCTGGGTTGGGCCGCAGTGAGATGATCGGGCTGATGGCGATCCTGGCGGGCTGTGCCTCCCACCAGCCGATCACGACCTCCTACACTGCCGAGTCAGTCCGCGTGATGTCATCCATACCGATGTCTGAGCCCTCGGCGCAAGAGGCCTGTCCAGCCGGTTCTGTCGCCCCTGAATCGACTGCAGCCACAGACTCCAGCCAGACCGGTTTTTGTGTCTTGTACGAAAGGCAAGGTCAAACCTTCAGCGTGTGGCTGCCCAGTCCTGCGGGCGACACCCTGACGATTCAGTTGCCGTTGGCCGTCGCCACGCCTGAGCAGGTGCAGCCACCCTATCGTGCACCAACCCATGGCCTGTATCCCGTCATCTATCCCATAGTGATCTATGGGGGTGTTCATTACCGAACCAGACCCTATGCGGGCCCCATTCGTCCTTACGGCCACTGGCATCGGCCAGTGCCACCAAGACACCGTCATCGGCAGACCCGCTGACGGCGCAGGCTTTGGGTTTCAGCCCTCGGCGGTGAAGCCGATTTGTTTCACCAACGGCCCCCAGCGGTCGTGGTCACGGCGCAGCCGCTGTCCCAACTCGGCCGGTGTGGACGATTGGGCTTCCAGGCCCATGGCGGCCAAACCGTTCACAGTCTCAGGTGCAGCCAGAGCGGCACGCATGGCGGTGTTCAAGCGACCAATCACCTCGGCGGGTGTGCGCGCGGGCACAAAGAAGCCAAACCACTCGTCGTAGACGAAATCACGCAAGCCCTGTTCGGCCAAGGTGGCCGTCTGGGGTGCGAAGGGACTTCGCTTGGCACCTGAGGCAGCCAGCAAGCGACATTTGCCTGCGGCCACGTGCTGGGTGAATTCACCGATGGGGCCTGACACGGCTGCGATCTGCCCACCGATCATGTCCAATATGGCCGCTTGGGTGCCACGGAAGGCCACATGGCGCAAATCGATGTTGGCCCATTTGCCCAGCAATGCGCCGATGAAATGCGGCGTTGAGCCGGCGGCAGGAGAACCAAAGTTCGCCTTGTCGGGGTTTGCTTTGCACCAGCCCACGAAGTCTTGAATGGTGCGCACATCAGCAGGCACCATCGGCCCGACCGCGAAACCGAAGTCAAAGGTGCAACCCAGGCTGACCGGCATCACATCGTTGAACGGGTCGTAATTGAGCTTGCGGTCAATGTGCGGGTAGATGCCCAGCATCGACATGGGGGTTTGCAAGACGGTGTTGCCATCGGGTGGGGCGGCCTTCACAGTTTGGACGGCGATTTGACCGCCGGCACCGGTCTTGTTTTCAACAAAGGCGGCGCGGGCATAACCCGGCGCAAGTTTCTCGGCCACTCGACGACAAATGGTGTCCGAAGTGCCTCCCGGGGGAAAGCCGGTCACGATTTTGACCGATTCCACCTGGGCCTGTGCCCAAGCCTGTTGGCCTATAGAGGCGAGCAAAGCGCTGGTCGAGGCGGCCTGTAGCCAGTGACGTCGTTGCAGGACCATGGTGTCTCCTGTCTGGATGAGCTGATGAAAAACGAACGCCCCATGATAGGGGCTGAAGCCAATTTCTGACAGTCCGTCTGGCTCGGGAAAAACAGAGTCCTGAAGTGGACGGGCCAAGGCTTGCAGAGCGGCGATGAGGTGCGCAGAAGGCGCAGGCGGTACCATCGCCCTTTTGATCCCCTCGCCCTGATCTTGCATTTCTTGCCCTTGGCAGCCCTGTTGGGCTCACTCATCTCCCTGTGCATCGGCTCTTCCTATGCCAAGACCCTGTTTCCTGACTTGGGGGTGGAAGGCGTTTCGGCGCTGCGCATCGGCTTGTCCGCCTTGATATTGTGGGCGGCCATTCGGCCCTGGCGCACGGTTTGGCAGTGGCGCGACATGCCGCCGCTGGCCCTTTATGGCTTGACGCTGGGCTTCATGAACCTGCTGTTCTACCAGGCCATCGCACGCATACCTTTGGGTCTGGCGATCGCCATTGAGTTCACCGGTCCTCTGGCCGTTGCCATCTGGTACTCGCATCGACGCATCGATGCGTTGTGGGTCGCTTTGGCGGTGATCGGCCTGGCGTTGCTCTTGCCCTGGGCGGGTGTGCCAGAGTCGGCCCTGGACCCCTGGGGTGTGGCTTATGCCATGGCTGCTGCCGTTTGCTGGGCACTCTACATCGTGCAAGGTCAACGCGTGGCGCGCCGCTACGGCGTCAATGCCGTGGCCCTGGGCATGGCCTTTGGCGCTTTGGGTGTGGTACCCATCGGGGTTTGGCATGCGGGTGCCGAATTGCTGCAACCCACCTGGTTGTGGTTTGGTGTCTGGGTGGCGCTTTTTTCCAGCGCCTTGCCTTATGCCTTGGAAATATTCTCTTTGCGGCATTTGCCCCGCCACACCTTCAGCATCTGCCTGAGCCTCGAGCCGGTGGTCGGGGCTGTGGCCGGTTGGGTGCTGCTGGCCGAGCACCTCAGCCTGACCCAATGGCTGGCGATTGCCCTGGTGATGGCGGCATCCATGGGCAGCGCTTGGCCCAGACGCGCGACCGAGGCCGTGTGATCACGGACGGGCTTTTCGGTTTTTGAAGTTCCACCAGGGCAGCGTTTGGCTGAGGGACAGGACCTGACCCGAACGGTTGGGGCGATAGCCGCTGACGCCTTGCACCAGTGTTTGCCAGTCGGCGCTGGCCAAACATTCGCGCAACCCTGACATGGCTGGCGTGTCCAAGGTCGATTTCAAACACACCAAATGGTAAGTCTCTTCCACCAAGGGGACGAAATCGAGCCCCAGGGCTTGCGCGGCCGATGCGATGCCCAATGCCACATCGGCCTGACCCGACGCCACCCGGGCGGCACAGGCCGCGTGCGAGGGTTCGTCTTGCTCCAAGGTGTTGAGCGCATGGGCCGCCAAGCCAGCCTCGGCCAACAATTCGTCTTGCAACACGCGGGTGCCGGTGCCCAGGCTGCGTTGGGCATACCTTGCGCCCAGGTGGGCAATGGCTTCCAGACCGATCAGACCCAAGGGGTTGCCAGGTGCAACCATCAGGCCCTGGGTGCGCAGTGCAAATCCGATCAATTTGTGTTGCCCGGGTTTGAGCAGGGGGCGGTAGTGCTTGGCGCTGACCGATTGACGGCTGGGCTGGTGACGGGCATGGAACCCAGCCAAAGTACAACGGCCTTCGTTCAAGGCGCGGATCGCGTCGACACTGCCGCAAAACCGAATGTCCAGGTGCAAGCGCTGGGCTGTAGCGGCGTCTTGCAGTCGCAACAGGGCGTCGTCATGGCTGGCATACAAGGTCAGCACATGCGCCTGCGGGTCAAAGGCCATGGCAAAAGTGCGCTCCAGATCGGCTTGAAGAGCGGCGATTTGCGGTGCCAGTCGGGCTTGGGTCTGGCGTTCGGCCCACATCAGTTTGCTGGCGAATTCGGTCAACCGGGCCGATTGGCCTTTGCCCCAGATGATCAACTCCTCGCCCAGTTCGTGTTCCCATCGTTTTAATTCGCCCCAAGCGTGCCTGTACGACACGCCCAGCCGTCGTGCCGCCCCGGAAATCGACCCTTCGGCGGCGACCGCGCCCAGCAGCCGGATCAGTGGATGGCTGACCAGTGCGGACGATCCGGTCTGACCGGGGCGCAGGGTGTAATGGAGTTCGATGCTATGCACAGGGATTCATATCGTCAGGTTAATCATCACTGACTACGATACCCCAACTTTGGATGGTCATGTCCGATCTCAGTCTCAGTTTCACCACCGCTGCCGATTTGTTGGTCTCGGCCGACCCTGTTCTGCGGGCCATCGTGGCCCGATCGCTTTGGGTCAGTGCTTGCGCCACTGTGCTGGCCTGTGCCCTTGGGTTGACCCTGGGGGCTTGGTTGGGGGTGGCGCGCTTTGCCGGGCGTGATGCCGTGCTGACCGTGTTGAATACGTTTCTGGCCTTGCCCTCGGTTGTTATCGGTTTGCTGGTTTATCTGATGTTGTCGCGTTCCGGCCCTTTGGGGCATTTGGGCTGGTTGTTCAGCATCAAAGCCATGATCTTGGCCCAAACCCTGTTGGTGTTGCCGGTCTGCATGGCGCTGGCGCGTCAACAAATCGAGGACGCCGAACGTCAACACGGCGAACAACTTCAATCGCTCGGAGCAGGGGTCTGGCTGCGCAGCCTGTTGTTGGCCTGGGACGCGCGTTTTGCGCTACTGACGGTGTGCATCGCCGTCTTTGGCCGAGCCATTTCCGAAGTGGGTGCAGTGATGATGGTGGGGGGCAATATCGATGGCTTCACCCGCGTGATGACCACCGCCATCGCCTTGGAAACCAGCAAAGGGGACTTGCCCCTGGCCTTGGCTTTGGGGGCTGTGTTGATGGGTGTGGTCTTGCTGCTCAACGCCTGTATTTCTTTGCTGAGGCGCTGGCGTGTGCGCCGTGAGGGGTCGATGGCTGTGCCCGCCGGGGTGGTGGGCACATGAGTGCCTTGATCCGCCTGCGCGAAGCCCATCTGGCTTACGATGACCAGGAGGTGTTGCGCCGCGTCGATTTCGATCTGCAAGCCGGTGAGAGGGTGGCGCTGATCGGCCCCAACGGTTGTGGCAAGAGCAGTTTGCTGCGTCTCATCCATGGGCTCTTGGCACCTTGCACCGGGCAGCGCCAGGTCCGAGCCAACCTCAGGCAAGCCATGGTGTTTCAGCGCCCGCACATGCTCAACACCCAGGTGCTGCGGCATGTGGCCTTGGGGCCCTGGCTGGCGGGTAACGGCTGGCGCGACGCCAAGGACAGGGCCCTGCAAGCATTGGACCATGTGGGCTTGAGTCATCTGGCCCGTCAAAGCGCCCGAACCTTGTCGGGCGGTCAACAACAGCGGGTGGCGCTGGCGCGGGCCTGGGCCATGCGGCCCGAATTGTTGTTGCTCGATGAACCCACCTCCAATCTGGACCCCAGGGCCAAGCACGATGTCGAACAGTGGTTGGGCCAATGGTTGGCTCAAAACGACGCACCTGCCCTGGTGTTTGCCAGCCACAACTTGGGGCAGGTCAAACGCTTGGCCACTCGGGTTGTTTACCTGGAGTCCGGCCAGGTGCTGGCCGATCTGCCCGTGAAAGATTTTTTTGCTGGGGCGTTGCAGCAAACCCACCCCCAGGCCCATTTGTTTGTTCGAGGAGAGTCCCCATGAAAAACACATCTCTTTCATGGCTGGGCAAGCAGCATTGGCCGCTTGCCAGCCTCTTGTTGCTGGCTGCTGCGGTGGCTCTGTGGCCGCAGACCGGGCGTGCCCAAGGCGCGTCGATGGTGCTGGCCTCGACCACCTCTACCGAGCAGTCGGGCCTGTTTGCCCACATGTTGCCGGCCTTCAAGGCCGCCAGTGGCATCGACATCAAGGTGGTGGCGCTGGGCACCGGCCAGGCTTTGGACATGGGGCGGCGCGGCGATGCCGACATTTTGTTTGTGCATGACCAGGCTGCCGAAGAGAAAATGGTTGCCGATGGCCTGGCCCTCAAGCGCTATCCCGTGATGTACAACGATTTTGTGCTGATTGGCCCGGCCGCCGACCCGGCGCAGACCAAAGGCCAGGATATCGTGGTGGCGCTGCAAAAAATCCGCGACAAGGGGCTCGCCTTCGTCTCGCGTGGCGACAAAAGTGGCACCCACGCAGCCGAACTGCGATTTTGGAAACTGACTGGCAGCGAGGCCAAAGGCGTGGGTTATCGGGAGTGCGGTTGTGGCATGGGCCCGGCCCTCAACATCGCCTCATCGAGCGGGGCTTATGCATTGACCGACCGGGGCACCTGGCTGAGCTTTAAAAACCGGGCCGACCTGGCGATTTTGGTCGAGGGTGACAAGCGTTTGTTCAATCAGTATGGCGTGATGGCGGTCAACCCGGCCAAACACGCCCACGTCAAGGTCGATCTGGCGCAAAAATTCATCGACTGGGTGACCTCGAGCGCCGGGCAAGCCCACATTGCAGCCTACAAAATCAACGGTGAGCCACTTTTTTTCCCAAATGCGTCGTCGGTCAAATAAGCTCGCGTGGGCCTGGTCAAATCGGGTGCTGGTTTGACACCGTTTTGACTGGAATGACCTAGGAAAACACCTATCATCAAGTTCTGGGCGGCATCGCATGATTGCCGTCTGCAAATTTGGCTTTTTTCAGGGGAATCACATGAACATCCAACTCAAGGTCAACGGCAAGCCTGTTCAACTTGATGTCGCGCCCAACACCTTGCTGGTGCAGGCACTGCGCTACAACCTCAACCTGACCGGCACCCACGTGGGTTGCGATACGGCCCAGTGCGGTGCTTGCACCGTCATGATGAATGGCCGATCAGTCAAGTCTTGCAATATATTGGCTGCCCAAGCCGAAGGGGCGGACGTCACCACCATCGAAGGACTGGCCGACGCCGACGGTACCCTGCATCCCATGCAGGCTGCTTTCAAAGAGTGCCACGGCCTGCAGTGCGGCTTTTGTACCCCCGGCATGGTCATGAGCGCAGTCGATTTGTGCCAGCGCCACCCCAAAGCCTCAGAGGCCAATATTCGCGAGCAACTTGAAGGCAATCTGTGCCGTTGTACGGGTTACCAAAACATCGTCAAGGCGGTGCAGCAAGGTGCCGCCGCCATGAAAGCCTAGGAGAAACGCCATGGGTGCCTCAGACTTCGCCAACCTGCCCCATATCGGGGAATCGGTGCGCCGCAAGGAAGACTACCGCTTCCTGACCGGTGCTGGCCAATACACCGACGACGTCGTGCTGGCCAATCAGGCCCATGCGGTGTTTGTGCGCTCACCCCATGCCCACGCGCAGATCAAATCAATGGATGTGTCTGCAGCCCGCCAGGCCCCCGGCGTTCTTGACATTTTCGTGGGGGCCGATGTCGCCAACGACAAGATCAATGGTTTGCCTTGCGGCTGGTTGATCACCAGCACAGACGGGCAGCCCATGAAAGAGCCTCCCCATCCCATCTTGGCCCAGGGCAAGGTGCGTTATGTGGGCGATCATGTGGCCATGGTCGTGGCCGAGACCCTCGAGCAAGCGCAAAACGCCGCTGAGTTGGTGCAAGTCGAGTACGACGTGCTGCCCGCCGTGGTTGACGTGGCCGATGCCAAAGGCGGCAAGGCCAGTGTGCACGCTGAAGCGTCCGACAACCATTGCTACAAGTGGGCCATTGGCGACAAGGCCCAGGTGGATCAGGCCTTTGCCCAAGCCGCCCACGTCACGCGCCTGGACTTGGTCAATAACCGCCTGGTGCCTAACGCCATGGAGCCGCGCGCGGCGATAGGTTCTTACAGCCGCGCCAACGACGAGTACACCCTGTACGTCGCCAACCAAAACCCGCATGTCGAGCGATTGCTGATGACCGCCTTTGTCATGGGGCTGCCTGAGCACAAGGTGCGCGTCATCGCCCCCGACGTGGGCGGCGGTTTCGGCTCCAAAATCTACCTCTATGCCGAAGACGTTTGCCTGACTTGGGCGGCCAAAAAGCTCAACCGCAACATCAAGTGGACGGCCGACCGCAACGAGGCCTTTCAAAGTGATGCCCATGGCCGCGACCATGTGAGTCATGCCGAGCTGGCGTTGGACCGGAACGGCAAGTTCCTGGCCTTGCGTGTGCACACCGACGCCAATTTGGGCGCCTACTTGTCCACCTTCGCCACTGCGGTGCCCACCATTCTGTACGCCACCTTGTTGGCCGGTCAGTACACCACTCCGCAGGTTTATGTCGAGGTCGATGCCTGGTTCACCAATACCGCCCCGGTCGACGCCTACCGAGGTGCCGGTCGCCCCGAAGCCACTTACTTGCTCGAGCGCATCGTCAGCCGTGCTGCTTGGGAGCTGGGACTGGGTCAAGACGAAATCCGCCAACGCAATTTCATCACCCAGTTTCCCTACCAGACCCCGGTGGCCCTGCAATACGATATCGGTGACTACCCGACTTGCATGACCCAGGCCCAGAAATTGGGCGACGTGGCGGGCTATGCCCAGCGCAAGGCAGCCACCGAGAGCAAGGGCTTGCTGCGCGGCATCGGCTACAGCAGCTACATCGAGGCCTGCGGCATCGCACCGTCCAACATCGCAGGCGCACTGGGTGCCCGCGCCGGTTTGTTCGAGTGCGGCGAAGTGCGTGTGCACCCCACTGGCAGCGTGACGGTCTTTACCGGTTCACACAGCCATGGCCAAGGTCATGAGACCACCTTCGCTCAGGTGGTCGCATCGCGCTTGGGCATCCCAGTGGAGAATGTCGATGTGGTGCACGGCGATACGGGCCGCGTGCCATTCGGCATGGGCACTTATGGTTCGCGTTCGATTTCCGTCGGCGGTGCGGCCATCATGCGCGCCCTGGACAAAATCGAGTCCAAGGCCAAGAAGATCGCCGCCCACCTGATGGAGGCCAGCGATGCCGACATCGAATTCGCCAACGGTGAATTCAGCGTCAAGGGCACCGACAAAAAGATCCCTTTTGGACAGGTCGCGCTGACCGCTTATGTGCCACACAACTACCCGCTCGATAAACTCGAACCGGGCTTGAACGAAACCGCTTTCTACGATCCGACCAACTTCACTTTTCCGGCTGGCACCTACATCTGCGAAGTCGAAATCGACCCCCAGACCGGTGTCGTTCGGGTCGACCGATTCACTGCCGTCGATGATTTCGGTACCATCATCAATCCGATGATCGTCGAAGGCCAAGTGCACGGCGGTGTGGTGCAGGGTCTGGGTCAGGCACTGATGGAGAATTGCGTGTACGACAAAGAGTCGGGACAGTTGCTCACAGGTTCCTTCATGGACTACGCCATGCCGCGCGCCGATGACTTCCCCACCTTCAACATCGGTCATGTATGCACCCCTTGCACCCACAACCCATTGGGGACCAAGGGCTGTGGTGAGGCCGGTGCCATTGGCTCACCGCCCGCCCTCATGAACGCCGTGCTCGACGCCTTGGCGCCGTTGGGCGTGAAAGACCTTGACATGCCGGCATCACCCAATCGCGTTTGGCAGGCCATCCGATCGGCCCGCCATTGAATTCAGAACATCAGGAGGAAAAAGAACATGTACGCATTCGCCTATGAACGCCCCACTAGCTTGGCTGACGCGCTCAAACACTTGGGCGCTGGGGGTCAAGCCCTGGCCGGGGGGCAAACATTGCTGGCCTCGATGAAGCAGCGCCTAGCCAGCCCCGAAAAACTGGTCGACCTGGGTCGTGTACCCGAGTTGCGCGGCGTTTGCCAAGACGGCCAATCCTTGATGATTGGCGCCACCACCACCCACGCCGAGGTGGCCGAAAACGCGCTGGTGCGCCAACACATCCCGGCCCTGGCCGAGTTGGCCGGCCAAATTGGTGACAAACAGGTGCGTGCCATGGGTACCATGGGGGGCTCAATCGCCAACAACGACCCCGCTGCCTGTTACCCCAGCGCCGTGTTGGCCTTGGGCGCCACCGTGGTCACCAACCAGCGCAAGATCGTTGCCGACGAGTTTTTCACCGGCATGTACAGCACCGCGCTGGCCGAGGGTGAAATCATCACCGCCATCAGCTTGCCCATCCCGCAAAAAGCCATTTACATGAAGTTCCGCCAACCAGCCTCGCGTTTCGCGCTGGTGGGGGTCTTCCTGGCCCGCACCGCCCAAGGCGTGCGGGTGGCCGTCACCGGAGCCTCCAGCGACGGTGTGTTTCGTCACAAGGGCCTGGAAGACGCGCTCAACCGCAGCTTCACCCCCGAGGCCGTGGCTGGCGTGAAGATCGACGCCTCGGGCCTCAACAGCGACTTGCACGCCAGCGCAGAATACCGCGCCCATCTGATTGGTGTGCAAACCCAGCGCGCTGTGAAACAATTGGCGGGATGAACTCGATTGACGCACTGATTGACGCCCTGCAGTCTGTTGGCTACGAACCCGACCGCCGTCTCGCGACGGCGGTTTTTTTGGCCTTGAAGTTGCAGCGGCCCCTGTTGCTCGAGGGTGAGCCCGGGGTCGGTAAAACCGAATTGGCCAAGGCCCTGTCGCAGGCCTTGCAACGCCCCTTGGTGCGCTTGCAGTGCTACGACGGCTTGGAATTGCGGGAAGCCCTTTACGAGTGGAACCACACCGCACAGCTGCTGCACATGCGCGCGGCTCAGGGCACGCAAAGCGCCGAACAAATCGAACGTGAGGTCTATGACCAGCGCTACCTGATTCGCCGGCCTCTGCTACAGGCCTTGCAGAGCCCGGCGCCCGGTGCGGTACTTTTGATTGACGAGGTCGACCGCGCCGATGAGCCTTTCGAGGCCTTCTTGCTGGAGTACCTGGGTGAGTACCAGGTGAGCATCCCCGAGTTGGGTACCTTGCGCGCCCAACACCCGCCCGTCACCATCTTGACTAGCAACCGCACGCGCGACCTCAATGATGCGGTCAAGCGCCGGTGCCTTTACCATTGGATGGAATACCCCGAGCGCGAGCGCGAGTTGGCCATCGTGAGACGTCAGGTGCCGCAGGCCAGCGAGCAATTGGCGAGACAGGTCGCCGACTTCGTTGGACGCTTGCGCAGTCAACCGTTTGCGAATGCCTTCCAACGTGGCCCCGGCATCGCCGAGAGCGTCGAGTGGGCCCGTGCGCTGGTGGCGCTTGACACCTTGCAGCTCGACCCCGAGGTGGTGACCGATACCGCTGGTATTTTGTTCAAGCAACGCGAAGACGTGGCTGCCTTGACCCCCTTGGTGCCACAACTGTTGGCCGCTGAGGCCGACTGAGCTTGCCATGGCCCTGGGCGACGCCCGCACCGGCAAATTGGCCGATAACCTGGTGGCCTTTGGGCGCGCCTTGCGACGAGCGGGCGTGCGCACAGATGGCTCGCGCATGGCCCTGGCCCAGCAAGCTGCCCTGTGCGTAGGCTTGGATCGCAAGACCGATGTGTCGGCGGCGCTCGAAGCCGTGCTGATTGGCCGCGAAGAAGATCGCGCGGTGTTTCGCGAATTGTTTGATGCTTTTTTTCGGGATCCCGAAATCGCCAACAAGCTGCTGGCACAGATGCTGCCCAGCACCCAAGGCGAAACCGAACCCAATCCCAAACGCCCCCGCGTTGCCGAAGCCTTGGCGTCACCACGCCCGGTAGGGCAACCGCCAAGTAACGACGAGGAAAAAATCGATTTCGACGCCGCCATGACGGCCAGCGAATTGGCTCGTTTGCATCAGGCCGATTTCAATGCGCTGGGGGCGGCCGAATACCAGTGGGTGCAACGCTTGGCGCGCGACATCGCTTTGCCCATCCCCACTTTGCCCTTGCGCCGCCACCGTGCCGGCACGCGCGGTGCCCGTCTGCATTGGCAGCGAGCCATGCAAGAGGCCGCGCGCACCGATGGCGAAGTTCTGCGATTGCCGCGTTGGCAACGCATCGAACAGCCTTTGCCGGTGCTCTTGCTGGTCGATGTATCAGGCTCGATGGAGCGCTATGCCCGCTTGCTGCTGGCTTTTTTTCACACCGCCACCCGACGTTGCCGGCGCCGAGACGTGTTCGCCTTCGGCACCGATCTGACCGATTTGACCGATAGCTTCCAGGCGGCCGATCCCGATGACATGCTGTTGCGTGCGGCCGCCCGCATTCAGGACTTCGCTGGCGGGACGCGTTTGGGTGAGTCGCTGGGCACTTTGCGGCGCCGTCATGCCCGCCGCTTGGTGGGGCGACGGAGCGTCGTCTTGTTGATCAGCGATGGCTTGGATACCGGCGAACCTGAGGCGTTGGCTCAAGAGCTGGCCTGGCTCAAGCGCCATTGCCGCAGCCTTTTGTGGCTCAATCCCTTACTGCGCTTTGACGGCTATGCCCCCATCGCGCGCGGGGCGGCTGTATTGCACCAACAGGCTGACGCGATGCTGGCGGTGCACAACCTCAGCCGGCTCGAAGAGCTGGCCACTTCGCTGCGACAGCTTTTGCGGGCATGAACCCTGCGCAGCGATTAAAATCGGGGGTAGGAAGGACATCATCATGGAAATGCAAGGCACACGCCAACTGAAAGTACAACAGCAGCAGGCATGGGACGCCCTGAACAACCCCGAGGTCCTCAAGGCTTGCATTCCCGGCTGCGACCGCATCGAGGTCAGCGGCGAGAATCAGTTCAACATGGGCACGGCCCTGAAAATCGGCCCCGTATCGGCCAAATTCACGGGAAAAATCATGTTGACCGACATGAATCCCCCAGCCAGCTATACGCTGAATTTTGAAGGGCAGGGCGGTGTCGCTGGTTTTGGTAAAGGCACGGCCAAAGTCACCCTGACGCCCAACGCCGATGGCTGCGAGCTGTCGTACAGCGTCACCGCACAGGTCGGCGGAAAAATCGCCCAATTGGGCCAGCGTCTGATCGACGGCGTGGCCAAATCGCTGTCGGAAGAATTCTTCAAGCGCTTTGACGCTGAAACCGAAAAGCTGGACCCGCCACCAGCCGCTGCGGTTGCTGTTTCTCAGCCTGAAGCCGCCGCCGAAGAGCCCAAGGGCTGGCCGACCTGGGTCTGGGTCGCCGCTGCCTTGGTGGTTGCAGGCTTGGTGTACGTCGCCCGCTGAGGTTTTGTGCGCATGAGCGTGCGCTCGATCTCGGTGGGTCATGTCGCGCTTGATCTGATGTTCCGGATCGACGCCTTCCCCGATCACCCCACCAAGAAACACGCCGACGAATTTTTTCAAGGTGTGGGTGGCATGGCAGGCAATTCATCGGTGGCGTTGTCGCGCCTGGGCGCTCGGGCCGAGTTTTATGGCCGGGTCGGGGATGACACCGCAGCTCCGGTGTTCTTGCGGCATTTCCAGCAGCAGGGCGTCGCTACCCTTCATGTCGCGCCCATTGCCGGGCAGACCAACTCGATTTCGGCCATTGTCACCGACGCGGGTGGAGAGCGCATGATCTACAGTCACAAGGGCAGTGCCTTGCAGCATCCAGGGCCATTTGACCCCGCCTGCCTTGATCATCAGGATGTGGTGCTGACTGATCCGCGTTGTGTGGTGTGGGCCGAACAAGCCATGCGGCAGGCGCGCGCCCAGGGCTTGCTTTGCTTGCTCGATGGCGAGATCTCGCCCCCCGAGGACCTGCATCGTTTGGTGCCCCTCTCTCAATGAGTGGCGTTTTCTGATCCGGGCCTGCAGGCCTACCACGCCGGTCCGCACGCCGATGGTTTGGCTCAGGCCTTGGACAGCGACCCAGGGGTTGAGTTGGCGGTGGTCACTCTGGGTGGAGATGGGTTGATGTGGCAAATGCGTGGACAAGCACCGCAGCACCTGGCGAGTTATGCCGTGCCCAAGGTCATTGACACGACCGGTGCCGGGGATACTTTCCATGCAGCCTTGGCTTATGCATGGGCCGAGGGCCAGGTCGCCTTGGATGCTTTGCGTTTTGCCAGCGCCGCTGCCGCCCTCAAGTGCACCCAACCGCATGGCATTTTGGGCGCACCGCACCGCGACGAGGTGTGGGCCTTTCTCGCTGCTCAGGCTTGATGCCCTCCAATCCACAGCGCTTCAGGTCGCTCTCAGTCGGCTGGGGTTCCTCACGTTGCGCGTCACCTGACGCCAACAAGCGCTGAAACTGCCGCAAGGATTGCTTGCTTGAAACATCATGCAGCACTTGGGCCGTGCTGAGCACGCCATGGTTGAGGCATGGCGATAGTCTGGTGACCGCACCCTCGAGGTGGCTGCGGGTGCTCGCGCAGGCATGGGGATCGATCTGTGCCACAAGCTGGTGCGCGGCGTCTGAATAGGGCGGGTAAAGATCTGCCCAATGCAGGGGGGGCTGATGAAACGCCGTTAAAAAATCAAAGCCCTAGACCGCCGCTGCGGGCCACGCGCACGTCACAGGCCGACAGTACAACCTTGGGGTTTGGGGCCCACCAGGTCAGCCGCTCTTTGGCCCGGGTCAAGCCAGTGTAAATCAGCTCGCGCGTGAACACCGGGCTGTTCAGCGGTGGCAGTACCAGCAGCACATGGCCGAACTCGGAGCCTTGCGATTTGTGCACGGTCATTGCGAACACCGACTCCACATCATCGAGCCGAGCCGGAGAGATCCAACGCACGCCACTCTCGTGGGCAAAGGCCACCCGCAACACGACTTGGCCGTTTTGCAGGGCATGCGGCAGGCACAGGCCGATGTCGCCATTCATCAGACCCAATCCCGGGTTGTTGCGGGTGATCATCACAGGTCGACCGGCTGCCCACAGGCCTGTGCCCAGGCCCAGCGCCAAAGCGATTTGGTGATTCAACGATTCCACACCCCAAGGGCCTTCGCGCAAGGCGCACAAGACCCCCGCCTGGCTGTAGCTGTCCAGCAATGCCCGGGCCTGCTCTGGCGCCACCGCTTGTTGGCCGTCTCCGATGGCTTGCATGAGATGATCCCACCAAGGTGCAAAAGCTTGCTGGAGGACAGTGCGACCGGCTGCGCTGAATGGGGTCAGTTCAGGCAGCTGCGTCACTTGTCCTTGGGCGCTCGTCCAGCCCGTCGGTAAAACCGACCAAGCCTGAGCGCGTTCGGCGGGCGTGCCGTGCTGAACCATCCGCGCCCATTGGCCAATGCCTCGGTCAGCCTGAAACCGGTGGCTGTGGCGCAATTGCACCCGCTGGGCTTCGAGCCAGGGTGCTTCACACAATTGCGCCAGCACGGCACCTGCCTGTACCGAGGCCAGCTGATCGGGATCGCCCAACAAAATCACCCGCGCGTGTGGGGGCAGTGCACCGAGAACCCGCGCCATCAGCTCCAGATCCACCATCGAGACCTCGTCGATGACGAGCACATCTACTGACCAGGTGCCGGGTTGATCGACCAGCAACCGATGCAAGGTGGCTGCTTGTTCGGGCAAGCCCGAGCGCCAGGCCTCGGGCAGTTTGGACACAGCTTGGCGCATTGACTCGGCCAGCCGGGCCGACGCCTTTCCGGTGGGGGCGGCCAATAACACGCTCAGCGCTGCCTGGTGCCCCATCACTGACATATGGGCGCGTTGCAGCAGGGCCAGCATGCGCGCCACCGTGGTGGTTTTGCCGGTGCCAGGGCCGCCCGAGACCAGCGTGACGCCATGGCGCAGGCCCAGCAGGCAAGCCTGTCGTTGGTCATGCTGTTGCGCGATGGCGGTGGCGTCATCGCCCAGGCCGGCAAACAGTTCGTCAAGCCATGAACTCCATGGGGCTTCAGGCAGGGGGAGTGCATCGGCTCGTGCCAACAGCGCCGTGCGGATGCGCTGCTCGGCTTCAAAGGCGCGGCGCAAATACAGCCGTTCGCCCAACAAGACCAGCGGCGAACCTTTTCCCTGTGTCCAAGGCAATGTCGAGGCCGCCTGTGCCAGATCGCTGGGCAGGGCTTGGCTGTGTTCTTCGCTCCATCCCAACAGATCGCCCGGGGCTTGAGTCAGTGAAGTCAACTCGAGGCAGGCGTGACCGCGCGACCATTGGTGGTGGGTCAGGGCGGCCAGCCACAGGTGCCGCGCGTCAGGGCTGGTTTGCAGGGCATTCAGGCCATGCGCCAGCGCACTGTCCAAAGCCGTGAGCGGCAGGCCGCGCCAAGGCAGCGCAGGGGGCAAAACGCAGGCCAGGGTCTGTGTCATGCCGCCTCCTGAATCATTGGCTGAAGCAATGCGTCGAGGGCGGTGATCAACGCCACTGAGGGGCGTTGCATGACCACCCCGGCCCCAGCTGCACCGATGCCTCTCATGAACAAATAAGCCGCTCCGCCCAAATGGCGGGCCGGGTCGTAGCCTCGCACCCGGTGCTGCAGCAAGCGGTGCAGGGCCAACAAATAGATGACCGATTGCACATCGTAGCGTTTGTCGAGCAAGGCACGTTGCAAGGAATCGGGGTCGTAGTGATCGAGCTTGTTCGATTTGTAGTCCAGTACCCAATAGCGGCCATCGTGCTCAAACACCAAGTCGATGAAACCATTGACCATGCCGCCCAAGGTGGCGGGCAAGAGCGCCGGTCTGGGCTGATCTGCAAACACATCGGCGCATATCAGCCGGTCGATCGCCTGGGTGGACACCGTCCCAACACTGAAGTGAAACGGCATCTCGGCCCAGTGGCGAGGCTGGCGCAAATCGCCCAACACCACAGGGTTTGCGCCAGACAGTGGCAATGGGGTGTTGACCACCTGCTGTAACCAGGGGGTGATCATGGCTTGTTCCTGCGGCTTGAGCTCCATTTGTCGGTCCAGTTGCGTCTGCCAAGCCGGGCCGCTTTCACCTCGCGCCAGCGGCCAATCGTGCTCGGCCTGCCATTGCAAGAGATCGTGCAGCAAAGTGCCGTAAATGGCGCCAGCCCCAAAGTCTTGCCAGGGCAAGTCGGCTTGGGCACGGGTCAAGCCTGTCTCGTCCACATGCAGTTCCTCGGAATCGATCTCGCGCTCGGCTTGTTCAGCCTGGGTCTGCCAGGCCATGGTCGGTTTGTCACCCAGCTGGCGCGTCAGGGCGCTGAAACTGGCGCTCCACCACGGGGGCAGGTGCAATTGGGGCGCTGGCCTGGGGCCGCCTTGCATGGGAACCTCATCTGGCGCTTGCCATTGGGGGGTGGGCCGGGTGAGGGGCACGCTCACGCCCAGACCAGCGATGTCACCGGCCAACGTGTTCCAGATGTCGGACCATGGTTTCTTTTTGTCGGTGCGATCCAGCCAGCGGCACAGGGCCGAAATTCCTTGATTGTTGATCTCGTTTTTGTGGGCGTAAACGCCCAGCCACAGGCTGCGTTCGGCGCGGGTCATGGCCACATACAGCAAGCGGGTGTCTTCCAGTACATCGCGGCTGCGGTCGACTTCGGCGTCTTCGTCAGAGTCAGATCTGGCCTCTGGCGCAGCCTGGCCACTGCTTAAAAACGGGATGTAAACATGCTTGTATTGCAAACCCTTGCTTTTATGAAAGGACACCACACGCACCCGTTTCTCGTCACTCTCCAGCCGAGTTTGGGCAGGGCCATCCTCAGCGCCCTTGCGACGGATCTCGCGTCCCAGGTGGCGCACTGTTGCGTGCGGCAAGGCGGCGATGCCCTGCGCGGTCATGGGGTGCGTGGCCTGTTGCAGCAGTTCGGCCAGGTGCAGCAAATTGGTCAGGCGTCGTTCGCCGTCGGGGCGCTTCAGCAGACGCGCCGCAGCCCCGGTATCCAACAACCACTGGCGCAACATGGGCAGCACGCCGCTGGACCGCCAATGCTGGTGCCATTGGAGGGCCTGGTCTAGCAGCGCGTCCCAGGCTTCGTCCGAGCCGGTCTGGGCCAACAACTGTTCGGTGCTGAGCCCCCACAGCGGTGTGCCCAATGCGGCGCGCAGCGCTTGTGCGTGGCGTGGTTGGGCCAGCGCTCGCAACACCAGCCACAGATCACGCGCTTCGTCACTCTGATAGACCTGGCTGCGGTCTGACAGATACACCGCAGCGATGCCGCTGCGGGTCAGGGCTTTGACCACTTCTGCCGCCTGTCCGTGGGTGCGCACCAGCACCGCCAGGTCTTGGGGCTGGGCCTGATGCGAATTCAGCAGGCCAACCATGTGCTCAATGGCATGGGCCAGCAGAAAGGCCCGATGTGCTTCGGCGTTGCTGGCGCCCCCCCCCTCGCTGATCACCACCTGTATCGGCTGGTCCAGGGCAGGGGTTTCATTGATTGGAGTGGGCAAAGCAGCTTCAAAACCGATTTGAGGCCCAAACAAATCAGGGTGCACGCGGAACAAGTCATTGAGCACCGCCAACAACTTGGGTGTGGAACGGCGGTTTTGTCGCAAATTGTGCTGGCTGTGGGGGTCCAGTGCCACACACTTCTCGCGAGCCCGCACATAGGTGGCGATGTCGGCCCCCCTGAAGCTGTAGATTGCTTGCTTGGGGTCGCCTATCATCACCAGCACCCCGTCGGCGTCGGGGGCATAGATGCGATCGAGCGCGCCGTATTGCCAGGGGTCTGTGTCCTGGAATTCGTCGACCAGCGCCACCGGGTATTGCGTGCGCAGCGCATGGGCCAAATCGGTTGAATCGCACAGGGCCCAGTAAAGTCTTTCCAGCAAATCCTGAAAGTCAAACAATCCGGCTTCGGCCTTGATTTGGGTGTACTGATGCAGCATACGGTGCAATGCGTGCTGGAGAACGGCCTCTCTCACTGGCGCGGGTTTTTGGGCTTGCCAGTCGATCCACACATCGATGGCACAAAGTGCCAGGTGCGCCGGTTCGGCGGGCCACTTTTTTTGCACCATCTGGCGGTGACCGAGTTTGAGCAGTTGATCATGCGGCGTGGTGAGTTCATGTCCCTGTACCCAGGTCATGACCTTTTTCAAAACCCCTTCGATGTGGTTTCGTTTCAGATGGCCCAACACGTCTTTGTGTGTGTCTTTGTAAGCCTGAATGCTTTCTGCCAACGGCTGGTCAAAATGCTGTCGTACCACTTCCAGCAATCGGTTTTCTTGAGCCAACCAATCGCTGGTTGTTGCCAGCACTTGAGCCGGGGTTTGCAGCTCATCCAGGTTTTTTGGGGGGTGGGGCGAGCGTTGAAGTTCGCGGCGCAGCTCGGCCAGCGCGTCGATCCAGCTGGTCGGGTTGGGCGTGAGTTTTTCGGCCTCCAGGGCCTGCAGGTCGGTGGCCGATAGCGGATAGACAAACTGGCGCACATGGTCGCGTGCCAACTCCAGCCACAGTTGATCGGCGTCTTGCAGGTGTTGCAGGTCAAACAGGCTACGGCTGGCAAAGGCGTGTTCGCGCAGGGCCCGCATGCTCCAGCCATGGATGGTGTGGATGGCGGCCTCATCCATCCACGACACGGCTTGCATCAGTCGCTGGGCGCAGGCGGCCCATTGCTCAGGCGGTATTTGCTCACGCAGGCCTGCCACGAAGGCGTCTTTGGGGCTCAAGCCCGCAGTCTGCGCAAAAGCATGGGCTGCCTCCAGCAAGCGCTTGCGGATGCGGTCACGCAACTCTGCTGTGGCGGCTTCGGTGAAGGTCATCACCAGAATCTGAGGGGGCAGCAGGCCATGGTCCAGGCCGCCGCGCCCGTGGCCCAACACAAGACGCACATACAGTGCCGACAGAGTCCAGGTCTTGCCGGTGCCCGCACTGGCCTCGATCAATTGCAGCCCCTTCAAGGGCAGGTCAAGTGCAAGCAAGGGTGGGCGCTCAGTCATCATCACCCCCTTCCTGGTCTTGCCCCGATGTGCCCAGGGCCTCTAACAAGTCACCATACAACTGTGGGCCCCATGTCTCGATGGCTTCCATGACGTCGGCGTATTCGTTCGCATGGCGGCGCATCATCGCCACCGCCGTTCGCTCGGCTTCCCGTGGGTTTTGTTTGACCCCCATGAAATCGCCTCGGCTTTTGCCGTGGGCTTTTAAGTTTCGTATGGCGGGGTCTGCTTCTTTGTCCGGGGCCATTCGGTGTTCGGTCCAGTTGCATGCGCTGCGCCCCGGTACGGCCAAGGGGGTCAGCCAGGCTTGCCGGTATATGAGCAGCAGTTTTTGCAGGATCTCGCTGGCGCTTTGCGCGTCAATGGCGGGCAAGACCTTGGCTTCTTTCAGACCGACAAAGTGGGTGGTGCAGCGCAGTCCGCCGGCATTGGCCAGCAGATGCGCCGCCCAGCCGGCCAGCAATGGGTGGATGCGGTACACCCCCGACTTGGACAAGGCGGCAGGGCGCATGACCACGTGCAAGACCTCTGCGTGGTCGTTGCGCCACCACCCTGTCCCACCCACAGTACCCATCACGCCGAAAGGCGAGGGCAAACCAGCGTCATCAGGCGCATGCCACTGCGTCGTCTGTTCTGGCATGGGCTGCCAGGTGGAGCCATCCAAGATCGATTCCTGTCGGTCACGCAGCGCCTTGACTTGCGAGTTCAGTTGTTTCAAGGGTTGCTGTGCCATCAAGCCGAGCGGCAATTGCCCGCTGCCACGGGCCATGGCCACATGCGTGTCCGGGTACGCCAGGGCCGCCTCCACCAGCTGGTACATCTCCAATTGGCCCAAATGAAATGGTTCGGCATCGGGTAACTCTTCCTCGGGCGTATGAATTACCATGCCCAAGCGATGTTTGTAATAGACGTCGATTGGTTGGCGCAGCATTGCCGTCAACTCGGTCAGGCGGACACAAACGGGTGGCTCAGCTTGAGGGCCTAAGCCGTGTTCAGAGGCCTTGGTGCCCCCGCCCGAGTCAGCGTCTCGCCAACCCCTGGCCTGGGCCCAGTCTGTGGCATAGGTTTGCCATACGCTGTCGGGCTGCTCGAAATACTGTCGCGAAAACGACTGCATGGGGGCGTCGAGCACCTCGATGGGCTGGGTGTGGGCGGCATTCAGGTGGTCGATCAATTGCCCCACCAGCACACTGGCGTAGAGCTCGGATTGATCGGTGATTTGCCAGCCCTGCCAGCTGATGTAGACCGACTCGCGGGCGCACAGCAGAGCTTCGAGGAACAAAAATCGGTCGTCCTCGCGGCGCGAGCGGTCACCAGGGCGTCGCATGCCAGGGCTGCGCATCAGGTCAAAGTCGGTCACAGGTTGACGGCGAGGATACTGGCCATCGTTCATGCCCAGCAGGCAGACCCGCTTGAAAGGAATCGAGCGCATCGGCATCAGGGTGGCAAATTGCACCCCGCCGCTCAAAAACCGGTTGCCACTGCCGCTGTCAGACAGGCAAGACATCCAGTGCTTGCGAACCACTTCCAGCGGTACCTCGGCACTGAGTCTGCCGATCTGGCAAGAAGCCAGCCACTGCTTCAGGGGCGCGGTCAGCGCCAGCACGGCGCGCAACTCGGCTTCGGTTTGGACCACCAGCACATCGTTGACGATGGCGTTCAGGTCACGCACCCAATGGGCTGGGGGGCGTGGTGCGCTGACCATGTGCAGCACCCGGTCGAGGGTGCGCAAACTCGCACACAGGGCAGTCAGGGCGGCCTCGCTCATGGGGCGATCAAGATGGGCTGGCCAGACGCCTTGCCAATCGGCGCCTGCCATCGGGCCCTGCGCCTGCGCCAACAGCAAGCGTTCCAAGCCAAAGAGCCAGGTGTTGGGCGTGGCCTCATCTACGTTCAGTGCCACGCCGGTGCTGACCCGATGCTCGCCATCCAGGCCCCAGCGCACGCCTACAGCTCGCAGTGCTTCGCGCACCTCTTGCAGTTCTTCCACAGGGAAGGCACAGGCGCGGGCGTAGGCCGGCACCTCAAGCCAAGACAGCCAGTCGTCCAGAGTGACCCGAGCTGAGGGGCCTTGCAGCAGGGCTTCGATGATGGTGGCCATGGGATGATCTTTGGCGCTTTGATCGGCCACGCTATAGGGCACTCGACGCGGGTCATCGGCGGCAAATCGGCCCCACACCGCATGGATCAGTGCGGCAAAGCGCGACATGTCAGGCACCATCACGATGATGTCGCGCGGGCACAAGTCGGGATCCGCTTCCAGCCATCCCAAAATGCGATCATGCAGCAACTCAACTTCACGCACGGCGCTGTGCGAGCGCACCAGCACCACGCTGTCGTCGGCATCGGCTACGGGGTACTTGTCTTCGGTCGCAGGCAGTGGGTTCAAATTCAAAATATCCGATTGCAAACGTTGCAATCGGGTGGCCTGCAAGGTCCGATCTTCAGAGACGGGGTCTTCAAAAAAATCGATGCGCCCGAGCAAATGCTTGTACCGACCCACGTCGTCATGAACATCCAGCAGGTGCAGGTAGTCGCGTCCTTGCTGGCCCCAAGCCGCCAGCAGGGGTTGGGCCCGGGTGTGCCATTCGAGCGCATCTGCGCTCAGGGCGGGTGTGCCGGGTTTGGGCGCTTGGCGGGTGTGGGTCGCGGCCTGTAGCCATTGGCGTTCGCTCACTACATCGCCCCAGTAATACTTGCAGGGGTTCAGCACAAAGACCATCACCTGTGACACCCGACCCAGCGCCGCCAAGGCCTCAATCGATTGCATGGGCATGGCGCTGACGCCAAACACCAAAATTCGTTTGGGCAGCCCGCCGGGCGCGGCGCTGTTCATCTGGCGCATGAAGGCTTCGTGCACCTCGGCGCGAGAGGGGGGCAAGGCCAGGTCCAAGTCAGAGTCTGCGGCCACATCGGTCAGCAGGGCTTGCCACAGACGGGCTTGCCAGAGCTCGTTGGCAGGCAGGTCTTGTGGTTGACCCAGGGCGTTGCTCAGAGACGCAGTGCCTGCGGCCCAATCGCGCAACCAGTCAGCGCGGTAATTTTGGTAGCCGTCCAACAACTGGGCCAGTTGTTGGCTCAGCTGGTGCAGACGGCCATCGTCGACGGGTTTGGCGCCCTGCCGCACATAGCTTCGCAATGGTTCGTACACGCCTTCGGCATCACTTTGCAGGCACTCGGGGATCAGGCGCATCAAACGCCAGACCAGGTGTTCGCGATCCAGCGGCATGTGCTGTGGCACCCGATCAGGGCCCAATACCAGGCGGTAAGCGAGCCAAAGCATTTCGGCTGGGAACACCATCTTGGTGGCTGCACAAATCCCCAGGCCCCGGGCGTCGGCCAGGCCTTGCTCAAGCCACTGCTTCATCCCGTTGCTTTGTACCACCACCCACTCTGGGTTCAGCCCCTCCAATGGGTAATTCCGCACATGCCCAATCAGCAATTGGCGCAGGTCTTCCAGCCGGTTGCTGTGCAGCACCATGAACCCGGTCGGCCAGTCGGCTGTCGGGGCAGGGCTTTGAGGGGTGGGGGCGGGATGGGCCATGCGTTCTAGCATAGCCCATGGCGGGGCTCAAATGGTGAGCCCCGGAGGGCCGTCAGGCCTCGTCGACGATGGTGTTGCGCAGTGTGCCGACTTTTTCGATCACGATATCGCAGACATCGCCAGGCTTCATGAACACTGGCGGGTTGCGGGCGTAGCCCACGCCGGCCGGGGTGCCGGTGATGATGACGTCGCCGGGCATCAAGGTGATGCACTCGGAGATGATGACCAGCGACTCTTTCACGTTCCACAGAAAGTCATTGGTGTTGGCGTCTTGCATGACCTGACCATTCAGGATGCTTTGGATCCGCAGGCCAGCGGCGCCCGGGGGCAGCTCGTCGGCGGTGATGACCCAAGGGCCAAAGCCGCCGGTCTGGTCAAAGTTCTTGCCGATGGTCCACTGGTTGGTCTTGCGCTGGTAGTCGCGCACGCTGCCATCGTTGAAACAACTGTAACCAAACACGCAATCCAGGGCGTTGTCGGGGGTCAAGTGACGCGCCGGCTTGCCAATCACTACCGCCAATTCGGCTTCGTAGTCGAGCTTGGTTGACACTTTGGGCCGAACGATGGGTGCGTTGTGGGCAATCATCGAGGTGTCGACGCGCATGAAAAAGCTGGGGTACTCGGGGCGCGCATGGCCACCTTCCTTGGCGTGATCGGCGTAGTTCAGGCCCAAGCAAATGATTTTGGGCGGGTGAGCGATGGGCAGTTCGAACTTGACGGCCGACAGCGGTTGGAAGTCAGCGGCTGGTGCCTTGGCCAGCAGTCCGGCGACGCGATGGCGGGCGGCGTCGTCGTAAAACGGGGTCATTTCGGTGCCCAGGCTGGCGTCCAGTCTGGCCAGGTCGATGAATTGGTCATCGTGGCCGGGGCGGATCACACCCAAGCCGGTGCGGCCGGCAGCGGTGTAGCGAAACAGTTTCATAGAGTCTCCAGTCCATCAAAAAAGGTTGCATCGCAGGGCCGCGATGATTGAGAATGATTCTAGAGCCAGTCTTGGGACCGGCCATCACCAAAGTGTCACCCCCATGTTGCAGCGTTTTTTGAAGACCCGTGTGCTGGAATCGGTCCAGCAAAATTGTCGGAGGTTGCTCAGCGAGCGAGGCGAATCGAACGCCCAGAGCATGGCCCGACTCATCATCGAGGGCTACCAGCAACTGAACCCGGCGCAACGGACCGAGTTTTTCCAGTTCCTTTCGACTGGGTTCAACCCCGACCCAGTGATGGTTCAAGAGGCTGCCTCCGCCTATGCCGACCAACCCAACGGGGTCAACCTGATGCACCTGTTTCGGGTGGTGGAACCCCCTCGGCAAGAGTTGCTGCGGCGCATCAATCGCGCCCCGAACGCGACGGGCGCTTTGGTGCGGCTGCGCGCCGAGCTGCTGGCCCAGATGGGCAACCACCCCGACATGCGCGCATTGGATGCCGATTTGCACCATTTGTTCACCTCTTGGTTCAACCCGGGGTTTCTGGAGTTGCATGAGATCACCTGGGATTCCAGTGCCCAGCTGCTGGAAAAAATCATCCAGCACGAGGCGGTGCACGCCATCGATGGTTGGGATGACCTGCGTCACCGCCTGCAGCCCGATCGCCGTTGTTTTGGTTTTTGGGTCCAGACGCACCACCGTGCCAGGACGGGTGCCCGACTCGCTGTACCAGATGATGCCGTTGATCACCGACATGCCGTAGGGTTGCGAACGCGGACCGCTGGGAGACGGCACTTCATCGACCTGCCCGGTCTGGGGGTCTAAGTGGCCGATGACCCCGCGCGGAAAGTCGGCATACCAGAGGGTGTCGTCGGGCGTGATCACCAATTGGCGGGGGCGCGACGCGGCGTTCGGCAGTGTGTACTCTTGGATTTCCAGGGTCTTGGGGTTGACGCGACCGATTTTGTTCGTGCCAAAAGCCACATAGTAGATCATGCCTTTTGAGTCTTCCATGATGCCGTAGGGGCGCGAGTTGGCGGTGGACGGGCTCAGCAACTTGATCTCGCCAGTCGACGGATTGATCCGACCCACTCGGTTGCCGTTTTGCGCGGTGAACCACACCATGCCCTGGCGGTCAATGAGCAAAGAGTGGGGATCTTTCACGGTGGGGTCGGCGATTGGGTATTCAGTGACTTGGCCGGTTTTGGGGTTGAGCTTACCCATCAGGTTGGCAGCATTGCCCGTGTACCAGATGTTGCCGTCGCGGTCCTCCATCAGCCCGTGGGGCCCCGAGTGTGGGGTGTTAAGCGGGTATTCCCTGATTTGACCGGTCCGGGGATCAATGCGCCCCAACACACCTGACATTTGCCCGGTGTACCAAAGCGACCCATCCCTGGCGCCCAGGGGGTCATGGGGCCGAGAGCCCGGGGTGAGCACTTGTCAGGCTTGCAGGGTGATTTGGTGCCTGCCATCGATCAAGACGGCCGGGGGTTTGGGTTTTTCGGGGTAGGCCTGGGCCAAGTAATTTTTGGCCAATGCGAGTTGGTCCGCAGTCAAATTCAGGCCATGGTTGGTCATCATTCGCAGCACCGTGTCCCAGCCCTGAGGGGTGTAGCCCCCGCCCACGCGTTGCGTCAACAGGTGGCAGCTGTTGCAGACCCCATCCACCAGGGACTTGCCAGCGCCATCGGGTACGCCCTGCGAATGGGTCAAGGTCGACGCCCCCCACAACAGGAGCCCCAGTGCATGCCGGGTCAGGTGATGAATTCGCATGGGTGTTTTCCTCCAAGGTCGGGACGATGGTGCCAGTCTGGCATGACAACACAAGAGACCATGGACCTGGCTTGGGACATACCCGAAAATTGGTGCGCTTGCCGTGCCAGGTGTCCTCTGGCGTGGTCAAGGCTTGTCATGCCCACAGACCCGATAATCAGGGCATGATCAAAATCCTTGACGCTTTCTGGCGCGCGTTCGTTTATGCGCTGACCCCCCGCGTACTGGTGCTCACCCTCATGCCCTTGGTATTGCTGGTGGTGGGGGTCATGGTGCTGGCTTATTTCTTTCTCGACCCGGCGCAGGTTTGGGTGACCGATGCCATCGAAACCTGGCCGTGGCTGCAGGCCGGATTCACCTTTCTGTCGCGTTGGGGTTTCGTGGCCTGGCAAACTGTGTTGGCCACCTTGATCATCGCTTTCACCGTGACCCCGTTGCTGGTGGTGCTCAGCCTTTTGTCGGTCTCTTGGCTGCTCAGCACGCCTTTGCTCGACGGTGTCGCCCGTCGCCGCTTTCCCCACATGCAAAGGCTGCGTGGCGGTAGTTTGGCCGGCAGCGTCTGGTTCACCCTGAAATCGACCCTGATCACGCTCTTGGTATTGATCCTCAGCTTTCCGCTTTGGTGGGTGCCACCTTTCATGTTTTTGTTGCCGCCCTTCATCTGGGGTTGGCTCACCTATCGGGTCATGGCCTACGATGCGCTGGCCGAACATGCCAGCGTGCCCGAGCGCCAAGAGATATTCAGGCGTTACCGCATGGCTTTGTGGTCCATGGGCGTGGTGGTCGGTTTCATGGGCGCCGCGCCTGGGCTGATTTGGGTCTCGGGGGCCATGCTGGCCGCCGCCTTCATTTTGCTCGTGCCCCTGGCAATCTGGCTTTACACCTGGGTATTTGCTTTTGGTGCGCTGTGGTTCACCCACTATGGCCTGAACGCCCTTCATGAGATGCGTTTGGCCCAAGGCGTCCGCCCCGAGGATGAAAAAGTGATCGACGTGGTGGCCAACCCGGCCTCCCCTCAAAACAGCGATTCGCTCTCGCCATAACCTGCTTGGGGATCGCTGGCGCGCTGGGCTTGCCAAGCGTCGGCGCGCATCAATGAGCTCACGCGCACCCCCAGCAAGCGAAAGCGCCGCTGCAGGTCGACCCGCTTCAGGCACTGACCGGCCAATTGCCGAATCCGTTGTGGGTCGTCGGTGGGTTCATCGACCGATATGTCGCGCGTCACGCTCTGGAAATTCTCGTATCGCAGTTTGATGCCTACGGTGCGCCCGACATAGCCTTTGCGTCGCAGGTCGTCGGCGACTTGTTCGCACAGCCGGGTGAACACACGGCCCAGCGTGTCGCGGTCTTGAATCGCATGCAAGTCGCGCTCGAAAGTCGTTTCTCGGCTCACCCCCACCGGCTCACTTTCCGTTTGTACCGGTCGATCATCGCGGCCCCAAGCTGCCTCAAACAACCAAGCGCCATAACTGCGGCCAAAGGTTTCCATCAATTCGAAGCGATCAAGCGCGGCCAACTGGCCGATGGTGTCGATGCCCAGCGCTTTGAGCTTGACTTCGGCCTTGGGGCCGATGCCATTGATTTTGCGGCAAGGCAGTGGCCAGATCCGGCTTTCCAAATCAGACTCGTGCAGCACCGAAATGCCGTTGGGCTTGTGAAACTCGCTGGCCATTTTGGCCAGCAGCTTATTGGGCGCAACGCCGATGGAGCAGGTCAGTCCTGTGGCCTGGTGGATGCTTTTCTGGATCAGACGCGCCAGTACCCGGCCGCCTTCGCGCTGGCCACCCGGCACCTCGGTGAAATCCATGTAGACCTCATCCACTCCCCGGTCTTCCATCACCGGGGCGATCTCGGTGATCACGGCTTTGAACTGGCGCGAGTAAGCCCGGTAGCGCTCAAAATCAACCGGGAGCAAGATGGCCTGCGGGCATTGCTGCGCTGCTTTCATCAAGCCCATGGCCGAGCCGACGCCAAACTGTCGTGCCTCGTAAGTGGCAGTGGTGATCACGCCTCGGCCCACATAGCCATCCAGTTTGGGGAAGGCCTCCAGTGGGAGGTGGTGCAATCTTTCGGACAGGTTGTCGGCCTGCCAATCGCCTTCGGGCTGCAGGGCCTGCACGATGGCCAGCAAATCGTCTTCACGCCGACGCCGGCCACCGATCACCACCGGCAGACCACGCAACTGAGGGTATCGCATGATCTCGCACGACGCGTAAAACGCGTCCATGTCCAAGTGAGCGATGCGTCGGGGCAGGTTCGACATCGTGCTGGCCCCCGTCGTGCGGTGAAGGCCTTAAGCGGTCGGGTAGGTGCCCGGCAGCAGGATGTCGCGGTTCACCCGATCGATTTGGGTGTGGCCACAAAACGCCATGGTGATGTCGAGCTCTTTGTGGATGATGTCGATGGCCTTGGCCACGCCCTCTTGGCCCATGGCGCCCAGGCCGTAGAGCATGGCGCGCCCGATGTAGACGCCGCGTGCGCCCAGGGCACGCGCTTTGAGCACGTCTTGGCCGCTGCGGATGCCGCCATCCATGTGGACTTCGATCTGACTGCCCACCGCATCGACGATGGCCGGCAAGGCCTCGATGCTGCTGGGCGCGCCATCCAATTGACGTCCGCCGTGGTTCGATACGATCAGCGCGTCGGCCCCCGACTGGGCCGCCAACTTGGCATCTTCTGCGTCCATGATGCCTTTGATGATCAGCTTGCCACCCCAGCGGTTTTTGATCCACTGCACGTCGTCCCAACTCAGTGCCGGGTCAAACTGAGAGGCCGTCCAACTGGAAAGACTGCTCATGTCGGCCACGCCGGTGACATGACCCACGATGTTGCCAAACTGGCGACGCGGCGTGCCTAACATGCGCATGCACCAACTCGGCTTGGTCATCATGTTCAGGATGTTTTTGACGGTCAGCTTGGGCGGTGCCGACAGGCCATTTTTGATGTCCTTGTGGCGTTGTCCCAGAATTTGCAAATCGAGGGTCAACACCAGAGCGCCACAATTCGCCGCTTTGGCGCGGTCGATCAGGCGCTCGATGAAGCCCCGGTCTTTCATGACATACAGCTGGAACCAAAAACCCTCGCCGGCGTGTAGGGCAACGTCTTCGATCGAGCAAATGCTCATGGTCGACAGGGTGAAGGGGATGCCGAACTCTCGGGCCGCACGTGCAGCCAGGATTTCACCGTCGGCATGCTGCATGCCGGTCAAGCCCGTGGGCGCGATGGCCACCGGCATGGCCACGGGCAAACCCACCATGGTGCTGGCGGTGCTGCGGCCTTCCATGTTCACGGCCACGCGCTGACGCAGTTTGATCTTGCCAAAAGCGCTTTCATTGCCGCGGTAGGTGCTTTCGGTGTACGACCCGCTGTCGGCATAGTCATAAAACATGCGGGGCACGCGGCGCTCGGCCAAAACGCGCAGGTCTTCGATGGTGGTGATGACGGGCATGTGGGTGGACTCCTTCCTCCTCTATGTTAACCCGCCTGTCTTGTACCGGTCTGTACCCGGGGTGTTCTTCGTTGCACAATTCGGGCATGAACATCGCCCATTTGCTGCGTCGTGTTGCCCTAGCGGCACCCGATACACCGGCCATTTTTAACGGCGCACAACTGCGTGCTACCCATGCCCAGTGGGCCGGCCGTGCCGCCAGCCTGGCGCAGCACCTGAGTGACCAAGGCTTGCAACCCGGAGATCGGGTGGTGCTTTTCATGCGCAATCACCCTCGTTATCTCGAAATCATGTTCGGCGCCTGGTGGGCCGGTTTGGTGGTGGTGCCCGTCAATGCCAAGCTGCACCTCAAAGAGTTGCAGTGGATCATCGACAATGCCCAAGCCAGTTGGGCCTTTGTGACCTCTGATTTGGTGCCCGATGCTTCGGCCCTGACGGGGCTGCTCGGGGTCACCGACACCGAAGGTGCGCAGGCCGATCAGTGGCTCACTGGCGCCTTGGGCCCGCAGCAGCCCGCCGAACGCGACGCCAACGACACCGCCTGGTTGTTCTACACCAGCGGCACCACCGGACGACCTAAAGGGGTAATGATCACCCACCGCAATCTGCGCTCCATGGGCATGGGTTATTTCGTCGATGTTGATCCGATCGCTGCGGGTGATGCCGCCGTGTATGCCGCACCCATGTCACACGGCGCTGGCATTTACGCCATTCCTCACCTGATGGCGGGTGCCCGCCATGTGGTGCCTGAATCGGGTGGTATGGATCCGACCGAGCTGTTTGACTTGGGCTTGCAGATCGGCCCCATGTCCATGTTCGCCGCCCCCACCATCGTCAAGCGTTTGGTCGACGAGGCTCAAGCCCGAGCTCACAGCCCCAAGCGCTGCGCCCAGTCGTTCAAGACCATCGTCTATGGTGGCGCGCCCATGTACGCCGCTGACATCCAGCGCGCCTTGCGCATCATGGGTCCGCGCTTCGTGCAAATTTATGGTCAGGGTGAAACGCCCATGGTGGGCACTTTCCTTTCTCGGGCCCATCTGTCTGATTCAGGGCACCCCAGATATACCGAGCGTTTGGCCTCGGTGGGCATGGCCCAAACCCCGGTGCGGGTTCGGGTGGTGGACCCCGATGGCAGCGATTTGCCTCAGAGCGAAGTCGGCGAGGTGGTGGTGCGCGGTGACACCGTCATGGCGGGTTATTGGCGCAACCCCGAAGCCACTGCGGCCGCCATCCGCGACGGCTGGCTGTGGACCGGTGACATGGGCAGCCTCGATGCCGATGGCTTCGTCACCTTGAAAGACCGCAGCAAAGACTTGCTCATTTCGGGCGGCTCCAACATTTATCCGCGCGAGGTCGAAGAGGTTTTGCTGACCGCTCCCGGCGTGGCCGAGGTGAGCGTGGTCGGAGGGCCTGACCCTGAGTGGGGCGAGATTGTGGTCGCCTTTGTCGTTCACCAAGCTGGCCATGTACCCAACGCTGCCGAATTGGACGCCCATTGCGTCCAGCACATCGCTCGCTTCAAACGCCCCAAGCGCTATGTCTGGGTCGATGAGTTGCCGAAAAACAATTACGGCAAGGTGTTGAAAACCGAGTTGCGTGCGCGCTTGCAGGCGGCAGCAGGATCACAAGCATGAGTCAAACGCAATTTTGGTCACAAACCACCCGGTCAAGAGCAAGTTGACAGCGACAGGCGCTTGATCTTCAAGACCAAACCCCATTCATCACATGAGCAGGTGTTCACCGGCGTTGTCGCCGCCCAAGATCACGTAGTTGACCTTGCGGATGTCCATCAATTTGGTGCCCCCACCATAAGAGATCGAGCTTTGCACGTCTTCTTGCATCTCGCGCAGGGTATCGGCCAGCTTGCCTTTGATGGGCTCCAATACGCGCTTGCCTTCCACGTGCTTGTACTCACCCTTGTTGAAGTCTGAGGCCGAGCCGTAATACTCTTTGAACCTCTCGCCGTCGACTTCTACCGTGCGACCGGGGGATTCTTCGTGGCCGGCAAACAAGGAGCCGATCATCACCATGGTGGCGCCAAAGCGCACGCTCTTGGCGATGTCACCATGGCTGCGGATGCCGCCGTCGGCGATGATGGGCTTGGTGGCCACGCGGGCGCACCATTTCAGCGCCGACAACTGCCAGCCGCCGGTACCAAAGCCGGTCTTGAGCTTGGTGATGCATACCTTGCCCGGACCCACGCCCACCTTGGTCGCGTCTGCACCCCAGTTTTCCAAGTCGATCACTGCCTCGGGGGTGGCGACGTTGCCGGCAATGACAAAGGTTTGAGGCATTTTCTCTTTGATGTAGCCGATCATCTTGCGCACGCTCTCGGCGTGGCCATGGGCAATATCGATGGTGACGTATTCCGGCACCAGATTGGCGGCCAGCAATTGATCGACGGTGTCGTAATCGGGTTGCTTGACACCCAGCGAGATCGAGGCGAACACGCTCTTGGTTTTCATGTCGCGCACGAAGGCCACATTGTCCAGGTCGAAGCGGTGCATCACATAAAAGTAACCATTCCGGCCCAGATACTCGCAGATGCGCTCATCAACCACGGTTTTCATGTTGGCGGGCACCACCGGCAACTTGAAAGTGTGCGCCCCCAGCGTCACGCTGGAGTCACATTCGGAACGGCTTTCCACTCGGCATTTGCGTGGCAGCAGCAGGATATTGTCGTAATCAAAAATTTCCATGGACTCAACTCCAAAATTTAACCGAGATCTTCCAGTGGTTCAAGGGAGGGTGAGCGCTTGGCCTGTGCCGGTTCGTTTGCAGGCGCAAAAAAACCGGGCGCAAGAATCTTGGGCCCGGTGTCTGATTCTACCCCCATTCGCTTTCTACAATGCAAGGCATGACCCAACCCCCCATTTTTGCCCCTGGCACGCCGCCGGGCCTGCTCGACCACCTCAATGCCGAGCAACTGCACGCCGTCACACTGCCCAATGAGCACGCCCTGATCCTGGCAGGCGCCGGATCGGGCAAAACCCGCGTGCTGACCACCCGAATCGCCTGGTTGCTGCACACCGGACAGGTCAGCCCCGGGGGGCTGATGGCGGTTACTTTCACCAACAAGGCAGCCCGTGAAATGGCGACTCGCCTGGGCGCCATGCTGCCGCTCAATGTGCGGGGCATGTGGATCGGCACCTTCCATGGTTTGTGCAACCGTTTGCTGCGCGCCCACTGGAAGCTGGCCAACTTGCCGCAGACTTTTCAGATTTTGGACACACAAGACCAGCTCTCGGCGATCAAGCGCTTGTACAAACAGTTCGGCATCGACGACGAGCGCTTTCCGCCCAAGCAAACCCAGTGGTTCATCAACGGCAGCAAGGAAGACGCCCTGCGCCCCGATGACATAGACCCCAGTGACAGCGACACCCGCAAAAAAATCGAGATTTATCAGCTCTACGAAAAGCAGTGCCAGCGTGAGGGTGTGGTCGATTTCGGCGAACTGTTGCTGCGCTCTTACGAATTGCTGCGCGACAACGACGCAGTACGACAACATTACCAACTGCGCTTTCGTCATCTGCTGATCGACGAATTCCAAGACACCAACCGGCTGCAATACGCCTGGCTCAAGCAATTGAGCGGTGATCATGGGGCCATCTTCGCGGTGGGCGATGACGATCAGAGCATTTACGCTTTTCGCGGCGCACGGGTCGGCAACATGGCCGATTTCTTGCGCGAGTACGGTGTGCGCCACCAGATCAAGCTTGAAAAGAACTACCGCAGCTGCGGCGCCATTTTGGATACCGCCAACGATCTCATCAGCCACAACAAGTCCCGCCTGGGTAAGAACCTGCGCACCGACCAGGGGCCGGGTGAGCCCATCCGCGTGGTCGAACAAGCCAGCGATTTCGCCGAAGCCCAGTGGCTGGTGGAGGAGGTGCGTCAACTTCTGCGCGACGGTCAAAACGGCGATGGCGGCACCGGCGTAGCCCTGCGCAGCGACGTGGCCGTACTCTACCGCAGCAACGCCCAAAGCCGGGTGATCGAAACCGCCCTGTTCAACGTCGGCTTGCCCTACCGGGTTTATGGCGGTCTGCGCTTTTTCGAGCGGGCCGAAATCAAGCACGCCTTGGCTTATTTGCGCCTGATCGAAAACCCCCGCGATGACACCTCTTTTTTGCGGGTGGTCAACTTCCCGGCCCGAGGCATTGGCGCGCGCAGCCTGGAGCAGTTGCAAGACGCGGCTCGCGCCCTGGGTTCGGCCTTGAACGACGCCGTGCCTCAGGTCACGGGCAAAGCCGGCACCTTGTTGACTGGCTTTGTCGATTTGATCGAGTCCTTGAGACAGCAGTCCAGCGGTCTGAGCCTGCGCGAGATCGTGCAATGCGTCCTGGAGCGCAGCGGTTTGGTCGAGCACTACCGCACCGAGCGCGAAGGCGCGGATCGGATTGAAAACCTGGAAGAACTGGTCAATGCCGCGGAGAGTTTCGTCGCCATCGAAGGCTTTGGCCGCGATGCCCCAGGTGTCGAGTGGGCTGCAAGCGGACCCGACGCCGACACTGGCGAGACGCTCTCGCCCTTGGCGGCCTTCCTCACGCACGCATCACTCGAAGCCGGTGACAACCAGGCCCAGGCCGGTCAAGACGCCATCCAGCTGATGACGGTGCACGCCGCCAAAGGCTTGGAATTCGATGCGGTGTTCATCACGGGCCTCGAAGAGGGCTTGTTCCCCCACGAGAACTCGCTGAGCAGCTTTGAAGGACTGGAGGAGGAACGCCGCTTGATGTATGTCGCCATCACTCGGGCACGCAAGCGCCTCTACCTGAGCCATGCCCAGACCCGCATGTTGCATGGCCAGACCCGCTACAACATCCCCAGCCGGTTTTACGACGAAATGCCCGAGCACACCCTGAAATGGGTGGCGCCACGTTCAGCCCCGCAGCGTTGGAGTGCCAATGCCTTTGATGCGCGTCGAGGGGATGACTCGGCCCCCTGGAGCGACTCGCCTGTGCTCGAGTCCAAGAGCGGCAAAGGCGCTCACGACTGGCTGCGCAGTGGCATGCAGGTGTTTCACAACAAATTCGGTGAGGGTACTGTGGTCGGGCTGGAGGGCAACGGTGACGATGCCCGGGCACAAATCAGTTTTCCGCGCCACGGCACCAAGTGGCTGTCGCTGTCGGTGGCCAAGCTGACCCCGGTGTGACGATCAGAGGTGCAGTACCGCTGCGCCGCCGATGCCGATGCCCAGCACGCCCATGGCGTACATGGCTTTTTTCAGCCAATTTTTGCGCGTGAGCAGTGCGATGGCGGCCAAAGCGATCGATACTTGCAAGGCGGTGGTGGCCTGAGCCCAGCGGTGGTGTTGGTGCATCTGGGCCTCTGATTTTTCGTCCCAAGACTTGGCTTCGGCTTCCATTTTTTCGGCGTCGCGCTTGATGTCCCCTTTTTCAGTCTTGTAGCGCTTGATTTCCGACTCGTAAAACTCTTTCTTGGCTGGCGGTGCCAATTCCAGCGCCAATTCACTCAGGTTTTGCTTGCTGCTCTTGGCTTGGTAATAGTTCCACTGATTGGAGGCTTCGGTCTTTTTGATGGCCGCGTTGTTTTTGTATAGGCCGGCATTGGCTTGGGTGGCGCCGCCCATGTAGCCAAAAATCGCACCCACTGTCGCGATGATGGCGGTGAACATGGCGATCTGGTTGGTCATGCCCGATTCATCATGGCCATGTCCACCGTGGGTGGCGTGTTCCAGTTCATGATCGTGCGGTCCGTGCACATGAAATCCGTGTCCCGACATGGCAATCTCCTAGGTGTTTTTTTTCAGTTGAACAAAGTCATACCCCAGGCCGTTGGTGGACACCTTCGACTCGCGTGCCACTTCGACCCAAGTCGAGTCGAATTGTGGCGCAAAAGTGTCACCGTCTTCAACCACCAAATCAATCTCGGTCACCACCGCATGCGTGGCCAGCGGCATGGCTTGGGCGTAAATTTCGCCTCCACCCATGACCCAGGGCTGGCTGTCTGGCGGCATCTGTTGCAAGGCTTCTGTGAGGGAGTGGGCCACCCGAGCGCCCGGCGCTTGCCAGTCGGTTTGACGTGTGATGACCCAATTGACTCGGCCGGGAAGGGGGCGAAACCTCGGCGGGATAGAGTCCCAGGTCTTGCGCCCCATGATCACCGGTTGCCCCAGAGTCACGCGCTTGAAATGCGCCAAGTCTTCGGGCAGGTGCCAGGGCATTTGGCCCTGGCGACCAATCACCCCGTTGCGGGTGCGGGCGTAAATCAGACCCAGGGCCATGCTCACACCGCCACCGGCGCTTTGATGGCCGGGTGGCACTGGTAGTCGAGCACTTCGAAGTCTTCGAATTCGTAATCAAAGATCGAGGCAGGGCGGCGCTTGATGTTCAGGGTGGGGTAGGCATAAGGCGTGCGCGACAACTGCAATTCGACTTGCTCGGTGTGGTTGGCATAAATGTGGCAGTCGCCACCAGTCCAAATGAAGTCGCCCACATCCAGATCGCATTGCTGGGCCAGCATGTGCGTCAACAAAGCGTAGCTGGCGATGTTGAACGGGACCCCCAGGAAAATATCGGCGCTGCGCTGGTACAGCTGGCAGCTGAGCTTGGCGCGTTGTTCAGGGGCTTGGGCCGGGGCCACATAGAACTGGAAGAAGGCGTGGCAAGGCATGAGTGCCATCTGATCGAGGTCGGCCACGTTCCAGGCGCTGACGATGATGCGGCGTGAATCGGGGTTTTGCTTCAGGGTCTGCACCACTTGGGCCATTTGATCGATGTGTCCACCATCGGGTTTGGGCCAACTGCGCCACTGGACGCCATACACCGGCCCCAGATCGCCATCGGGTCGGGCCCATTCGTCCCAAATCGTGCAGCCTCGCTCTTGCAGCCATTTCACGTTGCGGCCGCCGCGCAAAAACCACAAGAGTTCGATGATGATGGCGCGCAAAAACACTTTTTTGGTGGTCACCAGCGGAAAGCCTTCATTCAGGTCAAAGCGCATCTGGTGGCCAAACACGCTGCGCGTGCCAGTGCCTGTACGGTCGCCTTTCAACACCCCATGTTGGTGTACATGGCGCATGAAATCTTCGTATTGGCTGCGGACGGGTCGTGAGGGTACTGCGGCATTCATGACTGAAGTTTATCTGTTAGCGCAGCACCCATTCCATGGTCTTCAGACCGGCCCAGGTCAGCGCCAACGAGCCCATCAGGTGCAAAACCGCGGTGCCTGCGGCCAAGGCCAGTCGCGATTGCTGCAACATGCCCACCACCTCGGCACTGAACGAAGAAAAGGTGGTCAACGCACCCAGAAACCCCGTCACCAGAAACAGGCGCCATTGCGGGTCGAGATCTGGCATGGCTTCGAACCAGGCGACGAACAGGCCCACCAGGTAGCCCCCGATCAGGTTGGCGGCCAAGGTGCCCAAAGGCATGGCGGCCAGTCCATTGCCCCACAAGGACAACTGCCAGCGCAACAAGGCGCCGGCGCAGGCCCCAATACAGATGGCGATGACGGCTTGCATAATGCGCCCTATTGTCCCTCAGAACCTCATGACCGCTCCGATCCTGAAAGACCCCGTTTCCCCCGCAAGCGTGCTCGTGTTGGGCGCCGGCATGGTCGGCGTGTCGTGTGCCTGGGCGCTGCGCAGGCGCGGTTTCGAGGTGACTTTGGTCGATGCCCAAGAGCCGGGGCGGGGCACGTCCGGCGGTAACGCCGGGATGTTGGCGGCCAGCTCGTTCATCCCCTTCAACAACCCCAAGTTGTGGCCGCAGTTGCCCCAATTGCTGTCGAATCGTTCGGCCAAGTTGCGCTTCGTGCCCGCTTATGTGCTGTCGCGTGCGGCCAGGCTGGCGCAGTTCCTGGGGCATGGCCGGGACAGCGATTTTCAGCCCACCACCCAAGCCCTCAATGCCCTGATTCAGCGTTCACGCGCCTTGCACCTGGATTGGATGCGGCAAGCGGGGTGCGAGGACTTGCGCCGTGACCTTGGCTGGCTCATGCTCTACCGCAGCGCCCAGGCGCGCTTGGGCGCGGCTTGGACCACCCAGCTCTACCAGGCCTTTGGTGTTGCCCATCAAACCTTGTCGGCGGGCGAGTTGCTGGCACTTGAGCCGGCGATCCGGCCGGGTGCGTTTGAATCGGCCCTGTGGGTGCAAGACGCCAGTTCGGTCAGCGATCCGGGCGCCTTGGTGCGCGCCTACGCGCAGGCCTTCGTGGCCATCGGTGGCCAAATTCAGCGACAGTCGGTAAAGCGCTTGCTTCCCACTCAGGGCGGCTGGCGCGCAGAGACCGACAGGGGGGCTTTGCAGGCCCATCAGGCTGTGCTGGCTTTGGGGCCATGGTCTGACACCCTGTTGCAACCTTTGGGGCTGCGCTTGCCCCTCATCCACGAGCGCGGCCAGCACCAGCATCTGGCTTACGGTGTGTCACACCGGTTGAGTCGCCCGGTGAACGACACCGGCGGGGCATATGTCCTGTCGCCCATGGCCGGTGCCTACCGATTGACGACCGGGGTCGAATTGAATGCGCAGTTGGCCCCGGTCTCTGCGGGCGGGCAGGCCCAGTTGGTCCAGGCCTTGCACGCGGTCCGTGAGGCCATTGAAGTGGGTGAGCCCCTCCCGGACCCCGCCTGGTTGGGCACTCGACCCACTTTGCCCGACAGCCGCCCGATGATCGGACCAGCACCACGCCAGCCTGGCTTGTGGTTGGCCCTGGGGCATCAACACATTGGTTTATCGACGGGCCCAGCCAGCGGTGAAATGTTGGCGCAAATGATGTCGGGTGACACCACCTCGGTCGATGCAGCAGCCTTTCGCCCCGATCGGTTTCGACTTTGAGCGCGACCAGGATTGAGGCAACGGGCGACCAGACCCATCACATCGAGCGTGGGCAGATCGGTGGCTGCACGGATCGCGTCCGCATAGGGCGGCATATTGGTGCATTCCAGCACAATGTGTCGAACCTCGGGGTGATGCTTGACCAATTCCAGGGCGGCCGATACCACATCGTGCTCGGCTTGCCCCAGGTCCATATGGATGTCGTTGCCCATGATGCGGCGGTGAAACTCACTTTGCGCCGCCGCCCCCACCACCGGGGTGCCTGACGCCACGCCGGCGCCGTCCAACTCGGGCGCGCCCAGGCGCTGGGCGTCAAAGGTCAAGATGCCTGGGGCGTCCAGTTCACAGCACCACAACAAGGCCGAGCTGATCACGGGCACCGTCAATGAAGACTGTAAGGCCGTTTGGTGCCGCGCCAAAAAGCCGCAGCTGGTGGTCAGCACCTGGGCCCCTTGATTCACCAGCGCCTGTCCCGCTTCGATGAAATGCTCTAACCAAGCGGGATGCGCATGGGGGTTGACGATTTCGGTCGGAAATGCGCCCGACACCACCCGGTACAGAGGCTGCAGACCCAGGGCCTGCCATGTGCCTGGGTGCCCGATGTCACCCAAGGGGCGGGGAAAGCGGGTATCGAGCATCAGGATGCCGACGGTTGCAGGCAAAGTCATATCACCTATTTGGGCACGCCCATGAGCCAATTGGGCACGCCGGTCACGATACCCGGGAACACCGTGATGAGCACGATGCCCACGATCATGCAAACGAAGAAAGGCACGGTCACGCGCGCGATGCGGTTGCTGTCGATGCCCGTCATGTTTTGCAGCACGAATAAATTGAACCCTACGGGTGGCGTCACCTCGGCGATCTCGACCAGCATGATGATGAAGATGCCAAACCAGATCAGGTCGAAGCCGGCTTTTTGAATCATGGGCAAAACTACCGCACTGGTCAGCACGATCATCGAAATACCGTCGAGCGCCGTGCCCAGAATCAGGTACACGATCACCAAGACCGCAATCAGGCTGTACGGTGAGAGTTGCGCCGCCACCACTGTTTCGGCCAAGGCTTTGGGAATGCCGGTGAAAGCCATGGTTTTGGTCAGAAAGGCGGCACCCGCCAGAATGAACATGATCATGCAGCTGACCCGGGTGGCACCGACCAGGCCTTGCCAAAAATTTTGCCAGGTCAGCGAACGCCCGGCGGCGGCGATGGCCAGGGAACCCACCACCCCATAGGCGGCGCATTCGGTCGCGGTGGCGATGCCGGTCACCAACACCCACACAATAAAAATGATCAGCAAGCCACAGGGGATCAGGCTGCCCGAACGCCTCATTTTTTCGGCCAAGGTGGTCGGGGGCTCGGGCGGCGGCACCTGATCGGGGTGGCGCAGGCTCCACCACATGATGTAGGCCGAAAACAGCCCCATGAGCAAAAAACCAGGCAGGAAACCCGCCAAAAAGAGACGGATCACGCTCGCGTCAGCCGCCACCGCGTAGACCACCATGGTGATTGATGGCGGAATCAGAATGCCCAAGCCCCCGGCTGCTGCCAGAGAGCCCAGGGCAATGTCGCGGTTGTAGCCGCGCCGCTCCAATTCGGGCAAGGCCACTTTGGCGATGGTCGCGCAAGTGGCCGCCGATGAGCCAGAAACCGAGCCAAAAATGCCGCAACCCAAGATGGTGGTGTGCATCAAGCGGCCCGGTACGCGCGACAACCACGGCGACAGCCCATCGAACATTTGCTCGGACAAACGGGTGCGGTACAGAATTTCCCCCATCCAGATGAACAGTGGCAGCGCGGCCAACTCCCAACTGGCGGCGGTTTCCCAAAAGGCGGAAAACAGGTTTTTACCCGGCAAGGTGGTGGTGAAAAAGGCCTGTCCGACCCAGCCCACAATGGCCAAGGTCATGGCGATCCACACGCCGCCACTGAGCAGAAACAGCATGATGAAGAGCAGCAAGCCGCCGATTTCCAGCAAACCCATCAAAGTTCCTCGGAAAAATCGCCGCGAGCGTGCCGTTCCTCGACCCGGGTCACATAGCTGGGCTTGCGCCCCAACAGCACCTGAACGCATTCATCGAGCACGGCAACCACGAACAGCAATGCGCCAAAGACGAAGCTCATTTGCGGGATCCAGACCGGAATCGCCACCAGATTGCCAGCGATGTCGTTGAACTCGTAACTCTCAAGGGTGAAACGCACCACCCAATAACCCAAGTAAACGATGGCCACGGTGGCCACCGAGAGCGAGAAAAATTCGAGCCAGCGGCGCACACGCGCAGGCACGATTTCCAACACCAGTGTCACGCGCACGAAGTCGCCGTTGCGAAAGCTGTAGGCCATGCCCATGAAGGCGGCCGCTCCGCACAGCCAGGCCACCACATCATTGACCCAGCCCACGCGCCAGTCCAGGCTGCGCCCCACCGAAGCGGTGATCATCAGGATCAAAATCGCCAATACGCAAAGGGCGGCCAATTGGCCGCCCAAGGCATACAGGCCGTCCAGCCAGCGCCGCATCTTATTTATTTGCGGTTGTAGGCGTCGAGCAGGGCCTTGCCCTCAGGACCGGCCTTGTCCAGCCATTCTTTCAGCATGACGTCGCCTACCTTCTTCAGGTCGGCGGTCAGCTGAGCGGGTGGGGGGAGAATCTGCATGCCGCCGTTGCGCAATTGATCGAGCGAAGCCGTGTTGGCTTTTTTGCTCTCGGCCAGGCCGCGCGCTTCGGCATCGGCTGCGGCCTTAATCACCGCGTCTTGCGTTGGCTTGTCCAGCGCGTCAAAGGCTTTTTTGTTCAACAGCACGACGTTCTTGGGCAGCCAGGCTTGGGTGTCGTACCAGTACTTCACATGCTCGAACAGTTTGGCATCGGCGCCGGTTGAACCGCTGGACATCATGCTCTCGGTCACGCCAGTGGCGAAGGCTTGACTGACTTCGGCAGCCTGCACCGTGACGGGCTGCGCCCCCACCAACTCGGCGATGCGGGCCGTGGCCGGGCTGTAGGCGCGCCACTTGATGCCTTTGAGGTCGGCCGCGCTATTGAGCGACTTTTTGCTGTACACGCCCTGCGGGGGCCAGGGCACGGCATAGAGCGCCATCATGCCTTGCTCGGCCAGCTTTTTGTCCAACAAAGGTTTCTGGGCTTTCCAAAGGCGCACCGACTCATCGTAGCTGTCGGCCAAAAAGGGCAGGCCATCGGCACCCCAGATCGGCCACTCGTTCTGGAAATTCACCATCAGCACTTCGCCGATGGGGGCTTGACCGCTCTGCACGGCCCGCTTGATTTCAGGCGCTTTGAACAGCGAGGCGTTGGCATGAACCGTGATTTTCAGCTTGCCGCCCGAGGCCTTGTCGATGTCGGCAGCGAATTGGTTCAGGTTGACCGTGTGAAAGTTGGTGGCCGGGTAGGCCGCGGGCAAGTCCCACTTGGTTTGCGCCCAGGCGGTGCCGCTCAGGGCAGGCGACAGCAAGGCCAAAGGCAATAAGGCACGGATCCATGGTTTCATGTGGCGAACTCCGTAGGTCGAGTGTTAGGGAAACCCTGCATGTGCTGCAGAGGACGCTCAAGCATAGCCGATGATGGTCCTGTTTCCAATGTCAGGATCCGGCAATCCAACGAATCAGCCGCAGCAAGATGAACATACCACCCCGGATGATCATGCTGCCACCCAGATCGCCCAAGGCCATCACAGCCCAGCTTTGAATAAAAGAATAGGTATCCCCATGTAGCCAGAACCAAATTTGATGCAAGAGTGGACTCAATACCGAAAAGATCATGCAAATGCCCATCAACTGAGCCTGGGTCAATTGGTGCAGATTTGCACCCAGTCCCAATCTGTTCTGAGCCAATTTCAAGCTGATGTAGGCCGAACCGCCAGCCACCGCCGCGGTCACCCAGTTGTAGAGGTGGTCGCTGGATTCCATATATACATAATCGATCAATAGAGTGCCTAACCAAACACCCATTGCGCCTTGGCCCAGCAATGTCAGCACCAAAAGCAAGCGCACGCCGCTTGGCAAAAATACCCAGGAGGTGGCGTGCGAAAACTCAAATGATTCACTCAGGTTGAATGAAAAAATATAGGTGATCGTATAAACGAGCGCTGCAAAAAGCACTCCCAAAAACTCTTCCAGCTTAAACGGCAGGCGCAACCACATGAATAATCTTTTCACTCGTGTCGGGGATTTTAGCTTTGCGGGGGGTCAAGGCAATGAGCCTCATTCCCTTCCCAGCACGGGGATAATGTCCGTATGAACTTGCGCTTCATTGAGTCTTTTGTCTGGCTGGCGCGTTTGCACAGCGTGACGCGCACCGCCGAGAAACTGCATCTGACGCAATCGGCGGTGTCCAGTCGGATCGCCGCCCTTGAGGACGCCTTAGGCACCGCATTGGTTGATCGCCGCGACCGGGGGTTTCGCCTGACCCATGCGGGTGAGCGTTTTTTGCAATTCGCCGAGCAGTTTTTGGAGCTTGAACAACGCATGCAGCAAGAGTTCGAGAATCCGGCGCAGGCGCCCCTCTTGGTGCGCATCGGCGGGATCGAGACGGTCTTGCACACTTGGCTGATTCCCTTGGTCGAGCGCCTGCAGGCCTTGCACCCCAGCATCGAGTTTGACCTGACCGTTGAAATGACCCCGGTGCTCAACGAGCAGGCGCGGCGCGGCGCCTTGGATCTGGTGTTCACCGCTGCGCCCATGGGCGGAGGACTCGATTGCATGGCCTTGCCAGCCATGGACATGTGTTGGGTCGGTCCCCGACAGGTCAAACGCCGTCGATTGACCCTGAAAGACATTGCCAACGTGGGGCTGATGACATTTCAGCGTGGCTCGCAACCCCATGTGGCCTTGGTCGAGGCCTTGGCCTTGGCGGGTTTGACCGACAAGCGCGTGCACGCCATTTCTTCCATTTCGGCCTTGGTCAAGATGGTCGAGAGCGGTTTTGGCTACGCCACCTTTCCACGGGCTGCGGCCGAGCAATTGGCCTTGCGCCATGAAGTCGCCATCTGGCCCAGCGATTTGCGCTTGAGCCCCTTGCCGCTGTATGCGATCAATTGGCCTTACCCCGAGTCTTCCCCCATGCGCCACATCATCGCCCAGGCGGTGGAGGTCGCCACGCAGATGGCGGTTGGGCATCAAAAAAATCGATGACGTCAAAAGAAATTTTTCAATTGACCTGCGGCCATTGCTTGGCAACACTAGTGCATGGTTCAAGCAAACAATCTCGGTCTTGCCTTGCGCGCCCGTGCCCGCAATGGCGAACTATCGGGCCACACCTCGGGGCTGGCGCCTGATCTGGTGCAAGGCAATCTGATGATCTTGCCGGCACAATACGCCGGTGATTTCCTGTTGTTTTGTCAGCGCAATCCCAAGCCATGTCCCTTGTTGGGCGTGTCGGCCCCGGGCGAGGTCGCCTTTCCAGGTTTGGGGCAAGACATCGACATCCGCACCGACCTGCCACGCTACCGCGTCTGGCGCGACGGTGACTTGGTCAATGAACCCGTCGATGTGAGGGCAGTCTGGCGCGACGATCTGGTCAGTTTCGTGATCGGGTGTTCGTTTTCCTTCGAGCAGGCGCTTCTGGACGCCGGCGTCCCTTTGCGTCACGTGGCCCAAGGTCGCAATGTGGCCATGTACAAAACCCATCTCTCCACAGTTGCGGCTGGCCCCTTCCATGGTCCGATGGTGGTGTCGATGCGCCCCATGAAAGCCGCCCACGCCATACGTGCCGTGCAAATCACTTCGCGTTTTCCCGGCGTGCACGGGGCTCCGGTGCATTTGGGTGACCCGGGTCAGATTGGCATTTCCAGACTCGACGCGCCCGATTACGGTGACGCCGTCGAGGTCTTGCCCGACGAGTTGCCCGTCTTTTGGGCGTGCGGCGTGACGCCGCAGGCCGTGGTTCAGGCTGCCCGCCTGCCGTTTTGCATCACCCACGCGCCAGGCGCCATGCTGGTGACCGATCTGACCAACGTGTCGTTGGCCAGCCTTTGATTTTTCACCCAGGAGAATGAAGATGAAGACTCGTTTGCACGCCATGGGATGGGCGCTGGCCCTGTTGGCCACCTCTGCGGTTCAGGCCCAGAAAATTTCAGTCCAAGCCATCACCCAAGTGGCTCCCAATTTGCCCCAATACACCAAGGTCGATCAACCCCTGTTGCGCGATGGCATGGCCAGCGCCACAGGGGGGCGAGTGGAAGTGACCCTGGCCTCTTGGCCCGAGCGAAATGTCAGCGGTCCCGAGGTCCTGCGCCTGGTGCGTTCGGGACAGGTGGACATCGCCGCCGGGCCTCTGACGACCGTGTCGGGCGACGTGCCCATTTTGGATGGTGTGGATTTGGCTGGCATGAACACCGACATCCGTCAGGCCCGCCGTGTCGCCGACGCCATGGTTCCTGTGGCCAACAGAGAGTTGGAAAAGTTGGGCATCAAGTTGGTCGCCACCTATCCTTTCTCGGGCCAGATGCTTTTTTGCCGCAAGCCCATCGCCACTTTGGCCGACATCAAAGGTTTGAAGGTGCGCACCAACGGTCCCTCTTCTGCTGATCTGGTCAAGGCTTTGGGTGGTCAACCCGTTTCCCTGGCTTTCGGTGAGGTGTACACGGCCCTGGAGCGCGGTACGGTGGATTGCGGCATCACGGGTGCCGGTTCCGGCAATGGCGTGAAGTGGCCTGAAGTTGCCACCCACCTCTACACCCTGTCTTTGTCCTGGTCCACCTCGGGCTACTTCGTCAACCTGGCTTGGTGGAACAAGCTCGACCCGGCCATCCGAGCCCAGTTCGAGAAGACCTTCTCCGCCATGCAAGAAGCACAGTGGAAGCTGGGTGTGGATGCCACCGAAGACGGCATCGCTTGTAACGTGGGCCGCGCCGCCGATTGCAAACTGCACACCTTGGTCAAGCGTCCCATGGTGGAAGTCAAGCCTCAAGGCAATATGGTCGCCACCCTCCAAAAAGAACTGGCTGAAGACGTGCTGCCGGGTTGGATCAAGCGCTGTGGCGAGCGTTGCTCGACGGTGTACAAAGAGGTGATCGAGCCGATCAGTGGCATCAAACTGCGCTGAGAGCCGATTCATGATGCGCATACTCGAGTGGCTGTCGCGTCGGGCGATGGGCATGGCGGGCTGGTGTTACCTGGCCATGACCGTGCTGATTTGCTTTGACATCTTCGCGCGCCGGTTGCTCGGGTTTTCTTCCGAGTCCACCATCGAACTCAATGGTTATTTGCTGGCCATCGGCATGAGCTGGGGGTTGGCTGGCACTTTGTTCGAACGGGGTCATGTGCGCATCGATGTCCTGCTGCAACGCATGCCGCTGAAATGGCGTGCGTTGCTGCATCTTGTGTCATTGTTGGCCTTGGCCGTTACCGTGGGCTTCTTCATTTGGGGCTCGGTGTCCCTGGCCCGCGACTCTTTGGCCTTTGGCGCCACAGACTTGTCGGCCCTGCGTACCCCTTTGGTCATTCCACAAGGTCTGTGGGCAGCGGGTTTCATATTGTTGGGTCTGGCCGTTTTGGCCGTCTTGGCGCGCAGCGTGTCCTTGGTGCTCAGCGGGCAGGCCGCTCGGATGGACGCTGAACTCACTGCCCGCAATGACCGCGATGAAGCTGACGAGACCTTGCAAGCCTTGGGGAAAGCGCCGCTCAAACCATGATCGCCATCGTTTTTCTATTGATCATGGGCGTCATCGTGGGTCTTTCGGCCCTGTTCGGTGGCGGCTCCACCGTGGCCGTGGCGGTGCCTTGGTGGTCGTTGGGCCTGGTGCTGGGCGCCTTCGTGGCTTTTTTTGCGGGTGGTATTTATGTCGGCGCGGCCTTGTCCATCTTGGCCTTGATGGCAGGGTTTGGCCTGTCCGATCGACCTTTTTGGAATTTCATCGGCGAGATGCTCTGGGGGCCTTCCACCAATTTCGTCTTGGTGTCGGTTCCCTTGTTCTTGTTGATGGGTGAAATCATGTTGCGCGCCGGCTTGTCTGATCGCCTGTACCGCGCCCTGAACATCTGGATGGGGCGTTGGCCCGGTGGTTTGCTGCACACCAACATCGTGTCTTGCGGGGTGTTCTCTGCCGTTGCCGGCTCCAGCGTGGCCACCGCAGCGACCATGGGTTCGGTGGCCTTGCCCTATTTCGAAAAAACCCATTACCCCCCCAAGCTGGTCCTGGGCTCTTTGGCCGCCGGGGGTGCCTTGGGGAATCTGATTCCGCCCGGCATCACCTTCATCATTTACGGATTGATCACCGAGACATCGGTGGGCGCCTTGTATCTGGCGGCGGTAGGCCCCAGCATTTTGGTGGTGTTGCTCTTTTTGTCTGTGATTTTTTGGTACAGCCATCGGCTGGGTTTGTCGGGCGGAGTCGCGTCCGTGCCTTGGGCACTGAAATGGGCCAGCTTGGCCGACCTCCTGCCCATGACGTTACTGATCGGTTTGGTGTTGGGGACCATCTATGCTGGCTGGGCCACGCCCACCGAATCAGCGGCTTTGGGGGTGGCCGGTGCCTTGGTGCTGGCATTGGTCGACCGGCGACTGAACTGGCGCATGTTGTCTGAATCCATGCACGCCACGGCACGCACCACCTCGATGATCGCGCTGATCCTCCTGGGTGCCTACTTCCTGAACTTCATCCTCTCTTCCTTGGGCATTCCGCAGATGCTGGCCAAGTTTCTCACCGGCCTGCCCATCCCCGGTTGGGCCATCATGTTGGTGATCATTGGCTTTTACTTGGCCCTGGGCACCTTCATGGAAGGGATGTCGATGGTCATCACCACCATCCCCTTGCTGTTTCCGGTGGTCAAGGCCTTGGGTTACGACCCGATTTGGTTTGGTGTCATCATCACCATGCTGGTGGAAATTGCCATGATTTCCCCGCCTGACGGCACCGTGCTGTATGTTTTGCAGGGCATGCGCAGACAGGCCGGTCCGATCACCGACGTGTTTTTGGGTGTTATGCCCTTTTTGACGGTTTATATGTTGGCCATACTGCTGCTGATGGTTTTTCCCCAGATCGCACTTTGGCTGCCCCAAACCATGATGTGAGTCAACCATGAACGAATTGCATTTCTCTGCCCTCAGTCTGGAATCAGGTGTGACCCAATTGAAGCACCTCGCCATCCGACCCACCCAATTGGTCATTGCCGGTTGGACAGGCCGCAATGCCGATGCCATCGAGCACCACATCGTCGAACTCGAAGCTTTGGGTGTTCCGCGCCCCTCGACCGTGCCTTTGTACTACCGCGCCAGCGCGGCGGCATTGACCCAGGATGAGCATCTGGAGATGTTGGGAGAGCACACTTCCGGCGAAGCCGAGCCCGTGCTGTTTTTTGCCCACGGGGAATGGTGGTTGTCGGTGGGCTCTGACCACACCGATCGCCAAGTCGAGACTTATTCGGTGGCTGTGTCCAAACAAATGTGCGCCAAGCCCGTGGCCCGTACCGCTTGGCGTTGGCGCGACGTGTTTGAACATCAAGACCAGATTGAGTTGGGCAGTCAAATTTGGGAGCAGGGCCGTTGGATCGATTACCAGCGGGGCACCTTGGCCGCCATCCGGCCTTTGCTCAGTTTGCGCGACGGTTTCTGGCCCTCTGGCCAGGCCGCCGAGGGTTGTTTCATGTTCTGCGGCACTTTCGCCGCCATCCCCAACGCCCAGGGGGTGGCCATCCGCCCGGCCGAGCGCACCCGTTTGCTGCTGAAAGACCCGGTGCATGCCTGGGCCCAGTCGCACGAGTACGCCGTGACGGCCCTGCCCGTGATCGCTTGAAGGAGGCTGTCATGGACACCCAAGGGCAAGCCCGCTGGCAGTTCTGGATCGATCGCGGCGGCACTTTCACGGATGTCGTTGGCAAACGACCTGATGGGTCCTTGGTGACCCACAAACTGCTGAGCGAAAACCCTGAGCAATATCTCGACGCCGCGGTTGCGGGCATCCGCCATTTGCTGGGACTGGCACCCGGTCAACCCATTGCGCCAGAGCAGGTGGCCTGCGTCAAGATGGGCACCACCGTGGCCACCAATGCCTTGCTCGAACGCAAGGGTGAGCCTACCCTATTGGTCACCACCGAGGGTTTTCACGACGGGCTGCGCATCGCCTACCAAAACCGACCACGTCTGTTTGATCGTCACATCGTATTGCCCGAGTTGCTGTATGCCGAAGTCATTGAGGCACGCGAACGCATGGGTGCGCAAGGCGAGGTGGTTCAAGCCTTGGACGAAGCACATCTGCGGCAGGCCTTGCAAGCCGCCCTGGGTCGAGGGTTCAAGAGCGTGGCGATTGCCTTTGTTCATGGCTACCGCTATACCGCCCACGAAGCCCGGGCCGCGGTCTTGGCCCGTGAACTCGGTTTTGCGCAGGTCAGCGTTTCGCACCAGGTCAGCCCGTTGATGAAGTGGGTCAGCCGGGGTGACACCACCGTGGTCGACGCTTACCTCTCGCCCATATTGCGCCGCTACGTCGAGCAAGTCGCCGCCGAAATGCCGGGCGTGCCTTTGTTTTTCATGCAGTCCTCGGGTGGCCTGACCGATGCCCATGCTTTTCAGGGTAAGGACGCCATCCTCTCGGGCCCGGCTGGCGGTATCGTCGGCATGGCCCGCACCGCCGAGATGGCTTTTGCCCACGGCGAAGTGTTGCAGGGCCCGGCGCGGGTGATCGGCTTTGACATGGGTGGCACTTCCACCGATGTCAGCCACTATGCGGGTGAATTCGAGCGCGAGTTCGAAACCCAAGTCGCGGGCGTGCGCATGCGTGCGCCCATGATGAGCATCCACACCGTCGCTGCCGGTGGCGGATCGATTTTGCAATTCGACGGTGCCCGTTTGCGCGTCGGGCCCCAAAGCGCCGGGGCCAACCCTGGGCCTGCCAGCTACCGCCGTGGCGGCCCCTTGGCCGTGACCGATGCCAACGTTTTGCTGGGCAAAATTCAGCCGGCGCATTTTCCAGCTGTCTTCGGGCCACAAGCCAACCAGCCGCTGGATGCCCAAGTGGTGCGTCAGGCCTTTGAGCGCATGGTCAGCGAAATTCGCCGTGCAGCGCCTGACCAGGGCGCCGAGCTCACGCCCGAGTCGCTGGCCGAGGGTTTCGTTCGGATTGCGGTGCAGCAAATGGCCAACGCCATCAAAAAAATCTCGGTCGCCCGTGGCTATGACGTCACCCGTTACACCTTGCAATGCTTTGGGGGAGCCGGGGGACAGCACGCGTGTCTGGTGGCCGATGCCTTGGGCATGCAACAGGTCTTGGTACACCCTCTGGCGGGTGTGCTCTCGGCCTACGGCATGGGCTTGGCCGATCAAAGCCTGATCAAAGAGCGCGCCATTGAAGTGCGATTGGTATCGGCGCACCAGACCCAATGGGAGCAAGCCTTGGAAGAGATGGCTACACAGGCCCGCGATGAGTTGGCACGCTCACCGCTGGCTCAAGGGCAGATTCAATTGCGTTGTCGCATGCATGTGCGTTTCGAGGGCACCGATTTGGCCCTGGTGGTTTCGCATGGCAGTTTGGCCGAAGTCCAGGCCGGTTTTGAGCAGGCATACCGCCAGCGTTTCGCCTTTTTGATGGAGGGCAAACCCCTGATCGTGGAAGCCGTGTCCGTCGAAGCCATTATCGCCGGTGACATCGCCCATGAATCCAGCTTGCCGCTGAACCCGCCACGAGAGGTGCCGCGCCGCGACACCGTGCGCGTCTACACCGAGGGGCAGTGGTGCGATGCTGCATTGGTCGTGCGCGAGGACATGCGTGCAGGCGACCTGGTCGATGGCCCGGCCATCATCGCCGAGCGCAATGCCACCACCGTCATCGAACCCGGTTGGCAAGCGCGCCTGACGTCCCTGGATCATTTGGTGCTCTGCCGGGTCCAGGTCCGCCGCCAAACCTTTGCTGCGGGCACCCGAGTCGATCCCATCTTGCTCGAAGTGTTCAACAACCTGTTCATGAACATCGCTGAGCAAATGGGCTTGCAATTGCAAAACACGGCCTACTCGGTCAACATCAAAGAACGACTCGATTTCTCTTGCGCCATATTTGATCAATCCGGTCATCTGATCGCCAATGCGCCGCACATGCCGGTGCATTTGGGCTCGATGGGCGAAAGCATCCAGACCGTCATCCGCGAGAACGCCGGGCAGATGAAACCAGGTGACGTGTATGTGCTCAACGACCCCTACCACGGCGGCACCCATTTGCCCGATGTGACCGTCATCACGCCGGTGTTCTTGGACGACCATGCCGAGCCCGTGTTCTATGTCGGCTCGCGCGGACATCATGCTGACATCGGTGGCATCTCACCGGGCTCTATGCCTCCCTTCTCACGCACCATCGATGAAGAGGGCGTGCAGATTCAAAACTTCAAGCTGGTCGACGCCGGCCGACTGCGCGAAGCCGAGATGCTGGCGCTATTGGGCAGTGGAGCCTATCCCAGCCGCAATCCTGCGCAAAACATGGCCGATCTGCGTGCGCAAATCGCCGCCAACGAAAAAGGCGTACAAGAGTTGCGTCGCATGGTCGAACAATTCGGCCTGGGTGTGGTTCGAGCGTACATGGGCCATGTACAAGACAACGCCGAAGAGTCGGTGCGCAGGGCGATCTCGCGCTTGGCGGTTCGCTTTGGAGATGCGCAGACCCGGCGCTTTGATTTTCCGCTGGACAATGGTGCGGTGATCCGGGTATCTGTCACCATCGACGCCGCTCGTCGCGCTGCACGGGTTGACTTCACCGGCACTTCAGCCCAGCAAGACAACAATTTCAATGCCCCGCGTGCGGTCTGCATGGCGGCCGTGTTGTACGTGTTCCGCACCTTGGTTGAAGACGACATCCCGCTCAACGCGGGTTGCCTCAAACCCATTGAGGTCATCATCCCCAGTGGCTGCATGCTCAACCCACTGCCGCCGGCTTCGGTCGTGGCCGGCAATGTGGAAACATCCAGTTGTATCACCAACGCCCTGTATGGTGCGCTACAAGTCATGGCCGGCAGCCAACCGACCATGAATAACTTTACTTTTGGCAACCAGCGGGTGCAGTATTACGAAACCGTTTCGGGGGGCACCGGCGCCGGGCCAATGTTCGATGCTGAGGGTCGCTTGTGTGGCGGCTTCAACGGCACCTCGGTGGTTCAGGCCCACATGACCAATTCCCGGCTGACTGACCCCGAGGTGTTCGAGTTCCGCTTCCCCGTCCGACTGCTCAGTTACCGCATCCGCCAGAGCTCTGGCGGCCAGGGGCGTTGGCGTGGCGGCGATGGCGGCGTGCGTCGCGTGCAATTCCTGGAGGCCATGACTGCGGGCATTTTGTCCAATGGACGCCAGCATCCCGCATTTGGTTTGGAGGGCGGCGCCGACGGCGCCACCGGCATCAATCGGGTGGTGCGACGCGACGGCGCGGTAGAAACCTTGGCCCACATCGGGCAGGTCGAAGTCGAGCCGGGCGATGTGTTCGAGATCCACACCCCGGGGGGTGGGGGTTACGCTTTGGCCGACAAGCCCTGAATGTAGCGCCTCACGCCAGTGGCCACATCGGCGAAGGCGTGATCGCAACCCGCCGCACGCAAGGCGCCCAAGTCGGCCTGGGTGAAACATTGGTAATGGCCGCGCAGCGCGTCGGGGAAGCCAATGTACTCGATCAGCCCGTCTTGCACCGCCTGCGCCAAGCCCAGTGCGGCTTCGCCCAGTGCGGCACGGTGGCTGTTGACCATCGCCAGCGCGACGTCGTTGAACGGTTGGGCCCGACCCGAGCCCAAATTGAACAAGCCACAGGCTTGAGGATGGTCAAAGAACCACAGGTTCACCGCCACCACATCGTCGACGAAAACAAAGTCGCGCTTTTGCTCTCCGGCGGCGTAACCGCCGTACTCTCCAAACAGCTTGACCCGGCCCTCGTTCAAGAACTGTTGATGCTGATGAAAGGCCACGCTGGCCATGCGGCCCTTGTGCTGCTCATGCAGTCCGTACACATTGAAGTAACGAAAGCCCGCCACTTGCGTGCGGGTTTGGTCAAAACCCATGCCGATTTGGCGCCGCACCCACTGGTCGAACAGCAATTTCGAGTAGCCATAGACATTCAGCGGGCACTCGAATTCAGGGCGCTCAATGAAGGTTTCAGAGCCCCCATAAGTCGCCGCCGACGAGGCGTAGAGCAATCGAGCACCTTGACCCTGGCACGCCAGAAAGAGTGCTTTGGAGACCTCGAAGTTGTTGGCTATCATGTAGCGGCCATCGGTTTCCATGGTGTCGCTGCATGCGCCTTCGTGGAACACGCAATCGATCGCACCGTAATCGCCGTCCGCGAAGCGGATGTAAAACTCGGGGTGATCGATGTAATCGGCGATCTGCAAGTCGACCAGGTTGCGAAACTTGTCACCGTCGCTCAGGTCGTCGACTGCGATGATGTCGGTGATGCCACGCGAGTTCAATCCGCGGATGATGTTGCTGCCGATGAAGCCGGCTGCGCCGGTGACCACGATGCTCATGTGTTTCTCCTGTCGATCATGGTTCAGGCCGACAATTCGGCCCAAGTGACGCTGGCGGTACCAAACTTGCCCACCACGATGCCGCCGGCTTTGTTCGCCCAGGGCAGTGCGTCGCGCAAGGTCAGGCCGCTACCCAGCAAGGTGGCCAAAGTGGCAATGACCGTATCGCCTGCACCTGTGACATCAAAGACCTCGCGGGCTTGCGCACCCATATGCATCGATCCTGCATCGTCAAACAAAGTCATGCCTTCTTCGCTGCGCGTGACCAGGAGGCCTGCCAGACCCAACTCTCTGCGCAGGCTTTGGGCCAGTTGTTCCAGGTGTGATTCCGAGCGCCAGGCACCCACCACTTCACGCAATTCAGCCCGATTGGGTGTAATGACGGCGGCACCCACATAGCGAGAGTAATCGCTCCCTTTGGGGTCGATCAAAACGGGCAAACCCAACTCGCGCGCTTGGCCGATCATCTCGGCCACATGGGTCAAGCCCCCTTTGCCGTAATCAGAGAACAACACCGAGTGGTGGTTGCTCAGCAACTGACCGTACCGATGGGTCAGAGACGCCAGCACCTCATGGTTGGGTTGATTCTCGAAATCGGCACGCAGCAGTTGTTGCTGGCGACCAATGATGCGCAACTTCATCGTGGTCGACAGTTGCGGATCCCGTCCCAATTCGGCCCGGATGCCGCTGTGCGACAACAAATCATGCAGCCGATCCCCGGTGGCATCGGTGCCCACCACGCTCAGCAAACTGGCCTGAGCGCCAAGACTGACCACGTTGTGGGCCACATTGCCGCAACCGCCCAAACGGTCTTCTTCGCGCTGCACATGCACCACGGGCACGGGGGCCTCGGGACTGATGCGGTCGACCACTCCATGCCAATATCGATCGAGCATGACGTCGCCCACCACCAGCACGCAGGTGAGGCGCAGACGTTCCTGGTCAGGCAGACTCATAGTTCCTCCGCGCGTCGGGGCGGGTAGCTGTCCCAGGCTTGGCAGCCCGGGCATTGCCAAAAATGGCGCTGCGCTTCGAAGCCACAGGCGGCGCAACGGTAACGTCGCAATGGCAGGGCGGCACGCTCGAGCGCCCGCTCCAGCGCCGCACGCTGCGATTCGTGTTGCAGTGGTTCATGGGCCAACCAAGCCCGTGCCGCCACCAGCGAGGGCTCTTTGGTCAAGTGATCGGCGTAGCGGCTTTGCACATCGGCATGCCCCTGAGCTTGATCCAGGGTCGCCAGCGCCTCCATCACATCGAGCGATGGGGCGTCTTGGGCATGCGACTGCAGCAACTCAAGCACCTCATCCAAGCGGCCTTGTGTCATGCCCAAACGCACCAAACCGGCGGCCAGCAAGGGCAGGTATCTGGGCATTTCACGCGACAATGTCAGCCGTTGCGTCAAGGCATCGGCGGGGCGGCCCAAGGTTTCGTACTCTTCGGCCAAGGCCAGGCGGGGGCGCACCGATTGCGGGGCGACGGTGCTGGCCTCTTTGAGCAGGGCGATGCGCTGCTCGGCGGATTCTGGAGGCAGAGCCGCAGCCTGCTCGCACAGGTAGTGTGCTTGTCGCGTCTGGAATTGGGCTTCGCCGCTGGCGCTCAGTTGTCGCGCTACATCAAAGGCGGCCGCCCAATCTCGCGAGCGCTCGTGGATAATGAGCAGCGCCAGCCAGGCTTGGGTTTGCAAAGGGGTGCCTTGCAATTGACGCAGGTTGTCTTCCGCGCGGTCCAACAGCCCGGCTTTCAGGAAGTCGAGCGCCAATGCGTGTCGGGCCCGCTGTCGGTCGGTGGGGCTCAGGTCAGCCCTGGCCAACAGGTGTTCGTGCACGCGGATCGCACGTTCGAATTCGCCGCGACGGCGAAACAGATTGCCCAGGGCGAAGTGCAACTCAGAGGTGTCGGGGTCTTGTTGCACCGCCTCAATGAACGCATCGATGGCCTGATCTTGTTGCTCATTGAGCAAGTGGTTCAGGCCCTTGAAGTAAGCCTTGGGCTGGGTGCGGTTTTCAATCCGCAGTTGCCGCAGGTCGAGCCTGGAGGCCAGCCACCCCAATCCGAAAGCCAGCGGCAGGCCGATCAGGGCCCAGGACAAATCAAGTTCCATGCTCAGGCGGATGAGGTGAGGAGGGGTGGATTGGGGCGGGGACGCTTTGGGCTTTTTGCGCTGCACGACGCTCGCGCCACCAACGAGGCACCATCGAGAGCACACCCAAAGTCAAGCCCAGGGCAAAAGCCGCCAACACCACCAGCACCAAAGGAGAGTGCCACTCGGTGCCAAAGAAAAAACGCACCGTCACATCGTCCTGATTGTTCAGGGCGAAGGCGAACAAGGTAAAGAAAATGGCTGCTTTGAGCAAAGTTTGCAGCAGACCGATGAGTCGCTTCATGCCGCCATTGTAGGGCGGGAACGGCGGCCTGCGGGCCGCCGTTGGCGTCTTCACTCGGGGCGGTCGACCGCTTCGCGCAGGGCTTTGCCCGGTTTGAAATGCGGCACCCGCTTTTCAGGGATGGCTACGCTCTCGCCGGAGCGTGGGTTGCGACCCATGCGCGGGGGGCGTCGATTGACCGAAAAAGTGCCAAAGCCGCGCAACTCAATGCGGTGTCCGCGCACCAAGGCCTCGCTCATGGCGTCGAGCAGGGTCTTGACAGCGAACTCCGCATCCCGGTGCGTCAACTGGCCGAAACGGGCGGCCAGTTCTTCGACCAGGTCCGAGCGCGTCATGAGTTGTTGTCGAGCTTGGCGCGCAACAAGGCACCCAGGCTGGTGGTGCCGGCGTTCTCACGCGAAGACTGCTGGCTCAGGCTGGCCATGGCTTCTTGCTGATCGGCGGCGTCTTTGGCGCGAATCGACAACTGAATGTTGCGGGTCTTGCGATCGACGTTGGTGACGACAGCGGTGACTTCGTCGCCTTCTTTCAGCACATTGCGGGCGTCATCGACGCGATCGGCTGAGATTTCAGAGGCGCGCAGGTAAGCCACAATGTCTTCGCCCAGATCGATCTCGGCACCCTTGGCGTCCACCGTCTTGACCTTGCCGGTCACCACGGCGCCTTTGTCGTTGATCGAGACAAAGGTCGTGAAGGGATCGGCGTCCAACTGTTTGATGCCCAAAGAGATGCGCTCGCGCTCGACATCCACGGCCAAAACGATGGCTTCGACTTCCTGACCTTTCTTGTAGTTGCGCACGGCGGCTTCGCCGGGCTCGTTCCAAGACAAGTCGGACAGGTGCACCAGGCCGTCAATGCCGGCAGCCAGACCCACGAACACGCCAAAGTCGGTGATCGACTTGATCGGGCCCTTGACGCGGTCACCACGCTTGGTGTTTTGAGCGAACTCTTGCCAGGGGTTGGCGCGGCACTGCTTCATGCCCAAGGAGATGCGGCGCTTGTCTTCGTCGATCTCGAGCACCATGACTTCGACCTCGTCACCCAACGACACGATCTTATTGGGGGCCACATTTTTGTTGGTCCAGTCCATTTCGGAGACGTGCACCAAGCCTTCGATGCCGGGCTCGAGTTCCACGAACGCGCCATAGTCGGCAATGTTGGTGATCTTGCCGAACATGCGAGTGCCTTGGGGGTAGCGACGTGCCACGCCCATCCAGGGGTCATCGCCCATCTGTTTGAGGCCCAGGGACACGCGGTTTTTCTCGGTGTCGAACTTGAGGATCTTGGCGGTGATTTCCTGACCCGCCGTCACCACTTCGCTGGGGTGACGCACGCGACGCCATGCCATGTCGGTGATGTGCAGCAAACCATCGATGCCGCCCAGGTCAACAAAGGCACCGTATTCGGTGATGTTCTTGACCACGCCGGTGACCACGGCGCCTTCTTTCAGGGTTTCCATCAGCTTGGCGCGCTCTTCGCCCATCGAGGCCTCCACGACGGCGCGGCGGCTGAGCACCACGTTGTTGCGCTTGCGGTCGAGCTTGATGACTTTGAACTCCATGGTCTTGTTCTCGTAAGGAGACAAGTCCTTGATGGGGCGGGTGTCAATCAGTGAACCGGGCAGGAAGGCGCGGATGCCATTGACCAACACAGTCAAACCACCTTTGACTTTGCCGCTGGTGGTGCCGGTGACAAATTCACCCGATTCGAGGGCTTTTTCCAGCGAAAGCCAAGAGGCCAGACGCTTGGCGGTATCGCGACTCAGGATGGTGTCGCCGTAACCGTTCTCGACGCTGCTGATGGCCACCGAGACGAAGTCGCCGGCCTGCACCTCGACTTCGCCCTGGTCGTTTTTGAACTCCTCAATGGGCACATAGGCCTCAGACTTCAGGCCGGCATTGACCACCACGTGGTTGTGCTCAACACGCACGACTTCAGCGGTGATCACCTCGCCGGTGCGCATTTCAGAGCGCTTGAGGGATTCTTCAAACAGGGCGGCAAAAGATTCAGACATGGTTTTCCTTGACCGGTGCAGGGAGGACGCCAGCCCCATTGCTGGACATCATGGTCTGTACCGGAGTGGGTTGCGACCTGCGGTCGCGGACAAAGTGACTAAACCCCAAGGCCAATGCGCATGCAGCGCGGGTGGGAGCCGTTGGGGGCCAGAAAATGTATCCAAAATGGAGACTCGAATATTGTAGCCAAAAAACCCGTTTTCATGCCTTAATTTTCGTTCTCCAGGGGCAAGCTGGAGGGTGGATCAGCACAAACCCAGGTGCGTTAACTCAAAAAATGTATACACTTACAGCATTCATCGTAGCGGAGCAGGGCAAATGGCCCATGTTCGCGATCCTCAGCACTCACAGCGCCCGCAGTGGTGAGTAGCCCTCGACACAGCCCATTTGGGCAACACGAATAGCAGGGAATTGAAGATGGACGCCTATTTGCTGGATTGGGCCAATTTGTTGTTGAGGTGGTTACATGTCATCACCGCCATCGCTTGGATTGGTTCATCGTTTTACTTTGTATTCCTCGACAACAGCCTCTTGAAGCCGCAGTCGCCTGACCTGCTGGAAAAGGGCGTCGATGGGGCCATGTGGGCGGTGCACAGTGGCGGGTTCTACAACCCGCAAAAGTACATGGTGGCACCGAAGAAAATCCATTCGAAGCTGCATTGGTTCTATTGGGAGGCTTACACCACCTGGCTCAGTGGTTTTGCCCTCTTTACGGTCTTGTACCTCTTCAATGACGGCATCTTTCTGATCGACAAGAGCCTTTTCGATTGGTCGCCTGCTGCTGCCATCGCCGCCGCCTTGGCGTTTTTGGTGGTGTTTTGGCTGTTGTACGACGCGGTGTGCCGCATTTTTGGCCTCCAGGAGAACTGCGAAGCCAAGGTGGGCGCGATCATGCTGGTCGTGATCGGCTTTGCCTGTTGGCTGGCCTGTCAGTTGTTCGCCGGGCGTGCTGCATTTTTGTTGGTGGGCGCCATGATCGCCACGGCCATGAGCGCCAACGTGTTCTTCTGGATCATCCCTGGGCAGCGCAAAGTGGTTGCGGCCATGACCAACGGCCAGCCTTACGACGCCAGCGCTTTGGCCATTCACGGCAAGCGAGGCAAGCAACGCAGCGTGCACAACACCTATTTCACGCTGCCGGTGTTGTTCGCCATGCTCAGCAACCATTACAGCTTTTTGTACACCCATCCCCAGCACTGGCTGATTCTTTTTACAATGATGATTGCCGGTGCATTGATTCGGCAGTTCTTCGTCCAGCGACGTGCCTACCACCTGGGTCGCGCTCGCAACCCCGTGCCCTATGCCGTGGCTGGCGTGGCGGTGATTCTGGGGGTCATGTTCCTGATGCGTCCGGCCCCGGCTCCCGCGCCTGTGGCAGGTGCCGCACCGGCGGCCTTGCCTACCTTGTCCGAAGTGCAATCCGTGCTGGAACAACGCTGTCTGACTTGCCATGGCGCTCAGTTGCAGCTGAAAAACATTCGGCTCGACAGCGCTGAGCTGGTGATGCAAAACGCCCAACAGATTTACCAGCAGGTGGTGGTGACTCGTCAGATGCCCATGAACAACGCCACCGGCATCACCGAGGCCGAGCGACAACTCATCAAGCGCTGGTTCTTCGAGGCTCGTTGAGCGACCTCAGCCCTGGGCGCAGGGCAGTCCGGGGGTGTTGCTCCACTCGCTCCAGCTGCCTGCGTACAAGCCGCCCGTGCCCAGGCCGGCAATTTCCATGGCCAGCAAATTCGGGACCGCGCTCACACCGCTGCCGCAGTGGTGCACCACACCTGCGGGGTCGCGTCCAGCCAGCAATTGATCGAACTCTTGCCGCAGTACATCGGTGGGCTTGAACAAGCCATCTGAGCCGATATTCAGGGCAAAAGGACGATTCAATGCCCCTGGGATGTGCCCCGCGATGGGGTCCAGCGGCTCGACCTCGCCTTTGAAGCGCGCAACGGCGCGGGCATCGATCAGGGTTTGGCCGGGGCGCCCCAATTGCTCCGCCACTTCGGTCGTGTGGACCAGACGAACCAGGGGTTTCCCCAGCACGTACTCGGTGGCCGCTGGAACAGCCTCATCACCCGATGCCACTTCGCCATTTGCGGCCACCCAGGCCTGCAAGCCTCCATCGAGCACCCAAACCGGGCCATGGCCGCACCAGCGCAGCATCCACCACAGTCGGCCACAGTAATTCACACCATTGCGGTCATACACGACCACTGGTGTTTGGGACCCCACACCTTCCGAGCCCAACCAGCGGGCGAAATCTTCCCGGGTGGGCACGGGGTGACGCCCTCCATTGACCTTGGGCTGGTCGCCGTGAGCGCTCAAATAAAGATTCAAGTCGGCGTATCGGGCGCCTGCGATGTGTTGTTCGCGGTATTGCACAGGGCCGTTTTCCGGCTTCATCAGGTCACCGGTGCAATCAAAAATGCGCACGACCTCACCTTGCGCCAATCGCTGTCGCAGGGCCGCAACAGAAATCAGAGGGGAGTTCAAGGTGCAAGTCGCTTTCTGTACCACTCGTGGAAGTGCTGCATACCATCTTCCATGGGGCTTTGGTACGGGCCCATTTCATGGTCACCTCGCTGGAGCAGGGCCCAACGGCCCTCGTCCATGCGCTCGGCGATTTCGTCGTCTTCGATGCAGGTTTCCATGTACGCCGCTTGCTGGGTCTCGACGAACTCTCGCTCGAAGGCGACGATTTCCTCGGGGTAATAGAACTCCACCTTGTTCAAGGTCTTGCGCGGTCCCATCGGGTGCAGGGTCGAGACCGCCAACACATGCGGGTACCACTCGACCATGATGTGCGGGTAGTAGGTCAGCCAAATCGCGCCACGCTCGGGCACGCGACCCTCGCGGTAATTCATCAACACTTCTTGCCAACGCCGATACACCGGGCTGCCGGATTGCTTGAGGTGGTTCGAAATACCTACAGTCTGCACCGAGTACTCTGGCTTGAGTTCCCAACGCAGATCCTCGCAAGTCACAAAGTGGCCCAAGCCGGGATGGAAGGGGCCCACATGGTAGTCTTCCAGGTAGACCTCGATGAAGGTCTTCCAGTTGTAGTTGCACTCGTGCAACTCGACCCGATCCAGGGCATAACCCTCGAAATTCAAGTCATGTTGCGGTCCCATGCCAGCCAAGTCGGCGTTGATGTCTCGGCCGTTGTTTTCAAACAACAAGCCATTCCATTCACGCAACTTGTAATTGTTGAGGTTCAGGCAAGGGTCATTTTGAAAATGGGGCGCGCCCAGCAATTGACCGCCGGGGGCATAAGTCCAGCGGTGCAGGGGGCAAACGATGTTGCCACCTGCTGCTGCGCGATCCGAGGCCAAATTGCCACGACCTTTGAGCATCACAGCCTGGCGGTGTCGGCAGACGTTCGAAATCAGCTCGATGCCTTGGGGCGTGTGCACCAATGCCCGGCCCTGATTTTCCTGCGGCAAGGCATAGAAGTCTCCACGCTCGGGCACACTCAGGCGGTGCCCCACGTAGCGGGGCCCCTGTTGGAACAGGACCTCCATCTCGCGCCCATACAGCGCTTCGTCGAAGTAAGCAGAAACAGGAAGTTGACTTTGAGCCTGCTGCAGTTGAAGACTTAAATCAGACATGATCAGCTGACCTAAATTCTCCCCACAGGGAGGTTGCACAAGAAAAAACGGCGCCAAGGTGCCGTTGAATGGAAGTCGATTGTACCCGATCCATTCGCGCAGGGGGCGGGATGCGGGATAATCCCGTAAAAACCTTGTCCCAGATCACCATGGCCCCCAAAACCAAGCCGGAAACCGAACTGCCCGCCACTTATGAGGCGGCCGTGGCCGAACTCGAACAATGGGTGGGCCGCATGGAAGGCGGCGATTTACCGCTGGATGACTTGTTGCAGGCGTACCAGCGCTCGGCCCAATTGCTGGAGTTTTGTCGCAGCAAGCTCCAAGCCATCGAGCAACAGATCCAAGTGCTGGACGAAGGCGTCATGAAGCCCTGGCTGGAGGGAAATTGAATACTTTGGAAATCAATCCGAGTTGGATGTCTGAGCAATGGCGCTGCGTTGAGGATGCGTTAGAGCGATGGGTGCCTGCCGATGCGCCAGCGGGTCTGGGTCAGTCGATGCGCTATGCGGTGCTCGAAGGCGGCAAGCGCCTGCGTCCCATGTTGGTGCTGGCGGCGCGCCGCGCCGTGGCCGACGCTCGCCCCGAAGCCACGCTTGATGAGGCGGCCCTGCGTGCGGCTTGCGCCATCGAGCTGATTCATGCCTATTCCTTGGTGCACGATGACATGCCTTGTATGGACAACGATGTCTTGCGTCGGGGCAAACCCACCGTCCACGTGCAATTTGGACAAGCTCAGGCACTGCTGGCCGGCGATGCCTTGCAAGCTTTGGCTTTCGAGGTACTCACCCCGTGTCCTAGCGCCATTCCTGATGGCCTGCAAGGCCGTTTGTGTGCCATTTTGGCTCGTGCTGCTGGCCATGCCGGCATGGCTGGCGGGCAGGCCATCGACTTGGCCAGTGTCGGTCAGGACTTGGACGATGCCAGCCTGCGTCAGATGCATCGCATGAAAACAGGGGCCTTGCTTCAGGCCAGCATCGAACTGGGGGCCGCATGCGGATCTGAGTCGTCCGTCGCGACTGGCTGTCTGATTGAATACGGTCGGGCCTTGGGCGTTGCTTTTCAGGTGATTGATGACATTTTGGATGTCACTGCCGACTCGACCACCCTGGGCAAAACCGCTGGCAAAGATGCCGCCAATGACAAACCCACCTATGTCTCCATCATGGGCTTGGAGCGCTCGCGCCGCTACGCCGATGAATTGCTGCAACAAGCCCTTCAAGTCCTGGGCCGCAGCGGACTGCGTTCTACCGATTGGCTGGCCGATCTGGCCATGCAGGTGGTCGGGCGCAACCACTGAATTTTTATTGCCATGAGTCTGCTATCCCAAATCCAAAGCCCTGCCGACTTGCGCCGTTTGCCGCGCGAGCAATTGCGCCCTATGGCCGATGAACTGCGCGCCTACCTTTTGGACAGCGTGTCCAAGACCGGCGGGCATCTCAGCTCCAATTTGGGCACGGTCGAACTCACCGTGGCCCTCCATTATGTGTTCAACACGCCGCACGACCGGTTGGTGTGGGACGTGGGGCACCAGACTTACCCGCACAAAATCCTGACCGGACGGCGCGAGCAGATGGCCACTCTGCGCCAACGCCATGGCCTTTCGGGCTTCCCGCGCCGCTCCGAGAGCGAATACGATGTCTTTGGCACGGCACACTCTTCCACCAGCATTTCGGCTGCCTTGGGAATGGCTCTGGCCGCGCGTCAAAAAGGCGAGCAAAGGCACGCCGTGGCCATCATCGGCGATGGGGCCATGACGGCCGGCATGGCCTTTGAAGCGCTCAACAACGCTGGCGTGGCCGATTGCAATCTCTTGGTGGTGCTCAACGACAACGACATGTCGATCAGCCCGCCGGTGGGCGCGCTCAACCGCTACCTGGCGCAACTCATGAGCGGACGGTTCTACGCCGCCGCCCGCGAGATGGGCAAGCAGGTGCTCAAAGGGGCCCCTGTACCTTTATTGAATCTGGCGCGCCGTTTTGAAGAGCAGGCCAAGCACCTGATCACGCCAGTCACTTTGTTCGAGAAATTTGGCTTCAACTACGTCGGGCCTATTGATGGTCACGATCTGGACGCGCTGATCCCGACGCTCGAAAACCTGAAACACCTCCGCGGCCCTCAATTTCTGCATGTCGTGACCAAAAAGGGCCAAGGCTATCACTTTGCCGAGGCCGACCCGGTGGCCTATCACGGGCCGGGCAAATTCGATCCGGCTGTCGGTCTGAAGTCTGCCGCCACTGCCCCCAAGACCACCTTCACCCAGGTGTTTGGTCAATGGTTGTGCGACATGGCCGAGGCCGATCCGCGCTTGGTGGGCATCACGCCAGCCATGCGCGAGGGCTCGGGCATGGTCGAGTTCCACCGCCGCTTTCCCGACCGCTACCATGATGTCGGCATCGCCGAACAGCATGCGGTCACCTTCGCCGCCGGCTTGGCCTGCGAAGGACTCAAGCCGGTGGTGGCCATTTACTCCACATTCTTGCAGCGCGCCTACGACCAGCTGATTCACGACGTCGCTTTGCAAAAACTGCCTGTGGTGTTGGCCTTGGATCGTGCTGGCATCGTGGGTGCCGACGGCGCTACACACGCCGGTGTGTTTGACATTTCATTTTTGCGCTGCGTGCCCCATGTGAGTTTGGCTTGCCCTGCCGACGAAGACGAATGCCGCAAACTGCTCACCACCGCCTACCAACAAGACCATGCGGTGGCCGTGCGATATCCACGCGGTGCCGGGGTCGGGCGACCAGTGGAATCGGGCTTGCAGGCCCTGCCGTTGGGTCGTGGCGAAATCCGCCGCCAAGGACAACGCCTGGCCATTCTCGCCTTCGGTACGCTGCTGTACCCGGCATTGGGGGCCGCCGAGGCCTTGGACGCCACGGTGGCCAATATGCGCTGGGTCAAGCCCCTCGACGTTGAGTTGGTCTTGCAATTGGCTCGCCAGCACCAGTGCTTGGTGACGCTTGAAGAAGGGGCGATTGCTGGCGGTGCCGGCAGCGCGGTCCTGGAGTGCCTGGCCGCCCATGGCCTGAACATACCGGTCTTGCAATTGGGCATCGGCGACCAACTCACAGAGCACGGCGATCCGGCTCAGTTGTTGGCCGAGTTGGGGCTGGACGCGGGTGGCATCGAGCAGGCCATCCGCCGGCGCTTTCCACAGGACAACACCATTCCCTTGCGTGCCTGAATTGGCCCCTGAAGGGTGCGTGGTTCCCAAGGGGAAAACCCCCACGCACCATGGCGATTCAAGTTCTTTACAATGCAGTCTCGCAGGTGACCGTTTTGGTGCGCCCGGAACCCTTTGTTTCACTCACGGAGTCTAATCACATGGATCGTCGTTCCGCCCTTAAGCATGCTGGTATCGCCGGTGTTTTGGCCGCCGGGGTTGCACCCGTCGTTCAAGCCCAACCGGTCTTGCGTTTCCGCCTGGCCTCGAGCTTCCCCAAGTCCCTCGATACCTTGTTCGGTGGCAACGATGTGTTCGCCGCCAAGGTCAAGGAAATGTCGGGTGGCAAGATCGAGATCAGCACCCACCCTGCTGGTGAAATCGTGCCCGCCTTTGGCGTGCTCGACGCCGTCAAAGACGGTGCGGTCGACATGGCCAACACGGCTTCGTACTACTTCTTTGGCAAGGACGAGACTTTCGCGCTGAGCTGTGCCATCCCCTTTGGTCTGAACGCCCGCCAAATGAACGCTTGGATGTTCGAGGGCAACGGCATGAAGCTGATGCGCGATTTCTATCGTGGCTACAACATCGTCAACTTCCCCATGGGCAACACCGGTGCCCAGATGGGGGGCTGGTTCCGCAAGCCCTTCAAGTCGCTGGCCGAATTCAAGGGCACCAAGTTCCGCATCGGCGGCTTCGCCGGCCGCATCGTCGAGCGCATTGGTGGTGTGCCGCAAAACATCCCCGCTGGTGAAATCTATCAGGCGCTGGAAAAAGGCACTGTGGACGCTGCCGAGTGGATCGGACCCTATGACGACTTCAAGTTGGGCTTTTACAAGGTGGCCAAGCACTACGCTTACCCGGCATGGTGGGAGGGCGGTCCCCAGCTCGACCTGTACATCAACGCCAAGGTTTGGGACAGCCTCTCGGCCGAACACAAGGCCATCATCGATGCCGCTTCAGCCTACACTCACATCGACATTCAGGCCAAATACGACTACCGCAACGCTACCGCGCTCAAGCAGTTGGTGGCTGGCGGTGCCCAGTTGTTCCCCTTGCCCAAGGACATGATCGACGCCGCCTTCAAGACCTCTGAAGAAATCTACGCCGACCTCTCCAACAAGAACCCCAACTGGAAGAAGATCTACGGTGACTATGCTGCTTGGCGCCGTGAGGCCAACATTTGGTTCCGCGTCACCGAAGCCCGTTTCGACAACTTCATGCAAGCGGCCAAGCTCTGATCGGTGCACATGCCCCCGGGTGGGGCATGCTTGCCCTACTCAGGTGCAAAGCCCGGCCCAGGCCGGGCTTTTTTATTGGCGTGTGTTTTGCATGCGACAATCCAGAATTGTCTCGTGGAAGACCCTTTCACTTTCACATCACCATCACGACCATGAAATTCCTCATCACATGCGCCGAATGGTTCGATGGCATGAGCAAACGCTTTGGAGAGGTTGCGGCTTGGGCCGTGCTCGCCTCCTGTTTCATCAGTTGCGCCAATGCTTTCGTCCGCTTCGGATTCAGCAACTCGTCCAACGCCTGGCTTGAAATCCAATGGTATTTGTTCGCGGTCTGCGTCATGCTGGGCGCCGCTTGGGTGCTGCGGGTCAATGAGCATGTGCGCGTTGACATCATTTACGGCAAGCTCTCGGCCCGCAGCAAGGTCTATGTCGACTTGTTTGGCATGGTTGTTTTTTTGTTGCCCGTGATGGGGCTCATGTTCTATTTGTCTTTGCCTTTGTTCATACAGATGTGGCAAACCCAAGAAATGTCCAGCAACGCCGGCGGCCTGATCCGCTGGCCCGCCATGCTGATGTTGCCCCTGGGTTTTGCTTTGGTGTTCATCCAAGGCTGTTTTGAAGTCATCAAACGCATCGCCTGGTTGCAGGGCCACTATGAGATGAATCTGGTATACGAAAGACCTCTGCAATGACCATGGAACAATTTGCGCCTCTGATGTTTCTGGGGCTGATCATCGTGATGCTCATAGGTTTTCCGGTGGCTTTTTCACTGGGGGCCTTGGGCCTGTATTGCGGCTTTTATGCCATCGAGATGGGCTGGTTTCCCGTCAACTTCCTGAACAACTTGCCCTTGAATATCTTTGGCATCCTGTCCAACGAATTGTTGCTGGCCATTCCCTTCTTCACCCTGATGGGCAGCATGCTCGAGAAGTGTGGCTTGGCCGAAGACATGCTCGACTCCATGGGGCAGTTGTTTGGCCCCGTGCGCGGCGGCTTGGGTTACTCGGTCATCATCGTGGGCTTCATCTTGGGCGCCATCACTGGCACCGTGGCCGGACAGGTGATCGCCATGGCCATGATCTCCTTGCCCGTCATGATTCGCTATGGCTACGACATGCGCTACGCCACCGGCGTGTTGGCCGCTTCAGGCACCATCACCCAGTTGGTCCCGCCCTCGCTGGTGTTGGTGGTCATGGCCGACCAATTGGGGCAATCGGTGGGTGACATGTACAAGGGCGCCTGGGGCCCCTCGATTCTGCAGATCATCCTGTTTGCGCTCTACACCTTCTTGCTGACCCGTTTGCGTCCCAATGCCTTGCCCGGCGTGCCCCCCGAGGCGCGTACTCTGCAAGGCTGGGCGCTGTGGGGCAAGTGCCTGCGTGGCATCATCCCGTCGGCTGTGCTCATTTTTGCCGTACTGGGCAGCATGGGCGGCTTGCCTGGCATCGACACCGCCATTGCCACCCCCACCGAAGCCGGTGCCATGGGAGCCTTCGGCGCCTTTGTACTGGCCGCCATCCACAAGCGCCTGAGTTGGCCCTTGGTGCGCGAGGCCATGGCCGGCACCATGCGCATCACCGCCATGGTGGTCTTCATCCTGATCGGTTCGCGCGTGTTCTCGCTGGTCTTCCAGGGCGTGGACGGTGGCCGTTGGATCGAGCACATGCTCAGCGACTTGCCCGGCGGCCAAGTGGGTTTTCTGTTGGTGGTCAATGTCTTCATCTTCTTCTTGGCCTTCTTCCTCGATTTCTTCGAGATCGCCTTCATCATCCTGCCCCTCTTGGGCCCGGTGGCCGACAAAATGGGCATCGACCTGGTGTGGTTTGGTGTCCTGCTGTGCGTGAACATGCAAACCAGCTTCATGCACCCGCCCTTTGGCTTTGCGCTTTTTTACTTGCGCGGCATTGCGGACAGCCTGTTCAAGACGGGGGCCATCACCACCCGCGTGGAGTCGCGTGACATTTATCTGGGCTCCATTCCCTGGGTATTTTTGCAACTGGTGCTGGTCGTGATCGTGATCTTCGTGCCGCAGTCGGTCATGATGTTCCTTGACAAGGCGCCCAAGGTCGATTTGGATCAAGTCACCATCGAGTTGCCCGATGAGGAACCCAGCACTGCCGAGTCTGAGGCAGAGGCCAACCAGAACCTGAACGACTTGCTCAAGAGCCCAACCGAGCCGTCGCCCTCCAAGCCGTGAACGATGTGGTCGAAGGGCCAGCCTTTGGTTGGCCTGCTCGCCTCCTGGCCTTGGGAGCCTTGTTGGCGGTGGCGACTCAGGCCTACAGCGCATGGCAAGGCTTTGACACCCAGCCCGACCGGGTCACCTTGACCTTATTGGGTCTTGGGGCCTTGGGGCTGCTCTATGGTCTGGGCCACATCTGGCTGAGCTGCACCCGGGTCGACGCCACCCACATCCGACAGATGGGTTGGTCGCACTCTGAAATTGAAATCGCCCGCATCAGCCAAGTCAAGCTCATTTACATTCCCTACCTGAGTTGGTTGGTCTCCCCCCGCTTGGTCGTGCGCTCAGGCGGCATCCGCACCTGGGTGTTTCACGCCGCCGATCAGGTTGTGTTGCAGCGTTTCTGGCAACTGGCCCACGATGCCCAGCTGCCGCGCATGGCACCGCCGTCGTCAGAATCCTGAAGGCCATTGACCATGCGCTTTGTTACAATGTCTATCATGCGCAATCCCCAGTCACACTTGACGACCGCCATGCCCCTTTTGTGGGTGGCCGGCGACGGTTTGCGCTCAATTAAAACCACGACCACCAAGGGCTGAACGGCTCTGGTTCGTCGTGCGCCCTACCGGCCAGACGAGCCGGAACCCAAAAGTCAGTGGGTCGATGCACACGCGGAAAGGGCGTTCAAATGAGCAAGTTGGTTGGATTGGTGGGCTGGCGCGGCATGGTCGGCTCGGTGCTGATGGATCGCATGGTCCAAGAAGGGGACTTCGACCTGATTGAGCCCTTGTTTTTCTCCACATCCAATGCCGGAGGTGCCGCCCCGGCCCAGGCCAAAAACGAGACTCGGCTGCAAAACGCCAGCGACATTCAAGCGCTCTCGCGTTGCGACATCATCATCACCTGCCAAGGCGGTGACTACACCAAAGAGGTCTACCCCCAGTTGCGCGCCGCTGGCTGGAAAGGCCATTGGATCGATGCCGCTTCGGCTCTGCGCATGGCCGATGACGCGGTCATCATCCTGGACCCCGTCAACCGTGCCGTCATCGACCAGGCCCTGGTCAACGGAGGGCGCAACTGGATTGGTGGCAACTGCACCGTCAGCCTGATGCTCATGGCCATGGGCGGACTGTTCCAGCACAAGCTCGTTGAGTGGGTCAGTGCCATGACTTACCAAGCCGCTTCCGGTGCCGGGGCGCAAAACATGCGCGAGCTGCTGCAGCAAATGGGCGCTTTGCACGACGCTGTCAAGACCGAGTTGGCTGACCCGGCCAGCGCCATCCTGGACATCGACCGCAAAGTATCTGCCACCATGCGTGCCGCCGATTTCCCGACTCGCAATTTTCGCAACACTGCCTTGGCCGGCAGCCTGATTCCCTGGATCGACGTGCCGGTTGAGCACGGTCAAAGCAAAGAAGAATGGAAAGGCGGTGCCGAATGCAACAAGATTTTAGGCAACCCGCCTTTCCGCAGCGCCGGCTCAGTGCCCATCGATGGCCTGTGTGTGCGCATCGGCGCCATGCGCTGTCACTCTCAGGGCCTGACTGTCAAGCTCAAGAAAAACGTGCCGCTCGACGAGGTGCATGACATCCTGGCCCAGGCCAACGATTGGGTCAAAGTAGTCCCCAATCAGCGCGAAATTTCCGAGCGAGAGCTCACCCCGGCCGCAGTCACCGGCACCTTGACTGTGCCCGTGGGCCGCCTGCACAAGTTGGCCATGGGTGACGATTATCTTGGCGCTTTTACCGTCGGCGACCAGTTGTTGTGGGGCGCGGCCGAACCGCTGCGTCGCATGTTGCGCATCCTGCTCTAAGGGGTCTGGGCACCTCTGAAGGTGCCCGACCTAAAATGGCATCATGCCCATCTTTTTCTGCACACGCGGCGCCATTGCCGTCACGGCCTTTGTTGGCGCGCTGCTGGCCTCGCCCGCCGCTTGGCCTTTAACCTTGGGTGAGCCCAGTTTGGTGCTGGGCACCTCGGGGGCTTGGGTGGCCGAGTTGCCATTGCGCGGCCTCAAAGTGGTTCGACTCGACGATGTTAAAGCCCGTCTGGCTCCTGCCTCAGCTTGGGCCTTGGCCCAAATGCAGGCACCAGATCCGAAAGATTTCCAGCTCAGCATCGTTCGCCTCGAGTCTGGCCCAACGCTTCGCATTGAGTCATCGACAGGGGGTGGCTTCATCGATCTGCTGATTGAACTTCAGTGGCCGCGTGGTCGTTTGCTCCGAGAAATCGGGCTTTTGCTCGACCCCGGGGCCGCGTCGAGCGTCCAATCGCATGTCAGCGTGCCCGGCAGCATCGGGGTGCAGTCGGGCGATACCGCCGGGGCCTTGGCCCTGTCGCACCTGGATGCCGGTGCCAGCTTGTCCCAGGCCCTGCTGGCTTTGCAGCAAGCCAACCCTGATGCGTTTCTCGGTGGCAACATAAACCGCCTTCGTGCGGGTGCGACTCTGAAACTGCCCGATGCCGAGCAGATCAAAGCCGTCAGCCCCGATGAGGCTCGCGAAGCCATGGCCCAGCAAATGGAAGAGTACGCGCAGTACCGCTCCGAGCTGGCCGCGCAGTCGGCGCCCGGCACCGACCCTTCGCAGCAGGTGGCGTCTGGCAAGGTGCAACTGCCCCAGCGCGATAAAGTCCAGGCTCCAGGTGATCGACTCACTTTGTCCGCACCCGAGACCGGTCCAGGCGACCAGATCGCCGCCCAACGCGAGGCCCAGCAAACGGCCCAGCGTGCCGCAGAGCTCAATCGCAACATCCAGGAACTCAACCGGGTGATGCAATCGGGACCGCCCGGCGATTCGCCGGGTTTGGCCAGTCCTTTGCCTCTGCCCGCGCCTTCCGCGCCATCCGGGCTGATAGATGCTTGGGCCAAACATCCCAATACCCCTTGGGCTGCTTTGGCATTGGTCTTGTTGTTGGCCGCCGGTATCTCTTGGCGGGCCTTGCGCCGCCCCATGGTGGCCGACACGCAAAACAAAGTGTCCCCCGCACTGAAGGTCGATTTCGATCTGAACCTACCTGGCCCAGACAGCCTGCCGCCTTTACCCGAGAGCGTACATCGAGCCCCCACGCCGGTGGTGCGCGCATCGACGGCTGTGCCAACGGCTTCGGCCTTCACGCCCGGCAACCCGATGGCGGGGTTGTCCTTGGAACTGACCGACCAGACCGATTTGCCTGCCGATGCCAATGAAGTGCGTTGGGAACTGATTCAGGCGCTGTGGCAGCGTGGCATGACCGAAACTGCCCGCGTGCTGGCGCGCGAGTTGCAAGAACAGGCACCCCCTGAGTGGTCACAGTGCGCTCACATGTGGCTGGATGAGCGAGCCTGAGCGATATGCGCATCGCATTGGGCGTCAGCTATCAGGGAGCAGGGTACAACGGTTGGCAAAGCCAGCCGGACGGGTGCACCATTCAAGACCACCTTGAGGCGGCGCTGTCGGCCTTCGCCGCCCAACCAGTGTCGACGTTGTGTGCCGGTCGCACAGACGCGGGCGTGCATGGGTTGATGCAGGTGGTGCACTTTGACACTGAATTGCATCGCGACGAATTCGCTTGGGTGCGTGGCCCCAACAGTTTTTTGCCGCGAGACATCGCCATTCAGTGGGCCCGTGGTGTGCCTGATACCTTTCATGCGCGCGCCAGCGCCATTGCCCGACGCTACGCCTATGTGCTGCTTGAATCCGCTGTGCGCCCCAGCTTTGAAGCGCATCGGGTGGGTTGGGTGTTTCGCCCGCTCGACATGCAAGCCATGCGCGCCGGCGCAGCTCAATTGGTGGGGGAGCACGATTTCACATCGTTTCGTGCCTCGGCCTGTCAGGCCTTGTCGCCTGTCAAGAACTTGAGCCGCATCGACATCTCGCGCCGGGGGGCCTATTGGCGTTTTGACTTCGAGTGCAACGCTTTTTTGCACCACATGATCCGTAACATCATGGGCTGCCTGGTTCTGGTCGGGCAGGGCCTGCAAGCGCCCGAGTGGATAGGCCAGGTTTTGGCGGCTCGCGATCGAGACGCTGCTGCGCCGACCTTCTCACCCGATGGCCTGTATTTCATGGGGCCTGTCTATGGCCCCGAGTGGGGTTTGCCCAGCCATGTCCCTGGGTATGATGCACTGCCATGAGATCCCCATTCATTCCCATCAAAATCTGCGGTTTGACCCGAGAAACCGACGTCGACGCCGCCGTCGAACTCGGGGTTCAAGCCCTGGGTTTCGTGCTGTACCCGGCCAGCCCGCGTGCCGTCAGCGCCGAGCGCGCGGCTGACCTGGCGCGTCGCTTGCCGGCCTTCGTCGCTCCCGTGTTGCTGTTCGTCAACGCGACATCTGACGAAGTCGCTCGAGCCGCCGAGCAGGTGCCAGGGGCTTGGTTGCAGTTCCATGGCGAAGAGACCCCCGACTTTTGTCTGCAAACCGCCCGCCGCCTGGGCCGGCGCTTCATTCGCGCTGCCCGCATCCCTCAGGGCGACGTGACTTCTTTTGACCTCGTAAAATACGCCCAAGATTATTCACATGCCGATGCCCTCTTGCTGGACACCTTGGTGCCTGGTTATGGCGGAAGCGGACATGCCTTCCAGTGGTCACAGCTGCCTCAAAGCGTCAACTCTCACCTCGTTTTATCTGGTGGACTCACACCTGCAAACGTGGGCGATGGCCTGCACGCCTTGCGCGGGCGGGGCAAATCGCTTTCGGTTGACGTCAGCTCTGGCGTCGAAACCACCAAGGGCGTCAAAGATCCTCTCAAAATGCAAGCGTTCATTCAGGCCGTTCGTCAGGCCTGATCCCTCCAAACCCCTGCCTGTCCCAGAGGGACGGGCTACTTAGAAAAGCGACCGGCATGACCACTTACCAGCAACCCGATGCACAAGGCCACTTTGGCCCGTATGGCGGCTCTTTCGTCAGCGAGACCCTGACCCATGCCATTCAAGAGCTCAGCACCGCCTACGAAAAATACCGCACTGACCCCGAGTTCGTGCGTGAATTCAAATCCGAATTGGCTCATTTTGTCGGTCGCCCTTCGCCGATTTACCATGCAGCCCGCATGAGCCGCGAGGTCGGCGGCGCGCAAATCTTCCTCAAGCGCGAAGACCTTAACCACACCGGTGCCCACAAAATCAACAACACCATCGGTCAGGCCATGTTGGCTCGACGCATGGGCAAGCCGCGCGTCATCGCTGAGACCGGCGCTGGTCAGCACGGCGTAGCCACCGCCACCATTTGTGCCCGTTATGGACTTGAATGCGTGGTGTACATGGGCAGCGAAGACGTCAAGCGCCAAAGCCCCAATGTGTATCGCATGAAGTTGTTGGGCGCCACCGTGGTCCCCGTCGACAGCGGCAGCCGCACCCTCAAAGACGCGCTCAATGAAGCCCTGCGCGACTGGGTCACAAACGTCGAAAACACCTTCTACATCATCGGCACCGTTGCCGGCCCACACCCTTATCCGATGATGGTGCGTGACTTCCAAAGCGTGATCGGTGAAGAATCTATTCAGCAAATGCCCAGCATGAATCACGGGCGTCAGCCCCACGCCGTCATTGCTTGCGTAGGTGGTGGTAGCAACGCCATGGGCATTTTTTACCCATACATCGGCTACCCGGCCACCCGTCTGATCGGCGTCGAAGCGGCTGGGGAAGGACTCGACAGCGGCAAACACTCTGCTTCGTTGCAGCGTGGTGCGCCCGGCGTCTTGCATGGTAATCGCACGTACATTTTGCAAGACGCCAACGGCCAAATCACCGAGACCCACAGTGTCAGCGCCGGTTTGGATTATCCCGGTGTCGGCCCCGAGCACGCTTACCTGAAAGACATCGGTCGTGCCGAGTATGTGGGCATCACCGACGCCGAGGCCCTGCAGGCCTTTCACTACCTTTGCCGAACCGAGGGCATCATCCCTGCACTCGAGTCCAGCCACGCCGTGTCTTACGCCATGAAGTTGGCCGCCACCATGAAGCCCGATCAGTCCGTTTTGGTCAACCTGTCTGGCCGGGGCGACAAAGACATCGGTACCGTGGCGGACCTCAGTAACGCCGACTTTTACTGCCGACCCAGCTGCCGTGGCCAATCGGTCAAGGGCGGCATTGAACAACCCATCCATATCCAGCCATGAGCCGCATCGAACCTACCCTGAAACGTTTGCAGGCCCAAGGCCGCAAAGCCCTCATTCCTTACATCATGGCCGGCTTCCCGCGCCGCGATGTCACGCCCGATTTGATGCATGCCATGGTCGCCGCCGGTGCCGACATCATCGAGTTGGGCGTGCCGTTCAGCGATCCCATGGCCGATGGCCCGGTCATCCAAAAAGCCGGTGAGGCCGCGTTGCGTTCCGGCATAGGCACCAGCGAAGTGTTGTCCATGGTGCAACAATTCAGACAGAAAGACGCCCAAACCCCAGTCGTCTTGATGGGCTACGCCAACCCGGTCGAATGCTATGACTTGCGCCATGGCCACCATGCATTTGTACGCGATGCGGCCCAAGCCGGCGTCGATGGCGTTCTGATTGTGGACTACCCACCCGAGGAGTGCGCTGAGTTCGCCCAGACCCTGCGCGACAACGAGATGGACTTGATCTTCTTGTTGGCGCCCACCAGCACCGACGAGCGCATCGCCCAAGTGGCCAAACTCGCTTCGGGCTACGTGTACTATGTGTCGCTCAAGGGGGTGACTGGTGCCGGCCATTTGGATACCGACGCCGTCGAGGCCATGTTGCCGCGCATCCGCCAGCATGTGAAAATCCCGGTGGGGGTAGGCTTTGGCATTCGTGACGCCACCACCGCCCAAGCCGTGGGCCGCGTCGCCGACGCCGTCGTCATCGGCAGCCGCATCATTCAGATCCTGGAAGCCGCACCGGCCGGACAAGAAGGCGCCCTCGTCGGCTCATTCCTGGCCGACATCAAAAAAGTCCTCTGAATCAATTGTAGAAATAGGGGGCAGAAATTGGGGTCAGACCCCAATTTCTGCCCCCTAATTTCTACAATTCAGGCCTCGAAGGGCATTTTGAGTTGGCTGAGGTCTTTGCGGGTCTCCACCAAAATCAATGGGCCTTCGTCCAAAACCACCAGCGGGGGGCGTTCCCGAGGCACATGGATGGGCTTGGGTTCGGCGGCAATGGCCGCACGAACTTCGGCGACGCGGGCAGCATCAGACTGCACCCACTCGAGTTGGGCTGAAACGGCCACGGCCTGCAAAGCGCTCACTGGCAACTCATAGGACTGCACCTTGGGCATGGGTTGCCGCCCGGCCGGGGCAGAACTGGATGCGCTGACCGGCGCTTCAAGACTCATCGGTATTGATGCCGGAGCTTCAGTCGCAGCACCAAAATCCATGCTCTCCTGCGAGGAGTCACGGCCCGGACGGTCTCCTCGGCGGTCACGGGAACGGCGCTCGCGGCGTTCGCCGCCATCGGCCTGCGCATCGCCACCTTCTGCCATGATCGGGGCAGATTCGTTGACGGTGTCAACTTGGGTTACTGCGCTTGCCTCTGGAGGCAAGGCGTCGCGGTTTTGACGCTCCGGACGTGGACTGCGCTCGCGGCGCCCTTCTCCACGTTCGCGCCGACCTTCACTGCGCTCGCGGCGCCCTTCGCCCGTCTGGGTGTTGTCTTGGCTGACGGTGTCAGCCAAAGCGACTTCGCCCTGTAAGGTCGACGTGTTCTCGGTATTGCGGCGTTCGCCTTGCGCGTCGCGCGCCGGGCGTGGGCTTCGGTCCCCACGCTCGGGTCGTTGTCCACGTTCGGTACGGGCTTCGTTACTGCGCTCGCCTTGACGATCGTTGCGCGCTTCGGTGCTGCGTTGTGGCCGATCACTGCGTTCACCACTGCGTTCACCACTGCGTTCACCACTGCGTTCACCACTGCGTTCACCACCGCGTTCACCACCGCGTTCACCACCGCGTTCACCACCGCGTTCACCACCGCGTTCA